>NZ_SLVD01000002.1:0-705342 GCF_004345345.1 Rathayibacter sp. PhB179 | reverse complement strand
CGACAGTTCGAGATCCAGACAGCCCTGCCAGGCGTCAGATACGCAGACGAGTCAGAACCCCGCGACACACCAAGGCAATCACCGATACGCCCGCTGCGCGGGCTACTCGATCAGCATGGAGCGCCTGTTGCGCGGGCTGCTCGATCAGCATGGAGGGCCTGTTGCGCGTCCCTGGCGCACAGCGATCGCGTCGTCGGGCCCCGACGCTAAAGTGACGTTCTGTCGATATTCGAGACGGGTCGCCTCCGCCGAGACGCACCTTCTGAGCTTCGGGCCGCCCGCCTCTCGAGGGAGAAGGAGCCGTCATGAGCGACGAGAACGTGCCGGGACCTCGCACTGAGCGCCTGCGAGCGGGGGTGTACGCGACACGGGACGCCAACGGCACGACCGTGATGGCGTGGCCACGAGCCCTGGCGCTCGGCGACGGCGCGGACGTCGACGAGCGACTCCGGCAGCTCGTCGAGGGCGGGCCGGGCGGTGCCGACGATGCCGTGACTGCGCGGCTGCGCGAGGAAGGCTGGCTCGTCCAGGAGTTCGGGGACGACGACGGTCCCGGCTTCGTCGTCCGCCCGCTGCGGGCCGCGGTCGAGCCCGCTCCTGAGCCGTCCGCCGACCTCGACCTCTCGAGGTTCGCGGTGGTCCGCCGCGACGGCGCCGACCTGCTCGTCGAGTCCCCGCTGGCCAGCGCCGAGATCGTGCTGCAGCGGCGATCGCTGCTCGCCGACGCACTCTCGGGCTCCGGCGGTCTCGCCGCCGCCCTGCGCCGCGAGCTCCAGCGGCACGGGTTCCTCGCGCTGCCGGGCGGACCGGAGGACACCGAGTTCCGCTACCGGCAGTGGGCACCCCACGAGCTGCTCTTCCACGACCGCAGCAGGCAGGGCTATCGCGGCCCGGCCGCCGACTTCGGAGGCACATGGTGGGGTGGGAAGGCGGGTTTCCCTCCGGAAGGCGCCGCCCCGGTCCCGTTCGGCGGGCGCCGGGTCGCACTCCCCGCGGTCGATCTCGCCGCCCTGCGCGCGAGCGACCCGCCCTACGCCGAGGTCGTCGAGCGCAGGGCGTCCCTGCGCGAGCACGACGACGCCGCGCCGATCGACGTCGCCGAGCTCGGCGAGCTCCTGTTCCGGACGGCCCGGGTCCGCGGGCTGCGCATCGACCACGGGACGGAGGTGGTCAGTTCGCCGCGCCCGTCCGGCGGCTCGCTCGCGGAGCTCGAGCTGTACCTCGCCGTCTCGCGCTGCGCCGGGCTCGGGCCGGCGTTCTACCACTACGACGCGCACCGCCACGAGCTCGAGGAGGTGTGCGGCATCGGCGCTCCCGCCGTGCGCCGGATGGTCCAGGTCGCGAGTGGGGTCGCGGCGACCGGGGTCACCCCGCAGGTCCTGATCGTCGTCTCCGCCCGTGTCGGCCGGGTGATGTGGAAGTACCAGAGGATGGCGCTCGAGCTCGTGCTGAAGGACACCGGGGTGCTCTACCAGGCCCTCGCCGGGGCGTGCAGCGCGATGGGACTGGCGGGCTGCCCGCTCGGCACCGACGACCCCGTCGCCTTCGCCGAGGCGACCGGTCGCGACCCGCTCCTCGAGTGCAGCGTGGGCCAGTTCATCGTCGGCTCGACTCCGCGACCGGTGCCGGCGGTGACGCGATGACCCTCACCGTGGACACCAGCGCCTGCGTCATCGACCACGAGGGGCGCACCTACGGCATGACCGCCGCCGGTGACATCGAGCTGACCGGCGAGGTGGCGGGCTGGATGCGCGTGATCGCGGCGTGGATCCTGGCCGGGGACGACGTCGAGGAGCGGGCGCGGTCGCTCGATCCCGCCCGGGCGGATCAGGTCCGGCGCGTGCGGAGCGCGATGCTCAGCCTCGGCCTCCTCCGGGAGGCTCCCGTCGCCGGTCGCGTCCGCCTCCTCGGCGAGACAGAGCTCCTGCAGCGCGCGGTGGCGCGGAGCGGCCGTGCGCTCCCCGAGTGCTCGCTCGCGGTCGGCCCGGTCGGGGGGCGGTGGCTGATCGACGAGGTCCGCGAGCACCCGGAGCGGACGTACGGGGCGGTGCTGCTGCGTGACGGCGCGGCGCTGGTCGTCGGCCCGGCGCCCGGCGCGGAGCTGCTCCCGGTGCTGGTGGCAGCGGCAGAGCGCGGGGTCGAGGCGGGCAGGCCCGAGGGGCACGTGCTCCGGCTGGCCGTCGCCCAGCTGGTCCGCCGCGCTGCCTCCGGTCGCACGGATCCGTGGCGGGCCACGACGGTCACTGCGGACGGAACCGTGCTCACCCGGATCAGCCCGCACCCGTGGCAGGCCGGGCAGCCGGAGGCGACCGGCCCGTTCGAGGAGCGCGCGATGACGCTCGTCGATCCCGACTTCGGGGTCGTCCGGCTGATCGAGGAGGCGGACCTGCCGCAGGTGCCGCGGCACCACTCCCGAGCGCTGGTCGCCTGCGACGCCGTTACCGACCGGCGCGACGTCGAGGTCGTCGGCGAGGGCGCGGACTTCGCGGAGGCACGGGCGGACGCCGTGCGCCGGGCACTCGCGATCCGCGCGGAGTCGGTCCTCGATCCGCGCCGGGTGCTCGACGCCGCAGGACGCGCCGTCGCCGCGCCGACCGCGACCCTCGAGCAGCTGCGCGCGGCGGTCCGCGACATCGTCGCCGCACCCGCGGAGTGCACCGTGCCGGGCCGGCGCCTGGCCGACAGCGCGACCGTCCGGATACCGGTCTCCCTCGCCTTCCGCTGCTCGGACGCCCCTCCGGCGACTGGCGGCCTCGGGGTCGCCGCCACTGAGGAGGAGGCGCTGAGGCTCGCCGTCGAAGCGGCTCCCACCTCCGATCCGCGGGCGGTCGTGGTCGACCTGGACCACGATCCCGTCGTCGCGCGACTCGGGCTCGTCGTCCGGAAGGTGGTGATCCTGCCGTGAGCACGGGTGAGATCGACGCTGCGGACGCCGCGGACGGACTGCTCCAGGGCGCACTGGCCGGCGTCGGCGCGGCGAGCGGGGTCGTCGTCCGGGCGTCCGACACCTGGCGGATCCCGAGTCGTCCTGCCGCGGACGTCCCGTGGCTGCCCGTGCACGTCGAGGTGAACCGCATCGTCATCGGGCCCCTCGTCCGCCCCGGACTCCCGGGCTGCCCGCGGTGCCTGGCGCTCCGGCGGGAACGCCTCGGCGGCGCGGAGCCGTGGCGGGTGCGGCTGACGGCGGAGTACGCGGAGCAGCTCGAGAGCCGCCGCCCCGAGGCGCTCGACGAGCTGGCGACCGACGTCGCGGCGATCGCGCTCGAGCGCCTCCTGGCCCGGGAGCGCGAGGCTGCGGGTGCCCAGCGCCGGGTCGCGGTGGTCCGCCTCGACACCCTGGCGGTGGAGTTCCACGCCTTCCTCCCCGAGCCCCTCTGCGTGCTCTGCGGCGACCTCCCGGAGGACACCGCCGCGGCTGCCCAGCACGTCCTCGCGCCGCAGCCCAAGACCGTTCCGTTCGGAGCGCGGATCCGCGACGTCGTCGGCGAGGCCGACGCCCTCTGCTCCCTCTACATCGACCCCTTCTGCGGGACGATCGCCGCCACGCGGCGCGGGGACGAGGGCGGGCTGGTCATGGCGGCCGCGCCGATGCCGATGCGGCTCGACGGCCTCGTCGAGCCGGGCTACGGACGCGGCCGCGACTACCGGTCCGCCGAGGTCACCGCGGTGCTGGAGGCGCTCGAGCGCTACGGGGGAGTCGCCCCGGGCGGACGCCGGTCGACGGTGCGCGGGAGCTACCGGGATCTCGCCGCCGAGGCCGTGCATCCCGACGTCTTCGGCCGGCATCCGGACGAGTCCTACGACGATGCGGCCTTCCGCTACCGGCGGTTCGACGAGGACGTGCCGATCCAGTGGGTCTGGGCGCACTCCTTCGCCGAGGGCCGCGCGCGCCTGGTCCCCGAGGCCCTCGCCTACTACTTCTCGCAGCGACTGCGCGGGGACGACCCCGTCTCCTACTACGAGGTCTCGAACGGCTGCGCGCTCGGCTCCTCCTGGGAGGAGGCCGCCCTGCACGGCCTGCTGGAGACGGTCGAGCGCGACGCCTTCCTCTGCACCTGGTACACCCGCAGCACGCCGGCCGGCATCGACCTGAGCAGCTGCCGCGACCCGCTCGTCGCGGAGCAGGCGGCGGCGATCACGGCGGCGACCGGCTACGACGTCGCCGCCTTCGACGTCACGACGGACTGGGGCATCCCGGCGGTGTGGCTGCTGGCGACGCGGCAGGGCGGCTCCGGACCGGCCGCCCTCAGCACGGCCGGGGCGGGTTTGGACCCCGAGCGCGCCCTGCTCGGCGCGATGAACGAGCTCGGCCCGATCCTGGCGGACCTCCTCCGGCGCTACCCGGGCGAGGAGGCGCACGCCGCGGAGATGGTGCGCGACCCCTCCGCCGTGCGCACGATGCTCGACCACTCCGCCCTTTACGCGCACCCGGACGCCCGCCACCGCCTCGACTTCCTCCGCGGCGGTCCGACGATCCGCACCGACGACATCGGCGGAGCGGACCGCGTGCGCCCGGACGCCTCGGACCTGGCGGTCGATCTCCGCGCCGCGGTGGACCGGATCGGCGAGGTGCTCGTCGTCGACCAGACCACGCCGGAGCACCGCGCGGGCGGATTCGCCTGCGTGAAGGTGCTCGTGCCGGGCGCCGTGCCGATGACGTTCGGCCACCGCAATCGCAGGATCGACGGGCTTCCCCGGCTCCTCGAGCTGCCGCGTCGGCTCGGTCGGCTCGACCGCGACCTGCTCCCGGACGAGCTGAACCCCGATCCGCACCCGTTCCCGTGACGCCGTCATCAGGGAGCGGAGCTGACGCGTCGACCGACCCGGGTCTCCGCCGGGGCTCGGAGGTCGCCCATCCGCGCCGACCCGAGACCGCAGACCCGCGGCGGCGCGAGCGCATCCTCGACGCGATGCGCGATCTCGTCCTCCGCTGGGGCTACCGCAAGGTCTGCATGCAGGACGTGGCCGACGCCGCGCACGTCGGCAAGGGCACGCTCTACCTGCACTGGAGCAGCAAGGACGAGCTCCTCGACGCCGTCCTCGTCCGCGAGGCGGGCCGGATCGACGCCGAGCTCGGGGCGGCCCTCCTGCGCCGGCCGGAGCTGGTCGCGTTCGGCCTCACGGCCGCGATGCTCTACCACGGGACCATGGCGGTGCCGTTGCTCAGCGCCTACAACCGAGGGGACAGCGCGGTCCTCGGCTCGCGCGGCGCCCGGCCCGGAGCGCCCGACCGGCTCGGGCTCTCGCTCGTCTCCCGGCTCTCCGATCCGGGCTACCTCGGCGCCCTCAGCCGCCACCACCTCGTGCTCGGCGACGCGCGCTCGGAATCCGGGCGGCTGGCGGTCGGAGCGGTCGTCGGCGGCTTCGTCCTGCGGCCCGAGGGCGCCGGCGACGCGGATCGCAACGGCGACTGCGCCCGGCTCCTCGGCACGGTCCTGCAGCGGTCCTTCGGGCAGCCGACCCACGACCGGCACGCCGAGTACGCAGCGGCGGTGGCCGAGACGGTCTCGCCGGAGGGCCGGTGGGCTGCCCCTCCGGCGTCGCCGCGGACGGCAGAAGGCTCCCGTCCTGCGTGAAGCGGGACGGGAGCCCGGTGCGGCACGCGGAGGGACGCGTGCTCGCTTGCCGCGTCGAAGGGGCGACCGGCGCGCCCTCGGCGCTCAGGCGGCGGGGCCGCCGCAGCAGATGTAGCAGACGCAGTTGGAGTCGGCGAGCTCCTTCATGCCATGACCGGCGGTGAGGGACTCGACGACCCCGCCCTGGTCCGCCACCTCGAACACGGTCATCGGCAGGTCCCGGACGTCCGTCAGGTGCTTCTCGTTCATGGTCTCTTCTCCTTCACTCGGTGCGCGTCGCGCCCGGGTCGATCCCCGAGGCGTCTCCTCGACCCTGCGCCGGTCACCGTCGGGCCCACCCCTCCGATGAACGGGTGACCGGGATCCGAGCTCGGTCACCCCACCGCTCGGCGCATCCGTGGTGGCGCTGCCATCCGCCAGATGGCGGGCGAAAGCGCGTCGCTGTCCGGATGACTCCGGGCCGCTGCGTCGGCAGAGTGGCCGGTGGCGTCGATCCCCTCGCGAGGAGTCGCCCCACCCGCACTGCCTGTCGAAGGAGACACGATGCACGTCCACGGACCCACCACGAGATCCCGCCGCCTGACGTCGGCACTTGCCGCGGCCGTGGTGGTGCTGCTGCCGCTGACCGGCTGTCAGAGCGCGACCCCGTCGCCCCCGGCCGGCGAGCGCCCGGCCGAGTGCGACGGCGTCGGGCTCACCCGCGTCGGCTACTCGCCGTACTCCAACTCGGGCGGCTACTTCCCGCTGGTCGAGAAGGGACTGCAGAGCGTCCTCGGCGACTGCGGCATCGACGTCGTCACCTCCGACCCCGACGGCGAGTCCGGCGAGCAGGTCTCCGGCATCGAGAACCTCGTCGCGGCCGGCGCCAAGGCGGTGATCGTGTGCCCGACGGACCCGAAGGCGATCTCGCCGGTGGCGCGCCGCCTGGCGGGGCAGGACGTCCTCGTCATCGGCCTCGCGACCGACATCCCCGAGGCGGATGTCGTCTTCAACCTCGACGACCGCGCCTTCGGCGAGCTCGAGGGCGAGAGCGCCGGCGGCTGGCTCGCGGCGAACCGCGCGGACGAGAAGCCCACCGTCGCGATCCTGCACCAGGACTCGGGCGGTGCACCGCTGATCGCCCGGCACGAGGGCGTGATCGCGGGGCTCGACGCGGCGCTCGGGGAGGGGGAGTGGACGCTCGTCAGCGAGGTCGAGGCGTATCAGGAGGACACCGGCAACGCGCAGACCTCGACCGTCCTGCAGGCGCACCCCGATCTCGACCTGATCGTCGGCCTGAACGACTCCAGCGCGCTCGGGGCGCTCTCCGCGGTCAAGGCCTCGGGACGCACCCCCGGCGAGGACGTGGCGATCGTCACGGGCGGCGAGGACGCGCGGATCCTCCAGGGCGTCCTGTCCGGGGAGGTCGTCTCGACGGTGGGACTCTTCCCGGTCCAGCAGGGCGAGATCATCGCCCGAGCGGTCCTCGAGCTCTCCTCGGGCGGCGACGTGGAGCGCGAGCAGATCGTGCCCGTCGAGCTCGTGACGGCGGAGAACGCCCAGGGGATCCTGGACTCCCTCGGATGACGGCACTGCACGGCAGCGCCCCCGTCCTCACCGTCTGCGGAGTGAGCAAGTCCTTCGGCGGGGTCGCGGCCCTCACCGGCGTCGATCTCACGGTGCACGCGGGCCGGATCCTCGGACTGGCCGGCGCCAACGGGGCGGGCAAGTCCACCCTGATCAACATCCTGACCGGCCAGCTGCCACCCGATTCCGGCGAGCTGCGGGTGGACGGGGAGCCCGTCTCGTTCTCCAGCCCTCGGGAGGCGCAGCAGAAGGGCATCGGCGTGGTGCGCCAGGAGCTGGATCTCGTTCCCGATCTCACGATCGCCGAGAACCTCTTCCTCGGCGACGAGCGGGTGTTCCAGCGGGCGCTGCGGCTCGACCGGCGGCGGATGCGCGAGGCCGCTCGCGCGCTGCTGCGCCGGATGGGGCTCGAGAACGACGTCGACACCCCGGTGTGCGACGTGTCGATCGGCGACCGCCAGCTGATCGCGGCCGCCCGCGCGCTGCGCAGCGCCGGATCCGTCCTGCTCCTGGACGAGCCGACGTCCTCGCTCACGCCGTTCGAGGCGGCTCGCCTCTTCCGCGTGATGCGCTCGCTCAGCGACGAGGGCGTCGGCGTCGTCTTCATCTCGCACCGGCTCGACGAGGTCGTCCAGCTCTGCGACAGCATCGTCGTGCTGCGGGACGGGCGCGTCGCCGGCGAATTCGGCGCCACCGCGGCCGTGCTGCCGCAGGTGGTCGACGCCATGGTGCCCGGGTCCGCCGCTGTCACCCGGGTCGAGCGGGCGGCCGTCTTCGGCGAGCCCGCCTTCGTCGGCAGTGCTCTGGTGGTCAAGGGACGCCCGCCCGTCGACCTCGCGATCCGGCGGGGCGAGGTGCTGGGCGTCTTCGGGCTCGTCGGCGCGGGCAAGTCGTCGATCGGCCGCTCGATCGCCGGGCTGGAGGCCCTGCAGTCCGGCTCGATGCAGCTGGCCGGCCGGCCCTACCGTCCCCGCTCCGCCGCCGCCGGCTTCGCCCGCGGTGTCGCGTACCTCTCCGAGGACCGCCGCAGCGAGGGAATCCTGCCGCACCTCAGCGTGCGGCGGAACATGATCGTCCGGGCGCCGCGGAACGTCGCTCGAGGCGGCGTCTTCGACCGGCGCGCGGTGACCGCCCTCGTCGCCGAGATGACGTCCCGGCTGCGGATCAAGGCCGCGAGCGACGCCCTCGACATCCGCTCGCTCTCCGGGGGCAATCAGCAGAAGGTCCTCGTCGGGCGCCTGCTCGCCGAGGACCTGTCCCTGCTCGTCCTCGACGAGCCCACCCACGGCATCGACGTCCGGGCCAAGGCCGATCTCATCGACACGGTCTGGGATCTCACCGCGCAGGGCGTCGCCGTCCTGCTCATCAGCTCGGAGATCGCCGAGCTGCGCGCCGCCTGCGATCGGATCGTCGTCGTCCGCAACGGCGCCGTCGTCCGGGAGCTCCCGGCGACCACCGCCACCGAAGGAGAACTCTTGTCCGCAGCGACCGGAGGCGTGTCATGACCCGCCTCGACACGCCCGTTCCCGGAGTGGCCCGCGCTCCGCGCCGCGGGTTCGACCAGGAGCGCCTCGCCACGATCGTCCTCCCGGTGGCGCTGGCCGTGATGATCGTCGTCTTCGCCGTCAGCTCGACGACGTTCTTCACCGTGGACAACCTCTTCGTCGTGCTGCGGCAGTCGGCGGTGCTCGGCGTCGCGGCGATCGGCGCGACGATCATCCTGATCGCCGGCCGGCTCGACATCAGCCAGGGCGCGCTGATCGCGGCGTCCGGGATCACCTGCGTCTCGCTCCTGCAGGCCGGGCTGCCGCCGCTCGTCGCCGTCCTCGGGGCGATCGCGCTCGGGGCCCTGCTCGGCCTCGTCAACGGCGTCCTGACCGAGAGCCTCCGGATCCCGGGGTTCATCTCGACGCTCGCGGTGGCGCTGGTGGTGCGCGGTGCCGCTCAGGTCTGGACCAGCGGGCAGTCGATCGCGGCGCCGGTCGTCGAGGGCTTCGACCTCCTGCTCTGGGTCGGCACCGGGTCGATCGGCCCGCTCCCGGTCGCGGTGGTGCTCGTGACCGTCCTCTACGTCGTCGCGTGGCTCGTGATGCGCACGACGACCTGGGGACTGCGGTCCTACGCGATCGGCTCGTCCGGGCGGGCCTCGAGGGTCGCGGGGCTGCGGGTGAACCTGCACGCGATGCAGGTCTTCGTGGTCGCCGGGGCGCTCTCGGCGGTGGCCGGCGTGCTCCTCGCGGGGCGGCTCGGCTCCGGATCCGCGAACAACGGCCAGGGCGCCGAGTTCGACATCTTCGCCGCGGTCGTGCTCGGCGGGACCTCGCTCTTCGGCGGCCGCGGCAGCATTCCGCGCACGGCGCTCGGCATCGTCTTCCTCTCGACGCTGAGCAACGGCCTCGTGATCCTGAATGTATCGTCCTACTGGCAGGGCATCGCGACGGGGACCGTGCTGGTGCTCGCCCTGGCGATCGACCGGTTGCGAGCACGCGATGACGAGTGAGGCTGTGACGCATGGAGGGTCTTCTCCGGCGGCTGTCCGAGGGCGGCGAGAGCGGTGCGGACGCGCTGCGCGTCGTCAGCTTCTTCGACAAGCTCCAGCAGTTCCGGGCCGGGATCGACGAGCTGGTGCGCTCGACGGCGATGCTGATCGGGACCGAGGCGGGGTTCGCTGGTCCGGGCGGTGGCTGCGGCTTCGACAGCCTCGGACGCGCGAGGCCGCACGATCCGCCGACCGGCGCGATCAGCACGACGATCGGCGGGGACACGGCGGACGCCGGCCTGGTCTGGGTGGTGCCCGCGAGCAGCGACCCGGACATGGCGCAGCTGATCCTCGAGCGCATGTCCCTGACAGCGGCCACGATCCTCATCCGGCAGGCCGACGCGGCCCGGCTGGGCGACGGCGAGCCGCTGCGGATGCTCATCGAGGCGCTGCCCTCGATCACGGAGCACCGGGAGGAGGCGCTCCGGCGGCTGGGCTTCCGGCCGGACTGGCGAGTGCGCGTCGTCCTCGCCCGGGGCGCGAGCGGACCGCTCTCGGATCCGCGCGGCTGGCGGGAGTGGTGCGGGCCGGAGCACCGCTGCACCGCTCCCGTGCGCTTCGGGACGGCGCACGCGGTGCTGCTGCACGGTCCCGGGACGCGGCCGGGCACGCTCCCCGAGGGCGCCGAGACCGTCGCCGTCGGCGCGACGGCCTCGGCGCTCTCGCCGCGGGACTCCTACCTCTCCGCGCTGCGCACGCTGCGGCTGTGCTCGCCGGTGCTCGGTCCGCGCGCGCTCGCGCACGACGCGCTCGGCTCGTTGCGCTGCCTCGCCCGGGTCTCCCCGGCGGAGGCCGCCGGCTCGGAGCTCGTGCAGCGGATGCAGCTCCTGGTGCGGACGCCCGTCGGTCTGGGCGAGATCCTCGCCCTGGACGCGTACTGCCGCCACGCGAACGTCCGCGCGGCGGCGACGGAGCTCCTGCTGCACCACAGCTCGCTGGGGCACCGGCTGAAGAACGTGGGCGCGAAGCTGGGGATCGACGTGTTCGACGCCGTGCAGCGCAACGACGCGTGGCTCGCGCTGCAGCTGCTGCGCATCGCCGAGGCGGAGCCGGACGAGGCGTGAGCGCCCTGGGCGCGGCAGGCGGTGGCCGCCGTGGACGCTGAGCTCGCCGCCGCCACCGAGCTGATGCTCCGGCCCGATCTGAACGACGTCGAGGGCACCCGGCGACTGATGGGCTCGTCGACGATGCAGCCGTCGTCCGCCGAGGTGGAATTCGGCGGGTCCGTCGCGATCGAGTCGCGCTCGGTGCGCCTCGACGGACACGACATCGGCCTCCGGCTCTATCGCCCGTCGGCGTCCGTCGGGTCCGCGCTGCTCTTCCTGCACGGCGGCGCCTTCGTCGCGGGGGACACCCTCTCCGAGAACGCCCGCTGCCTGCGCTACGCGGGGGACGCGGGCTGCCTCGTCGTCTCGGTCGACTACCGTCTCGCGCCGGAGCACGCGTATCCGCACGGCCTCCGCGACTGCCGGGCGGTGCTCCGGTGGATGATCGAGCGAGCGGCCGAGCTCGGGATCGATCCCGCCCGGATCGCGGTCGCCGGCGTCAGCGCCGGCGGCGCACTGGCGGCGGGAGTGAGCATGCTCGCCCTCGACGAGGGGGAGCGGGTGCCGCGGGCGCAGCTGCTGCTGTTCCCCGTGCTGGACGACCGCCTGCACAGCTCGTCGATGCGGGAGTTCGACGCCACGCCGGTCTGGGACAACCGCAACGCCGCGGTCATGTGGCGGCTCTACCTCGCCGGTGCGCCGGCCGACGAGTACGCGGCACCGGCGCGACGGGAGTCGCTGATCGGACTGCCCGAGACCTATCTCCTGGCCGCCGAGCTCGATCCCCTGCGCGACGAGGCGCTCCGATTCGGAGCGCGGCTCCTCGAGGACCGGGTCCCCGTCGATCTGCGGCTCTGGGCCGGCACGTACCACGTCTTCGATCAGCTGGTGCCGGACGCCGCCGTGTCGCAGGCCAGCCTCGAGGATCAGGTGCGGTTCCTCCGGCGGACGCTGCGGCCCTGAGCCCGGGCGTCGGCGCGTCGGTCAGCCGGTGTCGTCGCCCGGGCGCGCGGCGTCCACTGCTCGCGCGGCCAGGCGGGCGAACGCCGCGCGGAGCTCGACCGGCTCCACATCGGTGATCGGCGCGTCGAAGCGGGCGATCGACGCGGCGACGCCGGGCCAGGACCAGGAGCCGACGCGGATCCGGCAGCGGCCGTCCGGCTCGACGCTCAGCGTGCCGTCGCCGAGGTACGGGGCGATCTGCACGGCGTCGGCGTCGAGGATCGCCGAGCCCCCGCACGGCCAGGTGTCTGCGCCGGTCGAGCCCTTGAAGCGGGCTGAGAGGAACGCCGCGGGGTCGCCGCCCGGCACGGACCGCGGGGTGAAGCTGGCGCCGGTGTGACTGCGGAGCCGGATCCGGTCGACCCGGTAGGTGCGCCAGTCGTCGCGCTCGGGAGTCCAGCCGATCAGGTACCAGCGGCCGCCGGCAAGGACGAGGTGGTGCGGCTCGGTCGTGCGGGCGGCGGGTTCGGCGTCGGCCGGTCCTGCGAAGGAGTCGTAGTCGAACCGCAGGGTCAGCGCGTCGCGGATCGCGTCGCCGATCCGCAGCAGCACCCCGGCGTCGGCGTGCGCCTCGGCCGGGCGGGTCGCGGTGCCGGCGCTCGCCGCGAGTCCGTCGATCCGGTGCGCGAGGCGGCTCGGCAGCAGTCGGCGGATCGTCCGGAGCGCCCGCTCGGCCGCCTCGTCGAGGTCGGTGCCGAGGGCGCCGGCGGTCCGCAGCGCCAGGGCGATCACGACGGCCTGCTCGTCGTCGAAGAGCAGCGGCGGCAGTTCCGTGCCGGCGGCCAGGCGGTAGCCGCCGTCGGGGCCGCGCGTGGTCTCGATCACGTAGTCCACTTCGCGCAGCCGCTCGACGTCGCGCCGGACGGTGCGCTCGCTCACCTCGAGTCGCCCCGCCAGCACCGGTGCCGACCAGTCGCGGCGCGACTGCAGCAGCGACAGGAGGGTGAGCAGCCGCTTCGAGGTGGAGGGCGAGGAGGAGGTGGGCACGGATCGATCATCGCGCGCGAAGCGGACGTTCCCTGGCCGGTACCGACGAGATCGTGTTCTCAAGCCCCGGAAGAACGGGGAGAACCGCGGCCCCACCACCGCGCAGCGAAGGAGCACACCCATGACCGCAGCAGTCGTCGCCCACCTCAACTTCACCGGAGCGGCCCGCGCCGCCCTCGAGTACTACGCCGCCGTCTTCGGCGGCCGGGCCGTCGTCCGCACATACGGCGACTTCGGGATGCCGGCGGGCCTGCCCGACACCGATCGCGTCGTCCACGGCCAGGTCGTCGGCGCGGGCGGCTTCACCGTGATGGCGTACGACGTCCCCTCGAGCGAGGCGGACCTGCAGGCGGGAGCCACGCGCCGCGAGAACGGCACGACGATCACCGACCGTCCCTTCTTCCTGGCCCTGCAGGCCGCGACGCTCGGGGAGGCGACCGGCCACTGGGACGCGCTCATCGACGGAGCGAGCGTCGTCGAGCCGCTCGCGGCGTCGGCCTGGTCGGCCGGCTTCGGCATGCTCACCGACCGCTTCGGGGTGGTCTGGGCGATCAGCGTCGTCGAGCAGCAGGGCTGAGCGCGGGGCGGGTGGCCGTGTGGCGCGGCCGCCCCTGCCCTCCGGCGCGAATTCCGGGCGACGGATGGCTTTCCGGAGCGCTCTGGGTACTATGTCCCGACGCGGTGGGAGTCCCCTCCTCCGCGCCCGCGGGTCCCAGGCCCGCCCTCAGCTCCACACCCCAGCCCCACCACCCCCAGCCCACAGACGAACGGGAGACGGATGCGCACGACGCGCCCTTCGACGGACCACTCCGCCGCGGACGAGTCGGCGCGCACGCCGCGACCCCACGTCCGGCACGGACGGCAGAAGCGCCACAGCCTGCCGCGGACCCTCGTCAAGGCCGCTGCGACCGTCTCGGGAGTGGGCATCGTCGCCTCGATCTCGATCGTCGCGATCGCCGCGACGCTGCTCGTGCAGTCCGCCCAGCCGTCCGTCAGCCTGCACCCGATCGCGGCGGGCTCCGAGGTCGCGGCCGGCTCGGTCCCCGAGATCGGCGCCCTCGAGGGCGGATTCAACGTCCTCGTCGTCGGCAGCGATTCTCGCCAGGGTCAGGGCGACGCCTACGGTGACCCGGACGAGGAGACCAGCGTCCTCAACGACGTGAACATGCTGATGCACGTCTCGGCCGACCACAGCAACGCGACCGTCGTCAGCTTCCCCCGCGACATGTACGTCGACATCCCGTCCTGCGTCAACGCGGTGACGGGGGAGACCATCCCCGCCCGCTACGACACCAAGATCAACGAGGCGATGGGCAAGGACGTCAGCCTCGGCTGCGTCGCCGGCGTCGCGGAGGAGCTGCTCGGCGTCCGGGTCGACTACGGCGCGGTCGTGCAGTTCAACGGCGTCATCGAGATGTCGAACGCGATCGGCGGAGTCGACGTCTGCGTCGCGACCGAGATCGCGGATCCGTACACCAACACCTACCTCGAGCCCGGCGTGCACTCGCTCGAGGGCATGGCCGCGCTGCAGTTCCTCCGCAGCCGGCACGGCATCGGCGACGGCAGCGACCTGACCCGGATCAGCAACCAGCAGGTCTTCCTCTCCTCGCTGGTCCGCCAGGTCAAGAGCGCCGACACGCTGCTCAACCCGGTCGCGCTCTACGGACTCGCCAAGGCCGCCCTGGGCAACATGACGCTCTCGACCGAGCTCAACAACGTCAATACCCTCGTGCAGATGGGCCTCGCGCTCAAGGACGTCGACATCGCGAACGTCGTGTTCGCGCAGTACCCGACCGGCTCGGTGTCCGGTGGCGTCGTCCCCGACCGCACCGCGGGCGACGTGCTCGCCACCGCCCTGCAGACGGACCAGCCGATCGCCCTCACCGGTGGCACCGGCGCCGGCGCGACGACCTCGGGTGAGCCCGCGGCTCCTGCGGCGACCGAGGCCCCCGCCGCCGGCCCCGCCACGACCGACCCGCTCGCGACCGCGGAGGCGACTCCCGGCGCGACCGCCGCGCCCGGCACGCCCGCGGCCGGCGCACCGGTCGAGCTCCCGGAGGCCATCACCGGCCAGCCCGCCGATCAGCAGACCTGCTCGGTCGGGTTCTTCGGCTGACGCCGGAGGCGGAACCGATGACCGACCCCGTCGTCTCGCGCCGGACAGCGGCCCGTCACGGGCGGCTGCGGCCGCACAGCGGACTCCGGTTCGCCGGGCGGATCCTCGCGGCCTGCGTCGGCGTCGGCGTGCTCAGCACGATCTCGATCGTGGTGATCGCCCTCTCGATGATCGCGGGCAGCGCGCGTCCCTCCGTCGACCTCGGCATCGGCTCGACCGACGCCGGCTCCGCCGTCCCGGAGATCGGCGCGATCGAGGGCGGCGTCAACATCCTGCTCGCGGGCAGCGACAGCGCCGAGGGCTCCGCGGCGGGCGCGTACGGCGACCGCTCCGAGAACCTCAACGACGTCACGATGCTGATGCACATCTCCGAGGACCACTCCACGGTCGAGGTGATCAGCTTCCCCCGCGACATGTACGTGCCGATCCCGTCCTGCACCGACCCGGCGACGGGCACCGTCTCGGACGCGCTCCGCTCCGCCAAGATCAACACCTCGCTGAGCTACGGCGGGCTGGCCTGCACCGTGCAGACCGTGGAGCAGCTCACCGGCCTCGACATCCCCTACGCCGCCCTCATCCAGTTCGACGGCGTCATCGAGATGTCGAACGCGGTGGGTGGGGTCGACGTCTGCGTCGCCACCCCGATCGAGGACGAGTACACCGGCCTGAACCTCACCGCCGGCACGCACACGCTGGTCGGCGCCGAGGCGCTCGCCTTCCTGCGCACCCGGCACGGCGTCGGCGACGGCAGCGACCTCACGCGCATCTCCAGCCAGCAGGTGTACCTGTCGTCGCTGGTGCGCAAGGTGAAGGACGCCTCGACGCTCTCGAACCCCGTCGCCCTCTACGGCCTCGGCAAGGCGGCCGTCTCGAACATGCAGCTCTCCACCTCGCTCGAGAACGTCAACACCCTCGTCTCGATCGGCCTCGCGGTGAAGGACGTGGACCTCGCCAGCGTCGTCTTCGTCCAGTACCCGACCTACATCGACGGCGACGGCGTCTACCCGAGCGAGGAGGCGTCGGCGACGCTGAACGCCGCCCTCCTGGCCGACCAGCCGATCGCCCTCACCGGCACCACCGGCGGCGGCTCGGAGTCGGCCGACGGGTCGACGCCCGCCGCGACCGGCTCGGCGGCTCCCTCGGATCCGGCCACCTCGGACGCGGCCACCTCGGACCCCGCTGCGACCGCGGACCCGGCGACGCCGGCTCCGGGCGAGACCGCCGTCGCCCTCCCGAGCGACGTCACCGGCCAGACCGCCGACCAGCAGACCTGCACCGTCGGCCGCACCCTCGACGAGCAGTAGCGCCGCAGCGCCGGGTGTCACGCCCGGCTCCCGGGTGCGGTTATAGTGGTCGTCGTGCGTTCGCCTGGCGGGCGCTCAGGAGACGTCGCATAGTCCGGTCGAGTGCACCACCCTGCTAAGGTGGAGAACCCTTTATTGGGTTCCGTGGGTTCAAATCCCACCGTCTCCGCACTCCTCGAGAGCCCGCTTCCCCGCGGGCCGATAGCCCTCTGCTCCTCCGGTGCCTGCATCATCGAGGGTCGTGCAGCACTCGTCTCAGCGCATCTTTCTCGCTCGACCGGCTAGCCTGGCGGGATGTCCAGTGCGATCCTCGAGGCCCTGTCCGCAGCTCCCGCCCGGCGGGACGTCGCGTCGATCCGCGGAGCCCTCGCGGAGGTCTCGATCGGCGACTCGGTGCGGGTGCTCGTCCGCTCGCCGCGCTACGGGCTCTACGGCATCGAGGGCGTCGTCCGGCAGGCGGTCGGCGGAGAGCTCGTCGTCGCCGACGTCTTCCTCAACACGGGGACCGAGATCCAGAGCATCGCGCTCGCACCCGAGCCGGAGGCGGGAGCCGACGGGAACCGGTCCGTCGACGGGCTCGCCCACGGAGACCCGGTGCGGGTGACCTTCTCGACGCCGACGATCGGCTCCTTCACCGTGACCGGGCCGCTCACCGCCGGCGGCCGCGACCCCTACCTGCTCGTCGGCAGCTGGATCGTCGCCGAGGACGCGAGCGCCGCCCGCCACGTCGACCGGATCGAGCGGCTCAGCGACGTCGCCCTGCACGTCAAGCACGTCCCCGGGCACCGCTCGGCCGCCGTCGAGGAGTAGCGGGCACGCAGCGCGACAGCGCCGGGCGTCAGGTCTGGCAGCGCGGACACCAGTAGGTGACCCGCAGCTGCAGCTCGTCGTCGCCGAGCTCGCCGCGGCGGATCGCGGTGCCGCAGCGCCGGCACGGCTTGCGGTCGCGGCCGTAGACCCACAGCTGCTGCCCGGGGCGGAGGTTGCCCGTCGTCGTCCGCTCGATGCGCTCGCGGTTGACGGTGATCAGCTTCTTCGCGAGGGCGATGGTGCGGACGAGGTCGCCGCTCTCGCCGACGGGACGCGTGGGCAGCACACCGCGGAGGAAGCAGAGCTCGGCCCGGTAGACGTTGCCGAGCCCGGCCATGATCCGCTGGTCGAGCAGCGCCAGGCCGATCGGCCGCTCGGGGTCGGCGGTGAGGCGACGGAGTGCCTCGTCGGCGTCCCAGTCCGCACCGAGCAGGTCGGGGCCGAGGTAGCCGACGACGTCCTCCTCGGCGGACCGCGGCACGATCTCGAGCAGGCCGAGTTCGAAGCCGACGGCCTGCCACTCGTCCGTCTCGAGCACGATGCGCGCCTGGAAGGCGGGGCGGTGCCACTTCGGCCGGTCGCCGGTCAGCGAGTAGAGGTGCCAGCTGCCCTCCATCTTGAGGTGGGAGTGGATCAGCGCGTCGCCGATGCGCATCAGCAGGTGCTTGCCGCGCGGGACGACGGAGTCGATGGTCTCGCCGGTGAGGTCGACCGTCGCGAACTTCGGCACGCGGACGTCGCAGCGGGTCAGCACCTGGCCGTCGAGGGCGTCGGCGAGGTTGTGGGCGGAGCGGTAGACGGTGTCACCCTCGGGCACGGGCGGTCCTCTCGTGGCGGCCGGCGCTCACGCGCGCAGCCTCAGGCCGCGCGGGTTCGCGACGAACCCGGCGGCGGTCAGGGCGTCGCCGAAGGGCGTGCCCAGGGCGAAGACGCCGTCGATCTTCTCGACGGTGAGCTTCTCGACCCCACGGGAGCGGACCAGCTGCGCGAGCGCTCCGGCCGCGTCCGCCAGGACGGTCTCGTCGGCCGAGAAGGTCAGCGCCGTCTTGCCGCCGCGCTCGAGGTAGACGGCGAGCTCGCCGTCGACGACGGCGACCAGAGCGCCCGCCTTGCGACCGGGCCGGTGGCCCTCGCCCTGCGGCCACGGCAGTGCCGCGCCGAAGGGGTTCGCCGGGTCGGTCGCGGCCAGCGCGAAGACCGGTCGCGCGCGCTGCTGGGCCTCGTCCTGCGGCGCGAAGGTGCGGAGCCGATCGACGCTGCCCGCGGTGCCGAACTGCGCGGCGCCGAGCTTCTCGATGAAGTAGCCGCGGCGGGCGCGGCCCTGCTGCTCGAAGCCGCTGAGCACCTTGTAGGCGAGCGCGAAGCCGCCGAGCACCCCCTCGGCCTGGACGGAGCCGCGGGTGACGATGCCGTAGCGCTCGAGCAGCGTCTCGCCGAGCGCGTGCCCGCGGATCGTCGCGTCCGACTCCGCCAGCGGCACGATCGACCAGCGGCCGCCCGCGGTGGGCGGGCCGACGCGGGTCGCCATGGTGGGCCTGGCGGTCATCCGGCCGCGTGGCGCCCTGGCGCGGGCGGGGGCACGCGGCTGCCGGTGCGCGCCCCCGGTCGAGCCGACGAGGGTGCGCAGCGGAGCGAGCGTGTCGTTCGTGAGCAGGCCCGCCCAGACCAGCTCCCACAGCGCCTCGACCAGCGTCTTGTCGTCGGTGGAGCCGACCGCGTCGGAGAGCTGGCGGAAGAAGTAGCCGCCGCCGGAGCCGAGCACGCCGACGATCTCCTGCTGCAGCTCGCCGAGCGGCACCGCCTCGGCCGCGGGGACGGGCAGCGTGAGCCCGGCGGTGTCGGCGAGGTGCAGGCTCACCCAGCCGTCGTTGCCGGGGAGGGTGCCGGCGCCGGCCCAGAGGACCTCGCCGGTCGCGGTCAGCTCGTCGAGCATGGCGGGCGAGTAGTCGCGCACCCGCGCGGGGAGGATCAGCGACTCCCAGGCCGAGGCGGGGATGGGCGCGCCCGCGAGCTGGTCGATGACGGAGGCGACGCCGTCGATGCCGCGCAGCGAGCCGCCGAGGTGCTGCCAGGCCGGCAGGAAGCGGCCGTAGGCGGCGGCGTCGACCGGCTCGACCTCCTTGCGCAGCGCGGCGAGCGAGCGGCTGCGCAGGCGGCGCAGCACCTCGGAGTCGCACCACTCCGAGCCGGTGCCGTTCGGGCGGAACTCGCCCTCGGAGACGCGCCGCTCGCCGGAGAGCCGGCGAAGGGTGTCGTTGACGACCGCGACGCCGAGGCCGAGCCGCTCGGCGACCGCGACGGCGGTGAACGGGCCGTGGGTGCGGGCGTAGCGGGCGACGAGGTCGCCGAGCGGGTCGCGCACCGGGTCGATGAAGGCGACGGGGACGCCGATGGGCAGCGGCACGCCGAGGGCGTCGCGCAGGCGCGAGGCGTCCTCCATCGCGGCGTAGCGCTGCTCGCCCGCGAGACCGACCGGCAGGACGCGCTTGGCGCGGACCAGCTCGGCGACGATCGCCTCGAGCGTCCCGCGCGCGATCGGCGCGGCCTTCGCGACGTCGGCCGACGTCACCGACTCGTCGACCAGCCGCTCGCCGAGCTCGTCGATCGTCAGCGGGCCGAGCAGGCGGAGCAGGTCCGCCGCTCCCTCGAGGCCGCGCAGGCGCCGCTCCGGCTCGACCCGCTGCAGCTCGCGCTCGATCTGCGCCAGGACGAGCGGGTCGAGCAGCTCGCGCAGCTCGGCGCGGCCCAGCAGCTCGCCGAGGAGCGTCGCGTCGACCGAGAGCGCGGCGGCGCGGCGCTCGGCGAGCGGGCTGTCGCCCTCGTACATGAAGGCGGCGACGTAGCCGAACAGCATCGAGCGGGCGAACGGGCTGGCCGTCGGCGTCTCGACCTCGAGGATCTGCAGCTCCCGGCCGTCGAGCCGCGCGGCGAGGCGCAGCAGCGCGGGCAGGTCGTAGACGTCCTGGAGGCACTCGCGCACCGTCTCGAGGATGATCGGGAAGGTCGGGTAGGTGCGGGCCACGTCGAGCAGCTGGGCAGCGCGCTGGCGCTGCTGCCAGAGCGGCGAGCGCTTGCCCGGGTTGTAGCGGGGCAGCAGCAGCGCCCGCGCCGCGCACTCGCGGAACCGGGCGGCGAAGAGCGCGGAGCCGCCGACCTCGCTGGTCACCAGCTGCTCGAGCTCGTCGCGGTCGAAGAGGAAGAGCTCGGCACCGGGCGGCTCGGACTCGGTGTCGGGGATCCGGACGACGATGCCGTCGTCGCCCGCCATCGCGGCGCCGTCGACCCCGTGCCGCTCGCGGACCCGCGCGCCGATGGCGAGGGCCCAGGGGGAGTGCACCTGCATCCCGTAGGGCGAGTGCAGCACCAGACGCCAGTCGCCCAGCTCGTCGCGGAAGCGCTCGAGCACGAGCGTGCGGTCGTCCGGGATGCGGCCGGTGGCCAGCCGCTGCTCGTCGAGGAAGGACAGCAGGTTGTTGGTCGCGTACTCGTCCAGGCCCGCGGCGGTGCAGCGCTCGCGGGCGGTCTCGACCGCGGCGCCGCCGATCTCGCGGGTGAAGGCGCCGATCGCCTCGCCGAGCTCGGCCGGCCGGCCCTGCGAGTCGCCCTTCCAGAACGGCAGGCGTCCCGGCTCGCCGAAGGCGGGCGTGACGATGACGCGGTCGTAGGTGATCTCCTGGATCCGCCAGCTGGTCGCGCCGAGCGCGAAGACGTCGCCGACGCGCGACTCGTAGACCATCTCCTCGTCGAGCTCGCCGACCCGGTTGCCGGTCGAGCCGGGCTCGCCGACCATGAACACGCCGAACAGCCCGCGGTCGGGGATCGTCCCGCCGCTGGTCACCGCGAGGCGCTGCGCTCCGGGCCGGCCGGTGAGGGTGTTCTCGTCGCGGTCCCAGACGACGCGGGGCCGCAGCTCCGCGAACTGGTCGGAGGGATAGCGGCCGGAGAGCAGGTCGAGCGTCGCCTCGTAGGCCGAGCGCGGCAGGGCGACGAAGGGGGCGCTGCGGCGGACGGTGTCGAACCACTCGTCGACGTCGAGCGATTCCAGTGCCGTGGCGGCGACCGTCTGCTGCGCGAGGATGTCGAGCGGGTTGGCCGGGACCATGATCGCCTCGATCAGGCCGGCGCGCATCCGCTCGGTGGTGACGGCGGAGTGCAGCAGGTCGGCCCGGTGCTTGGGGTAGAACGAGCCTCGCGAGACCTCGCCCACCTGGTGCCCCGCCCGGCCGACGCGCTGGAGCGCACTCGCCACCGACGGCGGGGTCTCGACCTGCACGACGAGGTCGACGGCGCCCATGTCGATGCCGAGCTCGAGGCTCGAGGTGGCGACCACGCAGCGCAGCCGGCCCGACTTGAGGTCGTCCTCGATGATCGCCCGCTGCTCTTTGCTGACCGAGCCGTGGTGCGCGCGGGCGAGGAGCGGCTCGTCCTCGGGAGCGGCCTGACCGGTACCGCTGGTCGCTCCGGCGGCGCCCATCGTCGCGGCGGGGCTCCGGCGGGCGGAGGCGCCGACCGCCTCACCGAGCAGCGCCCCGACCGCGACCGGCTCGCCGGCCTCGCGGGCGCGCTCGGCCTCGGCCTCGCGCCGCTCCGCGTAGATCTCGTTGAGCCGGGCCGTCAGCCGCTCGGCCAGCCGCCGCGAGTTCGCGAAGACGATCGACGAGGTGTGCGCGAGCACGCGGTCGACGATCGACTCCTCCACGTGCGGCCAGATCGAGCCGCTCTGCGGACCGGTGGCGCCCATGGTGGAGCCGTCCTGCGAGGCGGTGGAGCCGAGCTCGGACATGTCCTCGACGGGGACGACGACGCTGAGGTCCCACTGCTTCTCGGAGACCGGGGCGACGATCGTGACGGGGGAGCGGCCGGCCAGGAAGCGCGCGACCTCCTCGCGCGGACGGACCGTGGCCGAGAGCCCGATGCGCTGCACGGGCTGGGGCAGCAGCGCGTCCAGCCGCTCGAGCGAGACCGCGAGGTGCGCGCCGCGCTTGGTGGAGGCGACCGCGTGCACCTCGTCGACGATGACCGTCTCGACCCCGCGCAGCGACTCCCGCGCGGCCGAGGTGAGCATCAGGTAGAGCGACTCGGGGGTGGTGATCAGGATGTCCGGCGGCGTCTTCTGCAGCACCCGGCGCTCGGCCGCGGGGGTGTCTCCGGAGCGGACGCCGACCGTGACCGTCGACGGCGCGCTGCCGATGCCCTCGGCGCTCAGCCGGAGCGCGGTCTGCGTGACGCCGACCAGCGGCGAGCGGAGGTTGCGCTCGACATCGACGCCGAGCGCCTTCAGCGGCGAGACGTAGAGCACGCGGGTGCGGTGCTGCGGGTCCTCCGGCGGCGGGCCCTGGACGAGCCGGTCGATCGCCCACAGGAACGCCGAGAGCGTCTTGCCCGAGCCGGTCGGAGCGACCACGAGGGCGTGCGCGCCGCTCGAGATCGCCGCCCATGCGCCCTCCTGGGCGGCCGTCGGCGCGGGGAAGGCGCCCTCGAACCAGGCCCGCGTGGCGGGGCTGAAGCGATCGAGGACGTGCGGCATGCGTGAATCCTCCCTGCCACCACCGACATTGCCGTGCGCGGGCCCCGCGGGCGAGCCCTTGACGAGCGGTCGCCGCGGCGGGACCTCGTCGGGCGGCACCGGAGTCAGGCGAAGCCCAGCCGCACGAAGGTGCCGATGTCGGCGAGCTCGGCCTGGCTCACGCCGTGGGCCACGCCCTCGTAGACCCTCGCGTCGAGCGCGGTGTGAGCCGGGAACCACTCCGCCGCCGCCGCGACCAGCTCCGGCGGGATCACGGCGTCGAGCGTGCCGCGCCCCCAGAACACCGGCGGACGCTCCTCGGCGAGGACCTCGTCGGCCGCGTCGCCCTCCGCCAGCGGCACCACGAAGCCCGAGAGGGCCACCGCGAACGCGAACCGCCCGGGGGCTCGCCGCAGCAGCTGCACGGCCAGTGCCGCGCCCTGCGAGAAGCCGAGCAGGCCGACAGGACCGTCGTGCTCGAGCGCGTCGAGCCAGTCGAGGACGCCCTGTGCGGCCTCCTCGACCGCGACCGGGTCGGTCCGGGGCTGATCCGGATCCAGCGGCACCCGCAGCGGCCACCAGGCGTTGGCGCCGCCGTCCAGGGCCAGTGGCGCCCGGAGCGAGGCGAGCACCGGCTCCAGCGGCAGGTAGGCGCCGAGCGAGAACAGGTCGCCCTCGTGCGAGCCGTAGCCGTGCAGGAGCACCAGGAGGGGCCGCCCGGCCCGGTCCTTCGCGGAGGAGGACCACAGCACTGCGTTCGCGTCGATAGCCATCGGACCATCATCGCCGAGCCCGCCGGATGCGAGCCGAAACCGGACTGACATGAACGTCGGGTAAGAATGGCCCTATGAGCGTGCGTACCCCTGATCCCAACTCCGGGTGGCTGTCCGACGATGAACTCGCCGAGATCCGCCGTCGGCTCCCGCTGCTGTACGTCGAGGCGGTGCCCGTCCGCGTCGACGGACTCGGCCAGGTGACCGAGGTCGGGGTGCTCCTGCGGGCGACCGCCTCGGGGCAGATCACGCGCACCATCGTCTCCGGCCGGGTGATGTACGGCGAGACCCTCCGCGACGCGCTCTTCCGCCACCTCGAGAAGGACCTCGGCCCGATGGCGTTCCCGCTGCTGCCGGCAAGCCCCCTGCCCTTCCACGTCGCCGAGTACTTCCCCATGCCCGGCATGGGCCCCTTCACCGACGACCGGCAGCACGCCGTCTCGCTCGCCTACGTCGTCCCCGTCACCGGCACCTGCGACCCCCGCCAGGACGCCCTCGAACTGACCTGGATGACCCCCGACGAGGCCTGCTCCGACGCCGTCTCCGCCGAGATGGAGGGCGGGCGCGGCGCGTTGCTGCGCGCCGCACTCGCATCGGTGGGGAAGCTCCGGTAGCGCGCAGCGTGCCTCCTCGCGCGCCGCGGGGCGGCGCGCCGCGGTCGGCTCTTGCAGGTGGTCGGGCCCCGTAGAGCGTCCGACGTCCGCCTGGCGGAATTCGCTGGCACGCGAATTCCTCTTACGGCTCGAAGCGCGCTCTCGCGCCGAGACTAGGGGCGAGGGGCTTCGCATTCGCTGGCACGAGGCAGCCGCCTCCATTGAGTCGTCCGGTGCGGCGCGGGGCGGCGCGCGACATGCTGGCCGAGTAGCGCGGAGCGCGTCTCGAGCGGCGAAGCCGCTTCGCGTCTCGGTGGTGAGGAAAAGGACACGGCGGCGCCGCGTCATGGTGGTCGAGTAGCCCTGCAGGGGCGTATCGAGACCCGCCGTCGCCAGCATGGGCGGGTCTGCAGACTCGTCTTTTAGCGATGGTGGATCTCGATACGCCCGCTCCGCGGGCTACTCGATCAGCATGGCTTTCCCATACGGACTTGGTGAACTTTCCTAGGAGACCCGCCGTGACCTGGCAGGCATCGTCCGCGGTCCTCTGGTCTCAGAGGTCTCGGTGCGGGTGGGCCGCGCTTGCGCGCGAGCATCCCGTCGAGAGGTGCGCCTCAAGCGGGCGACCCGTACACAACGAAGGCTGAAGAGCGTTCTCACGTCCTTTTTCGTGCGGAACGGGCGGTTCAGCCTTAGTTGTGCACACCGCTGACGACTGAGAGACGACGAAGGCCGGGACTCCGACCCGCGACTGTGTCGCGGAAGGACTCCCGGCCTTCTTCATGTCTCTTCGTGCAGTCGTCGCGGCACGCGCACGTCGTCAGACGCTGCGCCCCCGGACCAGCCGCCCCTCGCAAGGCGGAGCGGCGATTCGCGTGCCAAGCGAATCGCCGTAGCCGGTGGCGAGACGCTCCAAGGAACGCAACCACCCGCCCTGCCGACTGCGGCGCGCCGCTGCGCGGCGCGCGAATCAGCCTTGAGCGCGTCGCGCAGGGCGGCGCTCGGCGCCGGCCGGGGCGGAGCTGCCGGAGCCCGAGCCGGTGCTGTAGTACGAGCGCGAGCCGCCCGAGGTGGTCGCTGCGGCGGCGGAGCGGCCGCGGCCGCCGCGCTGTCCGCCGCGAGCGGCGCCGTCGGAGCTCCCGCCGGTGCCGCGGCGGGGACGGTCGGAGCCGGCGCCGGCGGGAGCCGCCGAGCGCTCGCCGCGTCCGCCGCGGGGCGCGGTGCCGCCGTCGGTGCGCGCGGCGCGCTTGCGCTGCGCGTTGGCGCCCTGCGAGCGGCCGCCCTGCGACTGGCCGCGGACGGGCTCGACGACGGCGGTCGGGGTGACGTACGCCGCGACGTCGCCGACGAGCTTCGACACGGCGGCCGAGTCGGCGGTGACGAGCTGCGGGGTGACCTGGATGGCGGCCTTGCGCAGGAGGGTCTTCACGTCGCCGCGCTGGCTGGGCAGCACGACGGTGACGACGTCGCCCTCGCTGCCGGCGCGGGCGGTGCGGCCCGAGCGGTGCAGGTACGCCTTGTGCTCCATGGGCGGGTCGACGTGGATGACCAGCTCGACGTCGTCGACGTGCACACCGCGGGCGGCGACGTCGGTGGCGACGAGCACCTTGACGGTGCCTGCGCCGAAGGCGGCGAGGTTGCGGTCGCGGGCGACCTGCGAGAGGTTGCCGTGCAGGTCGACGGCGGGGATGCCCTGGCCGGTGAGCTGCTTGGCGAGCTTCTTCGCGTGGTGCTTGGTGCGCATGAAGAGGATGCGGCGGCCGGTGCCGGACGCGAGGGTCTTCACGAGGGCGTTCTTGGCGTCGAGGCCGTCGACCTCGAAGACGTGGTGGGTCATCAGCGCGACGGGCGAGTTCGCCTCGTCGACCGAGTGCAGCACCTCGTTCTGCAGGTACTTCTTGACCAGCTTGTCCACGCCGTTGTCGAGCGTGGCCGAGAACAGCAGGCGCTGTCCGCCGCGGGGGGTCTTGTCGAGGATGCGCGTGACGACGGGCAGGAAGCCCAGGTCGGCCATGTGGTCGGCCTCGTCGAGCACGGTGATCTCGACGGCGTCGAGGTTGACGAAGCCCTGCTTCATCAGGTCCTCGAGGCGGCCGGGGCACGCCACGACGATGTCGACGCCCTGCTTGAGCGCGGCGACCTGGCGCTGCTGCGAGACGCCGCCGAAGATCGTGGTGGTGACGATGCCGTAGGCGTCGGCGAGGGGCTGCATGGCCGCGGTGATCTGCGTGGCGAGCTCGCGGGTCGGCGCGAGGATCAGGCCGAGCGGGCGGCCCGGGCGGCGGCGTCCGCCGGCGAGGGCGCCGCCGAGGCGGGCGACCATGGGGATGGCGAAGGCGAGGGTCTTGCCCGAGCCGGTCTTGCCGCGGCCGAGCACGTCGCGGCCGTTCAGGGTGTCGGGGAGCGTGTCCACCTGGATCGGGAAGGGCTCGGTGATGCCGTTCGCGGTCAGGGCGGTGACGAGGGGTGCGGGGACGCCGAGTGCGGCGAAGGTGGGGATGGTCGACATGGATGGTGCCTTTCGGGGCATCATGCCGATCTGACAGCGCAGGCGGTGGCCGGGCGCGGGTGATCGGCTGTTCGGGCGAAGGTGACGGTGGTCACATCCGTTCGCCGTACGAAGCGGTGCGCGCGGCCGGGGGCCTCATGCACGTGCGCCAGATGGTCGGGATCCAGAGGGATCCGCAACGGAAAATGGGCGTTCTACGACGCGGGGGAGCGCAGTCGTCGCGCTCGCACCCTCCCACCCTAGTGGGTGCCGATCCATCCCCGCATGGTCGACTGCACGCGGGAGCCGTCGAGGTCGGCCAGCTTCAGGCCGACGAAGTCCCGCGCCCAGTCCGAGGTCTGCACCCGGAAGGGCGGCTCCGGGTCGCGCAGGGTCTGCAGGATCACGGCGGCGACCTCCGCCGGCTCCTGGGCATGGCTGGAGGAGAAGGCGGAGGCCGTGCGGTCGAGGTAGGCGCCGAGCGCGCCGGCGTACGGGCCGGCCTCGGCCATCAGAGCGGAGGAGTCGATGCCGACGTTCTCGACGAAGCTGCTGCGGACCGCGCCCGGCTCGATCAGCGAGACGTGCACGCCGACGGCCGCGGCGACGGGCGCGAGCGCCTCGAAGAAGCCCTCGATCGCGAACTTCGCGGCGCAGTAGTCCTCGTTGAAGGGCTGGCCGACGGCGCCGCCGACGCTCGACACGGTCACGATCCGCCCGCGCGAGGAGCGCAGCAGCGGCAGCGCGGCACGGGTCACGGCGACGGTGCCGAAGAAGTTGACCTCCATCACACGGCGCAGCTCGGCCGGGTCCTCGAGCTCGGTGATGCCGACGTGGCCCGCGCCGGCGTTGTTCACCAGGACGTCGAGTCCGCCGTGCACGGACTGGATCCGCTCGAGGCACGCGGTGACGGAGTCGGCGTCGGTGACGTCGAGCCGCTGCACGTCGAGCTCCACCCCGGCCCCGCCGATCGCCTCGCGCAGTCCGTCGGCGTGCTCCACGTCGCGGACCGTCGCGACCACCTGCCAGCCCGAGCGGGCGGCCTCGATCGCTGTCGCGCGGCCGATGCCGGTCGAGGTTCCGGTGACGAGGAGGACGGGTCGGGGCATGCTGATTCCTGCTTTCCGGCGCGGGGGCGCGCCGCCCGGAGGCTATCGGCGGAGCCTCCGAGAACGGTCAGCATCGGCGGGCGGGATCTCGATACGCCCTCTGCGAGGGCTGCTCGATCAGCATGTCGCCGCCGCGTCAGCCCTTGTAGCGCTCGCCCACCGGCACCTCGACCGGCAGCGTGTTGCCGGCCTGCGCGAGCGGGCAGGCCCAGGCCGGGTCGTACGCGCAGGAGGGGTTGTAGGCGAAGTTGAAGTCGAGCACGAGCGTCGACGGCGTCGCTCCGGTGCCGAGGTCGGCGCCCTTCACGGTGTCGAGCAGGTAGCGGCCGCCCCCGTAGGTGCCGCCCGGCGTTCCGGCCAGCGCGTCCTTGACGGGCACGAAGAGCCCGCCGCCGTAGGAGCCGAGCTTCCAGACGTCCAGGGTCCCTGCGGAGGGGACCTCGACGGTCCCGACCAGCTCGAACGGCACGACGCCGTCCGTCCCGGTCTCCACGTCCATGCGCCGTGCCTCCTCGGCCGGCGCGACCTCGAGCTCGAACCGCCAGGCCGCGTCGTACGGTGCGATCGGCAGCGAGCGGAAGTGCGCCCGGTCGGCGGGCAGCAGCGGAGTGGCGGGGTGTCGGTCGAACAGCGCGTTGCGCGCCCGGATCCACGACGCGTGCGCGGCGAGCAGGTCGACGTTCGAGAGCCTGCGGACCTCGGCGTACATCGCCTGGACGTGGCGGCGCCAGTCGGCGACCTCGATGGCGGAGGCGAGCCGGCGCCGCGGCGACACGGCGCCCTCTTCCTCGCTGCCGTCGTCCTCGCCGGCGGGCCAGCGGAAGCGCAGCAGGTCCGCGCGGGACAGCTCGACGGCCTCCTCGGCCGATCCGTCGGGGCTCACGGTGCGTCCTCCCCTCGGGGGCGGGTATCGGCGCCGACGTCGTGACGCCAGGTCGGGGCCAGCGCGCGGATGCGGATCCCGCGCCACTGCCAGAACGCCCACATCGACGGCCAGAGCGCCGGCGAGGCGAGTCCGGCGCTGAACTCCAGCCGGTCGCGGAAGAGCGTGCGCCCGTCCGGGAGCGGCGCGACGGCCATCCGGTGGTCCCACGCGGTGATCAGCCGCAGCGCGCCGGAGAGCGGAGCGCCGTTGTCGCGGAGGATCCGGACGTCGGGCATCGACGGGACGCGGCGGTAGGAGAGGTCGATCTCCTGCGCGCCCATCGGCACGATCCCGAGCGCGTCCATCGCGACGTCGTGCGGCCCGAGGCCCCAGGTCGGCCGGAAGCCGCCCTCGTCCAGGGACGCCGCGGTCAGGAACGGGGACATCACCTCGCGGAACACGGCCGGACTCTGCAGGGCGCGCCAGGCGGAGTCGGGGTCGGTGTCGAGCACGTGCTTGAGCATCACCTTCACGGAGTCCATCCTCCTCCGGGTTCTTCCGGGCGGGAACCGGGTGCGCGCCGGGCCGCGGGCGTGTAGGCGGCGGCGGAGCGGTCGGTACCGTGGAGGAGTGAACGCCGCGCTCCCCGACTCCGACCGCACCGCCGCCGCCCCGGCCACCGCCTTCGACCAGGGGTCGTACCAGATCCGCTTCGACTGGGGCGCCCGCGGTCTCCGCGCCCTCGCCCCCGCGCACATCACCGTGCTGGTCGACGCGCTCCCGGGAGGAGCGGACGACGCCGTCGACCCCGACGCGATCGACGGCCACGTCGTCCGCGCCGGTCTGGCCGACCGCACCGCCGTCGCCCGCTGGATCCTCGAGCGCCAGCACGAGAACGGCGGGCGGACCAGCGTCAACGTCGTCGCCGTCGGCGAGGTCGACGCGGCGGGCGAGCCGCGCTTCGCCGTGGAGGACCAGCTGGCCGCGGGCGCGCTGATCGACGCCCTGATCGGGCTCGGCATCGACCACGTCTCGCCCGACGCGGCCGTGGCCTCGGCCTCCTACGAGGGACTCCGCCGGGCGTGCGTCCACCTGCTGACCGCCTCCGCCACCGGCCGCCTGCTCACGGCGCAGGGCCGCGGGGCGGAGATCTCCGCCGCCGCCCGCGTGGACACCGTCGACACGGTGACGGTCCTGCGCTCCCCGCGCTGACGGACCGGGCCTGAGCGTCTCCGCAAGGGGTGCGGCCGCGCTCGACCCGCGGGGCCGGAGCGGCGTAGCGTTCCCCGGGAGCGGAGGACCGCCTCCGCCGATCGTCTCCGCGACAGGAAAGCTGGCCCGAATGAAAGCCGTCCTCAACGACGTCGTCATCGCCGACGCCCCCGACTCCGACCTCATCTCCATCGAGGGCAACTGGTACTTCCCGCCCACGAGCGTGAACAACGACTACCTGGTGCCGAGCAGCACCCAGTACACCTGCCCGTGGAAGGGCGAGGCGCAGTACTACGACGTGAAGTCCGACGACGGGATGCTCAAGGACCGCGCCTGGTCCTACCCGACGCCGTACCCGACCGCGTTCGACCGCGTCGGCAAGGACTTCTCGGGCTATCTCGCGTTCTGGAAGGACGTGAAGGTCGTCGACTAGCCCTCGACGCGGTCCGCGCGCTCGGCGCTCCGGCGCCGGTGCGCGCGGACCTTCGCCCGGTTGCCGCAGCGCTGCATCGAGCACCAGCGCCGCGAGCCGGCCCGGGAGGTGTCGAGGTAGAGGATCCGGCAGTCCTCCGCGTCGCAGCGGCGCAGCCGCCCCGGAGTGCCGCCGCCCAGCAGGTCCACCGCCTCGCGGGCGAGGGTCGAGAGTGCCTGCCGCGCCGCCGCGTGCGAGCGGCCGGCCTGGCGCGAGCCGCCGGAGAGCGACGGCGGGACGTCCGGCATCGCGGCGAAGAGATTGACGACGTCGACGTCCGCCGGGTCGCCCACGACACCCCGCTCGGCGGCGACCGCCAGCCGCGAGACCGCGCCGCGCAGCATCAGCGCGTCGTCGAGCCGCGCGTCGCGGGCGGTGGCGTCGACGGCGTCGAAGCGCTCGGCGAGCCACGCCGCCAGGGCCTCGTCGGAGTCGAGGCGCTCGCCGGGGATCCCGCGCAGCGGCCCGGTGCAGGCGAAGTCGAGCGCGAGGCTGCCGGAGTCGAACCACCAGCGCAGTCCGCCCGCGTCGACCAACCACTGCCCGGTGCTCGGCACCCGGCCGCGGACCACGCGATGCGGTGCGCCCTCGCTCACGCCGAGCGCTCGCTCGCGGCCGGTCGCGCCGGCACCTCGCGGCGCCGCCACTCAATCGCGTTCGCGGCCTCGAAGCGCCGGGCGCACCTCCCGCAGGCCAGCGGCCGGCTCGGGCGGCGGTGCCGGTAGAAGAGGTGCCCGCTCGGGCAGCTGCCGACCCACGGGGCCAGCTCGTCCGCGGTCGGATTGCTGTGCGTGCGGTCGCCGGTGTAGCCGAGCGCGGTGGCGATCCGCCGCCACGCGGGCCCGTGCCCGGCCTTCGGGCCGGCGAGCGCGTGCGCGACCTCGTGCAGCAGGGTCTGGTGCACCTCCTCGTCGCTCCACCGCGCGGCGAGGTGCCGCGAGACGGTGATGCGCCGGTCCTTCCAGTGGCAGGCGCCGCCGCGGGTGCGGGCGTGATCGAAGGCGAAGCTCCACGAGGCGTCCAGGTGCTCGCGCAGCAGCGCGTCCGCCCAGCGGGCGACCTGGTCGAGCTCAGCCATCGGTCGGATCGGCTCCGGGGCTCAGGCCTCGTCGCCCTCGGCGCGGCGGCGGCCGCGCACGGCGCCGTCCGCCCGGGGGCCGCGGGTCGACTCGTCCTGGAACTCGGAGGCGGCGGCGAAGCCGAGGCGCGCGACCTCGAGCTCCTCCTCCTCCACGCCGACGCGCTCGCCGAGCGCGGTCGCCGCGTCGAAGTCGCGCGCGGCCTGGCTGTACTCGCCGCTCTCGAAGAGCGCGAGCCCGCGGTGCTTGAGCGCGAAGGAGTGCTCGACGTGCCACTCGTGCGTGCGCGCCTCCTCGACGCAGAGCGTCAGCTCGGAGAGCGCCTCGTCCGAGCGGTCGCGCAGCTGCATGAGGCGCGCGCGGCGGACGCGCGCGGTGAGCAGCTCGGCGCGGTCGCCGGAGAAGCGGGTGCGGCGGACGGCCTCGGTGGCGATGTCCCAGGCCTCGTCGAGGCGGCCGAGCAGGCGCAGCAGCTCGGCCTTCTCGGTGAGCGCGGCGAGGGAGCGCAGCGCGCCGATCTCCTCCAGGCGGTCCTGGGCGGCGTCGACGTCGATCTCCTCGCGGAGCGTCGCGGGGTCGTGGCGGATGATGATGCTCAGGGCGGTTCTTCCTCGTGGATGCGGATCCGGATCGGCGCACGCTGCGGCGAGAGGACGGAGGGGGCTCTGGCCCCCGTCCACTGTACGGGCAACCGGGCCGGGCCGCCCGGCCCGGACGCGCGGGGTCGAGGTCGGCCCCGGCGACGTTCCTCGGCCCCGGCGCCGCTCCTCAGCCCCGGCGGACCTGGAAGATGCTGCGGGCCGGCAGCGGCGAGGGCGTGGCGGTGTCGTCGGTGACGACCGAGGCACCGCCGAGGAAGTTCTCCAGCTCGCGCCCCTGCACCAGCTTCGCGGGCGCGGGATCGGAGGCGAGCCGCCGCGGCAGCCCGTCCACCGGCAGCGGAGAGGGCGAGGCGAGCATCACCACGTTGCCGAAGCGCTTGGCCTTCAGCATCTGGGTGTCGGTCATGATCGCCGTGTGCGCGAAGACCGCCGCGAGCGTGGCGGCCTGGGCGCGGGCGAAGGCGAGCGCGCCGCCGTCGGCCACGTTGACCGCCACGACGCCGGTGGGCGCGAGCAGCGGCGCGATCTCGCGGTAGAACTCGGCGCTCGTGACGTGCGCGGGTGTCCTGGCCCCGGAGAAGATGTCGACCACCACGACGTCGACCGTGCCGAGCAGCCCCGGCGGCAGCTTGCCGAGCACCTCGCGGGCGTCACCCTGGCGGATCCGGATCTGCGCGCCGCGGGGCAGCGGGAGCGCCTCCCGCACCAGGTCGACGAGCGCCGCCTCGATCTCGACCACCTGCTGGCGCGAGCCGGGCCGGGTCGCCGCGACGTAGCGGGGGAGGGTCAGCGCGCCGGCGCCCAGGTGCAGCGCCGTCACGGCCTCGCCCTCGGGCGCGAGCAGGTCGATCGCGTGGCCGATCCGCCGCACGTACTCGAAGGAGAGGTGCGTGGGGTCGGCGAGGTCGACGTGCGACTGCGGGGTCCCGTCGACGACGAGGGTCGCCGCGTCGGAGGAGTGCCGGTCGGGCTCGATCTGCGCGAGGAATCCGCTGGCGAGCACGGCGCGGGGGTGCTCGGAGTCGTCGCCGCGTCGGCGACCGGTGCGTTCGGCCATCCGACCAGTCTGCCGTGCCGCGCAGGAGGGGAGGCGGAGCGGGAGAGGAGGAGCAGGAGAGGCGGGGAGGAAGACGGAGCGGGCGAGACCCTCGACCCGGCCGTATACCCGAGGCCCGTGCCGGGCGCAAGCACCTGCACTTGCGCGGCGTGGCGCAGTGCATCTATAGTTGTACTTTGCGCTCCCGAGTGCCGAGTCGTCATATTGCGGTCGACCAGCCATCGGAACCCGGCATCAGATGGTGGATGCCGATGCCACACTCTAGCCCCCGCCCCGAAGGCCGCGTCAAACCGGTCGCTTCGTCGCTGCGGCCGCGTCACCGCGGTCACGGAACGGGGAGCAGGACGTGTCGGCCCGCCCGGCGGGAGCCCACTCCACACATCCCACAGATTGAGACCCGCGAGGGTCTACGGAGGTTCCTTCCTTGGCTGCTGCGCCCAACGCAACCACCACCTCACCCAAGAACGGACGCGGAGCTTCGCGTCTCTCGTTCGCCAAGATCAGCGACACCCTGACGGTTCCGGATCTGCTCGCGCTGCAGACCGAGAGCTTCGACTGGCTCGTCGGCTCGGAGGCGTGGAAGACCCGCGTCGCCGAGGCGAAGGCCGTCGGCCGGGAGGATCTCCCCGCCAACTCCGGACTCGACGAGATCTTCGAGGAGATCTCCCCGATCGAGGACCTCAGCGAGACGATGCAGCTGAGCTTCACGAACCCGTACCTCGAGCCCGAGAAGTACACGATCGAGGAGTGCAAGGAGCGCGGCAAGACCTACGCCGCTCCGCTGTACGTCGAGGCCGAGTTCATGAACCACCTCACGGGTGAGATCAAGACCCAGACGGTCTTCATGGGCGACTTCCCCCTGATGACGGAGAAGGGCACGTTCATCATCAACGGCACCGAGCGTGTCGTCGTGTCCCAGCTCGTCCGCAGCCCGGGCGTGTACTTCGAGCGCCAGCAGGAGAAGACGTCCGACAAGGACATCTACTCCGCCCGCGTCATCCCCAGCCGCGGTGCCTGGCTCGAGTTCGAGATCGACAAGCGCGACCAGGTCGGCGTCCGCATCGACCGCAAGCGCAAGCAGTCGGTCACCGTCTTCCTCAAGGCCCTGGGCCTGACGAGCGAGGAGATCCTCGAGCAGTTCGCCGGCTACGAGTCGATCGAGCTGACCCTCGAGAAGGACAACATCCTCACCAAGGAGGACGCCCTCCGCGACATCTACCGCAAGCTCCGCCCGGGCGAGCAGGTCGCCGCCGAGGCCGCCCGCGCGCTGCTGGACAACTTCTACTTCAACAGCAAGCGCTACGACCTCGCCAAGGTCGGTCGCTACAAGATCAACCGCAAGCTCGGCATCGACAAGGCGCTGTCCGACTCGGTGCTCACGGTCGAGGACATCATCGCGACCATCAAGTACCTGGTCGCGCTGCACGACGGCCGCACCAACCTGCCCGGTGTGCGCGACGGCGCCGCGGTCGACCTCCGCCTCGACGTGGACGACATCGACCACTTCGGCAACCGCCGCATCCGCGCGGTCGGCGAGCTCATCCAGAACCAGGTCCGCACCGGTCTGTCCCGCATGGAGCGCGTCGTCCGCGAGCGCATGACCACGCAGGACATCGAGGCGATCACCCCGCAGACCCTGATCAACGTCCGCCCCGTGGTGGCCGCGATCAAGGAGTTCTTCGGCACCTCGCAGCTGTCGCAGTTCATGGACCAGAACAACCCGCTCGCGGGTCTGACCCACAAGCGCCGCCTGTCGGCGCTCGGCCCCGGCGGTCTCTCCCGTGAGCGCGCCGGCGTCGAGGTCCGCGACGTCCACCCGTCGCACTACGGCCGCATGTGCCCGATCGAGACCCCGGAAGGCCCGAACATCGGCCTGATCGGCTCGCTCGCGTCCTTCGCGCGCATCAACTCGTTCGGCTTCATCGAGACCCCGTACCGCAAGGTCGTCGACGGCGTCGTCACCGCGCAGATCGACTACCTCACCGCGTCCGAGGAGGACGAGTACCTGGTCGCCCAGGCGAACGCCCCCCTCACCTCCGACATGCGCTTCGCCGAGGGCAAGGTCCTGGTCCGCCCCAAGGGCGGAGAGGTCGAGCTCGTCGACGCCGAGCGCGTGCACTACATGGACGTCTCCCCGCGCCAGATGGTGTCGGTCGCGACGTCGCTGATCCCGTTCCTCGAGCACGACGACGCGAACCGCGCGCTCATGGGCGCGAACATGCAGCGTCAGGCCGTCCCGCTGCTGCGCAGCGAGTCGCCCGTCGTCGGAACCGGCATGGAGGGCTTCGCGGCCATCGACGCCGGCGACGTCATCACGGCCGACAAGGCCGGCGTGGTCCAGGAGGTCTCCGCCGACTCCGTCACCGTCCAGTTGGACGAGGGCGGCACGCAGACCTACTTCCTGCGCAAGTTCGACCGCTCGAACCAGGGCACCTCGTACAACAACCGCGTGGTCGTCTCCGCCGGTGAGCGCATCGAGGTCGGCGAGATCGTCGCCGACGGTCCCGCGACCGAGAACGGCGAGCTCGCGCTCGGCAAGAACCTGCTCGTCGCGTTCATGCCGTGGGAGGGTCACAACTTCGAGGACGCGATCATCCTCAGCCAGAACCTGGTGAAGGACGACGTCCTCTCCTCGATCCACATCGAGGAGTACGAGGTCGACGCCCGCGACACCAAGCTCGGCAAGGAGGAGATCACCCGCGACCTCCCCAACGTCAGCCCGGAGCTCCTGGCCGACCTGGACGAGCGCGGCATCATCCGCATCGGCGCCGAGGTCCGCCCCGGCGACATCCTCGTCGGCAAGGTCACGCCCAAGGGCGAGACCGAGCTCTCGGCCGAGGAGCGCCTGCTCCGCGCGATCTTCAACGAGAAGAGCCGCGAGGTCCGCGACACGTCGCTGAAGGTGCCCCACGGCGAGCAGGGCACCATCATCGGCGTCAAGGTGTTCGACGCGCAGGACGGCGACGACGAGCTCGGCTCGGGCGTCAACCAGCGCGTGGTCGTCTACATCGCCCAGAAGCGCAAGATCACCGAGGGCGACAAGCTCGCCGGCCGCCACGGCAACAAGGGCGTCATCTCGAAGATCCTGCCGGTCGAGGACATGCCGTTCCTCGCCGACGGCACCCCGGTCGACATCGTGCTCAACCCGCTCGGCGTCCCCGGCCGGATGAACTTCGGCCAGGTCCTCGAGATCCACCTCGGCTGGATCGCGAAGCAGGGCTGGAAGGTCGAGGGCAAGCCCGAGTGGGCCAAGCGCCTGCCCGAGCACGCCCGCGAGGCCGCTCCCGGCACCAAGGTCGCCACCCCGGTGTTCGACGGTGCGGCGGAGGAGGAGCTCGCAGGGCTCCTCGACTCCACCACCCCGACCCGCGACGGCGAGCGCCTGATCGGCTCGTCCGGCAAGACGCAGCTGTTCGACGGCCGCTCGGGGGAGCCCTTCCCGGACCCGGTCTCGGTCGGCTACATGTACATCCTGAAGCTGCACCACCTCGTCGACGACAAGATCCACGCGCGCTCGACGGGCCCGTACTCGATGATCACCCAGCAGCCGCTCGGTGGTAAGGCGCAGTTCGGCGGCCAGCGCTTCGGCGAGATGGAGGTGTGGGCCCTCGAGGCCTACGGTGCCGCCTACGCGCTGCAGGAGCTCCTCACCATCAAGTCGGACGACATCCTCGGCCGCGTGAAGGTGTACGAGGCCATCGTCAAGGGTGAGAACATCCAGGAGCCGGGCATCCCGGAGTCCTTCAAGGTCCTCATCAAGGAGATGCAGTCCCTGTGCCTGAACGTCGAGGTCCTCTCGGCCGACGGCACCGCGGTCAGCCTGCGCGACACGGATGACGAGGTCTACCGCGCCGCGGAGGAGCTCGGCATCAACATCTCCTCCCGGTTCGAGTCGTCCTCCGTCGACGACATCTGATCCCGCGCCAGCATCTGACGACTCCCCGTCTCTGACGAGACACCCTGTTTTCCGACAAGGAGAAAACATTGCTCGACGTAACAACTTTTGACGAGCTGCGCATCGGCCTCGCGACGGCCGATGACATCCGTCGCTGGTCGCACGGTGAAGTGAAGAAGCCCGAGACCATCAACTACCGCACCCTCAAGCCCGAGAAGGACGGTCTGTTCGGCGAGCAGATCTTCGGACCCTCGCGCGACTGGGAGTGCTCCTGCGGCAAGTACAAGCGGGTCCGCTTCAAGGGCATCGTCTGCGAGCGCTGCGGCGTCGAGGTCACCAAGTCCTCGGTCCGCCGCGAGCGGATGGGCCACATCGAGCTCGCCGCCCCCGTCACCCACATCTGGTACTTCAAGGGCGTTCCCTCGCGCCTCGGATACCTGCTGGACATGGCGCCGAAGGACCTCGAGAAGGTCATCTACTTCGCGGCGTACATGATCATCGACGTGGACGACGACGGCCGTCACGCCGACATGCCCGGCCTCGAGAACGAGCTCCGGCTCGAGATCAAGACCCTCTCGGACCAGCGCGACTCCCGCATCGCGGACCGCCTGGCGCGCCTCGAGACCGACCTCGCCGCCCTGGAGGCGGAGGGCGCGAAGAGCGACCAGAAGCGCCGCACCAAGGACGGCGCCGAGAAGGAGATGGGCCAGATCCGCAAGTCCTTCGACGAGGACATCGCGCGACTGGAGAGCGTGTGGGAGCAGTTCCGCACCCTGAAGGTCGGCGACCTCAAGCCCGAGGACGCCGTCTTCAACGAGCTCGTCGACCGCTACGGCGTCTACTTCGAGGCCTACATGGGCGCCGAGGCGATCAAGAAGCGCCTCGAGCAGTTCGACCTCCAGGCCGAGGCCGAGACGCTGCACCTGCAGATCGCCGAGGGCAAGGGTCAGAAGAAGATCCGCGCCATCAAGCGCCTGCGCGTCGTCAACTCGTTCCTCGCCACCGGCAACTCGCCGGCCGCGATGGTCCTCGACGTGGTCCCGGTCATCCCGCCGGAGCTGCGCCCGATGGTCCAGCTCGACGGTGGCCGCTTCGCCACCTCCGACCTGAACGACCTGTACCGCCGCGTCATCAACCGCAACAACCGCCTCCGCCGCCTGCTCGACCTCGGTGCCCCCGAGATCATCGTGAACAACGAGAAGCGCATGCTCCAGGAGGCGGTCGACGCCCTCTTCGACAACGGCCGCCGCGGCCGTCCCGTCACGGGCACCGGCAACCGCGCCCTGAAGTCCCTGAGCGACATGCTCAAGGGAAAGCAGGGTCGCTTCCGCCAGAACCTGCTGGGCAAGCGCGTCGACTACTCGGGCCGCTCGGTCATCATCGTCGGACCGCAGCTCAAGCTGCACCAGTGCGGTCTGCCCAAGCAGATGGCGCTCGAGCTGTTCAAGCCGTTCGTCATCAAGCGCCTGATCGACCTGTCGCACGCGCAGAACATCAAGGCCGCCAAGCGCATGGTCGAGCGCTCGCGTCCGCAGGTCTGGGACGTGCTCGAGGAGATCATCCGCGAGCGCCCCGTCCTGCTCAACCGCGCGCCCACCCTGCACCGACTCGGCATCCAGGCCTTCGAGCCCCAGCTGGTCGAGGGCAAGGCGATCCAGCTGCACCCGCTCGTCTGCGCCGCGTTCAACGCGGACTTCGACGGCGACCAGATGGCCGTCCACCTGCCCCTGTCGGTCGAGGCCCAGGCCGAGGCGCGCATCCTGATGCTCGCCTCGAACAACATCCTCAAGCCCTCCGACGGCCGCCCGGTCACCCTGCCCACGCAGGACATGATCATCGGCCTGCACCACCTGACGACCATCCGCGAGGGTGGCGCCGGTGAGGGCCGCGCGTTCTCCTCCGTCTCGGAGGCGATCCTCGCGAAGGACCAGGGCTCGCTGCACCTGAACTCGAAGGTCCGCATCCGCATGTCGGACGTGTACTTCGCTCAGGGTCAGAGCCCCGAGGGTGTCGAGATCGACGACAAGGGCAAGGTCACCGCGCCCGTCCTCCTCGACACGACGCTCGGCCGCGCCCTCTTCAACGAGGCTCTGCCGGTCGACTACCCCTACTTCGAGCAGGTCGCCGACAAGACGACCATCTCCGGGATCGTCAACGACCTCGCGGAGCGCTACCCGAAGGTGGAGGTCGCCGCCTCGCTCGACCGCATCAAGGACGCCGGCTTCTACTGGGCCACCCGGTCCGGTGTGACCGTCGCCCTCTCGGACATCCTCACCCCGCCCTCGAAGCCCGTCATCATCGCGGGCTACGAGAAGAAGGCGGCCAAGGTCGAGTCCGAGTACGACAAGGGTCTGACCACCCAGGCGGAGCGCCGCCAGGAGCTCGTGAAGATCTGGACCGAGGCGACCGACGAGGTCGCCAAGGCGATGCGCGCGAACTTCCCGATCGACAACACGATCAACCGCATGGTCACCTCCGGTGCCCGTGGAAACTGGCTGCAGGTGCGCAACATCGCCGGCATGCGCGGTCTGGTGAACAACCCGAAGGGCGAGATCATCGCCCGACCGATCATCTCCTCGTACCGCGAGGGACTGTCGGTCGCCGAGTACTTCATCGCCACGCACGGTGCCCGCAAGGGTCTGGCCGACACCGCGCTCCGCACCGCGGACTCGGGCTACCTGACGCGTCGACTCGTCGACGTCTCGCAGGACGTCATCATCCGCGAGGACGACTGCGGCACGACCAAGGGCCTCGACCTGCCGATCATGCTCCAGGACGCCACCGGCGCCTGGATCCAGGACTCCAACGTCGAGAACTCCGTCTACGCCCGCTCGCTCGCCACCGCGGCGACGAACGAGGCCGGCGAGGTCGTGGCCGAGGCCGGCGAGGACGTCGGCGACGTCCTCATCGAGAAGCTCGTCGGTGCCGAGGTCCGTCACATCAAGGTGCGCTCGGTCCTGACCTGCGAGTCGGCCGTCGGCGTCTGCGCGGCCTGCTACGGCCGCTCGCTCGCCACCGGCAAGCTCGTCGACATCGGAGAGGCCGTCGGCATCATCGCGGCCCAGTCGATCGGCGAGCCCGGCACGCAGCTCACGATGCGCACCTTCCACACCGGTGGATCGGCCTCGGCCGACGACATCACGCAGGGTCTGCCCCGCGTGCAGGAGCTCTTCGAGGCCCGCACCCCCAAGGGTGCGTCGCCGATCGCGGAGGCCGCCGGTCGCATCACGATCGAGGACACCGACCGGGCCCGCCGGGTCATCCTCCAGCCGGACAACGGCGACGAGGCGGTCATCTACCCGGTGCTCAAGCGCTCGCAGCTCCTCGTCGAGGACGGCCAGTCGGTCGTGCTCGGTCAGCAGCTGCACGTGGGAACGGTCGACCCCAAGGAGGTCCTGCGCGTGCTGGGCGTCCGCGAGGTCCAGAAGCACCTCGTCGGCGGTGTCCAGGGCGTCTACCGCTCGCAGGGCGTCCCGATCCACGACAAGCACATCGAGGTCATCGTCCGGCAGATGCTCCGCAAGGTCACCGTCGTCGACCACGGCGACACCGACCTGCTGCCGGGTGAGCTCGTCGACCGCTCGCGCTACAGCGAGGTCAACCGTGCGGCTCTGACCGAGGGCAAGCGGACCGCGTCCGCTCGCCAGGAGGTCATGGGCATCACCAAGGCCTCGCTCGCGACCGAGTCGTGGCTGTCGGCCGCGTCCTTCCAGGAGACCACCCGCGTCCTGACGCAGGCGGCCATGGAGGGCAAGCGCGACCCGCTGATGGGCCTCAAGGAGAACGTGATCATCGGAAAGCTGATCCCGGCCGGAACGGGTCTGCCCCGCTACCGGAACGTGTCGGTCGAGGCGACGGAGGAGGCGAAGGCCGAGCGGTACCCCAACCGCATCTTCGCCGACGACGCCGCGTTCAGCGACGCGGACCTCTCGTTCGTCGACTTCGACTCGTTCTCGAGCGACGGCTACGAGCCCGGCAACTACAGCTGAGCACGGTCTGAGTGACGAAGGGCCCCGCCGGGAGACCGGCGGGGCCCTTCGTCGTCAGCCCAGTCACCGGTCACGTGGCGCGATGAACGATTTGGCTATTCAGACTGCTCGGTTGGACGTCGTAGTCTAAATCCTTCGATAAGGACCGTCTGGTCACTCTCAAATAGCTTGATGGGAGCCCTTGTATCCTTGTCGGAAACCAGTGCAAGCTGCTCAAAATGCTCAGCCACCTGATGAGGGGTCACACCCCATTGCTGAAGAACGTGTTCCAATAGCAATGCCGTTGAGCCGGATTTGCCATACTGGTACCACCAGTTGCGTGGGTTCCATTCTCTTAGGCGCAGATCCCCAAAGTCACCAAAGCGCGAGTCTTTTGCCGTCTTCTGAATCTCTTCCGGGAAGAAGTTTCGCGAACCAAGACGAATCACTATAGCGTTATCTGGCAAGTCCAGTTGCCGCCCCTGCTGGCGTTCGCGAAAGACGAGGCTTCCTGAGTCGCTGTGATAGGTGTTGATCTCCCAATCCGGGATGATTACCACTTCGTTTCGCGTTGATAGCCAATCCCCAAGCTGGTCAGGCGATATTTCTCCTGACCGTAAAATTCCGCAAGGCATACTTGGCAAAGAAACGCCGACAGAGCGACCGAGGTCGGCGGCCCCATACCGGGTCGAAGATGAGGCGAATCTCTTCCGGTCCATCAGGTCAATCTGAGTACTAGCCCATCGCTGTAGCTCGGATGGGTTGGCTAGAGGAAAGGAGGAGTTGCGATCAGCTTTGAGCGGTGCGCCTGAAAAGGCGCCAAGGCAGTTGTAGACATAGTCGCTGAGCAAGCCGCCAACATATGTTTTGGCGTCTGGTGCCGGCCACCACCACACGTCAGCTGTCGATTCGTTTTCTAAACCGCTAGCCAGAACCGCCCTACCAATTACGCGTCCATCTTCGTCGAACAAAGACTGCTCATTTTCAATGAAGTACTTTCGCCATTCGATGTACATCTTTTGATAATTCGGGTTCTTCATATCGAAAGTGTAGATACGATCGAAAAGCTGGTCGGCGGGTAGTGTGCTCCACTCGTTGGCTTCAATAAGTCTCTTCGCGTCTCGATCGTCCGGTCCCTCGAACTTCAGATCAACGTCCAGCAAGGCACACATGTTAATCAACATATCCCGCACCATTTGCGAAACGGATTGCTCAATTGCATCCGTTTCCAGTAAGCCCTTTTCGGAGAGCGGAGGATTTTTTAATCTTAGTCTGACGAGGGTGCCATTCTGAGTGAGCTCCTCGCGCACAGGAACGTTTCGGAAAAGTGGCCTACCGGCCAAACCATCTTCAAAGACCAGCATTGCCGTCTCCGACGAACCCTGCCTATATCGCAGAGACTTAATTTCCACGCGATCCGCAATCATAAATGCAGAAAAAAAGCCAATCCCGAACTTTCCGCGAGGTCGAAAAGACGCCGCGGGTAAATCAGCGAGGTCCGAGTTGGTTGTAGCTTTCCATTGTGACCTGCCGAAGTCCAACAATGACTCAGCCATCTGATGCTGCGTCATACCGATGCCGTGGTCTTCGACTTCAAGCCAGTCGGATCCACCGTGCTGGTAAAGCCTGATGCTCACTGCGGGAACATCGCGTTGGGAATGGGCTGCATAGAGGTGACTGGCATCTGCCGCATTCGCGATCAGTTCCCGCAGGGGGATAGTTGGATTGTCGCCATAAAGTTAAGCTCCACCAAGCGTTTCCACCACGGTGTTGACTTTCGAGACTTTCAGGGTTGCGTCAATCGGGGTCCAGCCCTGGGTCTTGACGAGTGACGCGAGTCGTTCTGGCGTCGAGACTCCGGCCACCGAATTCACCTTGAACGGTTTGCGGCCGAGGTCGCGACACACGGCGTCTACTTGTTTGAGTTCAAAGTCAATCATTTTTAGTGTGTCGTAGGCGAGCCACCACGCGCGCGATTCTGACTCAGGAAATGATCTACTGGATGTGTATTCAAGTCGAGACTTGTTTACAATGGGGCGGTTGAGTCGTTGTTGAAATACCCAGTGATCTCTGCTCACTCCGACCTGCGGTCGAAACGCGTGAAGCATTAGCGGGGCGCGCCTACTGTCGATATGACTGGCGTCTGCCAGGCGCAGAATGCAAGCAAGCTTGAGCGGGTCTATGTTCCACTCGCCGGGGAGTGAACCGTCTGTCCCGTGTTTGTCGGCCACAAAAGATGGAAGCTCGTCGACGGAAACCCAATGACTCTGGGCAATTCGTCCAATATCGTCCCCAAAGAAACGACGGAGATCTTCCTGGGCAAGAAGTGTTACTTTGCGTCCTGAATCTGTTTCGAATTCTTGGTCCACTAGGCGCGCGGCCTGCTCTGCATGTCGCAGCCTCAGTGTCGTCACCAGAGCAAGCTCGCGATTCGATGCGTCTTCCGCCGCTGTTGGAGGATCTGTCACGCCGGATTCCAGTACACGTGCAAATGTAGGATCTGCTTCGACGGCGTCCTTTCCACCAGGATATGAATTGAGGCCCATCCCGAGATCGTGCAGCAAGAAAGCGCCGCCAAGGATGAATGCTTCCGCCGGGTTCAGAGGGAAATCATCGTCGACGATCATCGAGGCCATATCCCAGAGCGAGTCTATATGCTCGATGCCGTGGTCCGTGAACATAGGCATGGAGATCTTGATGTCTTCGGCGAGGAGTTTTGCGTTACTTCGAAAGTCGAAATAGGCTTCTCGAAGTCGATTTACTGTAGGTTGATTCTCGCCGAAGTCAGTAGAGCCGAGAGTTCGTCGCCAAAGTGATGACGTCTGATAATCGTATGGCATTGCCCGTCCTGTATATGTCAGTACCCGTGGCCATGGGGAGCTCTTACGCTCCATTGCGGAAGCGTGACAGCCTTCGTGTCGCGGGTCAAGAAAGCTGATCCCGGCCGGAACGGGTCTGCCCCGCTACCGGAACGTGTCGGTCGAGGCGACGGAGGAGGCGAAGGCCGAGCGGTACCCCAACCGCATCTTCGCCGACGACGCCGCGTTCAGCGACGCGGACCTCTCGTTCGTCGACTTCGACTCGTTCTCGAGCGACGGCTACGAGCCCGGCAACTACAGCTGAGCACGGTCTGAGTGACGAAGGGCCCCGCCGGGAGACCGGCGGGGCCCTTCGTCGTCAGCGGCACCGTGCGGGCACAGCGACGCGCGACGGGTGCCTCGCGCGCCGCGCGGTAAGGGCACCCTGACTGGGGGTCCGTCGATTCCCGACAGAGAGCCCGAACGGGGGCGTCCGGATGATTGACTTCTGGGACGTTCGTCCGGTCGATCCCCTGAACCCGCTCAGCAGGGGTCGCGGCGGTGAGGAAACGTGCGGATGAGAGTCCTGATCGCCCTGCTGGCCGCCCTTCTCGTGGTGGTCGGTGCCGTCGTCGTACCGTCGGGCACCGCGGTCGCCGCGGCCGCCGCAGCCGCCCCTCCGCCGGCGACCTGCGGCATCGCCGAGCTCGCCCCGGTCCTCCCGGGCGACGAGGTCGAGTCCACGGCGGCGGCCTCGCTGGTGCCGATCCTGGTGCTGCACGGCTGGCTCGGCACCGCGACGCACGACGCGTCGCGCACGGGCGCCTTCTCGCACCTGGTCGACCTGATCGCCACCAACGGCGTCGACCAGCCGGTCACCACCTCCCAGCGCTCGCTCATCGGCGCGTTCCAGGACACCGAGGGCGCCGTCGTCTACACCTTCGACTACCGCGATCTCGCGGCCCGCTGGGTGACCGATCCCGGCATCGCCGACGCCCTGGCCTCCTCGATCGCCTGCCTCACCGCCGCGACCGGCCACCGGGCCGTCGTCGTCGCCCACTCGATGGGCGGCCTCGCCGCGCGCCAGGCCCTCAGCCAGAGCGTCGACGGCGTGCCGGTGGAGTCGATGGTGCGCGAGGTCGTCACCTTCGGCACGCCCAACACGGGCTCGGACCTCGCCCTCCGCCTCGGCCAGATCATCGACTCCACCGGCACGGTCAGCCCCGCGGTGGTCGGCGGACTCGAGCCGCAGTCGCGCCTCGGCCTCTCGGCGCTGCTCGCCTCCTGCGGCGCGGCGGCCTCGCAGGACGCGGGCAACGCGGGGGAGTGCACGGGCATGCCCATGATCGACGCGCTGTCCTCGCAGGCGGGGATCGCCCTGCGCACCGGCTCCACGCAGCTCGCGGCCCTGCCGCCGTGGCCGGAGAGCGTGCGCGTGGTCTCGCTCGCCGGCGACATCCGCGTGACCATCGCCTCGGTCCTGGGCTCGCGGACGGGCTCGGTGTCGCTCGGCGACATCATCGTCGCGCCGCCGTCGGCCGAGGCGGGCGTCGACGACTACGTCGTGTCGACCTGCTACTACACGCTGCTGTCGATGCCGGACGTCCCGTCGGTGCTCGCGGAGCTGAACCCGATGGCGCGGCTGGGCGACGCGCTGCGCTTCTCCGCGATGGTGGTCGCCATCGACGCCAGCCCCTGCCACCACGCCAAGCTGATGCGCAACGTCGAGCTCGCCGGCCACGCCGAGGCGGAGGTCGCCGGTGCGGTGGCGGACGAGCTCGGCATTCCGCGCCTCGGCGCCGTGCGCGCCGGGCAGCACCTCCTGCCGTTGTCGGACGAGCCTCGCCGCCCCTTCCGCCCCTGACCGGCGGGACATGATGTCCGGAGTTTTGACGCCGCCCTGATCGAGCGCCTACGGTCGAGATCGGCCGAAGGGGCGGCCGCCTGGGGGACAGGCAGCGCGGCTCGCGCGGCTCGCACGCCGAGCGCGAGCCGCGCCCGTCCCGCGCGTCCGGCTGCCTCTGTGACCTCCCGAGTAGCCGATGTGCGCGACGACTGTCGGCGATCGTCTACGCTCGGGTGCACCGGGGACGCCGAAGCCGCCCCGCTCACCCGCCTCCGGAGGCACGATGGGCACCGACACCCCGCCCGAGGTCCCGCCGCGACCGGCCCGTCTCAGCCGTGAGCAGGTCCGGACCCGGCTGCTCGACGCCGCCCTCGCGCTCGTCCGCGCGGAGGGCCTGCGCGTCGGCGTCTCGCACCTGCCGCTCGAGGACGTCATCCGCTCCGCCGGCGTGCCGCGCAGCACGGTCTACCGGATCTGGCCCACCCGCCAGGCGTTCTACGACGAGCTGGTCGCCGCGATCCCCGAGCGGATCCTCACGGCCCGGCTCGACCCCACCTCGCTCACCGCGGGGGACGCGTACCTGCATCGCCGCCTCGCCGAGCAGCCGACCCCCGAGCAGATGCGCGAGATCCTCGTCGCCTCGCTCACCGTCGCGATCGAGGCGAACTACGACAACGTGTTCGCCTCCCAGCACTGGCGTAACTTCGTCGCCCTGATCGGCGCGGTCGACTCGCACTCGGAGTCGGCCCGCGTCGCGATCCACGAGGCCCTGCACTCGCGCCAGGTGCACTTCATCGAGAACATGGCGAAGTACTACCGGCACACCCTCGCCGAGGCGGGCCTGCGCCTGCGCTCGGGCCGGGAGGAGGAGTACGCCGTGCTCGCCTCCGCGATCTCGTCGTTCGTCGAGGGACTCTGCGTCGCCCGGATCGCCGCGCCCGAGCTGGTGACCGGACCGATCGATCCGGGCCGGCCGGACTCGCCCTCGCTCGTGGTGGCGGGCACGCTGATGCTGATCGACGGCTTCTGCGAGCCCGTGCCGTCCGCGCCCACCGGGTCCGCACCGGCGGAGGACGCCGCGCTCTAGCGGTCGGCGGGAGGCTCGTCCTCGGCGACCGGCTCGAGCATCCCGTCGACGATCGAGCGGATCGTCCAGGCGGTGAGGCTCCACTCGACGGGCTCGCCGTCCAGGCCGGGCGCCGTGACGACGGCGTCGAGCTCGTCGTCGAGCAGCCGCCCGCGGTGCACCAGCCCGTCCGTGACGATCGCGGTGAGGTGCGCGAGCTGGAGCGTGGTGAAGCCGGGCCGGAGTGAGGCGCTGAACTGGTCCAGGACGTCCTGGTAGTAGTCGCGCAGCCGCTGGCTGAGCATCGTCTCGAGCCGGCGGGCGGTGGCGCGCACCGCCTCGCGCGCGGGCCCCTCCTCCATCGAGAAGGTGCACGCCAGCAGGGCGTTGTAGGAGGACCAGTCGACGGAGGCGCGAAGGGTCTCCACGCTGGAGTTCGCACCGATGCGGATCATCTCCCAGGCCACCTGACGGCGGCCCGCCGCGGTGCCGAGGTGGGCGGAGGAGCGCTCGTAGACCTCGGTCATCGCCCGCTGGGCGTCGGGATCCGCGCCGTCGGCGAAGCGGTCCGCGACGAAGATCTCGCCGATGAGGTCGGCGACGAACTCCTCCCGCGTGCTCCAGATCCGGTAGACCGAGCTGCGCGGCACGGCGGCCAGGCGGATGTACTCCTCCATCGGCAGGTGGGCGAAGCCGACCGTGAGCCCGTGGGCCGAGATGACCTCGCGGGCGGCGCGGAGCATCCGGGTCCGCACCTGGTCGGCGGGGATCCGGGTCGAGCGGAGGGCGGTCTCGTCGGAGTCGTTCATCGTCACGGAGACTAGCCCTCCTGGGCGGAGTGCGAGCAAGGAGGGGGATCCGCGGTCGGCGGAGATGCGCTGATGGTCGTCGGGACGGAATGTCCCGTGCGTGGCTCGGCCGGTCCTCCTTTCGCTACGGTTCGATCCAGGACGGACCCGACCGTCCTCGCAAGGGGTTTCCGTGGCGGAATTCGAGAAGTTCGCTGTGACCGTGGTGAGCGGTCTGTCCATCGAGCGCGCGGCTCTCGCGGCGCTCCTCGTCGACGTCCTCCCGCACCTGAGTGCCGCGGACCCGGACGCCGCCGAGGCGGACACGATCGCGGTCCTGGACCTCGACCGGGTCGCGCCCGAGGTGCTGACCAGCACGCTCGCGGAGGTCAGCGCGCGGCATCGCGGCCTGGTGGTGCTGTCCGCGTCGGACTCGCTCGAGGCCGTCCGCGCCGTGCTCCGCCTCGAGCGCACCGCCTTCGTCTGGAAGGGCGACGAGCCGGGCGAGCTCGTCGCGGCCCTGGTGTCGGTCGCGTCCGGCCGCTCCTGGATCTCGGAGGCGGCCCGGCACCGCTTCCTCGCCGCCGGCGAGCACCGCCGGCCCGTGCTCAGCCGGCAGGAGAGCCGCGTCATGCGCTCCTACGGGTCCGGCACGGCGGTCAAGGACGTCGCCCTCGACATGCGGATCGCCGAGCACACCGTGCGCACCTACATCAAGCGGATCAAGGCGAAGTACCTCGACGCCGGCATCGCGCTGGAGTCACGGGTCGACTTCTACCGCCACCTCGACGGGCATGACGTCGCGATCCGCAACGGCCGCGACCGGGTGCGGCCCGGCCTGCAGGAGACGGGCGGCGGCGTGCGTGGCGAGGTCGCCTCGTGAGGCGAGCAGGATCGCGTTGCCGCTCCCGCGCCCCTCGGCGTAGCTGAGCGGACCGACGGCGGCGACCACCGGCAGCACGCGCTGCACCTCCCGCCGGAGCCGCCGCAGGCGCCGGTGATCGGCGTCGTCGGCGACGTTGACCGCGAGCAGGCCGACGCCCTCGACCAGCCCGGCGAGACCGCCGAGCACCTCGGTGCGGTAGAAGGGCTCCGGGATCTCGTCGCCGTCGTAGACGTCCAGCACGACGAGGTCGGCCCGCGGCACGGCGAGGGGTCCGGCGGCGTCCGCGGTGACGCTGCGCAGCCTCGTCCCGGTGGGGAGCGGTGCGTGCGCCAGCACGAACTCGACCAGCCCGGCGGCGCGCTCGACGACCGTCTGCTCGGAGCCAGGGCGGGTGGCGGCGACGTAGCGCGCGAGCGCCAGCGCGCCCGCACCGAGGTGGAGGACCGTCACGGGCGCTCCCGCCGGCCCGAGCGCGTCGACCGCGGAGCCGAGCCGGGCCAGGTACTCGAGGCCGAGCTGCTCGGGCGCGCGGAGATCGATCAGGGACTGCTCCGAGCCGTCGATCTCCAGCACCAGCGAGCCCTCGCGGATCGGGTCGGGCTCGAGCGAGACCAGTGCTCCACCGGGGAGACGGGCGGAGGGGGGCACCCGCCCACGCTAGCGGGAGCTCCCGCCTCGCGCCGGACCGCGGCCGCGGCTACGGTTGCAGCCATGGTCGCCCTCATCCTGCTCGACGTCGACGGCGTCCTGAACCCGTCCGTCTCGAGCGACCGCGCGGCGGGCGGCCACCGGCTGATGCTCGAGCCCGAGCGCGAGGACCTGGTGCGCCGCCTCGCCGCCGTCGGCACGATCGTCTGGGCCACCACCTGGCCGCCGAAGCTCACCTCGGTGCTCGCGGACGATCTCGGTCTGCCGGCCGGCACCGAGGCGATCGTCTTCGGCGGTGGCCTCCCGCGCGACCCGCGCTTCCCCGGGCAGACCGGCAAGCTCCAGCCCGTCGCCGTCTGGCTCGAGCAGGCAGAGGACAGGTTCGCGATCGACGCCGTCGTCTGGATCGACGACAACCTCCGCGGCGACGCCTTCGACTGGGCCCGCGAGCAGGAGACCCCCTTCCACCTGATCGTGCCCGAGGCGGCCGCCGGCCTGACGGCGGACGAGGTCGCCGGCGCGGAGTCGTTCCTCGCGGGGCTCGGTGCCCGTCCGGCGTCACACGGCGACATCCGGGAATAGCGGTCCCCCTCCCGCTGGTTGGGTGGAGGGTGCGGACGCGTGCGATCGATCGCCGTCCGCTCCTCCCCACCCCACCGAACCGTGCGCGGCTCCGGCCGCGATCCGGTCGTGAGACACCGCGATGCACCGAAGGAAAGACACTGTGACGCTCCTCCCCGCCCGCACCTCGCTGCGCATCCTGCTCGGCACGACCGCGGCCGCCGCCGCCCTCGTCCTCGCCGGCTGCGCCCCCGCCTCCACCGACGACGTGGTCTCCGGCTCCAGCGACGACAGCACCGCCTCGACCGCCTCCGGGCTGACGCTCGCCGAGGTCGAGGAGTCCGGGAAGCTGACCATCGGCACCGAGGGCACCTACTCCCCGTTCTCCTTCCACGCGGACGGCGGCACGGGCGACCTCACCGGCTACGACGTCGAGGTGATCACCGCGGTCGCCGAGAAGCTCGGCGTCGAGCCGGAGTTCGAGGAGACGCAGTGGGACGCGATGTTCGCGGGACTGGACGGCGGCCGCTTCGACGTGATCGCCAACCAGGTCTCGATCAACGACGAGCGCAGCGCGAAGTACGACTTCTCCGAGCCGTACTCGGTGAGCCCCGGCGTGGTCGTCGTGCCGGCCGACGACACCGAGATCACCTCGCTGGACTCGCTCTCCGGCAAGACCACCGCGCAGTCGCTCTCGAGCAACTGGTACACGCTCGCGCAGGACAGCGGCGCGACCGTCGAGGGCGTCGAGGGCTGGGCCCAGGCCGTCGCCCTCGTCGAGCAGGGCCGTGTGGACGCGACCCTCAACGACCGTCTCACCTGGCTGGACTGGTCGACGACCTACCCCGACCAGGCCGCTGGCCTCAAGGTCGCCGTGACGACCGACGACAGCTCCTCCAGCGCCTTCACCTTCCCGAAGGGCTCGGACGACCTCGTCGCCGCGGTCGACGGCGCCCTCGACGAGCTGCGGGCCGACGGCACCCTCGCCTCCATCTCCGAGCGCTACTTCGGCGCCGACGTCTCCCAGTAGCCAGGCCTCAGGCGGTGGGTCTCGATACGCCCCTCCGGGGCTGCTCGACCAGCAAGAAGGACGCCTGCGGCGCTGGTCGCCGCTTCCGACGGTCGGCTGCGACATGCTGATCGAGTAGCCCGCGCAGCGGGCGTATCGAGATCCACCGTCGCCGTCACGCGAGTCCGCAGACCACCGTCTCGGCCACGGTGGGTCTCGATACGCCCCTCCGGGGCTGCTCGACCAGCATGGGTCGGCCGACACCCCCGCTTCGCAAGGCCGAGCGGCCCCGAGAAATGCGTGCCAGCATTTCTCGGAAGCGGACGCGACCCGCTCTGCCCCACGCATCCACCTCGACAAGCCGACCGCGGTCTTCTCCCGCCTCCGGCGGGAGAAGACAAGATGGAACTGTTCTTCAGGTCGTTCTGGCCGATCCTGTCGGGCGGCATCGTCGGCACGATCCCGCTGGCGCTGTCGAGCTTCGTGCTCGGCCTGGCCCTCGCGCTGGCCGTCGCGCTGATGCGCCTCTCGCGGGTGAAGGTCCTGGCCTGGATCGCCCGGGCGTACATCTCCGTGATCCGCGGCACCCCGCTCCTGGTGCAGCTCTTCGTGATCTTCTACGGCCTGCCCAGCCTGGGCGTCAAGATCGACCCCTGGCCGAGCGCGATCATCGCCTTCGCCCTGAACGTCGGCGGCTACGCGGCCGAGGTCATCCGCGCCGCGATCCTCAGCGTGCCCAAGGGGCAGTGGGAGGCGGCGCACACCATCGGCATGGGCCGCGGTCTCGCCCTGAGGCGGATCATCCTGCCGCAGGCCGCGCGCGTCTCGGTGCCGCCGCTCTCCAACACGTTCATCTCGCTGGTCAAGGACACCTCGCTCGCCTCGCTGATCCTGGTGACCGAGCTCTTCCGCCAGGCGCAGAAGATCGCCACCGCCTCGAGCGAGTTCATGCTGCTCTACCTCGAGGCCGCCCTCATCTACTGGCTCATCTGCCTCGTCCTCTCCAGCGGCCAGAGCCTCCTCGAGAAGCGATTGGACCGCTATGTCGCCCGTTGACGCCTCCTCCGGCACCGCAGGCCGCCCCGCGGACGGCGACCGCCCCGTCCTCCGCGCCACGGGGCTGCGCAAGTCCTTCAGCGGCGTCGAGGTCCTCCGCGGCATCGACCTCGAGATCCGCCGCGGTCAGGTCATCGCGCTGATCGGCCCGTCCGGCTCGGGCAAGACGACGGTGCTGCGCTCGTTGAACAGCCTCGAGGTCCCCGACGGCGGCCTGCTCGAGCTCGCGGACGGCTCGGTGCTCGACTTCGGCGGGCCGGTCGGCAAGCGCGCCCTCACCGCGCTGCGCGACCGCTCGGCGATGGTCTTCCAGCACTTCAATCTCTTCCCGCACCTCACCGTCCTGCAGAACGTCACGGAGGGCCCGCTCCGCGTGCAGCGCCGCCCGGCGTCCGAGGTGGTCCCGGAGGCGGAGGCGCTGCTCGAGCGCGTCGGTCTCGGCGGCCGCGGCGGCGCCTACCCCTTCGAGCTCTCCGGCGGCCAGCAGCAGCGGGTCGGCATCGTCCGGGCCCTCGCGCTCCAGCCCGACCTGCTGCTCTTCGACGAGCCGACGTCGGCGCTCGATCCCGAGCTGGTCGGCGACGTCCTCTCGCTGATGCGCGAGCTGGCGGGCGAGGGCTGGACGATGCTCGTCGTCACGCACGAGCTGGAGTTCGCCCGGCAGGTCGCCTCCGAGGTCGTCTTCATGGCGGACGGGGTGGTCGTCGAGCGCGGCGCCCCTGCGCAGATCCTCCGCGAGCCGCAGGAGCCGCGCACCCGGCAGTTCCTGCACCGCCTGCTGCACCCGCTCGAGTAGCGCAGCGGCGTCCCCCGTCCCGGGGTGGGCGCGGCGGTCGCTCGTCCCGCGCGGACCCGTGCCTAAGCTGTCGGAGTGACGGGGAACAGCGAAGCCGAGACCACGCGGATGCCGACGACGGGCGACGGGGCCGAGCCGACCCGGGAGTACGTCTGGCCCGAGCCGGAGCCGGGCGGCCGACGTCCCGCGACCGGCGCCACCGCCGTGCAGGAGGCGCAGCCCGCGTCGCCGTCCCCGCTCGGCTCCGTCGAGCCGGAGCCGGAGCCCGCCCGCCGGAAGGGCAACCGCCTCGCCGGCCTGGCCATCGCCCTGCTCACCACCGCGGTCTTCGCCGCCCTGTACCTCGTCGCCCTCACCGCGATCCGCGTGCTGATCGACGCCGTCGAGGGCGACCCCGTGGCGATCGCGCTCGCGCAGGGCCCCACGGCCGTCTTCCTCCTCCCGGTGGCCGCCTTCTTCGTCGGCCTCGCCCTGATCGTCCTCGCCGTCAATCGCGCGGGCTGGTGGGCCTACGTCCTCGGCGGCTTCTTCGTCGCCCTGCTCGCCGGCGCGGCGGCCCTCGTCGGCGCCTGGTCCGCGGTCGGCGGCTTCGCCGTGCCGCAGGACCGTACCGCCGTCGTCGACTTCCTCCGCGACCCCGCGACCCTCCTCGCCGTCGCCGCGGCCGCCGTGCTCGCCCGGGAGGTCAGCGTCTGGGGCGGGAGCCTCATCGCCGGCCGCGCGCGGGGAGTGAAGCGCCGCAACGCCGAGCGCGACGCCGCCGCGCAGTCGTGACGCCCGCCGGCCCGGGGGAGCAGGGCCGCGGCGCCGGGCTCGGCTACGGCATCGCCCTCGCGGCGTTCGCGTCCTTCCTCTACCTCGCCCTCGTGGTCTGCGCGTTCGGCGTGCTCAGCCTGCTGCTGGACCAGGACGTCGTCCCCGAGCGCGACGCCGGCCCGATCCTCGGCCCGGTCGTGGTGGCGGTCTGCGTCCTCGCCGTCCTCGTCTCGATGATCACACTCGCCGCCCGGCCCGGCGTCAGCCGTCTCGTCGGCCCCTCGCTGCTGACGGCGGTCGTCGTCTACGCGCTCTTCCTCCTGGTCGGCGGCGCGATCTACGGCCTGGGCCTGGGGGAGCCGGGCGCCATCCTCCGCTTCGTCGTCGACCACGCCGCGACGCCGTTCGCGATCGCCGCGGGCGTGCTGGCCGGAGCGGTGCAGATCCTCTTCCTCGCGATGCTCGCCCGCCGCGACGCCGGCGGCGGGACCCCGCACTGGGGCTGGGAGGGCGACGAGCGCGAGTGAGGCTCCCGGGCGGCGTTCTCGCCCAGGGCGAACGCCGTCCAGTTGACCGCCCCCGTCACTCCCCGTAATATTCTTCGGGTGTGCGCTTTGTCGTGCGCTCGTGTCGTGCCTCCGGGCCGGCACAGTGCCGCGCTTCGCTCCACCGGGTCCGCGAGGACCCGCGGGTTCGTCCGATCGGGCGGCCCCCACGGCATACCCCTCCCCTTCCCCGGTTCCGCTCGTCGGTGCCGAGAGGGAGTCGGGTCCAGATGAACTCGGCCGTCCCGGTAGCGGGCAGGCCGAATGTCGACCATCGATCCGCTGTCACCGTGCAGCATTCAAGGAGCAAATCAGTGCCAACGATTCAGCAGTTGGTCCGAAAGGGACGCACGCCGAAGGTCACCAAGACCAAGGCGCCCGCCCTGAAGGCCAACCCCCAGCAGCGCGGCGTCTGCACGCGCGTCTACACGACCACGCCCAAGAAGCCGAACTCGGCCCTCCGCAAGGTGGCCCGCGTGAAGCTCTCCAACGGCACCGAGGTCACGGCCTACATCCCCGGTGAGGGCCACAACCTCCAGGAGCACTCGATGGTGCTCGTCCGCGGCGGTCGTGTGAAGGACCTCCCCGGTGTCCGCTACAAGATCGTTCGCGGCGCCCTGGACACCCAGGCCGTCAAGAACCGCAAGCAGGCTCGCAGCCGGTACGGCGCGAAGATGGAGAAGAAGTAATGCCTCGTAAGGGACCCGCTCCTAAGCGCCCCGTCGTCGCAGACCCCGTCTACGGCGCCCCGGTCGTCAGCCAGCTCGTGAACAAGATCCTCCTGGACGGCAAGAAGGGCCTCGCCGAGCGCATCGTCTACGGCGCGCTCGAGGGAGTCTCGACCAAGAACGGCCAGGACGCCGTCGTCACGCTCAAGAAGGCGCTCGACAACGTCCGTCCGACCCTCGAGGTCCGCAGCCGCCGCGTCGGCGGCTCGACCTACCAGGTCCCCGTCGAGGTCAAGCCGCACCGCGCCAACACCCTCGCCCTCCGCTGGCTCACCAGCTACGCGAAGGCCCGTCGCGAGAAGACGATGACCGAGCGTCTCATGAACGAGATCCTCGACGCGTCGAACGGTCTGGGCGCCGCTGTCAAGCGTCGCGAGGACACCCACAAGATGGCCGAGTCGAACAAGGCCTTCGCGCACTACCGCTGGTAGCGCACCCCGCGCCCGCCTCTGGCGAGCGCGACCCCCGGTCCCGCGGCGCGCGCCTCAGTGCGCGCGCCGCGGTCCCGGACCCGGCGGCGGATCCTCGGATCCGGCGTGGACGGGCGACCGCCACCATCACGATCCCAGCCGATCGGCCATGAACCCGTTGCGCTGGCTCCATCACCTATCGGAGGAACTCCGTGGCACAAGATGTGCTCACCGACCTGAACAAGGTCCGCAACATCGGCATCATGGCCCACATCGATGCCGGCAAGACCACCACCACCGAGCGCATCCTGTTCTACACGGGTATCACGCACAAGATCGGTGAGGTCCACGACGGCGCCGCCACGATGGACTGGATGGCGCAGGAGCAGGAGCGCGGCATCACGATCACGTCCGCCGCGACGACGTGCTTCTGGAACAAGAACCAGATCAACATCATCGACACCCCCGGTCACGTCGACTTCACGGTCGAGGTCGAGCGCTCGCTGCGCGTCCTCGACGGCGCCGTCGCCGTCTTCGACGGCAAGGAGGGCGTCGAGCCCCAGTCCGAGACCGTCTGGCGTCAGGCCGACAAGTACGACGTCCCGCGCATCTGCTTCGTCAACAAGATGGACAAGCTCGGCGCCGACTTCTACTTCACCGTCGACACGATCATCAACCGCCTCGGCGCCAAGCCGCTGGTCATCCAGCTGCCCATCGGCGCGGAGTCCAGCTTCGAGGGCGTCGTCGACCTCGTCGAGATGCGCGCGCTCACGTGGCGCGGCGACTCGAAGGGTGACGTCGCGCTGGGCGCGAAGTACGAGATCGAGGAGATCCCCGCGGACCTGGCCGACAAGGCCGCCGAGTACCGCGAGAAGCTGCTCGAGACCGTCGCGGAGACCTCCGACGAGCTGCTCGAGAAGTACTTCGGCGGTGAGGAGCTCACGGTCGCCGAGATCAAGGGCGCCATCCGCAAGCTGACCGTCAACTCGGACATCTACCCCGTGCTCTGCGGCTCCGCGTTCAAGAACCGCGGCGTGCAGCCGATGCTCGACGCGGTCGTCGACTACCTCCCCTCCCCGCTCGACGTCCCCGCCATCGAGGCGCACGACGTCCGTGACGAGGAGAAGGTCATCATGCGCCACGCGGACTCGACCGAGCCCTTCTCGGCGCTCGCGTTCAAGGTCGCGGTGCATCCGTTCTTCGGTCGCCTCACCTACGTCCGCGTCTACTCGGGCAAGCTCGACTCCGGCGCCCAGGTCATCAACTCGACCAAGGGCAAGAAGGAGCGCATCGGCAAGATCTTCCAGATGCACTCCAACAAGGAGAACCCGGTCGACTCGGTCACCGCCGGCCACATCTACGCCGTCATCGGCCTCAAGGACACCACCACCGGTGACACCCTGAGCGACCCGACCGCGCAGGTCGTGCTCGAGTCGATGACCTTCCCGGAGCCCGTCATCGAGGTCGCCATCGAGCCCAAGACGAAGGCCGACCAGGAGAAGCTCGGCACCGCGATCCAGAAGCTCGCGGAGGAGGACCCCACCTTCCGCACCGAGCAGAACCAGGAGACCGGTCAGACGGTCATCAAGGGAATGGGCGAGCTGCACCTCGACATCCTGGTGGACCGCATGAAGCGCGAGTTCAACGTCGAGGCCAACGTCGGCAAGCCGCAGGTGGCCTACCGCGAGACGATCCGCCGCACGGTCGAGAAGTACGACTACACCCACAAGAAGCAGACGGGTGGCTCGGGCCAGTTCGCGAAGGTCCAGATCTCCATCGAGCCGATGGAGGTCGAGGCCGACAAGACCTACGAGTTCGTCAACGGCGTCACCGGTGGTCGCGTCCCCCGCGAGTACATCCCCTCGGTCGACGCGGGCATCCGCGACGCCATGCTGGTCGGCGTCCTCGCCGGCTACCCCATGGTGGGCATCAAGGCGACCCTGACCGACGGCGCGGCGCACGACGTCGACTCCTCGGAGATGGCGTTCAAGATCGCCGGCTCCATCGCGTTCAAGGAGGCCTCGCGCAAGGCGCAGCCGGTCCTCCTCGAGCCGCTGATGGCCGTCGAGGTCCGCACGCCCGAGGAGTACATGGGCGACGTCATCGGCGACCTCAACTCGCGTCGCGGGATGATCCAGTCCATGGAGGACGCCGCGGGCGTCAAGGTCATCAAGGCCAACGTCCCGCTGTCCGAGATGTTCGGCTACATCGGCGACCTGCGCTCGAAGACCTCGGGCCGCGCGGTCTACTCGATGACGTTCGAGACCTACGCCGAGGTCCCCAAGGCCGTGGCCGAGGAGATCGTCCAGAAGAACAAGGGCGAGTAGCACTCGTCCCACCCCCGCCGCGGTTCTGCGGAACCGCGGCGGGCCTGGTAGTGTCGTGCGGGTTTGCTGCCGCGTTCTGCGCGCCTCGGATCCTCATCGGATGGCCCGCGCGACCACTGCCGGTAACATACCTACACAAAACCCCCGCAAGTCCTCCTGTCCTCGTGCCGCCCCGTGCGGCGTCGGATGCGGATGCTTGCACCTAAGTCCTGAGGAGGACCCACAGTGGCTAAGGCCAAGTTCGAGCGGACCAAGCCGCACGTCAACATCGGAACCATCGGTCACGTCGACCACGGAAAGACCACCCTCACCGCGGCGATCTCGAAGGTTCTGGCGGACAAGTACCCGTCCGCGACCAACGTCCAGCGTGACTTCGCGTCGATCGACTCCGCTCCCGAGGAGCGCCAGCGCGGCATCACGATCAACATCTCGCACGTCGAGTACGAGACGCCGAAGCGCCACTACGCGCACGTCGACGCCCCCGGTCACGCCGACTACATCAAGAACATGATCACCGGCGCGGCTCAGATGGACGGCGCGATCCTCGTGGTCGCCGCCACCGACGGCCCGATGGCTCAGACCCGTGAGCACGTCCTCCTCGCCAAGCAGGTCGGCGTGCCGTACCTCCTCGTCGCCCTGAACAAGGCCGACATGGTGGACGACGAGGAGATCCTCGAGCTCGTCGAGCTCGAGGTCCGCGAGCTGCTGTCCTCGCAGGGCTTCCCCGGCGACGACGCCCCCGTGGTCCGCGTCTCCGGCCTCAAGGCCCTCGAGGGCGACGAGGCGTGGACCCAGTCCATCCTCGACCTCATGGACGCCGTCGACGCCTCCGTCCCGGACCCGATCCGCGACAAGGACAAGCCGTTCCTCATGCCGATCGAGGACGTCTTCACGATCACCGGTCGTGGAACCGTCGTCACCGGTCGCGCCGAGCGCGGCACCCTCTCGCTGAACTCCGAGGTCGAGATCGTCGGCATCCGCCCGACGCAGAAGACCACGGTCACCGGCATCGAGATGTTCCACAAGCAGCTCGACGAGGCCTGGGCCGGCGAGAACTGCGGTCTGCTCCTCCGCGGCACCAAGCGCGAGGACGTCGAGCGCGGCCAGGTCGTCGTCAAGCCGGGTTCGGTCACGCCGCACACGGACTTCGAGGGCACCGCGTACATCCTGTCCAAGGACGAGGGTGGGCGTCACAACCCGTTCTACGGGAACTACCGCCCCCAGTTCTACTTCCGCACCACCGACGTCACCGGCGTCATCACGCTGCCCGAGGGCACCGAGATGGTCATGCCCGGCGACACCACCGACATGACGGTCGCGCTGATCCAGCCGATCGCCATGGAGGAGGGCCTCGGCTTCGCCATCCGTGAGGGTGGCCGCACCGTGGGTGCCGGAACGGTCACCAAGATCGTCAAGTAGGTTCTCCTACTGATCTCTCGAGAGGGGTCGTCCGCTTCGGCGGGCGGCCCCTCTCGTCGTTCCCGGTGCAGGTCGGCCCCGGTCTCGATCCGCTCGGCGGAGGCTGACTAGCGTGGGAGGCATGCCCTTCGTGAAGACGAACCCGTCCGCTCCCGCGCAGTTCTTCGAGTGGGAGGCGGCGGGACTGCGCTGGCTGGCCGAGGCCGAGGAGGCCGGGGGAGCGCGCTGCGCCGAGGTGCTGCTCGTCGAGCCCGGCCGCATCGAGCTCGAGGAGGTCCGCTCCGCCCGCCCGACGCGGGAGGCCGCCCGGCGCTTCGGAGGCGCCCTCGCGCGCACGCACGACGCGGGAGCCGCCGCCTTCGGTGCGCCGCCGGCCGGCTGGTCCGGCCCCGCCTTCATCGGACGCCGCAGGATGCCCTGCACTCCGGAGGACTCCTGGGGCCGGTTCTACGCGGAGCAGCGGGTCCGGCCCTTCCTCCGCCCGGCCCTCGAGGCGGGGAACCTGTCCTCCGCCGACGCCCGCACCGTCGAGAGCGCCCTCGACCTCGTCCGGGCCGGAGCCTTCGACGACGACGACGTCCCGGCGCGCCTGCACGGCGACCTCTGGAACGGCAACGTGCTGTGGTCGGACGAGGGCGCGGTGCTGATCGACCCGGCCGCGCACGGCGGCCACCGCGAGACGGACCTCGCCATGCTGGCCCTCTTCGGGCTGCCCCGGCTCGACGACGTCCTCGCCGGCTACGAGGAGGTCCACCCGCTCCGGCCCGGGTCCGAGGACCGCGTGCCGCTGCACCAGCTCCATCCGCTCGCGGTGCACGCCGCCGGCCACGGACCCTCCTACGGCCGGGCCCTCGCCGAAGCCGCGGCCCGCGTCCTCGCTCTCTGATCTCCCCGGCGCGTCCCGCATCGTTCGTCCAGGCGGTGTCGCCACACTGAGGCTCGCGCGGCCCCCTGCCCGCACGGATCAAGGAGGAACCATGGTGGACTTCGGCAAGCTCGGACGACAGGCCGGCGAGCTGCTCAACAGCAAGAAGGTCCAGGAGACGCTCCGCAGCGAGAAGGCGGAGGGCGTCTCAGACCAGGTGCTCGAGAAGACCGGCGACATCGCGAGCCGCCTCACCAAGGGCAAGTACGACGACCGCATCGAGGACCTCAAGCGCCAGGCCGACAAGCGCCTCGGCAACGAGTAGCGCAGGGCCGGGGGCGCCCGTCAACCCGCTGACGGTGCCGGAGCCCCCGCCCTATCGTCGGGTCGATGGCCGATCCGCTCACTCAACGACTCCGCCGGACCGACTCGAGCGGTCGCGGCTACAGCCGGGTCCGCTCCGGTACCGGCTTCAGCTACCGCGACCCCAAGGGCGCCACGGTCACGGACCCCGAGCTGCGGGACCGCTTCGACCACCTCGGCATCCCGCCGGCCTGGCAGGACGTCTGGATCGCGCCGTACCCCAACGGGCACATCCAGGCCACGGGCGTCGACGGCGCCGGCCGGCGGCAGTACATCTACCACCCGACCTGGCGCGAGCAGAAGGACCGGATCAAGTTCGACCGGGCGCTCCGTCTCGCGGAAGCCCTTCCCGGTGCCCGCCGCCGGGTGACGATCGCCCTCCGCGACGACGGGCCCACCCGCGAGCGCGCGCTGGCGACCGGCTTCCGGATGCTCGACACCGGCTCGCTGCGGGTCGGCAGCGAGCAGTACGCGAAGGAGCACGGCAGCATCGGCCTCACGACGCTGCTCTGCTCGCACGCGACGACGCACGGCGATCGCGTCGCACTGGCCTTCCCCGGCAAGAGCCACCAGGCCTGGACGAGCGAGATCCTCGACCACGACCTGGCCCGGGTGGTCCGGGCACTGAAGCGCCGCGGCCCGAACGCCCGGCTCCTGGCCTGGAAGGACGGCCGCGTCTGGCGCCCGGTCTCCGCAGCCGATATCAACGACTACGTGCGCGAGCGCGCTGGCGACGACTTCACGGCGAAGGACTTCCGCACTCTGCACGGCACGGTCGCCGCAGCGCTGAGTCTTGCGAAGGCGGGCCCGCAGCCCACCCAGCGGCTGCGCACGAGGGCGATCTCGCAGGCGATGAAGGACGCGTCCGAGGTGCTCGGGAACACGCCGACCGTGGCTCGCGCGAGCTACGTCGACCCGCGGGTGCTCGATCACTTCCGCGCGGGCGAGACGATCGATCCGTCCCGCCCCGGCTCGGCCGACACGACGCTGCGCGCTCTGCTCTTCGAGTGAGCGGCGAGCGTCGCCCGGGTGCGGTGAGGCCCGGGATTCCGCGGGCGGACGTCCGCGGCCACCGACCTCCGCGCCGCGACACGCCCGGGTTGCACGGGTGCTGGATCCGTGAGAGACTCTTCTAGTTCAAAATTTCCGCCCGCGCAGCGTGCTGCGAGGGGGTGGAACACTGCCAGGCAGTGCCGAGACGGCGCCCCAGCGGCTCGACCCGAGAGGGCGGCCCCGCGAGTGCGACGTCGAGGCGGCGGGTAGCAGAACGACAACAACCGACAACTCAACGGGCTCTCCGTGCGTCGTGCGTTCTGCACGGCTCTCAGAGCGCCTCGAGCGCGGTGCTTTTGACAGAAGAACACTGGTGCACTTCCTCCGGTTCTCCGGATGTTCCTTCGCGAGCGCGTCCTATGCGACACGAGCCCGGCTCCGGCCGGGGGAGTGGCGTACGACGCAATAACAAGAGAGTGAGAGATCACACATGGCGGGACAGAAGATCCGCATCCGACTGAAGTCGTACGACCACGAGGTCATCGACACGTCGGCGCGCAAGATCGTCGACACGGTGACCCGTGCCGGTGCAACGGTCGTCGGCCCCGTGCCGCTTCCGACCGAGAAGAACGTGGTCTGCGTGATCCGTTCTCCCCACAAGTACAAGGACAGCCGCGAGCACTTCGAGATGCGCACCCACAAGCGCCTCATCGACATCATCGACCCGACGCCCAAGGCCGTCGACTCGCTGATGCGCCTCGACCTCCCGGCCGACGTCAACATCGAGATCAAGCTCTAAGGAGGAGTGCCACCATGTCTGTCACTGTTTCCCCCACGCTGAAGACCAGCAAGGGCCTCCTCGGCACGAAGCTCGGCATGACCCAGGTCTGGGACGAGAACAACAAGCTCGTCCCCGTCACGGTCATCGAGATCAGCCCCAACGTCGTGACCCAGGTCCGCACGGAGGAGAAGGACGGCTACACCGCCGTCCAGCTCGCCGCCGGTGCGATCGACCCGCGCAAGGTGAACAAGCCCGCCGCCGGTCACTTCGACGCCGCGGGCGTCACTCCCCGCCGCCACCTCACCGAGGTCCGCACCTCCGACGCCGCCGACTACTCGGCCGGCCAGGAGCTGACCGTGGACGCCGTCTTCGAAGCCGGCACCAAGGTCGACGTCGTCGGCACCTCCAAGGGCAAGGGCTTCGCCGGTGTCATGAAGCGTCACAACTTCAAGGGCGTCTCGGCTTCGCACGGTTCGCACCGCAACCACCGCAAGCCCGGCTCCATCGGCGCCTCCTCGACCCCCAGCCGTGTCTTCAAGGGCATGCGCATGGCCGGTCGCATGGGTGGCGAGCGCGTCACCGTGCTCAACCTCAAGGTGCACTCCGTCGACGCCGAGAAGGGTCTGCTGCTCGTCAAGGGCGCCGTCCCCGGTGCGCGCGGTCGCCTCGTGTTCGTTCGCAACGCCGTGAAGGGAGCGTAGTTCCATGGCTACCTCTGTCGACATCATCGACGTCCAGGGCAACAAGTCGGGCGCGTTCGAGCTCCCCGCCGAGCTCTTCGACGTCCAGACCAACATCCCCCTGATCCACCAGGTCGTCGTGGCGCAGCTCGCCGCGGCGCGCCAGGGCACCCACTCCACGAAGAACCGTGGCGAGGTCTCGGGAGCCGGCCGCAAGCCGTTCAAGCAGAAGGGAACCGGTCGCGCTCGTCAGGGCTCGATCCGCGCCCCGCACATGACCGGTGGTGGCGTGGTCCACGGACCCACCCCCCGCAGCTACGCGCAGCGCACCCCCAAGAAGATGATCGCCGCGGCCCTGCTCGGTGCTCTCTCGGACCGCGCCCGCGGCTCGCGCGTGCACGTGGTCGAGTCCCTCGCCCTCGGCGAGACCCCGAAGACGAAGGACGTCCTCGTCCTGCTCGAGGCCCTCTCGGTGTCGCGCAACGTCCTCGTGGTCCTCGAGCGCGACGACTTCATCGCCGAGCTCTCGCTCCGCAACGTGCCGTTCGTGCACATCCTGCCGTCCGACCAGCTCAACGCGTACGACGTGCTCGTCTCCGACGACATCGTCTTCACGAAGGCCGCACTCGACGCGTTCGTCGCCTCGAAGTCCGGCGCCAAGAAGGAAGAGGTGAGCGCATGAGCCAGTCCGCCGCGTTCAACAAGGACCCCCGCGACGTCATCATCTCGCCGGTGGTCTCGGAGAAGTCCTACGGCCTGATCGACGAGGGCAAGTACACCTTCGTCGTCGACCCGCGCTCCAACAAGACCGAGATCAAGCTCGCCATCGAGAAGATCTTCGGTGTCCAGGTCGCGTCGATCAACACGCTGAACCGTCAGGGCAAGACCCGCCGCACGAAGTTCGGGGCCGGCAAGCGCAAGGACACCAAGCGCGCGATCGTCACGCTGAAGTCCGGCTCCATCGACATCTTCACGAGCGTCGGCTGAGCCGAAGAAGCGTAGAGGAAACAGACAATGGCTATTCGTAAGTACAAGCCCACGACCCCCGGTCGCCGCGGCTCCAGCGTTGCCGACTTCGCCGAGATCACCCGATCGACGCCCGAGAAGTCGCTCCTTCGCCCGCTGTCCAAGACCGGTGGCCGCAACAACTCCGGTCGCATCACGACGCGTCACATCGGTGGTGGCCACAAGCGCCAGTACCGTCTGATCGACTTCCGTCGGAACGACAAGGACGGCATCAACGCCAAGGTCGCTCACATCGAGTACGACCCCAACCGCACGGCGCGCATCGCGCTGCTCCACTTCGTGGACGGCACCAAGCGCTACATCCTGGCTCCGAACAAGCTCTCGCAGGGCGACGTCGTGGAGTCGGGCTCGGGTGCCGACATCAAGCCCGGCAACAACCTGCCGCTGCGCAACATCCCGACCGGTACGGTCATCCACGCCATCGAGATCAAGCCGGGCGGCGGCGCCAAGCTCGCCCGCTCGGCCGGCACCTCGGTCCGCCTCGTCGCCAAGGACGGCCCCTACGCGCAGCTCCGCCTGCCGTCGGGCGAGATCCGCAACGTCGACGCGCGCTGCCGCGCCACGATCGGCGAGGTCGGCAACGCCGAGCAGTCGAACATCAACTGGGGCAAGGCCGGCCGCATGCGCTGGAAGGGCGTCCGCCCGACCGTCCGCGGTGTCGCGATGAACCCGGTCGACCACCCCCACGGTGGTGGAGAGGGCAAGACCTCCGGTGGTCGCCACCCGGTCAGCCCCTGGGGCCAGTCCGAGGGACGCACCCGTCGCCCCAACAAGGAGAGCGACAAGCTCATCGTTCGCCGCCGCACCGCCGGTAAGAAGCGCAAGTAGGAGTTGTAGAAGATGCCTCGCAGTCTCAAGAAGGGCCCCTTCGTTGACGACCACCTGCTCCGCAAGGTGTTCACCGCCAACGAAGCCGGCAACAAGAACGTCATCAAGACCTGGTCGCGCCGCTCGATGATCATCCCGGCGATGCTGGGACACACCATCGCGGTCCACGACGGTCGCAAGCACATCCCCGTGTTCGTGACCGAGACCATGGTCGGCCACAAGCTCGGCGAGTTCGCCCCCACTCGGACCTTCCGCGGTCACGAGAAGGACGACAAGAAGGGCCGTCGCCGCTGACGCGGCGACGAGAAGGAGGAGAGAAATGGTGGAGTCGATCGCACGCGTGCGACACATCCGCGTCACCCCCCAGAAGGCTCGCCGTGTCGTGAACCTGATCCGCGGGAAGCAGGCGGAGGAGGCCCTGGCCATCCTCAAGTTCGCCCCGCAGGGTGCGTCCGAGCCCGTCTACAAGCTCGTCGCCTCGGCGATGGCCAACGCTCGCGTCAAGGCCGATGCCTCGAACGAGTACCTCGACGACCAGGACCTGTTCGTGTCCCGCGCCTTCGTCGATGAGGGAACCACCCTCAAGCGATTCCAGCCCCGTGCTCAGGGTCGTGCCTTCCGCATCAACAAGCGCACCAGCCACATCACCGTCGTGCTGGCCACTCCTGAGGAGGGGACCAAGTAATGGGTCAGAAAGTAAACCCCTACGGTTTCCGTCTGGGAATCACCACCGACCACGTGTCGCGCTGGTTCTCCGACAGCACCAAGAAGGGCCAGCGGTACAGCGACTTCCTCGCTGAGGACGTCAAGATCCGCCGGCTCCTCGCCACGCAGCTCGACCGCGCGGGCGTCGCCCGCATCGAGATCGAGCGCACCCGCGACCGCGTCCGCGTCGACATCCACACCGCCCGCCCGGGCATCGTGATCGGTCGCCGCGGCGCCGAGGCCGAGCGCATCCGCGCCGACCTCGAGAAGCTCACCGCCAAGCAGATCCAGCTGAACATCCTCGAGGTGAAGAACCCCGAGGCCGAGGCTCAGCTGGTCGCGCAGGGCATCGCCGAGCAGCTCTCCGCCCGCGTGGCCTTCCGCCGTGCGATGCGCAAGGGTCTGCAGGGCGCGCAGCGCGCCGGCGCCAAGGGCGTCCGCATCCAGGTCTCCGGCCGCCTCGGCGGTGCCGAGATGAGCCGTTCGGAGTTCTACCGCGAGGGACGCGTGCCGCTGCACACCCTCCGCGCGAACATCGACTACGGCTTCTACGAGGCGAAGACCACCTTCGGCCGCATCGGCGTGAAGGTCTGGATCTACAAGGGCGACATCACCAACAAGGAGCTCGCTCGGGAGCAGGCGAACAGCAAGTCGTCGCGCCCCGAGCGCAGCGACCGTCCGCGTCGCGCCCCCCGCCAGCAGAGCGAGGCGCCCGTCGCAGCAGGAGTTGAGGCATAACCATGTTGATTCCGCGTCGAGTCAAGCACCGCAAGCAGCACCACCCGGGCCGTTCCGGCCAGGCCACCGGTGGCACCAAGGTGTCGTTCGGTGAGTACGGCATCCAGGCCCTCACCCCGGCCTACGTGACCAACCGTCAGATCGAGTCCGCTCGTATCGCCATGACGCGCCACATCAAGCGCGGTGGAAAGGTGTGGATCAACATTTACCCCGACCGCCCGCTGACCAAGAAGCCCGCCGAGACCCGCATGGGTTCCGGTAAGGGCTCGCCGGAGTGGTGGGTCGCGAACGTCAAGCCGGGTCGCGTCCTCTTCGAGGTCGCCGGCGTCGACGAGCAGCTCGCTCGTGAGGCCATGACCCGTGCCATCCACAAGCTGCCCCTCAAGGCACGCATCATCAAGCGCGAGGAGGGAGACGCATAATGGCGATCGGATCCAAGGAGCTCGTTCCCACCGAGCTCGACACCTTCGAGGACGAGCGTCTCGTCACGGAGCTGAAGAAGGCCAAGGAGGAGCTGTTCAACCTCCGCTTCCAGTCGGCCACCGGCCAGCTGGACACCAACGGCCGCCTGCGTGCCGTCAAGCGCGACATCGCCCGCATCTACACGGTCATCCGTGAGCGCGAGCTGGGCATCCGCGCCACCCCCGCACCCGTCGAGGCTCCGGCCAAGGCGGAGAAGAAGCCGAAGACCAAGAAGGCCGCCAAGGCCGAGGTCGAGGCGACCGAGTCGAACGAGGAGGCCAAGTAATGGCAACCGTCACTGACAGCGCCGGCCACGAGTCGGCCGCCCACGACATCAAGGAGGCGGGCGCTCGCGGTTACCGCAAGACCCGTCGCGGCTACGTGACCAGCGACAAGATGGACAAGACCATCGTCGTCGAGGTCGAGGACCGGGTGAAGCACCCGCTGTACGGCAAGGTCATCCGCCGCACGTCCAAGGTCAAGGTCCACGACGAGCTGAACTCCGCCGGCATCGGCGACTCCGTCGTCATCAGCGAGACCCGTCCCCTCAGCGCCACCAAGCGCTGGCGCCTGGTCGAGATCCTCGAGAAGGCCAAGTAGGCCCCGGCCCGCTTGAGTTAGCAGGAGAGACACATGCTTCAGCAAGAATCCCGAGTCAAGGTCGCCGACAACACCGGCGCCAAGATGCTCCTCACCATCCGCGTGCTCGGTGGCTCCGGCCGCCGCTACGCCGGCCTCGGTGACGTCATCGTCGCGACCGTCAAGGACGCGATCCCCGGCGGAAACGTCAAGAAGGGCGATGTGGTCAAGGCCGTCATCGTCCGCACCATCAAGCAGACCCGTCGTCCCGACGGCTCGTACATCAAGTTCGACGAGAACGCCGCCGTGATCCTGAAGAACGACGGGGACCCCCGCGGCACCCGCATCTTCGGACCGGTCGGTCGCGAGCTCCGCGACAAGAAGTTCATGAAGATCGTCTCGCTGGCACCGGAGGTTATCTAGTCATGGCCAAGATCAAGAAGGGTGACCTCGTGCAGGTCATCTCGGGCGCGACCCAGGCCCGCGGCGGAGACCGCGGCAAGCAGGGCAAGGTTCTCGAGGTCCTGGTCGAGAAGAACCGCGTCGTCGTCGAGGGTGTGAACTTCGTCAAGAAGCACAACCGCGTCGGCCAGTCGCAGCGCGGCTCGAAGGAGGGCGGCATCGAGACCATCGAGGCCCCCCTCCACATCTCGAACGTCGCGGTCGTCGACCCGAAGACCAAGAAGCCGACCCGGGTCGGCCACCGCAACGTGGCCGTCACCAAGGACGGCGTGACCAAGACGGTTCGCGTTCGCTACGCGAAGGCGTCGGGTGAGGAACTGTAATGACTGACACCACCGCAGTGGCTGCGAAGGTTCAGCCGCGGCTCAAGGCCAAGTACCAGGCCGACATCATCCCCGCTCTCAAGGAGCAGTTCGGCTTCTCGAACATCCACCAGGTCCCCGGCCTGGTCAAGGTGGTCGTGAACACCGGAGTCGGCGAGGCGGCCCGCGACGGCAAGATCATCGACGGCGCCATCAAGGACCTCACCGCGATCACGGGCCAGAAGCCCCAGGTCACGAAGGCCCGCAAGTCCATCGCGCAGTTCAAGCTGCGCGAGGGCCAGGCCATCGGCGCGCACGTCACCCTCCGCGGTGACCGCGCGTGGGAGTTCCTGGACCGCCTGCTCTCGGTGGCGCTGCCGCGCATCCGCGACTTCCGCGGTCTCTCGGACCGCCAGTTCGACGGCAACGGCAACTACACCTTCGGCATCACGGAGCAGTCGATCTTCCACGAGATCGACCAGGACCGCATCGACCGCGTCCGCGGCTTCGACGTGACCGTGGTCACCACCGCGAAGACCGACGACGAGGGTCGCGCGCTGCTCAAGCAGCTCGGCTTCCCGTTCAAGTCGGCGGACAACGCGTAGCACGACCCCCGAGGCCGGAGGGCGGATCACCCGCCCTCCGGCCTCGCTGTGCACCCGCCCGCCCCGCGGCGCGGAAGCACTCTCAGAGCTCCGGTCCTCCTCCGGGAGGATCGGCCGTCGGCCCTCGACCGCCGGCCCTCAGCCGTGTACCATGGCTCGTTGGCCTGCGCTCGCGCGGCCGCATGGGCGTCGACGTCGTCGGCGCCGTCCCACACCACAGGTCGTCACTCTTGTAAAGGGTGCCGAAACCAGGCGAGAAAGGCACCATCAGCCATGACCATGACTGATCCGGTCGCAGATCTGCTGACCAGAATCCGCAACGCGAACTCCGCGCACCACGACTCCATCGCCCTCCCCGGCTCGAAGCTCAAGGCGAACATCGCCGAGATCCTCAAGCGCGAGGGCTACATCTCCGACTGGAAGGTCGAGGAGGCGCGCGTCGGCACGACGCTCTCCATCTCCCTCAAGTACGGACCGAACCGCGAGCGCTCCATCGCCGGCATCAAGCGCGTCTCGAAGCCCGGCCTGCGCGTCTACGCGAAGTCGACCGAGATCCCCACCGTCCTCGGTGGCCTCGGCGTCGCCATCCTGTCCACGTCGAGCGGTCTGCTGACCGACCGTCAGGCCGAGAAGAAGGGCGTGGGTGGGGAGATCCTCGCCTACGTGTGGTAACCCCATGTCGCGAATCGGAAGACTCCCCATCGAGATCCCGGCGGGCGTCGACGTCTCCGTCGCCGGATCCCTCGTCACCGTCAAGGGCCCCAAGGGCGAGCTGACCGTCCCGGTCGCCAGCCCGATCCAGGTCGCCGTCGAAGGCGGCCAGGTCCTGGTCTCCCGCCCCGACGACGAGCGCGAGTCGCGCTCGCTCCACGGCCTCACCCGGACGCTCATCGCGAACGACATCATCGGTGTCACGCAGGGCTACTCCAAGGGCCTCGAGGTCGTCGGAACCGGTTACCGCGTGCTGGTGAAGGGCTCGGACATCGAGTTCGCCCTCGGCTTCTCGCACCCGGTCGTCGTCACCCCTCCCGCGGGCATCTCGTTCACGGTCGAGGGCAACAACAAGGTCACCGTGCACGGCATCTCCAAGCAGGCCGTCGGTGAAGTGGCCGCCAACATTCGTAAGATCCGCAAGCCCGAGCCCTACAAGGGCAAGGGCGTGCGCTACGCCGGCGAGGTCGTTCGCCGCAAGGCCGGAAAGAGCGGTAAGTGATCATGGGACTCGGAACCAGAGGAAAGAGCAAGTCCGCTGCGCGCGGTCGTCGTCACGACCGTCTGCGCAAGAAGGTCGTCGGCTCCGCCGAGCGCCCCCGTCTCGTCGTCAACCGATCGGCCCGTCACGTCTTCGTGCAGATCGTCGACGACTCGCTGGGTCGCACCCTCGCGTCCGCGTCGACCCTCGAGGCCGACCTCCGCGTGTTCGACGGTGACAAGACCGCCAAGGCCCGCCGGGTCGGCGAGCTTCTCGCCGAGCGCGCGAAGACCGCAGGAGTCGAGGCGGTCGTCTTCGACCGCGGAGGCAACAAGTACGCCGGTCGCGTCGCCGCGATCGCCGATGGAGCACGAGAGGCAGGGCTCAACCTGTGACCGCCGCAGAGAGCAAGGAACCCGAGGTCGCCGCCGTGTCGGAGGCCCCCGTCGAGACCGCTGCGTCCACGCAGCCCCAGCAGGAGGCTCGCGAGCCCCGTCGTGGCGGCCGTGACCGCAACCAGGGTGGCCGCGACCGCGGTGGCCGCGACTCCGAGAAGAGCCAGTTCCTCGAGCGCGTCGTGACCATCAACCGCGTGTCGAAGGTCGTCAAGGGCGGTCGTCGCTTCAGCTTCACCGCGCTCGTCGTCGTCGGCGACGGCAACGGACTCGTCGGAGTCGGCTACGGCAAGGCCCGCGAGGTCCCCACCGCCATCTCCAAGGGCGTCGAGGAGGCGAAGAAGAACTTCTTCCGCGTCCCGCGCGTCGGCTCGACCATCCCGCACCCCGTCCAGGGTGAGGCCGCTGCCGGTGTCGTGCTCCTGCGCCCCGCGTCGTCGGGTACCGGTGTCATCGCCGGCGGTCCCGTCCGCGCCGTGCTCGAGTGCGCCGGCATCCACGACGTCCTGAGCAAGTCGCTCGGCTCGTCGAACACCATCAACATCGTCCACGCGACGGTGACGGCCCTGCAGCAGCTCGAGGAGCCGCGCGCCGTCGCCGCTCGTCGCGGGCTCGACTTCGACCAGGTCGCGCCGCCCCGGCTCGTCCGTGCCGAGGCCGACGCCCTCGCCGCCGCGTCCAAGTCGAAGGCAGGTGCCTGATGGCCCAGCTCAAGGTGACCCAGATCAAGTCGAAGGTCAGCGAGAAGCAGTACCAGCGCGACACGCTGCGCTCGCTCGGCCTCAGGAAGATCGGTCAGAGCGTCGTCCGCGAGGACAACTCTCAGAACCGCGGATACGTGAAGACCGTCGCCCACCTGGTGAAGGTCGAGGAGATTGACTAATGGCTGAGAAGAACCAGGCCGTCGCGGAGTCCACGACTCCCGCGCAGGCCTCGACCAAGGAGCACGTGCTCAAGGTCCACCACCTCCGACCCGCAGTGGGCGCCAAGAAGGCGAAGACTCGCGTCGGCCGCGGTGAGGGATCCAAGGGAAAGACCGCCGGTCGCGGCACCAAGGGCACCAAGGCCCGCTACCAGGTGCGCGTCGGCTTCGAGGGTGGGCAGATGCCGCTGCACATGCGCACCCCGAAGCTCCGCGGCTTCAAGAACCCGTTCCGCGTCGAGTACCAGGTCGTGAACCTGTCCGCTCTCGCGGAGCTCTACCCTCAGGGCGGCGACGTCACCATCAGCGACCTGGTCGCGAAGGGTGCCGTCCGCAAGAACGAGAAGGTCAAGGTTCTCGGCGACGGGGACATTGCGGTTACGCTGAACGTCGCGGTCGACAAGGTCTCCAGCTCCGCCGAGCAGAAGATCGTCGCCGCGGGCGGATCCATCAAGTAGCACCAGCAGCTTGTCGGTCGGGCTTGCCACGACGACTCCCCACGGGCACCTCGCCCCTGGAGAGCGCGTGGCAAGCTCGACCTGTATCCCGCACCAAGAACTGAGCAGGAGACCCTAGGTAGATGTTTGGCGCCGTAGCGCGGATCTTCCGCACCCCCGACCTCCGCCGCAAGATCGGCTTCACTCTCGCGATCGTGGCGATCTTCCGGCTGGGATCCTTCATCCCCGCTCCGTTCGTCGACTTCGAGGCCGTCCAGGCCTGCCTCGCCGGCAACCAGGGCACTTCGGGTCTCTACGAGCTCGTGAACCTCTTCAGCGGTGGAGCCCTGCTCCAGCTGTCGATCTTCGCGCTCGGCATCATGCCGTACATCACGGCGTCGATCATCGTGCAGCTCCTGCGCGTGGTCATCCCGCACTTCGAGACCCTCTACAAGGAGGGCCAGTCGGGCCAGGGCCGTCTGACGCAGTACACCCGCTATCTCACGATCGCGCTGGGCGTCCTGCAGTCGACCACCCTCATCACCGTCGCCCGCTCGGGCGCGCTGTTCGGCAACTCCGGTGTCCCGGAGTGCTCGGCGCTCATCATCACCGACGAGTGGTACTCCATCCTGCTCATGGTCATCACCATGACCGCGGGCACCGGCATCATCATGTGGATGGGCGAGCTCATCACCGAGCGCGGCATCGGCAACGGCATGTCGCTCCTGATCTTCACCTCGATCGCCGCCCAGTTCCCCACCTCGCTCTGGTCGATCGCGCAGTCGCGCGGCTTCGAGACCTTCCTCCTGGTCCTCGCGGTCGGGCTCGTGCTCGTCGTCGCGGTCGTCTTCGTCGAGCAGTCGCAGCGGCGGATCCCCGTGCAGTACGCCAAGCGGATGGTCGGGCGCAGAACGTACGGCGGCAACAACACGTACATCCCGATCAAGGTCAACATGGCCGGCGTCGTGCCCGTCATCTTCGCCTCGTCGCTGCTGTACCTGCCCGCGCTCATCGCGCAGTTCAACCAGCCCGCGGCCGGCCAGGAGGCGCCGTTCTGGGTGACCTGGATCACGAACTACCTCACCAAGGGCGATCACCCGCTCTACATGGCGCTGTACTTCCTGCTGATCGTCGGCTTCACCTACTTCTACGTCGCGATCACCTTCAACCCGGACGAGGTCGCCGACAACATGAAGCGCTACGGCGGCTTCATCCCCGGCATCCGCGCCGGCCGTCCGACCGCCGAGTACCTGAACTACGTGCTGACCCGGGTGACGCTGCCCGGCTCGGTCTACCTCGGTCTGATCGCGCTCGTGCCCCTCGTGGCGCTCGCGCTCGTCGGCGCCAACCAGAACTTCCCGTTCGGCGGCACGTCCATCCTGATCATCGTCGGAGTCGGACTCGAGACGGTGAAGCAGATCGACTCCCAGCTGCAGCAGCGCCACTACGAAGGGCTCCTCCGATGACCTCGACCCCGGTCGGCTTCCGTCTGCTGCTGATCGGCCCTCCGGGCGCCGGCAAGGGGACTCAGGCCGCTCGGCTCAGCGAGGTCCTGAAGGTCCCCGCGATCTCGACCGGAGACATCTTCCGCGCCAACGTCGCCAACGAGACCGAGCTCGGCCTGCAGGCCAAGTCCTACCTCGACGCCGGCCGCTACGTGCCCGACGAGCTGACCAACGCGATCGTGCACGACCGGCTGCAGGAGGCCGACGTCTCGACGGGCTTCCTCCTCGACGGCTACCCGCGCACCACGGAGCAGGTCGACGAGCTCGACCGCATCGTCGCGGCGGACGGCAACCGGCTCGACGCGGTCGTGCAGCTGACCGCCGATCCCGACGAGGTCGTCGCACGTCTGCTCAAGCGCTCCGCGGAGCAGGGCCGGAGCGACGACACCGAGGAGGTCATCCGGCACCGTCTCGCTCTCTACGAGGAGCAGACCGCGCCGCTGATCGACATCTACGCCGCGCGCGGGCTCGTCATCGTCGTCGACGGCCTCGGCCCGGTCGACGAGGTCACCGAGCGCATCGTCGTCGCCCTCGAGGGCCACCGCGTCGGTCGCCTCGTCGGCGACTCGCCGGCCGCCTGACCCGTGGCGCTGCGCTCCTCCCTCTACAAGACGCCGGCCCAGCTGCGGTCGATGATCGCGCCCGGGCTGGCGACCGCCGCGTCCCTGGACGCTGTCCGTGCCGCCGTGCGACCCGGCGTCAGCACGCTCGAGCTCGACGCGATCGCCGAGGCCGCGATCGTCGCGCTCGGTGGGCACTCGAACTTCCAGCTCGTGCCGGGCTACCGGCACACGATCTGCGCCTCGGTGAACGAGGAGGTCGTGCATGGGATCCCCGGCGGCCGCGTCCTCGAGCCCGGCGACATCGTCTCCATCGACAGCGGCGCCGAGATCGACGGCTGGAACGGCGACTCCGCCCTGACGATCGTCCTGCCCGACGCCGAGCGCCCCGACGAGGTCGCGCGCCGCGAGGCGCTGTCCCGCGTCACCGAGGGCTCGCTCTGGCGCGGCATAGCGGCTCTCGCGTCGGCGCGGCACCTCAACGAGGTGGGCGCGGCGATCGAGGAGTACATCGAGGACGAGGCGGAGGCCTCCGGCGCCGTCTACGGCATCCTCACCGACTACATCGGCCACGGCATCGGCAGGACGATGCACGAGGCGCCGCCGGTGTTCAACTACCGGGTGCGCCAGCGCGGCCCGGAGGTGAAGCCCGGTCTCGTCGTCGCCATCGAGCCGATGGTCACCGCGGGCAGCGCCGAGACGGTCGTCCGCGAGGACGACTGGACCGTCGCCACCATCGACGGCAGCATGTCGGCGCACTGGGAGCACTCGGTCGCGGTGCACCGCGACGGCATCTGGGTGACGACGCTCGCCGACGGCGGCGCCGCCGGCCTCGCGCAGTACGGGATAGTGCCGACGCCGATCGCGTAGGGGAGGACTTCGTCGCGGTGATGCGACCCATTGAGGGTCGCCGTCGCGTTGTCGAGTCTTCCGCGGTGAGGGCGGTCCACTGGACCGCCCGGCTGGCCGCCTTGGAGGAGCTGGTCAGGGTGACCGACAGCTAGCTGTCGATCACCCTGACCAGCTCCTCGATGAAGCCGCCGAAGTCCGCGGAGCGGCGGATCAGGCGCTGCACCTCCGCGCGGTCGGCGAAGACCTCGACGAACTGGTCGAAGACGGACTGGAAGCTGCTGCGGCCGGCGGAGGCGAAGGCGATCATCGCGATCACGTTCACCCGCTGCTCGCCCCACGCCATCGGCACGTCGTTGACGACGATGGCGATCGCGGTCCGGCGCGCACTCATCGCCATCGCGTGCGGGACGGCGAGGTTGTCGGTGAACGCGGTGGAGCTCATGCGCTCGCGCTCGATCGCGCCGTCGACGTAGTCCTCGTCGATGATGCCGTCGGCGATCATCCGCTCGCCGAGCAGCCGGATCATCGCGGCTTCGTCGCGCGCGTGCACGTTCCGGAAGAAGAGCGACTCGTCGAAGAACTGCAGCAGCTCGTCCTTGATCCTCGCGCGGCGGCGGTGCCGGCGCACCCGGGCGATGGCGCGGCGCACGGCGTCCACGTCGTGGTCGGTGAGGAACGGCTGCACCACGACGACGTCCTCGGAGGCGGGCCGCTCGTCGATCGTGGTGATCACCAGATCCGCGGTCAGGCGGTCCCAGTCGACGTCGCTCCGGGTGATCAGCGAGCGGACCTCCACCTCGGTGCCGAGCGAGCGCTCGACCCGCAGCCGCAGCATGTGCGCGAGGTCGTAGTAGTTCGGGCAGACGATGACGCAGGAGAGCCGCTCCTCGCGCCGGGACACCCGCTCGAGGAAGGAGCCGACGTGCAGGGCGATGTAGGCGATCTCGTCCTCGTTGACGGTGATCCCGCGCAGGCGCTGCAGTCCGCTCGCGAGGAACACCGCGATCTCGTAGGTCATCGGGAAGCTGGTCTTGATCGAGCGGGTGAGCGGGTTCCGTGAGTAGCCGCCCTCGGCCGCCCGCGCGACGAGGTTCCGCACGTGCAGCGCGAGGCGGACGATGAAGCCCTCGTCGTCGAGGTCGACGAGGTACGCCTCGTTCACATCCGCGACGAGCTCGCGGACGACGGCGACGTCCTCCGGATCGAGGTAGTTCTCGACGACGGCGGCGACGGGCTCGTTCTGCCCCGGCGTCGCCACCCGCGTCGTCATCAGGATCGCCAGCTGGGCGAGCTCGGCGTCGGTGAGCCGCGTGGCGAAGTGGCGCTCGACGAGCTCGGCGAGCAGCGCGGCGAGCTCGCCGTGCACCGCGGGGGAGGGGCGCGAGCCGGACGGGTCGCCGATGCCCCGGGAGACGCGGTCGACGGCGATCGCGATGTGCAGCAGCACGCTGTTCACGCCGTAGTCGTTGATGTAGTAGCCGCGGGTCTCGAGCTCGGCCAGCAGCTCGGTCTTGAACGCGCCGAGACCGGGGGAGGCGAACTCGCGCTGCACGTCGTCCAGCGTGAAGACGCCCTGCGCGCTCTCGTCGCGGAACATCCGCGAGATCAGCCGGCGCCGGGCCTCCTCGCTGCCCTCGAGACGAATGGAAGGGCCGCGGCGCACGAGGGCCAGGCCGGACTCGTCCGCCAGCGCCTTCACCCGGCGCAGATCGGCGTCGATCGTCGACTCGCTGACGGAGAGCGTGTCCGCCAGTGCCGCGAGGTCGAGTCCCTCGTCGGAGTCGACCAGGCGCCGGACGATGCTGTACAGCCGGTCGCGCGGGGTGTCCGGCTCGTCGTCGCGGAGCAGCCGGGTCTCGAGGAACGCCGTGTACGCGTCGCGCGCGAGCCGGTAGCCGTTGGCCGACGACTCCACGGGCTCGAGCGGGGCCGCCTGGGCCTTCACCGCCGTCACGTAGCTGCGGACGCTCCGGGTGGTGACTCCGAGCCGGTCGGCCAGCTCGTGCGCGGTCACCCAGCCGTCGGCGCGGGAGAGGTACTCCAGCAGTCGTTCGCGGTTGTCAGGCATCGGTCTTCCAGTCAACCATCTCCGGGTCGGCGGGGTCGGACCCGCGCCGAAGCCGCCGGGAGCGCTCTTCCGCCCCCGCGGAAGATTGTCTGCGGGGGCGGACGCGCGGCCCCCGAGATGCTTGGATGAGGCAAGACCCGGACGCGAGGAGGCGAACGAGGTGCGCACGATCCTGATCGTCTGCGGTGCAGGCGCGTCGAGCACGTTCCTGGCCCACCGGCTGCGAGCGGGCGCGAAGCAGCGCGGCATCGATGCCGTGTTCCGATCCGAGACCCTTCCCGGTCTCGCGGACGCTCTGCCCCAGGCGGACGTCCTCCTGGTCGGACCGCACCTCGAGCCGCAGTTCGACGAGCTCCGCCAGCGCGCGGTGCACGTCGGCGCCGCGGCAGCACTCCTCCCGCACGACGTCTTCGGGGCGCACGGTGCCGATGCCGTGCTCGACACCCTTCCCGTCCTCTTCGCCGCTCGCGCGGTCGTCGCAGGATCGGACGGGGACGCCTCACCTCCCGCCCCGGGCCTCGCGCCCGGCGCCGGGAACCACTGACGCAGTTCCGACTGCAGGATCAAGGAGAAACGTTCATGGTCGAGCGCACCGTGCAGGTTGCATCGTCGAAGGGCCTCCACGCCCGCCCCGCCTCGCTCTTCAGCCAGGCCGCGGCGAAGTCGGGTCAGAAGGTCCTGGTGAAGAAGGGCGAGGGCACCGCGGTGAACGCGGCCTCGATCCTCGGCATCATCTCGCTCGGCATCGAGCACGGCGACTCGCTGACCCTCTCCGTCGAGGGCGACAACGAGCAGGCGATCCTCGACGAGCTCGCGGAGTTCCTCTCCACCGACCACGACGCTTAAGACCCCTCGCCCCACCGCCCTCTCACCGACGAGACGCACGACAGGAACCGGGAACCCATGACGCTGTCCACTCCTTCCACCGCCTACGCCTCCGCGAAGCTCCAGGGCACCGGAGTCGGCCGCGGCCTGGCCCTCGGGCCGGTGCTGCGCATGCCCGACCCGCTCCCCGAGCCCGAGGACACCGCCAGCACCCGCTCCGTCGCGCAGGAGGAGGAGCGCGCGGTCGCCTCCCTGTCGGCGACCGCCGCGACCATCCGCCACCGCGGTGAGCGCGCCGGCGGCTCGGCGAAGGACGTCCTCGACGCGCAGGCGCTGATGGCGGAGGACCCCTCGCTCGCGGACGACGTCAAGGCGCGGCTCGCGACCGGCAAGACCGCCGAGCGCGCGGTGCACGAGGCGTTCGCCGGCTTCCGCGATCTGCTGGTCGCGATGGGCGGCTACATGGCCGAGCGCGCGACCGACCTCGACGACGTCTCGCAGCGGGTCGTCGCCCACCTGCGCGGCGTCCCGGCGCCCGGCGTCCCGGAGTCGGACGAGCCGTTCGTGCTCGTCGCCCGCGACCTCGCGCCGGCCGACACCGCGCTGCTCGACCTCGAGAAGGTCCTCGGCCTGATCACCAGCGACGGCGGCCCGACCTCGCACACGGCGATCCTCGCCCGCGAGAAGTCCATCACCGCCATCGTCGGCACCACCGGCGCGCTCGACCTGCGCGACGGCCAGCTCGTCATCCTCGACGCCTCCTCCGGCGTCGTGACGGTGAACCCGTCCGACGTCGAGATCGGCGACGCGAAGTCCTCGATCGCGGAGCGCGCCGAGATGCTCGCCGCCCCCGTCGTCCCGGGCGCCCTCGCCGACGGTCACGCCGTGCCGCTGCTGGCGAACCTCGGCTCGGCCGACGGCGCCGAGAACGCCGTCGAGCTCGGCGCGGAGGGCGTGGGCCTGTTCCGCACCGAGTTCCTCTTCCTCGACGCGAAGGAGGCCCCGACCGTCGCCGAGCAGGCCGAGCAGTACACCCGCCTCCTCGCCGCCTTCCCCGGCCGCAAGGTCGTGGTGCGCGCGCTCGACGCCGGCGCCGACAAGCCGCTCGCCTTCCTCAACGACAACCACGAGGAGAACCCGGCGCTCGGCCTCCGCGGACTCCGCGCCCTGCGCGCGAGCGAGCAGATCCTCCGCGACCAGCTCACCGCGCTCGCCCAGGCCGATGCCGCGACCGACGCCGACCTGTGGGTCATGGCGCCGATGGTCGCGACGGTCGACGAGACCCGCTACTTCACCTCCATGGCCAAGGAGCTCGGGATCCGCACCGCCGGCGTGATGGTGGAGGTCCCCTCCTCCGCCCTGCTCGCCGACCGGATCCTCGGAGTCGCCGACTTCGCCTCCATCGGCACCAACGACCTGACCCAGTACACCCTGGCGGCGGACCGGATGCTCGGCACCGTGTCCGCCTTCCAGGACCCGTGGCACCCCGCCGTCCTCCGCCTCGTCGGCGAGGTCGGCCGCGCGGGCGCCGCACTGGGCAAGCCCGTCGGCATCTGCGGCGAGGCCGCCGCGGATCCGCTGCTCGCCGTGGTCCTCGTGGGCCTCGGCGCGACGACCCTCTCGATGTCGCCGTCGGCTCTCGCCGACGTCCGCGCCGAGCTGGCCGAGCACACCCTCGAGGACGCGAGGCGCTACGCCGAGCTCGCCCTCGCGGCCGACAGCGCGGCGGACGCCCGGTCCGCCGTCACCGAGGCGATCGCCGCCTCTTGATCCCGGGGATCGCGCGGCCCGCATCCGCGCGATCCTCCGCAGCACCACCCCGCACCACCCGCACCACGGCACGACCCCTGCACCACCCCGTCTCGTCCCGCCCCGCGGGAGCCCGGCCCGCCTCCGGAGCGACCGGATCTCCCACCCTCAGAATCGGAGAACACACCACATGACAACGACGTCAGCGACGTCGACGCGCGGAGGTACGCGCGTCCACGTCCAGCGATTCGGCACCTTCCTCTCGGGGATGGTCATGCCGAACATCGCGGCCTTCATCGCGTGGGGTCTCATCACCTCGCTCTTCATCGCCGCGGGCTGGCTGCCCAACGGCATCCTCGGCGGCTTCGGCGACGCGGCCCAGATCGGCTGGGAGGGTGCCCGCACCCAGCTCGCCGCCGGTGAGGACGGCGCGACCTTCCAGCAGTACATCGGTCTCGTCGCCCCGATGATCACCTACCTGCTCCCGCTGCTCATCGCGAACACCGGTGGCCGCATGGTCTACGGCCAGCGCGGTGGCGTGGTCGCCTCGATCGCCACCATGGGCGTCATCGTCGGCGCCACCATCCCGATGTTCCTCGGCGCCATGATCATCGGCCCGCTCGCCGCGTGGCTGATGAAGAAGGTCGACTCGATCTGGGACGGCAAGATCAAGCCCGGCTTCGAGATGCTGGTCAACAACTTCTCCGCCGGAATCCTCGGCATGCTCCTCTCGCTGGGCGCGTTCTTCGGCATCGCGCCGATCATCTCGTTCCTCACCAAGATCCTCGGCGACGGCGTCGACCTCCTGGTGAACGCGGGCCTGCTGCCGCTGACCTCGATCTTCATCGAGCCGGCCAAGATCCTGTTCCTCAACAACGCCATCAACCAGGGCGTCCTCACCCCGCTCGGCACCGTCATGGCGCAGGACCAGGGCAAGTCGTACCTGTTCCTGCTCGAGGCCAACCCCGGCCCCGGCATGGGCGTGCTGCTCGCCTTCGCGATCTTCGGTGTGGGCATCGCCCGCGGCTCCGCCCCCGGCGCCGCGCTGATCCACTTCGTCGGCGGCATCCACGAGATCTACTTCCCCTACGTGCTGATGAAGCCCGCGCTCGTCGCGGCCGTCATCCTCGGCGGCATGACGGGCGTCGCGACCAACGTCGCGTTCGACTCCGGCCTCGTCGCCCCGGCGTCCCCGGGATCGATCATCGCGGTGCTCCTGCAGACCTCGCGTGACAGCTACCTCGGCGTGATCCTCTCGGTCCTGCTCTCGATGGCCGTGTCGTTCGTCGTCGCGTCGTTCATCATCCGCGGCAGCCGCAAGCGCGACCTCGACGCCATGGAGGCCGGAGACGACAAGCTCGCCGCCGCCGTCGCCGCCAACTCGTCGAACAAGGGCAAGGAGAGCGCCGTCGGCTCGCTCCTCAACGCGAGCGGCGCGTCCAACCAGGACGGCGCCTCGGCGACCGCCACCGCCACGCAGGTGCGCAACATCGTCTTCGCCTGCGACGCCGGGATGGGATCGTCCGCCATGGGCGCCTCCGTCCTGCGCAACAAGATGAAGAAGGCGGGCTTCGAGGACGTCACGGTCACCAACAAGGCGATCGCGGCCCTCGAGGACGACGTCGACCTGGTCATCACCCAGGCCGAGCTGACCGAGCGGGCGCGCCAGCGCACGCCGGGCGCGATCCACGTCTCCGTCGACAACTTCATGAACAGCCCCAAGTACGACGAGGTCGTCTCGCTCGTCGCGGAGCAGCACGGCAAGTAGTCGGGAACACCCCTGAGGGAGCCCGTAGGGTGCGATGTGGCGGAGACGCTCCGCTCGCCCCTGCGGGTTCCCTCATTCGTTCACCACCCACGGAAAGGACGCACGCCATGAGCGATGTGCTCACCATCGGACAGATCAACGCCTCCGGCACCGCCACGTCGAAGGAGACCGCCATCAAGGAGGCCGCCGACATGCTGGTCGGCGTCGGCGCCGTCACGCCTGCCTACCACGAGGCGATGCTCGCCCGCGAGGCGACCGTCTCCACCTACATGGGCAACCTGCTCGCCATCCCGCACGGCACGAACGACGCGAAGGACGAGATCCGCTCCTCGGCGCTCTCCTTCGTCCGCTACGCGCAGCCGATCGACTGGGACGGCAACGAGGTCCGCTTCGTCGTCGGCATCGCCGGCGTCAACAACGAGCACCTCGAGATCCTCTCGAAGATCGCGATCATCTTCTCCGAGGAGGACGAGGTGCAGAAGCTCCTCGACGCCCCGGACGCGCAGTCGCTCTACGCGCTGCTGGGCGAGGTCAACTCCTGATGCCCACCGCCGTCCACTTCGGCGCCGGCAACATCGGCCGCGGCTTCGTCGGGCTGATCCTGCACGGTGCCGGCTACGAGCTCGTCTTCGCCGATGTCAACGCGGCGCTGATCGATCAGCTCGCCGCCGCCGACAGCTACGAGGTGCACGAGGTGGGGGAGTCGTCCGCGACGCACGTCGTCGACGGCTTCCGCGCGATCAACTCGGCGAGCGACGAGGAGGCCCTCGTCCGCGAGATCGCCGCCGCCGACCTCGTCACCACCGCGGTGGGTCCGAACATCCTGCGCTTCGTCGCCCCGGTGATCGCGAAGGGCCTCGCCGCCCGCGCGGACTCCGCGCCCCGCCTCGCCGTGATGGCCTGCGAGAACGCGATCAACGCGACCCGGCTGCTGCAGACCGAGGTCGCCGCGAGCCTCGGTGCGGACGAGTGGGAGCGCCTGCGCTCCCGCGCGGTCTTCGCGGACACCGCGGTCGACCGCATCGTGCCGAACCAGGCGGCCGGCCAGGGTCTCGACGTCACGGTCGAGAGCTTCTTCGAGTGGGTCGTCGACCGCACGCCGTTCGAGGGCTCCGAGCCCGAGATCCCCGGCGCCACCTGGGTCGACGATCTCGAGCCGTTCATCGAGCGCAAGCTCTTCACGGTGAACACCGGGCACGCCACCGCGGCGTACGTCGGCTTCGCGGCCGGCGCGCACAAGCTGTCGGACGCGCTCGCGCTGCCCGAGGTGCACGACGCGGTGAAGGCCGCGCTCGAGGACACCAAGACGCTGATCGTCGAGAAGCACGGCTTCAGCGACGAGGAGCAGGAGGCCTACCTCCGGAAGACGCTGAAGCGCTTCGCGAACCCGGGTCTGACCGACACGGTGGACCGGGTCGGGCGCCAGCCGCTGCGCAAGCTCTCGCGGCACGAGCGCTTCATCGGCCCGGCGGCCGAGCTCGCCGAGCGCGGGCACGTGCCGAGCGGACTTCTGACGGCGATCGGCGCGGCCCTCCGCTTCGACGTGCCGGAGGACCCGCAGAGCGTCGAGCTGAAGGAGAAGCTGGCGGCGCTGTCGCCGGAGGAGTTCGTCGCCGAGGTGACCGGCCTCGGCGCGGACCACCCGCTGTTCGCGCAGGTCGTCGCGGTCGTCCGCGGCTGATCTCGCGGGTCCGCGTCCGAAGGGGCGGGATCGGGTGCTCCGGCATCCGGCTCCGCCCCTTCGCGGTTCCGGGGGCGGGCCGGACTAGAAGAGGCGCCAGCGGGTCAGCGGCCAGGCCACGGCGAAGACGCGCCCGACCACCCTCTCGATCGGCACCGTCTTCACGCAGGAGTCGATCGGGCCCGGCGCCCCGCGGCAGTCGCCGAGCGAGTCGTTGGAGTTCGAGCGGTGGTCGCCGAGGACGAAGAGCGTGTCCTCCGGCACCGTGTACTCCTGGAAGCAGCGGGTGGAGGCGGGCTGCGAGTCGCAGTCCTGGGTGCCGGGGGTGAACGGGAAGTCCTCGAAGACGTAGTCGCCCGCGAGCGGCTGCCCGTCCACGAGCACGTGCCCCTCGGCGTCGCAGCAGGAGACCGTCTGGCCGGCGGTCGCGATCACGCGCTTCACGAGGAACTCCTCGTGCGACGGGCCGATGCTCGTCACGTCGCCGAAGTACTTGACCGCCTCGGAGAGCGGGTTCCCGACCGCGTCCGTCGCGCCCCAGCGCGCGTCGCGAGAGAAGACGACGATCTGCTCCGACTCAGGCTCGCCGTGCAGGGCCGCGGTGCGGTCGACCAGGATGCGGTCGCCGAAGAAGCCGCCGCCCTGCAGGGTGTTCTCCATCGAGCCGGTCGGCACGGTGTACACCTTCACGAAGAACGTCTGCACGAGGGCGATGACGACGATCGCGACGAGCACGGTCACCAGGGGGTGCGAGTACCAGCTCCGCGGGCTCCTCGCCGTGCCGTCCGTCGTCTTCTCCGTGCGCGCCATCCGCGGTCCCTTCGACGAGGGAGAGCCTAGGCGGCGGCCGTCGTGCTCGCGCTCCGCGGCGCGCACACCGCCGTCCGCGGCGGGTGCCCGCCCCCGCCCTGAGGCGACACGCCCGGGCTGGCGGAGAAGCGGGGATTCGCGTAGTATCGACCCTTGGTGTTTGCGCGTGCTCCGGCACGCCCGCGCACCGCTCCCCGGGCTCCGCCCGGGGGGAGGATCGTCGCGGAAGCATTCGCACGACCAGTACACACACTACTTCCGAACGACAGTGAGGCTATGGCCAAAAAAGACGGTGTCATCGAAATCGAAGGTGCGGTTGTCGAGGCGCTCCCCAACGCGATGTTCCGCGTGGAGCTCACCAACGGACACAAGGTTCTCGCCCACATCTCGGGCAAGATGCGTCAGCACTACATCCGCATCCTCCCCGAGGACCGCGTGATCGTGGAGCTCAGCCCCTACGACCTGACCCGCGGCCGGATCGTCTACCGCTACAAGTAGACGTTCGCTCCGCTCAGTTCGCGACGTGCGTGTCCTGTAAGGAACGGCCCCGGCATCCGCCGGGAGCACGACGCCAGCGAAAACAAGGAACAGAACAATGAAGGTCAACCCCAGCGTCAAGCGCATCTGCGACCACTGCAAGATCATCCGCCGCCACGGCAACGTGATGGTCATCTGCAGCAGCAACCCCCGCCACAAGCAGCGCCAGGGCTAGTCCTCCGGGACTCCCGGCGCTCCTGCGAGGAGCGCGGGCGGGAAACCGCCCAGCAGCACGGCAACACACCACCCCGCAACGTCAGAAATCGCGCAGCGCCCCGGGTCTCCCGGGGTGAACGGCGAGGACACCTTCGGTCGGAGGCCGAGGCACCGACGTTGCTTCACACCTCCACTCACTCACAGGAGAAGCCACCATGGCACGTCTGGCAGGAGTAGACATTCCGCGCGAGAAGCGCGTGGAGGTCGCACTGACCTACATCTACGGAGTCGGCCGCACCAGCGCGCTGAAGACGCTGAGCGACACGGGGATCGACGGCAACATCCGCGTCAAGGACCTCACCGACGACCAGCTCGTCGCGCTCCGCGACTACATCGAGGGCAACTACAAGGTGGAGGGAGACCTCCGCCGCGAGGTCGCCGCCGACATCCGCCGCAAGGTCGAGATCGGGTCCTACGAGGGCATCCGCCACCGTCGCGGCCTCCCGGTCCGTGGACAGCGCACCAAGACGAACGCTCGCACCCGCAAGGGCCCGAAGCGCACCGTCGCCGGCAAGAAGAAGGCCGGCCGCAAGTAACGCGGGCGACACGGACCTAGAGGAGATAACAAGTGGCTACCCCCAAGTCGGCCGCGCGCAAGCCGCGCCGCAAGGAGAAGAAGAACATCGCTGTGGGCCAGGCCCACATCAAGTCGACGTTCAACAACACCATCGTGTCGATCACCGACCCCGCCGGGGCCGTCATCAGCTGGGCCTCGTCCGGTGGAGTCGGCTTCAAGGGCTCGCGCAAGTCGACGCCGTTCGCCGCCCAGCTCGCTGCCGAGTCGGCCGCGCGTCAGGCGCAGGAGCACGGCATGAAGAAGGTCGACGTCTTCGTGAAGGGCCCGGGCTCGGGTCGCGAGACCGCGATCCGCTCGCTCCAGGCCGCAGGCCTCGAGGTCGGCTCGATCAACGACGTCACCCCGCAGGCGCACAACGGCTGCCGCCCGCCGAAGCGCCGTCGCGTCTAACGCAGCACTCGCAGCCGTCGGCCGGCCGAACGAAGCGCTCTCCAGCGCGACGTGAGGCCGGCCGGCGGATCGCGCATTTCTTTCACAACTTCAGACTCGCAAACGCACGTGTCATATAGCGGACACGTGATCGAAAGGAATCAACAGTGCTTATCGCACAGCGTCCGACGCTCACCGAGGAGAACATCTCGGAGTTCCGTTCCCGCTTCGTCATCGAGCCCCTCGAGCCCGGCTTCGGCTACACGCTCGGCAACTCGCTGCGTCGCACCCTGCTGTCCTCCATCCCCGGCGCCGCTGTCACCAGCATCCGGATCGACGGAGTCCTGCACGAGTTCACGACCGTCCCGGGCGTCCGCGAGGACGTCACCGAGATCATCCTGAACATCAAGGGACTCGTCGTCTCCTCCGAGCACGACGAGCCGATCACCGCCTACCTGCGCAAGCAGGGCGCCGGCCAGGTCACCGCCGCCGACATCTCGGCTCCGGCCGGTGTCGAGATCCACAACCCGGACCTCGTCATCGCGACCCTGAACGACAAGGCGAAGTTCGAGCTCGAGCTCACCATCGAGCGCGGCCGCGGCTACGTGTCGGCGACCCAGAACCGCAGCGAGTTCTCCGAGGCCGGCCAGATCCCGGTCGACTCGATCTACTCGCCCGTGCTCAAGGTCACCTACCGCGTCGAGGCCACCCGTGCCGGCGAGCGCACCGACTTCGACCGCCTCGTCGTCGACGTCGAGTCGAAGCCGGCGATCACGCCGCGCGACGCCATCGCGTCGGCCGGTCGCACGCTGACCGAGCTGTTCGGACTCGCCCGCGAGCTGAACAACGCGGCCGAGGGCATCGAGATCGGCCCCGCGCCGGTCGACGCCGTCCTCTCGACCGAGCTGTCCATGCCCATCGAGGACCTCGACCTCTCGGTGCGCAGCTACAACTGCCTCAAGCGCGAGGGCATCAACAACGTCAATGAGCTCGTCGCCCTCTCGGAGACGCAGCTCATGAACATCCGCAACTTCGGTCAGAAGTCGGTGGATGAGGTCAAGGAGAAGCTGACGGAGCTGGGCCTGTCGCTGAAGGACTCGGTCCCCGGGTTCGACGGCGCCCACTTCTACAGCTACGACGACGAGAGCATCTAGGTCTCCGCTCCGGCGTTCGACCTTCTGACACCCCTTTAGTACTGGAGTAAAGCCATGCCCAAGCCCACGAAGGGCCCCCGCCTCGGAGGCGGTCCCGCACACGAGCGTCTGCTGCTCGCGAACCTGGCCGCGGCCCTGTTCACGCACAAGAGCATCAAGACGACCGAGACCAAGGCCAAGCGCCTGCGTCCCCTCGCCGAGCGTCTGGTGACGTTCGCGAAGCGCGGCGACCTGCACGCCCGCCGCCGCGTCCTCGCGACCATCGGCGACAAGAGCGTCGTGCACGAGCTCTTCACCGAGATCGCGCCGCTCGTCGCCGAGCGTGAGGGCGGCTACACCCGCATCACGAAGATCGGTCCCCGCAAGGGCGACAACGCCCCGATGGCCGTCATCGAGCTCGTCCTCGAGCCCGTGACGCCGAAGGTCAAGAAGTCGCGCACCGGCGCCGCTCCCGTCTCGGCTCCGGTCGAGGACGAGACCGTCGTCGCGGACGCCCCGGCCGAGGACGCCACTGTCGAGGAGGCGCCCGTCGCCGACACGACCGAGGCCGACGCGACCGTCCAGGACGCGCCCGTCGAGGACGCACCGGTCGAGACGACCGCCGAGACCAAGTAGTCCCGAGCACGTCTCGAGAGCCCTCCGCCCCCTCGGGGACGGGGGGCTCTCGTCGTTCCGCGCGGTGGTCGTCGTCGTACTCGGTGGCGCGGAACGTCGCTTACGATGGCGGGATCGTCCCGACAGAGGGTCGGGATGCGTCCGGTACCCCGGCCCCCGTCCTCGTCGGCCAGCAGGAGGAGTTCCGTGCGCGCGCACCATGCGGTCCTGCTCCTCGCCGCGACGGCTCTGCTGACGGGCTGCTCCTCCGCGGGCGTCGTCGACGTGCCGGAGTCGGCGGGCACGACGGCGCCGGATGCGGTCGCCGCCCCCGAGTCCGTGCCCAGCGCGACCGCTGCGACCGTCGCGCCGGCTCCCGAGCTGGACTGCTCCGCGGCACTGCCCGCCTCGGCGGTCGAGACGGCGGTCGGACTGCCCGCCGGAACGGCCGTGCTCGTCCAGGCGGAGGACTCCTGCTCCTACGGCATCGCCGGCAATCCGTCCGCGGTCCTCGTCAGCGTCGGGCCCGCGCGGCTCGCGGAGACGTTCGCCGGTGCGGGGGAGGCCGTCGGCGCCGTGCCGGCTCCGCTGGGGGAGGCGGCCTACCGGCTCGAGGGCTCGGCGGCGACGCCGTCCCAGCTGGCCGTCCTGGCGGGCGGCTACGAGCTGCACGTCGAGTCCTTCGTCGGGGACCAGGACGTCCTCGCCGACTGGGCGGTGGCCGTCTTCGACTCGCTCGGCGTCCGGCTCTCGGCCGGCTGATCCGGCGACCCGGAACGGCCCGGCGGACGACCTAGACTCGTCGGGTGCTCCACCGCGTCCGCCTCGATCTGGCCTACGACGGCACCCACTTCGCGGGCTGGGCACTCCAGCCCGGCCTCCGCACGGTGCAGGGCGTCCTCGAGGACGCCCTCGGCGTGCTGCTGCGCTCGGAGGAGCGGACGGTGGTCACCGTCGCGGGCCGCACCGACGCCGGCGTGCACGCGAGCGCGCAGGTGGCGCACCTGGACCTCACGCCCCAGCAGTGGTCGCGGCTGAACGGCAGCCCGCGGGCCGGGACCGAGAAGGTCGCGCCGGAGGTCGTGCTCCAGCGCAAGCTGCAGGGGATCCTCGGTCAGTACTCGGACCTGTCCGTGCACCGGGTGACCCGGGCGCCCGAGGGCTTCGACGCGCGCTTCTCCGCGCGCTGGCGGCGCTACGAGTACCGGCTCGCCGACCGCACCTCGTTGCGGCGGCCGCTCGAGCGCGGCTTCACGACCTGGATCAACGAGGCGGTCGACGAGGGCATGATGGCGCAGGCGGCCGAGTCGCTGCTCGGCCTGCACGACTACGCCTCGTTCTGCCGCGCGCGGGTCGGAGCCACCACCATCCGCAGCCTCCTCGACTTCACCTGGGAGCGGGACGAGGACGGCGTGCTGCACGCCCACCTGCGCGCCGACGCCTTCTGCCACAGCATGGTGCGCGCCCTCGTCGGCTCCTGCGTGGCCGTGGGGATCGGCAAGCTGGAGGCGGGCGAGCTCCCGCTGCTGCGCGACGCCGCCCGCCGCACGAACGCCTTCGCGGTCATGCCGGCGCGCGGCCTCATCCTGCGCGAGGTCGATTACCCTGAGGACTCGGAACTGGCCGAGCGGGCGGTGCTCACCCGGGTGAAGCGCACCCTGCCCGGCGGGGACGCCCAGGGGGAGGACGACGAGTGATCCGCAGGAACCACCGCGCGAGCGCGCTGGTCGCAGCGCTCGTCCTGCCGGCCGGGCTGCTGCTGGCCGGCTGCTCGTCGTCGGCGATCGACGTGCCGGACCGGGCGCCCGCCGCCGCGGTCGACTCCACCGCGCCGACCGCCGTGCCCACCGCGGTGCCGACCACTCCCGCGGCCGAGCCGACCGCCGGTGCGACGGTCGAGGTCCTCGACTGCGCCGCGGTGCTGCCGGTGACGGCGATCGAAGCGGCCCTCGAGCTGCCAGAGGGCTTCGTCACCGCCTCGGACCAGGGCTCGGGCTGCGCCTGGGCGATGGCGGGCAACCCCGCCGCGCTCGTCCTGCAGACGGCGACCGGCGCCACCACCGCCGACGTCGCCGCGCAGCAGTCCGAGGCCCCCGTCGAGCCGAGCGGGCTGGGTGACGCCGCCTTCTTCCGCGCCGGCGACCCGGCGGTCGACCCGGCCGCCACGGTCGTCGTGCTCGCCGGGGACCGGCTGCTCTCGCTCCGCTCCTACGTCGGCGGCCAGGCCCCGCTCGAGGAGCTGGCGACCGAGGTCCTGGCCGCGCTGGGGCAGGACGACTCCTGACCCGACCGCCCGGGGGAGCGCGGCGGCGAGCCCGTGAGCTTCCGCTCCGGTGCGGATTGCTGTACTGTCGACCCTTGGTGTTCTCGGCTGCGTGCCGGCACCCGAAGTTGAGCCCTCCACCGGATCGGTTCGGCCCCCTCGCGGGTCGAACGGCCACGGAGCGGGATTCACGAACTCCTCACTCCGATCAGAAAGCAGCACTCACGTGACTCGCACTTTTTCTCCGAAGCCGGCTGACGTCCAGCACGACTGGATCGTCATCGACGCGTCCGACGTCGTGCTCGGCCGTCTGGCCACCCACGCCGCTGCGCTCCTGCGCGGCAAGCACAAGCCGACGTTCGCGCCGCACATGGACATGGGCGACTTCGTCATCATCGTCAACGCCGAGAAGGTGGCCCTCACCGGCCAGAAGCTCCTCCAGAAGAAGGCGTACCGCCACTCCGGCTACCCGGGCGGCCTCACGGCCACCACGTACGCCGAGCTCCTCGAGAAGAACCCGATCCGCGCCGTCGAGAAGGCCATCCGCGGAATGCTCCCCAAGAACTCCCTCGGTCGTGCGCAGCTGCGCAAGCTGAAGGTCTACACGGGCACCGAGCACCCTCACGCGGCTCAGCAGCCCAAGGCGTACGCCTTCACCCAGGTCGCCCAGTAGGCTCCGGCCCTCCCCGACACCCCAGACTTCGAAGACAAAGGATCACCTACACCGTGGCGAAGATCGCAGACCAGATCGACGTGGCTCCCGAGAGCTACTCCACCGAAAGCCCGGCCACCGAGGCGTCCTCGACGCCCCGCGCCGTCCTCAACGTCTCCGGCGCAGCCGTGGGCCGTCGCAAGCAGGCCATCGCCCGCGTGCGCCTGGTCCCGGGCTCCGGCAGCCTGACCGTGAACGCCCGCGAGTTCGCGGAGTACTTCCCGAACAAGCTGCACCAGCAGCTGATCAACGACCCGTTCAAGGTCCTCGACCTCCTCGGCTCGTACGACGTCGTCGCGAAGATCACCGGCGGCGGCCCCTCCGGCCAGGCCGGTGCGCTCCGCCTCGCGATCGCGCGTGCGCTGAACGAGATCGACCGCGAGAACAACCGCGCCATCCTGAAGAAGGCCGGCTTCCTCACCCGCGACGCTCGCGTCATCGAGCGCAAGAAGGCCGGTCTCAAGAAGGCCCGCAAGGCGTCCCAGTTCTCGAAGCGCTAGTCGCTGCGGCCCCCGTGGCCGCCGATCAGCAGCTTCAGAAGGGGACTGGCATCATGCCGCGCCTGTTCGGAACAGATGGCGTCCGTGGCCTCGCGAATCGCGACGTCACGGCCGACCTGGCCCTCGGCCTCGCTCAGGCGGCCGCCCGTGTACTCGGTGCGGCCGCCCGGGCGGAGGGCCGTCGGCCCCTCGCCGTCCTGGCCCGCGATCCTCGGATCTCGGGCCAGTTCATCGGTGCCGCCGTCGCGGCCGGCCTCGCGAGCGCCGGCGTCGACGTGCTGGACGCGGGAGTGATCCCGACGCCCGCCGCCGCCTACCTCATCGCCGACGAGAGCGCCGACTTCGGCGTGATGATCTCGGCGTCGCACAACCCCGCTGCCGACAACGGCATCAAGTTCTTCGCGGCCGGCGGCCGCAAGCTCCCGGACGAGCTCGAGAACCGCATCGAGGCGGCTCTCGGCGTCCCGCCGCTCACGCCGCTCGGCCCCGACGTCGGCCGCATCCGCCGCTTCGCCGACGCCGAGGACCGCTACGTCCTCCACCTGCTCGGCTCGCTCGGCAGCACCCGCCTGGACGGACTGCACGTGGTCATCGACTGCGCGCACGGCGCCGCCGCGGGCATCTCGCCGGAGGTCTTCACGGATGCCGGCGCGACCGTCACCGTGATCGGCAACGATCCGGACGGCATCAACATCAACGACGGGGTGGGCTCGACCCACCTCGACCACGTCGCCGAGGCGGTCCGCGAGGCGGGCGCCGATCTCGGCATCGCGCACGACGGCGATGCGGACCGCTGCCTCGCGGTCGACGCCGAGGGGCGCGTCGTCGACGGCGACCAGATCATGGCGATCCTCGCGACCTCGATGGCCCGTCGCGGCGTCCTCCGCGACAACGTGCTCGTCGCCACGGTGATGAGCAACCTCGGCCTCAAGACCGCGATGGCCGACGCCGGCATCCGCGTGATCGAGACCGGTGTGGGCGACCGCTACGTGCTCGAGGCCATGAACGACGGCGGCTACTCGCTCGGCGGCGAGCAGTCGGGTCACGTCATCATGAGCCGCTTCGCGACGACCGGCGACGGCGTCCTCACCGGGCTCCAGCTCGCCGCCGAGGTGGCGCGGACCGGGAAGTCGCTCGCCGAGCTCGCCTCGGTGATGCGGGTGTTCCCGCAGACGCTCGTCAACGTCCGCGGCGTCGACCGCGAGGGCGTGCACGACGACGCCGTCATCGCGGCCGCCATCGCCGAGGCGGAGCGCGAGCTCGGCACCGGCGGGCGCGTGCTGCTCCGGCCCTCCGGCACCGAGCCGATGGTGCGGGTCATGGTCGAGGCCTCCACCAAGGAGACCGCCGACCGGCTGGCCGAGTCCCTCGCGGCCGTCGTGCTCGAGCAGCTGCGCGTCGCGGCCTAGCGGCCTCGCCCGCCGCTGGCCCGGGGATCCCGATACGCCCCTGCGGGGCTACTCGATCAGCATGATTCCGCCTGCTCGCTGGGCGAGGCACGTCATGACTCGGCCTGCTCGCCGCCTGCTGGTCGAGCAGCGCCGGAGGCGCGTATCGAGACCTGCCGCCTCCCATGCTGGTCGAGTAGCGCCGGAGGCGCGTATCGAGACCAGCCGCCGGGGCCCCGCGTCAGATCTTGCGGAGGAGCACCGAGGAGACGGTGTGGTCGGCCTGCTTGCGCAGGACGAGGCTCGCGCGCGAGCGCGTGGGCCGCACGTTCTGCAGCAGGTTCGGCTCGTTGATCGAGGACCAGATGCTCCGGGCCCGCTCGCGCGCCTCGTCGGGCGTCAGCGAGGCGTAGCGGTGGAAGTAGGAGTTCGGGCTCGCGAAGGCGCCCTGCTGCAGCGCGAGGAACCGCTCCTCGTACCAGCGCGCGATGTCGCTCGTCCGCGCGTCGACGTAGACCGTGAAGTCGAAGAGGTCGCTGACCGCGAGGCCGTGCCCGGGCGCGGGCGGCTGCAGGACGTTCAGTCCCTCGACGATCAGCACGTCCGGTCGCCGCACCACGATCTCGGCGTCGCGGACGATGTCGTAGGAGAGGTGCGAGTAGAACGGAGCACGCACCTCGGCCGCCCCGCCCTTCACCTCCGAGACGAAGCGCAGGAGCGCGCGGCGGTCGTACGACTCCGGGAAGCCTTTCCGGCTCATCAGCCCGCGCCGCTCCAGCTCGCTGTTCGGCAGGAGGAAGCCGTCGGTCGTCACGAGCTCGACGCGCGGGGTGTCGTCCCAGCGGGCGAGCAGCTCGCGGAGCAGGCGGGCGATGGTCGACTTGCCGACCGCGACCGAGCCGGCCACGCCGATCACGAACGGGGTGGGCTGCGCGCGCTCGCCGAGGAAGGTGCTCGTCGCCCGGTGCAGCTGGCGCGCGCCGCCCGCGTAGAGGGTGAGCAGCCGGGACAGCGGGAGGTACACCTCGGCGACCTCGGTGAGGCTCAGCCGGTCGCCCAGCCCGCGCAGCTGCACGACCTCGGTCTCGCTCAGCGGCAGCTCGGTGCTGCGGGCGAGCTCGGCCCAGTCGGAGCGGACGATCTCGACGAACGGGGAGGGGTGCGCCTCGCGCCCGGGTTCGCGAGCTGACGAGGACATCTGCACGATCCTAGCGGCCGCCGCGGCTCGGCCCCGTCGCCGCAGGAGCGCCCCCGCGCGCGATTAGGATCGAGCCCATGTGTGGAATCGTTGGATACGTCGGCGCGCGCGACAGCCTGGCCGTGCTGCTCGGGGGACTGAAGCGACTGGAGTACCGCGGGTACGACTCCGCCGGTGTGGCCGTGATCGACGCCGACGGCCGGATCGACAGCCGCAAGCGCTCCGGCAAGCTCAGCGTTCTCGTCGACGATCTCGAGGCGCACCCCCTCGCGCAGGGCACCACCGGCATCGGGCACACCCGCTGGGCGACGCACGGCGGCCCCACCGACCGCAACGCCCACCCGCACCTCGCGGACGACGGGCGCCTCGCCGTCATCCACAACGGCATCATCGAGAACTTCCAGCCCCTCAAGGAGGAGCTGCTCGCCGAGGGCGCGGTCTTCGAGAGCGAGACCGACACCGAGGTCGCCGCGCACCTCATCGCCCGCGAGCACCGCCGCACCGGCGACCTCGTGCTCGCGTTCCAGGCCGTCGTCGCGCGCCTCGAGGGCGCCTTCACGCTGCTCGCGCTGCACCAGGACCAGCCCGGCGTCGTCGTCGGCGCGCGCCGCAACTCGCCGCTCGTGATCGGCCTCGGCGACGGCGAGAACTTCCTCGGCTCCGACGTCGCCGCGTTCGTCGAGTTCACCCGCCGCGCGGTCGCGATCGGGCAGGACCAGATCGTCACCATCACGCCCGACGCGGTGACCGTCACCGACTTCTTCGGCAACGCGGTCGAGACCGAGCCGTTCGAGATCGCCTGGGACGCCTCCGCCTCCGAGAAGGGCGGCTGGTCGAGCTTCATGGCCAAGGAGATCAGCGAGGGCCCGGAGGCGGTCGCCAAGACGCTCCTCGGCCGCATCCAGGACGGCGCGATCGTCCTGCCGGAGCTCGCGTCGCTCGACGCGACCCTCACCGACATCGACCGCATCACCGTGATCGCCTGCGGCACCGCCGCCTACTCCGGCATGGTCGCCAAGTACGCCATCGAGAAGTGGGCGCGCGTGCCCGTCGAGGTCGAGCTGAGCCACGAGTTCCGCTACCGCGACCCGGTGCTGAGCCCGCGCACCCTGGTCGTCTCGATCAGCCAGTCCGGCGAGACCATGGACACGCTGATGGCCGTCAAGTACGCCCGCGAGAAGGGCGCCAAGACGCTCTCCGTCTGCAACACCCAGGGTGCGACGATCCCGCGCGAGTCCGACGCGGTGCTCTACACCCACGCGGGCCCGGAGGTCGCGGTCGCCTCGACGAAGGCGTTCGTCGCGCAGATCGCGGCGCTCTACCTCTTCGGCCTGCACCTGGCCGCGGTGCGCGGCGCGGCCACGCCCGAGCTGATCGCCTCGCAGGCCGCGCAGCTCGCGGCGATCCCCGAGAAGCTCTCGCGCGTCCTCGACGCCTCCGAGGCGATCGCCCAGCTCGCCGGCTGGATGGCGGACACCCGCGCGGTGCTCTTCCTCGGCCGCCACGTCGGCTACCCGGTGGCACTCGAGGGCGCGCTCAAGCTCAAGGAGCTCGCCTACATCCACGCCGAGGGCTTCGCCGCGGGCGAGCTCAAGCACGGGCCGATCGCGCTGATCGAGCCGGGGCAGGTCGTCTTCGTCATCGTGCCGAGCCCGAGCGAGTCCTACGAGCTGCAGCGCAAGGTGATCTCGAACATCCAGGAGATCAAGGCGCGCGGCGCCCGGGTGATCGCGATCGCCGAGCAGGGCGACGCCGCCGCGATCCAGATCGCCGACGAGGTCGTGCCGATCCCGCTGGCCGACCCGCTGTTCGAGCCGCTGCTCGCGGTGACGCCGCTGCAGATGTTCGCGATGGAGCTCGCCTCGGCCAAGGGCCTCGACGTCGACCAGCCGCGCAACCTCGCCAAGTCGGTCACGGTCGAGTGACCCTGCCGTGATCGTCGGGATCGGCGTGGACGTGGTGGATCTCGCGCGCTTCGAGCGGGCGATCTCCCGCACGCCCCGGCTCCGCGAGCGGTTGTTCGCCGAGAGCGAACGCGACCTGCCGACGGCCTCGCTGGCGGGACGGTTCGCGGCGAAGGAGGCTCTGATCAAGGCGCTCGGCGACTCGGCCGGCGCGCGCTGGCACGACATGGTGGTCGAGCGGGACGAGCACGGGAATCCGTCCTTCGTCCTGCACGGCGCGGCGCGCGCGGCGGCGGAATCGCGCGGGATCGCGCGGGTGCACCTCTCGATGAGCCACGACGCCGGCGTCGCCTGCGCGTTCGTGGTGGCCGAGTCGTGATCGCGCCGCTCGCCTTCCGCGAGGCGCTGATCGATCTGGACGCCGTCGCGGCGAACACGGCGCGGCTCCGGGAGCTGACGGCCGCGCCCCGGCTGATGGCGGTCGTCAAGGCGAACGCCTACGGGCACGGCGCGCTCGCCGTCGCGCAGGCGGCGCTCGCCGGCGGAGCGGACGCGCTCGGCACGGCCGATCTCGACGAGGCGGTCGCGCTCCGCGAGGCCGGGATCCTGGCGCCGGTGCTCTGCTGGCTGCACGACCCCGAGCAGGACTTCGACACCGCCCTCGAGCACGGGATCGAGGTCGCCGTGTCCTCGGTCGGACAGCTCGACCGGCTCGCGCAGGCCGCCGAGGACCGCGGCGTGCGCGGGGCGGTGCAGCTCAAGGTCGACACCGGACTCAGCCGCAATGGGGCGGCGGAGGCGGAGTGGGTGCCGCTCGCGCAGTCCCTCGTGCAGCACGCGGCGCGCGGCTCGCTGCAGCTCACCGGGCTGTTCTCGCACCTCTCCAACACCTCGCGCGAGGAGGACCTCGCGCAGCTCGCCCTCCTGCGCCGCGCGGAGGAGGTTCTGCGCGCGCACGGGACGCCGGCGCCGCTGGTGCACCTGGCCGCGACGGCCGCGGCGCTCCGCCTGCCGGAGGCGCGGCTCGACCAGGTGCGCACTGGGATCGGCGTGTACGGGCTCTCGCCGTTCGACGACGAGACGTCCCTCGGGCTCGGCCTGGTGCCGGCGATGACCCTGCAGGGGCGGGTGGCGGGAGTGCGGCGGGTGCCCGCGGGGACGGGCGTCAGCTACGACTACGCCTACCGCGCGTCCGGCGAGACGACGCTCGCGCTGGTGCCGTTCGGCTACGCCGACGGGATCCCGCGCGCCGCCTCCGGCACTGCCGAGGTGTCGATCGGTCGACGCCGGCACCGCATCGCCGGGCGGGTGGCGATGGACCAGTTCGTCGTCGACGTCGGGGATGCTCCCGTCGCGGTCGGCGACCCGGTGACGCTCTGGGGCGACCCGACCACCGGAGTTCCGTCGGTCGACGAGTGGGCGCGCTGGTGCGGCACCATCAACTACGAGCTCGTCACCCGGGTCGGGCACCGCGTTCCGCGGAGGACGGTCGGCGGCTCTGCGGGAGGCGTCCGTGCCTGAGCGGGACTGGTTCGCCGACCGCACCGTCGAGATCGCGGATCCGGAGGCGATGGAGGGGCTCGGCCGCTCCCTCGGCCGGGTGCTGCGCGCCGGCGACCTGCTGGTGCTGACCGGGCCGCTCGGGGCGGGCAAGACGACCTTCACCCGCGGACTCGGCGAGGGCCTCGGGGTGCGCGGGCCGGTGACCAGCCCCACGTTCGTCATCGCGCGGACGCATCCTCCGCTGCACGGCGGGCCGCCGCTGGTGCACGTCGACGCCTACCGCGTCGGGTCCGCGGTGGAGCTGGACGACCTCGACCTCGACCTCGAGCACTCGGTCGTCGTGGTCGAGTGGGGCGCCGGTCTGCTCGACGGCGTGGCGGACTCGTGGCTCGACATCGTCCTGGAGCGCCCGACCGGCGGCTCCGACGCCGAGGACGGCGAGGAGCCGATCGAGCCGCGCACGGTGCGCTTCCGCGGCACCGGCTGGCGCTGACCGCTCTGCTGACGGCGGGTCTCGCTACGCCGCTGCGCGGCTGCTCGACCAGCATGATCTGCATGCCGATCGAGCAGCCCTCGGAGAGGGCGTATCGAGATCCACCGAGCAGCTGCGGAGCGCCGCGGGCTCCTCGGCCGGTGCCCCGTCGCCCGCGGGTACCCTGTCAGGGTGCTGCTCGCGATCGACACCTCCTCCGGAACCTCCGTCGCCGTCGTCGGCGCGGACGGGGCGGTCCGGGCCGAGCGCACCGAGACCGACACCATGCGGCACGCCGAGGTCGTCGGCCGGCTGATCGAGGAGGCCCTCGGGGCGGCCGGCATCGGCCCGGACGCGATCGAGGCCGTCGCCGTCGGCATGGGCCCCGGCCCCTTCACCGGACTCCGGGTCGGCATCGCCGCAGCCCGCGCCTTCGCGTTCGGCCGCGACGTGCCCACCCTGCCGGTCGTCTCGCACGACGCGGTCGCGCTCGGCGCGCTGCGGCACGGCCGTGCGGACGGCTTCCTCGTCGTCACCGACGCGCGCCGCCGCGAGCTCTACTGGAGCGCCTACGCCGGCCTCGACGAGCAGGGCCTGCCCGTCCGCACCGCCGGACCCGGCCTCGACAAGCCGCCCGCGCTGCCCTTCCCCGAGCTGCCCCGCCTCGAGGCGGAGACGGTGTCCGCCGCCGAGCTGGGCGTCGTGGCCGCGCTCACCCGCGCGGCCGGCCGCGACCCCGCGGCCGACGAGCCGCTCTACCTCCGCTCGCCCGACGTCACACTCTCGGCCGGTCCCAAGCGGGTCACCGCGTGAGCGCGGAGCTGCGCGACGCCACCGTCCACGACCTCGACGCGATCATGGCGATCGAGGAGTCCGAGTTCACCAGCGACGCCTGGTCCCGCACGATGATGCGCGAGGAGATCCGGAGCCGGCACACCCGCTACCTGGTCGCCGAGGACGCGGGCGAGCTGGTCGGCTACGCCGGGCTGCTCTGCCCGGTCGGCGCGCACGAGGGCGACGTGCAGACCATTGCGGTGCTCGCCTCCGCGCGCCGCACCGGACTCGGCAGGCGCCTCCTGCGCGCCCTCGTCGCCATCGCCGCCGAGCGCGGTGCCCGCGAGGTCTTCCTCGAGGTCCGTGCCGACAACCCGGCCGCCCAGTCGCTCTACCGCTCGGAGGGCTTCGAGGAGATCGGGGTCCGCCCCGCCTACTACCAGCCCGACAACGTCGACGCGCTCGTGATGCGCGCGCCGATCGCCGCCCCTCGACAGGAGTCGCCATGACCGCCGGTCCGCTCGTCCTCGGCATCGAGACCAGCTGCGACGAGACCGGGATCGGCATCGTCCGCGGCACGACGCTCCTCGCCAACACCATCGCCTCGTCGATGGAGGAGCACGCCCGCTACGGCGGCGTCGTGCCCGAGGTCGCCGCCCGCGCGCACCTCGAGGCGCTCGAGCCGACGCTGCGGACGGCGCTCGCCGAGGCCGGCGTCACGCTGCAGGAGCTGGACGCGATCGCGGTCACCAGCGGCCCCGGGCTCTCCGGGGCGCTGATGGTCGGTGTCGGCGCGGCCAAGGCGCTGGCGGTCTCGCTCGGGAAGCCGCTCTACGCGGTCAATCACCTCGTCGGGCACGTCGGGGCCGACGTCCTGCGCGCCGACGGCGGCGAGGGCGGCCCGGTCGAGGTGCCGACCATCGCGCTGCTCGTCTCGGGCGGGCACACCTCGCTCCTGCACGTGCGCGATCTCGTCTCCGATGTCGAGCTGCTCGGCGAGACGATCGACGACGCGGCCGGCGAGGCGTTCGACAAGGTCGCCCGCGTGCTCGGCCTGCCCTACCCCGGCGGCCCGCAGATCGACCGCGTCGCCGCCGACGGCGATCCGCGGGCCATCCGCTTCCCCCGCGGCCTCACCCTCCCGAAGGACAGGGAGAAGCACCGCTACGACTTCTCCTTCTCGGGGCTGAAGACCGCGGTCGCGCGCTGGGTGGAGAAGCGCCAGGACGCGGGCGAGGAGGTGCCGGTCGCCGACGTCGCCGCGAGCTTCCGCGAGGCGGTCGCCGACGTGCTGCTCACCAAGGCGATCGCGGCCTGCGTCGACCGGGAGGTGCCCCGGCTGCTGCTGGGCGGGGGAGTGGTCGCCAACGCGCGGGTCCGCGAGCTCGCCGAGGAGCGCTGCGCGGCGGCGGGCACCGCACTGCGGATCCCCCCGCTCTCGCTCTGCACCGACAACGGCGCGATGATCGCGGCGCTCGGCGCCCAGCTGATCGAGGCGGGGCACGCGCCCTCGAGCCTCTCCTTCGGCGCCGATTCCACGCTGCCCGTCACCGAGATCCAGGTGCGCTAGGCGCTCTACCGCAGTGCCGTCTCGCGTCACAAGCGCCGTCCAGGGTTTTGACAGCCCTCCGGGGACGCTGCCACTCTGAGCGCATCCACTCGTTCCTGATCAAGGGGGATCTTCCATGACTGCTCCGTACACGCCCGCGTCCGACCGCTACAACATCCTGGCGATCATCGGCTTCATCGCCTCGTTCTTCATCGCGATCGTGGGGATCGTCCTGGGCTTCATCGCTCTCTCGCAGATCAAGCGGACCGGAGAGAAGGGCCGCGGACTCGCGATCGCCGCCGTTGTGATCGGCTTCGTCGCGATCATCGTCTACATCGTCCTGTTCGTCACCCTGTTCTCCCTCGCAGGCATCGCGGGCACGACGAACTACTGATCCACTCCGCCCCGCCCTGCACGGCGGGGACGGCGGAGCGCTCGAGGAGGGCGACGTGAACGACGAGTCCACCGGCGATCCGGCACCGGGGTCGGTGCCGCCCCCGCCGCCGCGGTACGCGCCGCCCTCCGGAGCACCGTCTCCCGCCTCCGCTCCGCCGGCCGCCGGTGCCGCGTCCGGCTGGACCGGGGAGGCCGTTCCCCCCGGAGCCCCGAGCGGCCCGGAGGCCTTCGACGGCTCCGCGCATCCCGGCGCTCCCGCGCCGCGCCCGCCGCTGAACGGCCTCGCCGTCGCCGCCCTGATCTGCGGCATCCTCGGGCTCGCGCCCGCCGCGATCGTCCTCGGGCACGTCGGCTTCGCGCAGGCGCGCCGCTCGGGGCAGCGCGGCCGCGGACTCGCGATCGCCGGCTTCCTCCTCGGCTACCTCGCGCTCGTGCTGCTGCTGGTCGGCGCCCTCGCCTACTCGGCCTTCGTCGGCGGACTCCGGACGGACGGCTACCTCCCGGCCTGAGCCGGTCGGCGGCCTCGTTCTAGACTTCGAGGCATGAGCGACAGCAGCCGGCCCGGGTCCGACGACCGACAGGGCCCTCCCGTCCCCCCTGCTCCCCCCGTGCCGCCGGCGCCCCCGGCCCCGCCCGTGCACTCCGGTGGCACTCCGGTGCCCCCGGCCCCGCCCGCGTACTCGGGCGGCACCCCGGCGGCACCGGGACAGGGTGCCCAGGATACCCCGCCGCCCGCGTACGGGACCCCGCTCCCGCCGGCCACGAGCGCCGCGCCGCCGCAGTACGCCTACGTCCCGGCGCCCACGACGGTGCCCAAGACCCTGAGCCTCACCGGCATGATCCTCGGCATCGTCGGCCTGGTCATCTCGATCTTCGGCTGGGGCTTCGGCTTCATCCTGTCCGCGCCCGCGATCGTGCTCGGCTTCCTCGGCCGCCGTCGCGAGCCGGGAGCACGCGGCTTCGCGCTGACCGCGATCATCACCGGCATCGCCGGCGTCGTGGTCTCGCTGATCTACCTGGCCGTCACGATCGTGATCTTCGTGGTCGCCCTCGACGCGGCGACCTCCTCCTCCGGCTACTAGGCGCCGGCCCCCGGTCTCACACGACGCGCTCGGCGAGCAGGGCGCGGTGGCGCCCCTGGATCCTGGTGAGGATCAGGACGGCGCTGCCCCGCCCGGCCAGGCCGAGCTTCCTGCGGAAGCGCGCGGGGTCGACGTCCACGCCGCGCTTCTTGATCTCCAGGACGCCGATGCCGCGGGCGCGCAGCTCGCGCGCGAGGGTGCGCTCGTCCAGGGGCAGCTCCGCGAGCACGCGGAAGCTGCGCAGGAACGGCGACGCGGACGGCTCGTCGCCCGTGAGGTAGGCGATGCCGGGCGAGAGCATCAGCGAGCCGCTGGTGCGGGCCAGCTCGCCGAGCAGGCGCGCGCGGATGGCGGACCCGTCCGGCTCGTGCACGAACGCGCCGAGGTCGCCCACCTCCTCGTCGTCGCTGTCGGCCGGTGCGGTGAGCTCCACGGCGCCGGTCGCCGAGAGCAGGAGCGCGGACCGGCGGACGCCCGGCCGCGCCAGCGGACCGAACCACAGGCCCGTCTCGACGAGCTCGCCGTCCACCGACACCCACTGCGCCTCCGCGTCAGCGGGGATCCGCTCGCGGTCGAAGCCCGGCCCGAGCTTCACGCCCACGGGCCGCGCCTCGGCGAGGCCGAAGGCGAAGTCGAGCGAGGGGGAGTAGTCGTCGGGATCGTCGAGGCGCCGGGTCTCGCGGTGGCCGGCGGTGCGGCGGGCCGGATCGAGGTAGACGGCGTCGAAGCCGTCCAGGTCGAACGCCTCGGCGTCGCCGTGCACGGCCTGAGCGGAGGGGAACGGGGCGAGGTTGAAGCTGGCCAGGGTCGCGGTGATCTCGTCCGCGTCCACCGCGGTCACCTCGAGGTCGATGGCGGCCATCGCGAGGGCGTCGCCGCCGATGCCGCTGCCGAGGTCGGCGATGCGGGTGAGCCCGGCGGAGGAGAAGCGGCCGGCGTGCAGCGCGGCGACCCGGAGGCGGGTCGCCTGCTCGAGCCCGGCGTCGGTGAAGAGCATCGACCGGGCGAACTCGCCGAACTTCCCGGTCGCCTTCGCCCGCAGCCGCGCCTGGGTCAGCACGGCCGACACCAGGCCGGGGGAGTGGCCGGCGGAGCGGAGCGCCGCGACGGCGCGCACCAGGTCGTCCGCGCGGTAGCCGTCGAGCGAGTCGAGGAGCCGGAGGCCCTCGGGGGAGAGGAGCTCGACCAGCTCGGCGCGTTGCATCCGGCCATGCTAGGCCACGCCCTCCGCACGACGCGGCGCGCCTGCCTGGCACTCTGATTGCACGAGTGCCAGCGGAGCCTCTACAGTGGAGCTAGCACTCTCGGAGCGTGTCTGCCAACGGCGACGCTCCGCCCCCGTCGTCGTCAAGAAAGAGGTCAACCGTGTCGGTGTCCATCAAGCCGCTCGAAGATCGCATCGTCATCAAGCAGGTCGAGGCCGAGCAGGTCACTGCTTCCGGTCTCGTCATCCCCGACACCGCCAAGGAGAAGCCCCAGGAGGGCGAAGTCGTCGCCGTCGGCCCCGGCCGCATCGACGACAACGGCAACCGCGTCCCGCTCGACGTGGCCGTCGGTGACAAGGTCATCTACTCCAAGTACGGCGGAACCGAGGTCAAGTTCGGTGGGGACGACCTGCTGGTCCTCTCCGCCCGCGACGTCCTCGCGGTCGTGGTCCGCTAGAGACGGATCCCCGAAGGGCCCGGCGACGCGAGTCGCCGGGCCCTTCGTCTTTCAGCGCAGTGGGCCCGGCGACGACAGTCGCCGGGCCCTTCGTCGTCCAGCGCGGTGGGCCCGGTGGCGGGAGTCGCCGGGCCCACCGTCGTGCGCCCGGTCCTCTTCGCGACCGGTGGCCTGATCCTGACGTCCGGTGACCGTTCCGGGCGGTCCGCCGGCGCCGGCCCTGCGTAGCATCGGACGGGTGCCCGCCTCCCGCCTCCCCGCCGATCCCGCCTCGCCGACGACGGGCGACGCCGCGGCCGGCGAGGGCGTCGAGGCCCTGCCCGTGAAGGGCGCCGGCGGCGCGCTGTCGTCGACCGGCCTCTGGTTCGGCTTCGCCGCCTACCTGCTCTGGGGCGCGATGCCGCTCTACTTCATCGCGATGGCCCCCGCCTCGCCGTTCGAGATCGTCGCGCTGCGCGTGCTCTTCTCGCTGGTCTTCTGCCTGCTCCTGCTCACGGTGACGCGCAGCTGGCGCGGCTTCGCGGCGCTCTTCCGCGAGCCGCGGCTGCTCGGCGTGATGGCGATCGCCGGCGTGCTGATCTACATCAACTGGCAGGTCTACGTCATCGCGACGACCACCGGCCACGTGATCGAGGCGGCGCTCGGCTACTTCATGAACCCGCTCGTCACGGTGCTGCTCGGCGTGATCGTGCTGCGCGAGCGGCTGCGGCGGGCGCAGTGGATCGCGATGGCGATCAGCGCCGTCGCCGTCCTCGTGATCGCCGTCGGCTACGGCTCCTTCCCCTGGGTCTCGCTGGCGCTCGCCTTCTCCTTCGGCCTCTACGGCCTGGTGAAGAGCCGGGTCGGCGGCCGGATGGACGCGGTCAGCGGTCTCACGCTCGAGACGCTCTGGCTCACGCCGCTCGCGATCGTGCAGCTGCTGGTCGTCGGCTCGACCGTCGGGCTGACGCTGGCGACGGAGGGCACGGGGCACGCGCTCATCCTCGCCTCGGCCGGCATCGTCACCGCGGTGCCGCTGCTGCTCTTCGCGGGCGCCGCCCGGCGGCTGCCGCTCTCGATCGTCGGCTTCATCCAGTACCTGACGCCGGTGCTGCAGTTCGTCGTCGGCGCCTTCCTCCTGCACGAGGAGATGCCGCCGGAGCGCTGGATCGGCTTCGCGCTCGTCTGGGCGGCCCTGGCGATCTTCTCAGTGGACCTCGTCTCGGCCGAGCGCCGGAGGCGACGCGTGACGGCCGGACCTGCGGATCGCGTCGCGGGAGAGCGCTCCGACGACGAAAAGTAACGATCAGGTCGCGAAACGCATCTGAAACACCCCCGTATTGTTCACGGCTTCTCCGAAGGTTAGGTTGGCCGAGCGGTTGCCTCCGGCACCGCTCCCACGACAGAACCTCTCAAGGAGAAACATGCGCGTTCACGCGAAGGCCGGGACGGCCCGTACGCGATCCCTCCGGGCGACCCTGAGCGGGGTCGCCTTCCTGGGCGCCAGCGCTCTCGTCCTCGCCGGTTGCGCCAGCGGCGGCGGCGGAGACGCGGGCACCGACGGCGGCGAGTCCGGCGACCTGTCCCTGAAGATCGGCACGATCCTCCCGCAGACCGGCACCCTGGCCGTCCTCGGCCCGCCCGAGATCGCGGGCGTCGACCTCGCGGTCAAGGACATCAACGACGCCGCTGCCGGCATCACGGTCGATGTCGAGCAGAAGGACTCGGGCGACACCACGACCGACATCGCGACGCAGTCCGCGACCTCGCTCATCGCAGACGGCGCCAGCGTCGTCATCGGAGCGGCTTCGTCGGGCGTCTCGAAGACGTTCATCGACCAGGTGACCCAGGCGGGCGTCGTCCAGATCTCGCCGGCCAACACCTCGCCGGACTTCACGACCTACGACGACGACGGCTACTACTGGCGCACCGCCCCCTCGGACGTGCTCCAGGGCCGCATCCTCGGCAACAAGATCCTCGGCGACGGCAAGACCAACGTCTCGATCCTCTACATGAACGACGCGTACGGCACCGGACTCGAGTCGAACATCAAGGAGACCCTCGAGGCGGGCGGCGCGACCGTCGCGGCCGAGGAGATCTTCGAGCCGGCCTCGACCGACTTCAACTCGGCGATCACCTCGGTGCTCGCGCCGAACCCCGACGCGCTCGTCGTCATCTCGTTCGACGAGATCAAGACGATCGCGGAGCAGCTCGCGGCGAAGGGCTTCGACTTCTCGAAGCTCTACGGCACGGACGGCAACTACGGCGTCATCACCGACGCGGACACGAACGTCGACATCGCCGGCGCGCAGTTCACCAACCCCGGTGTGCAGGCGTCGGAGGAGTTCCAGTCGAACCTCCAGGCTCTCGTGAAGGAGCAGGGGAACGACGCGCTGACGGTGTTCAGCTACGCTCCCGAGTCGTACGACGCCACGGTGCTCGCCGCGCTCGCCGCGCTCAAGGGCGGCGCGACCGACGGTGCGACGATCCGCGACAACCTGCAAGACGTCTCTGACGAGGGCACGAAGTGCACCACGTTCGCGGACTGCGCCACGATGATCGCCGACGGCGAGGACATCGACTACGACGGCCTCTCCGGCCCGATCTCGTGGGACGAGAACGGCGACCCGAGCGAGGCCTCGGTATCGATCTACAAGTACTCCACCGGCAACGTCACCTCGTTCGAGGAGACCGTCGAGGGCTCGCTGAAGTAGAACACCGCTCGCGGCTCCGGCCGTGACGCGCGAAGGGGCCCGGTCATCCGACCGGGCCCCTTCGTCGTCCCCGAGGTCTCGATACGCCGCTGCGCGGCTACTCGACCAGCATGAAGCGCCGGCTTCCCGTCCCGGTGGACCCGCGCCGATCTCGATCGGCAGGCCATCTCCATGCTGATCGAGTAGCCCTCGGAGAGGGCGTATCGAGATCCATCACCGAACGAACGTCGGTCCCCGCTCCGCCCCTCCCGGTGCCGCACGACGCAGCGAGCGCGCGCCCCCGAGGGGACGCGCGCTCGCTCAGTGCTCGGTGCGGCCTCAGGAGGCGCGGAGGAGCTCCGCCTCCTGGGCCAGGCGGTAGGTCACGAACGAGCGGCTGTAGTTGCGGCGCTTGCCGCCGGTGGTCTCGGCGATGACGACCTGCGCGTAGACGCCGACGACGGACCAGCGCTCGTAGTCGCCGATCGCACCGGTGCCGAAGGTCGCGCCGAGGGCGACGGGTGCGGGGGTGTAGCTCTTCATGGGTCGGCTCCTTCGAAGACGGGGACCGCGGCGCCGGGAGGGGACGCGGAAGGGGAAGGAATCGGTGCCGAGGAGAGCGGGAATCCGGCCCTGATCAGGGGGGAGAGGAGTCCGGTCGTGGTGTCGGCGCCGATGTCTCTTGTCCCCAAAATTACGGCACGGCGGCCGCTGCCCTGACCCTCGGGCGGGGGGTGCCAGCGCAGAGAGAGACTCGATGTCCGTGGCGCGTCGGCGCTCACCGCCAGCGGCAGGAGTCCTCGGCGATGAAGCGGTAGAGCGCCCCGCGCACGGCGTCGGACACACCGACGGCGACGACGCCCGAGGTGCCGTCGTCGAGCGTGACGGCGACCGGGAAGAACGTGCCGCGCTTGTCCTCCGAGACGGTGTGCGTGTTGCAGTTGTTCGGCACGATCGCGAGGTCGACGCGGGTCGTGGCGGCGCCGGCGTCCATCCGCACCCCGACGGGCCAGCTGTCCTGTCCCGAGGCGGGTCGGAGCAGGATCGTGCGTCCGACCGAGGCGATCGAGACGCCCCCGTCGGCCCCCGTCGGCGTCAGGGTGAGCGGCAGGTGCGCGACGGGCTGTCCGCCCTCCTGAGCCACCGTGACGACGTCACCGGGCACGATCGACACCACCTCCGCCACGCGCTGTGCGAGGCAGTCCTCGGCGTGGATGCGCGGCAGGCTGCCGAGCGGATCGTCCGGCGCGACCACCGCCATCCCCGAGACCCCGCCCTGCGTGAAGGCGAGCCGCACACGGGCGTCCGCGCCGGGGTCCGCGCAGTCCGGGGGAGCGAGCTGCAGCCGGAGCGCGGTCGTCGTCCCCGGGCGCACCGTGGTCGGGCCGTCGGTGGCGGCCGGGTCGGTGAAAGCGGGGGAGTCGAGCCGCGCCTCCCAGACGTCCAGGGGCTCGTCGGCGGTGTTGGTCACCAGGACCTCGAGCCGGCGGGGACCGTAGTCGTCGCGGTTCTGCTGCACGCCGACGGAGACGCCCGCCGGCAGCTCCGAGACCGGCCCGGGTGCGCAGCCGGAGAGGAGCCCTGCCGCGAGCGCGACGACGACCAGAGCGGCGCTGCGGCGCATCCGGTCCTCCTCCTCGACGACGACGGGCCCGCCCCCGCCTCTCGGCGGGTGACGGGCCCGGAGGTGCGGCGGCCTCAGCCGCCGACGGTGGGCGTGCTCGTGGTGACCTCGTTGGTCGTCGCGAGTGTGCCGAGGTAGAGCTCGATCACCTTCGGATCGTTCATCAGCTCGCGGCCGGGACCCTCGTAGGCGTCGCGGCCCTGGTCGAGCACGTAGCCGCGGTCGCAGATCTGCAGCGCGCGGCGGGCGTTCTGCTCGACGATCATGATCGAGACGCCGGCGCGGTTGATCCGCTGGACGTTGACGAAGGTCTCGTCCTGGCGCATCGGCGAGAGACCCGCGCTCGGCTCGTCGAGCAGCAGCATCGACGGGTCCATCATCAGGGCCCGCGACATCGCGACCATCTGGCGCTCGCCGCCCGAGAGCGAGCCGGAGCGCTGCTTGAGGCGCTTGGTCAGCTCCGGGAAGAGCTCCGTCACGAACTCGAGGCGGTCCTTGAACATCTTCGGCTTCTGGTACATGCCCATCTCGAGGTTCTCCTCGATGGTGAGCGACGGGAAGACGTTGTTGTTCTGCGGCACGAAGCCGACGCCCTTGGAGACCAGCTTGTCGGCCTTGAAGCCGGTGATGTCCTCGCCGTTGAGCAGGACCGTGCCCTGGCGGATGTTCACCAGCCCGAACATCGCCTTGAGCAGCGTCGACTTGCCGGCGCCGTTGGGGCCGATGATGCCGACGAGCTCGCCCTTCTTCACGTAGACGTTCGACCCGTTGAGGATGTTGACTCCCGGCACGTACCCCGCGTGGAGGTCGTGCGTCTCGAGCGTGTTCTGGGTCACTTCTCGTCCTTTCCGAAGTCGACGGCGGGCGCGTCGGTGGTCGGCGCGATGCTCGTCGGTGCGCCGTCCGCGGGGGCGGCCGTCGCGGGGGCGTCGTCCGCGGTGGAGGCCGTCGCGGTGGAGGCCGTCGCGGTGGAGGCCGCAGGGGTCGCCGCGGCGGCGTGCTCGCCGCCCGTGTGGTGCACGTCGACGCCGGCCGCCTCGGCCCGCTTCTCGACGTCCTCGCGGACGAGGTCCGAGTCCATCTCCTCCGCCACCTCGAGCTGGCCCTCGATCGTGCCGAGGTCGGTGTCGTGGTGCGCGCCGAGGTAGGCGTCGATGACCGCGGGGTCGTTCATCACCGTCGAGGGCGGTCCCTCGGCGACGACCTTGCCCTCGGCCATCACGATGACCCAGTCGGCGATCGTGTTGACCATGTGCATGTCGTGCTCGACGAAGAGCACGGTCATGCCCTCGTCCTTGAGGTTCACGATGTGGCCCAGCAGCGACTGCGTCAGCGCCGGGTTCACGCCCGCCATCGGCTCGTCGAGCATGACCAGCTCGGGCTCCGACATCAGGGCGCGGGCCATCTCCAGCAGCTTCTTCTGGCCGCCCGAGAGGCTGGACGCGTAGTCGTCCTTCTTGGTGTCGAGCTTGAACTTCTCCAGCAGCCGGATGGCCCGGGTCTCGATCGTCTCCTCCTCCTTCGACCACAGCGGCCGGATGAGCGAGGTGAGGATGTTCTCGCCCTTCTGCCCCTTGGCGCCGAGGAGCATGTTCTCGAGCACCGTCATGCCGCCGAGGGCCTTGGTGAGCTGGAACGTGCGGACCATGCCCATCCGGGACACCTTGTAGGCGGGGACGTTCGCGAGGTTCTTGCCCTTGAAGTTCCAGCGCCCGGTGTTGGGCTTGTCGAAGCCCGTCAGCAGGTTGAAGAACGTGGTCTTGCCGGCGCCGTTCGGGCCGATCAGGGCGGTGATCGAGCCGCGCGGGATCTCGACGTGGGCGACGTCGACCGCGGTCAGGCCGCCGAAGCGTCGGCTGACGCCGTCGGCGACGAGGATGGGGTCCTTCTTGACGACCCCGGGGACGATTTCCTGCTCGGTGATGTCCGAGACCGGCGTTTTAGGCAAAGTGCAGATCCTTCTTCTTGCCGAAGATGCCCTGGGGTCTGAAGATCACCAGGAGCATGAGGGCCACACCCACCACGATGAACCGGATCGGTCCGGTCTGCACGGTGGTGAGCTTGATGAGGTCGTTGTTGAGGACCCCGGTGTCGATCCCGAGCGTGAGCAGTCCGTCGGTCAGACCGAGGACGACCCAGAAGACGATCGAGCCGACGACCGGCCCGAAGACCGTCGCGGCACCGCCCAGCAGCATGATCGTGTAGAGGAAGAACGTCAGCTGGGTGCCGTAGTTGTCGGGCTGCAGCGAGCGCGGCAGGATGAACAGCGCTCCGGCCAGGCCGCCCAGCACGCCGCCGAGGATCAGCGCCTGGATCTTGTAGGAGAAGACGTTCTTGCCGAGCGAGCGCACGGCGTCCTCGTCCTCGCGGATGCCCTTGATGACGCGGCCCCAGGGGCTGCGCATCAGGAGGAAGACCAGCAGGCAGGCCAGGAGCACGAGGCCCCAGCCGACGATGCGCACCCACCACTGGTCCTGGTTGTAGGTGAGGATCCCGATCCCGAAGCGCCCCTCCGGCAGCGGGTTGAGGTCGTTGAACGCCTTCGCCGCGCCGTTGATGCCCTCCGAGCCGCCGGTCACCGCCGAGAACTCGGGTGTCTTGACCGAGAGCCGGACGATCTCGGCCGCCGCGATCGTGACGATCGAGAGGTAGTCCGCCCGCAGTCTCAGCGTCGGGATGCCGAGGATGAGGGCGAAGAGGGTCGCCGCGACGATCGTCGCGAGCAGGGAGCCCCAGACGGGCCATTCGAACTTGACCGAGGTGATGGCGAAGGCGTAGCCGCCCACCGCCATGAAGCCGGCCTGGCCGAAGTTGAGGAGGCCGGTGAATCCGAAGTGGATGACCAGGCCGATGGTCGCGAGCGCGTAGGCGGCGACGGTGGGATCGACGATCTGCCCGATCGCCAGCCAGATGAAGTTGAGGTTCATGGTGTCAGCCGATCCGTTCCTTGCGACCGAGGATGCCCTGCGGTCTGACCAGCAGGATGATGATCATGAGGACGAGCGGAGCCACGTACTTGAGGTTCTCCGGGATCCAGATCGTCGAGATGTTCATCATCAGGCCGATGATGAGCGAGCCGACCAGCGCTCCGTAGGCGGAGCCGAGTCCGCCGAGCGTGATCGCCGCGAAGATCAGCAGCAGGATCGACGCTCCGGTGTCCCAGCGCAGCGACTGGTAGTAGCCGATGTAGACGCCGGCCAGCGCGGCGAGGGCTCCGGAGAGCACCCAGACCACGCGGATGACGCGCTCGACGTTGATGCCGGAGGCGGAGGCGAGGGCCCGGTTGTCGGACACCGCGCGCATCGCCTTGCCGATCTTGGTCTTCGTGAGCAGCAGGGCGACACCGACGATGCAGACGATGCCGACGGCCGCGCCGACGAGGTCGGTGAACTTGAGGCTGATGCCGAGCGCCGGGACCGTGAAGAACGGCGCCGTGCTGTTCGGCAGCGAGAGGCGGTCCGCGCCGAAGAAGAAGACGAAGGTGTAGCGCAGCGCGAGCGACAGGCCGATGGTCACGATCATCAGCGGGATGAGCTGGATGTTCCTCTTGCGCAGCGGCTTCCAGAGCAGTCCGTCCTGCGCGAAGCCGAACGCCCCGCCGAGGATCACCGCGATCGGGATCGCCAGCAGCGCCGGCAGCCCGAAGACGCCGGAGAAGAGGTACGCCATCAGCGCACCGAAGGTGACCAGCTCGCCGTGGGCGAAGTTGTTCAGCCCGGTGACGCCGTAGATCAGCGAGGCGCCGATCGCCGCGAGGGCGATCAGGAGTCCGAAGATCAGGCCGGTGACGACCTTGGGCCAGAAGATGATCCAGAAGGTGTCTGCCGAGACCGGCTGGTTCACCGCGTTCGAGGTCCCGTCGGGGTTCGTCGCGTCGTTGCCCGTGGTGCCCTCGGTGGCGGGGCTCGTGGGGGCGGCGGAGTCGGTCGGGACCGGAGCGCTCGCGCCCGTGCCGATCGGGTTGGCCGTCGAGACGATGAAGTTCACGATCTGGTTCTGCGAGGAGACGATCGTCACCTGCTTCGGGTTCTGACCCGCTGCCGGATAGCCCTTGTCGGCGGGGAGCGTCTCCTCGTCGACCGTCACGCTGAAGGTGCCGGCCTCCTCGAGCGGGAAGACGGCGCGGCCGTCGTCGCCCGTGGTGAGGGTCGCGGTGGCGTCGCCGCCGAGCTCGACGGTCACCCCCACCAGGTTCTCGTTCGTGCCCTGCACGCGGACCCAGGCGATGATCGACTGGTCGGCCGTGGTCTCGGCGGTCGCAGCGGGTGCTGCAGCGGCGACGCCGGTCAGGGTCGCGGCGAGCAGGCCGAGTGCGACCAGGCCGTCGCGGAGCGTGCGGAGTGTGGGGAGCCGCCTAGGCACGGGGAGCCTCCCGGTCCGTCGGATGCAGGGTCGTCGCGCGCTTGTGGCGCGTCGAACGGCTGGCTGTGAGCAAGACGTCTACCTCTCGTCAGGGTGCACAGACGGATGGGGTCCTCGGGCGCGCCCGGATCGCCGTCGTCAAACAACGTTGGTTGACCATACGTTCCGCATGTGTCGGCGGTGTTTCCCCACCTGCACTACTGCGTGACGACATTATGCGGGGCGGAGAGCGCTCCCGTGTCCCCCGCACGGGTCGCGAGCGCGCCCGGAGCACATCCGAGGGACGTCCGGGCAGGAATACCGGGCGCGTCGCCGCGCTTAAGATTGAGCATCCGGGACACCCGTGACCGGATGCGCGACCTCCACCACCGGGCCACCCGCACGACCTGCTAAGGGGCATTGATGGACCAGCCGGATCCCTTCGGATTCCTCGGACTCACCTACGACGACGTCATGCTCCTCCCCGGGCACACCGACGTCATCCCGAGCGAGGCCGACACGGCCTCCCGGCTCACCAAGCGCATCACGGTCGCGACCCCGCTGCTCTCCGCGGCGATGGACACCGTCACCGAGTCGCGGATGGCGATCGCCATGGCCCGTCAGGGCGGCCTCGGCATCCTGCACCGCAACCTCTCGATCGCCGATCAGGCCGATCAGGTCGACCGCGTCAAGCGCAGCGAGTCGGGCATGGTGTCGAACCCCGTCACCACCACTCCCGACGCGACCGTCGCGCAGGTCGACGACCTCTGCGGCCAGTACCGGATCAGCGGCCTCCCCGTCGTCGACGCGAGCGGCGTCCTCGTCGGCATCATCACCAACCGCGACATGCGCTTCGTCTCGCCGTTCGAGAAGGCGTCCACCCTCGTCCGCGACGTGATGACGAGCGCCGGCCTGATCACCGGCCGCGTCGGCATCCCCGACAGCGAGGTGATCGCGCTCTTCGCGCAGCACAAGATCGAGAAGCTGCCCCTCGTCGACGCGCAGGGCAAGCTCGCCGGGCTCATCACCGTGAAGGACTTCGACAAGTCCGAGCAGTACCCGAACGCGACCAAGGACGAGGAGGGTCGCCTGCGCGTCGGCGCCGCCATCGGCTTCTTCGGCGACGCCTGGCAGCGCGCCACCGCGCTCCTCGACGCCGGGGTCGACGTCCTCGTCGTCGACACCGCGAACGGGGACTCCGCCGGGGTCCTCGAGATCATCCGCCGCCTCAAGGCCGACTCGGCCTTCGCCGGCGTCGACGTCATCGGCGGCAACGTGGCCACCCGCTCCGGCGCCCAGGCGCTCGTCGACGCGGGCGCCGACGCCATCAAGGTCGGAGTCGGCCCCGGCTCCATCTGCACCACCCGCGTCGTCGCCGGCGTCGGCGTGCCGCAGGTGACCGCCGTCTACGAGGCGTCGCTCGCCGCCCGCGAGTCGGGCGTTCCCGTGATCGCCGACGGCGGACTGCAGTACTCCGGCGACATCGCGAAGGCGCTCGTCGCCGGCGCCGACACCGTCATGCTCGGCTCGCTCCTCGCGGGCTGCGAGGAGAGCCCCGGCGACCTCGTCTTCCAGAACGGCAAGCAGTTCAAGACCTACCGCGGCATGGGGTCGCTCGGCGCGCTGCAGACCCGCGGCGAGCGGACCTCCTACTCGAAGGACCGCTACTTCCAGTCCGACGTCCCCACCGACGACAAGCTGATCGCGGAGGGCATCGAGGGCCAGGTGCCGTACCGCGGGCCGCTCGCGAATGTGGCGTACCAGCTGGCGGGCGGGCTGCGGCAGTCGATGTTCTACGTGGGGGCGCGGACGATCTCGGAGCTGAAGCAGCGCGGGAAGTTCGTGCGGATCACGGCGGCGGGGCTCAAGGAGTCGCACCCGCATGATGTGCAGATGGTGGTGGAGGCGCCGAACTACCGGCGCTGATTCTGCTGCGTCTCTGGGTGGGGGTCGGCGCCGGGTCGTGAGGGCGGCCCCTCTGCCCGATGGGCCTTCGGCCCATACGCCCACCACGCCGGAGGGGCCGCCCTCACGACCCGACGCCTCCCACTCGGGGCACGCGGACGTGTGTGAGACCGAGGGACGCAGCGCGAGCGGCGCTGGCGCGCCGCCGCGACTGCGCCTGCTGGCGGCAGCGCGAGCGGGCTGCGCCCGCCGCGACTGCCCCCCCAGACACGCTCGGCAGCAGGGTGGGAGCGCTATCCGGTGATCCGCGTGTCAGCGGATCGGCGTGCGCGGAAGTAGGACGCTCTGCGGGACGCGACCACCTGCCTGAGCCGACTGCGGCCGTGCAACGAGCGGAGCGAGGCGCACGGCACGGGAAGCACCGCCCGGCGATCCGCGTGCTAGCGGATCGGCGTGCGCGGACGCGAGACGCTCTATGGGACGTGACCGCCTGCTCGAGCCGACTGCGGGCGACAGACGAGCGGAGTGCTGAGCGGAGCGAGGCGCGGAGCGAGGATGGAGCCACAGGTAAACTGCCGCTCATGGAGATCGAGATCGGGCGCGCCAAGCGCGCCCGCCGCGCGTACGCCTTCGACGACATCGCGGTGGTCCCGAGCCGCCGGACCCGCGATCCGGAGGTGGTCTCGGTGAAGTGGGCGATCGACGCGTACCAGTTCAGCACTCCGATCCTCGCGGCGCCGATGGACTCGGTGGTCTCGCCGGCGACGGCGATCACGCTGGGCCGGCTGGGGGCGCTGGGCGTCCTCGACCTCGAGGGGCTGTGGACGCGCTACGAGGACCCGGAGCCGCTGCTGGCGGAGATCCGGGAGCTGCCGGCGGAGCGGGCGACGCAGCGCATGCAGGAGATCTACTCGGAGCCGGTGAAGCCGGAGCTGGTGACGGCGCGGCTCGCGGAGATCCGCGCGGCCGGCGTGACGGTCGCGGGTGCGCTGTCGCCGCAGCGCACCGCCGAGCTGTACCAGACGGTGGTCGACGCGGGGGTCGACGTGTTCGTCATCCGCGGCACGACCGTGTCGGCCGAGCACGTCTCGCGGGACACCGAGCCGCTCAACCTCAAGAAGTTCATCTACGAGCTCGACGTGCCGGTCATCGTCGGCGGGGCCTCGACCTACACGGCCGCCCTGCACCTGATGCGCACGGGCGCCGCGGGCGTCCTCGTCGGCTTCGGCGGCGGCGCCGCCTCGACGACCCGCGCGACGCTGGGCATCCAGGCGCCGATGGCCACCGCGGTCGCCGACGTCGCCGGCGCTCGCCGCGACTACCTCGACGAGTCCGGCGGACGCTACGTGCACGTCATCGCGGACGGCGGCCTCGGCACCTCCGGCGACATCGTCAAGGCCGTCGCGGTCGGCGCCGACGCCGTGATGCTCGGCTCCGCGCTCGCCCGCGCCACCGACGCGCCCGGCGGCGGCTGGCACTGGGGTGCCGAGGCGCACCACCAGCAGCTCCCGCGCGGTCGCCGCGTCCAGGTCGGCACCGTCGGCACGCTCGAGCAGGTCCTCTACGGCCCCGCGACCGACGCGAACGGCACCGCCAACCTGATCGGCGCCCTGCGGCGCTCGATGGCGACCACCGGCTACTCCGATCTCAAGGAGTTCCAGCGCGTCGAGGTCGTCGTCGCCCCGTACCAGCCCAGCTAGCCTGGCGGCCGGCCGAGGCGTCCCCGAACGGTCGAGACGTCCCGCAGCAGCTGGACGCTTCGACCGTTCGAGGCCGTCTCGGTGGGGTGGACTCCCGCGCGCGCGAGGGCGGCGAGCATCGGGCGCGCGGCGTAGGCGTCCTGCCAGCGCCAGCGGACGACGCCGCTGACGAGAGCGCGGAGGCGGTCCTCCCGGCGTTTCTCGTCGCGCAGCGCCCGCTCGGGGCTGCGCCCGCGGAGGAACCGCGGATCCGTGTACTTGTGCGCCCCATCGGCCTCGCCGATGACGCCGGCGTCCTCGAAGAAGAAGTCGACCGGGCCGATCAGGCCCTCGTCGTCGTGGAACGGCCGCTGGAGCACAGGACGGGGGAGCCCCGCCTGGTGCATCGCGACCCGGCTGATCGACTCCAAGGGCGAGTCGGCGCGCTCGTCGGCGAAGTCGATCGCCCGCGCCGCCGCCGCACGGCCGCGGGCCCCGCCGGGAAGGACGGCGAGGCGCTCCCTCAGCTCCTCCAGCTCGAGAAGGTGCTCGCCGTGGCTGCCGCGCATCCGCAGGGCGTGGTCCGCCGCGGTGACGGCGCGCCGGAAGGAGGAGAAGCGGCAGAGGTCGAGCACGGTCTGCGCGAGATCGGAGATCGTCAGCCCGTCGACGACCACCACCGAATCGGATGACACGCCGCGGTGCTCGGCGACGCGGTTGCGCGATCGGCTGCCGACCGCCGGCGACGCCGCGACGTGCACGGTCTCCTCGAGCGGCTCGACCAGGGGGAGGCCCCAGACAGCGGCGGCGGATTCACGGAGGAAGACGGGCCGGCCCCACGTCGCGGCGACCGCGTCGATGCGGGCGCGGTGGCGCGCGTCGACCGAGGCGCCCGCCCACTCCGCCGCGCGCACGTGGACCCCGCGACGGAGGCGGACGAACTCCGCCGACCTCCCGCAGGCCCCTCCCCGGAACAGCTCCACCCGTGTCATCCCGGAACCCTCCCACTCCGGGTGCCCTCATCGGCCGACCTCTCCCCACCTCTGGTGACGGCGCGCGACGCCCTGTGGAGAGCGAGGCGTCCCACTGTGGTCGAGACGTCCTGCTGCGGGTGGACGTCTCGACCGTTCGGGGACGCCTCGGCGGCGGCGACCGGTGGCCGGTGGCCGGGTCCTCCGTGGGCGAACGCGGGTCGGGGGTGGGCGGTGGCCGCCTAAACTGGGGGGATTCCCGACGTCGGAGCGCTGCGAGGCGCGGATGGAGCACGCATGGTCGAGGTCCGCAGGGTCAAGCTGCCCGGTGTCGGTGTCCTGCACACCTTCCTCACCGCCGACGGCGGCAAGGTCGGCGTGATCGCCCACCGCTCGGGTCACAGCGACCTGATCACCTTCGCCGAGGGCGACCAGGACGGCGCGAAGGTCTCGCTCCGCCTCAGCGACGACGAGGCGCACACCCTCGCCGAGCTGCTCGGCGGCACCCAGATCACCGAGTCGCTCACCGCGCTCGACCAGATCCCCGGGCTCTCCATCGACTGGTTCACCGTCGACTACGACGACCACATCGCGGGCCAGCAGCTGGGCAAGCCCGCCGACCGCGGCATCGTCGGCCTCACCGTCGTCGCCGTCGTGCGCGGTGACGCCGCGAACCCCGCTCCCGCCCCCGACTTCCGGGTGTTCCCGGGCGACACGCTCGTCGTCGCCGGCAGCCCCGAGAAGGTCGCCAAGGCCTTCGCCTTCTTCCGCTCCGGCGTCTTCGCCAAGGCTCCCGAGACGCCGCCCGGAGCCTGAGGATGCACCACGGCGAAGACCTCATCGTCCTCGGTGTCCTGTTCGTCGTTGCCTACGTCCTCGGGCGGCTGGGGCGCACGATCGGCCTTCCGGCCATCCCGATCTACATGGTCGTCGGCCTGCTCGCGAGCCCGAACTTCCACCTGTTCCCGCTCGACTTCGAGTCGTCCTACATCGAGCTGACGGCGGTCTTCGGGCTGATCCTGCTGCTGTTCAACCTCGGCCTCGAGTTCGATCAGGACGAGTTCTACGGCAACGCGGCGCGGCTGATCCTCTCCGGCGGCTCCTACATCGCCGTCAACATGGCGGCCGGCCTGGCCTTCGGATTCGTGCTGGGCTGGGGCAGCCGCGAGGCGCTGATCATCGCGGGCATCACGGCGACGAGCTCGAGCGCGATCGTGACGAAGCTGCTGATCGAGCTCAAGCGCCTCGCCAATCCGGAGACGCCGATGATCCTCGGCGTCACCGTCGTGGAGGACATCTTCATCGCGGTCTACCTGGCGATCGTGTCGGTCGTGCTCTCGGGCGAGACGGAGCCGTGGCCGGTCGTGCTCAAGCTGGTCATCGCGTTCGCGTTCCTCGTGGTGATGTTCGCGATCGCGCGCTGGGGCGGCCGGGTCGTCTCGCGGTTCTTCCGCACCCGCGACGACGAGCTGTTCACGATCCTGTTCTTCGGTCTCGCGATCCTCTTCGGCGGGATCGGCGAGGTGCTCGGCGTGACCGACGCGATCGGCGCGTTCCTGATCGGCCTGGTGATCGGCGCCACCCGGTTCCGCGCGCGGGTCGAGCGGATCGCGATCCCGCTGCGCGACGTGTTCGGCGCCTTCTTCTTCGTGAACTTCGGCCTCGGCCTCGACCCCGGGGCGTTCCCCGACGTGGTGCTGCCGGTGATCGCCGCCGCAGTGATGACGATCGTGCTCAACCTCGGCGCCGGCCAGTTCGTCGCGTGGCTGAACAAGCTCGGGCCCCGGGCCGGGCTCAACGCGGCCTTCATCCTGCACAACCGGGGCGAGTTCGCGCTGATCCTCGCGACGCTCTCGCTCTCGGCGGGGCTCGACGAGCGGATCCAGCCGTTCGCGGGACTCTACGTGCTGATCATGGCGATCGTCGGCCCGATCCTCGCGTCGCGCTCGGAGAGCATCGGGCAGTTCCTCTCGCGGCGGCGGCACCGGCCGAAGCCGGCCACCCGCAGTGCGATGGCGGAGGAGGACTTCGCCCTCGTCGAGGCGGCGATGGCGGACGGGGCGGCGGACGAGCGTCCAGCGGTCGACCCCGCCGAGGCGCCGGTCGCCGAGCCTGCTCCCCGCCCGCGCCGACCCGTCGAGCCCGACGAGCTGGACGACGAGTTCCCGGACCCGATGCGGCAGGCCCTCATCGACCAGGCGATGCAGCAGTCCGACGGCATCGACTCCGACCGGCCGCGGCGCCCACGCGAGCCCGACTACTGAGCCGCCGGGTCCGATCATCGGGCGGACCTCCATGCTGGTCGAGCAGCCCGCGGAGCGGGCGCATCGAGACCCACCTGAATCAGAAGGACGGGTCTGCAGGCCCGCCGTGCTGATGACGTCGGGTCTCGATACGCCCCTGCGGGGCTGCTCGACCAGCATGGAATGGGCCCCTGCGGGGCTGCTCGACCAGCATGGAGCAGGGCGCCGCCGTTTCGGTGGTGCTCGACCCGCACGACGTCGGCCAGGCAGCGATCCGAGGGTCCTCCCACCCTGGTTGGCTAGGCTTCAGCGGTCCGCCGCCGCCGAGCGGATCCGCCCCGAACGAGGAACGCATGACGCAGAGCGCCCCGCCGCAGAGCACGGTCTGGCAGGTCGCCCGGCGACCGCGCTGGCTCGCGGCCCTGGCCCTGGCCCTGGTCATCGCGGGGCTCTTCGCGGCCCTCGGCCAGTGGCAGGTGGGACGCGCGGTCGAGGCCGCCGCGCCCGACTCCGGCGTCTCCGAGACGGTGCTGCCGCTCGACGAGGTCGCCGCCCCGTCGCGCCCGATCACCGCGACCGCCGACGGCCAGCGCGTGGCGGGCAGCTCCGAGTTCGTCCCGGGCGGCGCCGAGATCCTCGGCGGGCGCCTGAACGGCGAGCAGCCGGGCTGGTGGGTCATCGCGCGCACCCGCACCGCTGACGCCGACCTCGTCGTCGCCTACGGCTGGACCGCGGACGAGGATCAGGCGCGGAGCGTCGCCGAGCGCCTGAACGACGGCGCGGAGGCGGCGCCGACCGGCTTCACCGGCCGCCTCGTCGCGAACGAGGCCGCCGAGGTGCCCGCCGAGGGCACCGATCCGATGACCCTCACCGCGCTCTCGATCCCGGCACTGATCAACCGCTGGCCGGACCCGCCACTGGATGTCTACCAGGGCTACGTCGTCGTCGACCAGCCGGTCTCCGGGCTCGAGGCGATCGACTCGCCCGCCCGCGTCACCGACGTCTCGCTGAACTGGCTCAACGTCTTCTACGCGATCGAGTGGGTCGTCTTCGCCGGCTTCGCGCTCTACCTGTGGTTCCGCCTCGTCCGCGACGCCTGGGAGCGCGAGACCGAGGAGGCCCTCGAGGCCGCAGAGCTCGCGCAGAGCCCGGTCACCGCCTCCGCCCCGTAAACTGGACCCCATGCCCCTCGAGCCCAAGCCCGCGCAGTTCCCTGCGATCCGGAGCGCGCTGCGCTTCTACCGGGTGACCTCGATCATCACCGGAGTGATGCTCCTGCTGCTCTGCGCGGAGATGCTTCTGAAGTACGTGTTCCACCTCGAGCTGTTCGTCTTCGGGCAGCAGGGGATCGCGCACTTCGCCCCGATGTACGAGGTGCCGGGGGGCGAGTGGAAGTCGAGCGGGACGGGCGCGAACCTGTCCACCGGCATCCTGATCGCGCACGGCTGGTTCTACGTCGTCTACCTCTTCGCCGACTTCCGCCTCTGGAGCCTGATGCGCTGGCCGTTCTCGCGGTTCGTCCTCATCGCGCTCGGCGGCGTCGTGCCGACCCTGTCCTTCTTCGTCGAGACCCGCATCGCCCGTGAGGTGGAGCAGTACCTCGAGCGGCGCACCGCCGCCCTCGAGCCGACGACCCCGACCGACTCCGTGGAGGCCCCCCATCAGTGAGCAGTCCGGCGCCAGCGCGCCGCAGTCCGCCCCGCAGCCGCATCTCGCCGCCCAGCCCGTGCTCGTCGTCGACTTCGGCGCCCAGTACGCGCAGCTGATCGCGCGGCGCGTCCGCGAGGCGAACGTGTACTCCGAGATCGTCCCGTCCGGCACGACGGCCGCGGAGATCGCCGCCAAGTCGCCGGTCGGGATCATCCTGTCCGGCGGTCCCTCGAGCGTGTACGAGGAGGGGGCGCCGCAGCTCGACCCCGCCATCTTCGACCTCGGCATCCCCGTGCTGGGCATCTGCTACGGCTTCCAGGTGATGGCCAAGACGCTCGGCGGCGAGGTCGCGAACACGGGCCTCCGCGAGTACGGCGCGACCGACGCGTCCGTCTCCGCCGAGGGCGGCGTGCTCCTCGGCGACCAGCCCGTCGACCAGACGGTCTGGATGAGCCACGGCGACCAGGTCTCGAAGGCACCCGCCGGCTTCGACGTGCTCGCCTCGACCGGCTCGACCGCCGTCGCCGCGTTCGGCAGCGACGCGCGCCGCCTCTACGGCGTGCAGTGGCACCCCGAGGTCAAGCACTCGGCGCACGGCCAGGCCGTCATCGAGAACTTCCTGCACCGCGCCGCCGGCATCCCCGCGGACTGGAACTCTTCCAACGTCATCGACGACCAGGTCGCGCTGATCCGCGAGCAGGTCGGCACCGGCCGCGTCATCTGCGGTCTGTCCGGCGGCGTCGACTCCGCCGTCGCCGCGGCGATCGTGCACCGCGCCGTCGGCGACCAGCTGGTCTGCGTCTTCGTCGACCACGGCCTGCTGCGCAAGGACGAGCGCCGCCAGGTCGAGGAGGACTACGTCGCCGCGACCGGCGTCCGGCTCGTCACGGTCGACGCGCGCGAGCAGTTCCTCGACGCGCTCGCCGGTGTCAGCGACCCCGAGCAGAAGCGCAAGATCATCGGCCGCGAGTTCATCCGCACCTTCGAGGGCGCCGCCGAGGCGCTCGTGCTCGAGGCGCAGGGCGAGGGCACGTCGATCGACTTCCTCGTGCAGGGCACGCTCTACCCCGACGTCGTCGAGTCGGGCGGCGGTACGGGCACCGCGAACATCAAGTCGCACCACAACGTCGGCGGCCTCCCCGAGGACCTGCAGTTCGCGCTCGTCGAGCCGCTGCGGACCCTCTTCAAGGACGAGGTCCGCGCCATCGGCCGCGAGCTCGGGCTGCCCGAGACGATCGTCGGCCGCCAGCCGTTCCCCGGCCCCGGCCTCGGCATCCGCATCGTCGGCGAGGTCACCCAGGAGCGGCTCGACCTGCTCCAGGAGGCCGACGCGATCGTCCGCGCCGAGCTCACCGCCGCCGGCCTCGACAGCGAGATCTGGCAGTGCCCGGTCGTGCTGCTCGCCGACGTCCGCTCCGTCGGCGTCCAGGGCGACGGTCGCACCTACGGCCACCCGATCGTGCTGCGCCCCGTCTCCTCCGAGGACGCGATGACGGCCGACTGGACGCGACTGCCCTACGACCTGCTCGCCCGCATCTCCAACCGCATCACCAACGAGGTGAGCGGCGTCAACCGCGTGGTGCTCGACGTGACTTCCAAGCCCCCGGGCACCATCGAGTGGGAGTAGCCGCGACCGCGGTCTGAGAACGGGCCTCCTGCGGGGGCCCGTTCGTCGTCGTGGGCGGGTGGTCCGATGAGCAGGTGATCCCGGCGCGAGAGCGCGCTCGCCCGCGTCGGACGTCGACGGGCGGCCGGATCGCCTGCGAATCGGACGGGGGCGGGCGGGACGGGCGGGTCAGACGGGGGTGTCGAGGACGCCGACGAAGCGGGTGCCGATGCCGTCGTACTCGTCGCGGCGGTGGCCCTCGGGGTGGTGCGGCCACGCGTCGGGCGAGTGGTCCTCGCAGACGAGGAAGCTGAAGTCGGGCCACCACTTCTTCGGGCGGGCCGACTCGGAGCGACCGCAGATGGCGCAGTCCAGGGTCACCCAGACCGGGCGCTTCCCGGTGCGGTTCTCGCGCGACTGGGCGAGCCAGGCGGGCGGATCCTGCTCCAGGGCGACGAGCTCCTCCTCGGAGAGGCGCGTGGGCAGCCCGTGCCGCGTCGCCATCTCGACGGGGATGTCGAGGCGCTGAGCGGCTTCGCGTCGCGTGATCATCGGATCACCCTAGCCGAGCGCCGGGCGGGCGGCCCGGGTGCGCGGCCGGAGCGAGGCCCGCGCGACCAGCCACTCCAGCGGCCCCTGGCCGACGAAGCGGCGCCAGAGCAGGGCGCCGAACACCGCGACGACCGTGAAGGACGCGAGCAGCGTCCAGCTCTGCCAGGCGGCGAAGTCGAAGGGCTCGTAGGGGATCAGGTAGACCGCCAGCGCGACGAGCTGCACGGAGTAGACCGTGAGCGGCATGGCCCCCACCGCGGCGAGCGGCGCGGTGACCGCACGGACGACGGCGAGGCGCGCGGTGAGCGCGGTGAGCGCTCCGATCGCGACGGCCGCGACACCGCCGGCGCCGACGATCTCGGCGGTGGTGCTCGAGTGCGCCTCGACGCTCTCCGGCCCGCCGAGGGCGAGGCCGACACCGTAGCCGAGGACCGCGGCGATCGCGCCGCCGATCACGAGCCAGCGCTGCGTCGTGGCCGAGCGGATGTCGCAGCGCGCGATCAGCAGCCCGAGCATCACATAGGCGAGCCAGGAGGGCACGGGGTAGTACTGCGTCAGCCAGGTGAGCGGCATCCGCGCGAGCAGGGCGTCCTCGGGGGAGAGCGTCGCGATCCAGCCGTTCCCGGTGGTGACGATGCGGTCGACGAGCAGGGGGCCGCCGATCGCGAAGACGGCGGCGAGGACGGCGAGGACCGCGCGCGGCAGGAACATCAGCAGCGCCGCGACGACGAACATCAGGCCGTAGTGCGGCAGGATCACCGCGATCGGCGTGCCGAGCAGGTTCAGCCCCACGCCGATCACGAGCAGGTAGAGGCCGCGGAGGAGGATCGACGCGGTGTCCAGGAGCGGACGGGCCGAGCGCGTCGCTCCGCCGGACATCAGGCCGATCGAGACGCCCGCGAGGACGGCGAAGAGGACGGCGCTGCGGCCGTCCCAGATCATCTCGCGCTCGGCGGGGGCGAGGTGCGCCGCGAACATCCCGAGCACGGCGAGACCGCGGGCGACGTCGAGGCCGACGATGCGGGTCGGAGCGGCGGCCATCATTCCTCCATCGTCTCAAAAGCGGCGGGCGGGGTTGCGCGGCCCGGCCGCTCAACGACGGACGGGCGCCCGACCGGTGAGGTCGAGCGCCCGTCGGGCCGGTCCGGATCGCTCCGGAGCGGACGTGACTACTGGCGGAAGATCGAGATCAGTCGCAGCAGCTCGAGGTACATCCAGACGACGGTGACGAGGATGCCGTAGGCGCCCGTCCAGCCGTAGATGCGCGGGGCACCGTTGCGGACGCCCTGCTGGATGAACTCGAAGTCCATCACGAGGGAGTAGGTGGCGAGCGCGATGGCGATGAGGCCGATCACGATGCCGATGAAGCCGGTGCGGAGACCGAAGCCGCCGCCGACGCCGAACAGGCCGAGGCCGAGGTTGACCAGCGAGAAGACCGCGTAGCTGATCATGCCGATGAAGAAGATCTTGTTCAGCTTCGGCGAGGTGCGGATCTTGCCGTTCATGAACAGCGCCAGGGTGACGCCGATCACGACGACGGTCGCGAGCAGGGCCTGGACGACCGCGCCCTCGTAGGCGCTCTCGAAGAAGCGCGAGATCGCGCCGACTCCGATGCCCTGGAACGCCGCGTAGCCGAGGATCAGGCCCGGCGACGGCACCTTCTTGAAGGCGTTGACGATGCCGAGGACCAGCGCGACGAGCACGGCCGGCAGCATCAGCCCGGGGACGAACCAGCCCACCGCGGCACCCGCGAGGAGCACGACGAAGGCGAGTGCCGTCTTCGCGAGGGTGTCCTCGACGGTCATCCGGTTGGTGTCGGCCGAGCCCGCGGCCGGACGGTTGTACATCTGGTCGAGCGTGCCGGGCGACACGTCCGGGACGTCCTGCACGCGGCCGGCGTAGCCCCGGTTGCTGAACTCCGGACGACCGAACGCCGGGTTGTTGCTTGCCATGGTTCCTCTTCTCTCAGGTGCGCTCGACGGTGACGGACGGATCCGTCGGGACTCGCGGAGCTGAGTCGCTGTGACTGCGGGATCCACCGGCTGCCCTCTCGGGCCGCAGGCGGTAGGTCCACAGTATCTGAGAACATCTCTCAGAGTCTGGCTATTCCCTTCGCGGGAGCCCCGGTTCCGCCCGGAGTCGCCTGCCGCCGCCCGTAGGATCGCCGCATGCCGACCCGTCCCGTCCCGCTCGTCATCGGCCACCGCGGGGCCAGCGGCTACCGCCCGGAGCACACCAGATCGGCCTACGAGCTGGCGATCGCGCTCGGCGCCGACGCCGTCGAGCCGGATCTCGTCGCCTCGCGCGACGGGGTGCTGGTGCTCCGGCACGAGAACGAGATCTCCGGCACGACTGACGTGGAACGTCGACCCGAGTTCGCGCAGCGCCGCACGACGAAGCGCGTCGACGGCAAGGAGATCACGGGCTGGTTCACCGAGGACTTCACCTGGGCCGAGCTGTCGACGCTCCGCGCGCGGGAGCGGCTGCCGGCCGTCCGCGCCTCGAGCGCCACCTTCGACGGGCAGTTCCCGATCCTGCGCTTCAGCGATCTCCTCGCCGTGCTCGACCGGGCGGGGGAGGAGTCGCCCCCGTCGCCGCCGGGGCTCGTCGCCGAGATCAAGCACGCCACGTACTTCGATGCGCTGGGTCTGCCGCTGGACGTCCTCCTCGAGCAGGAGCTGGCCGCGGCGGGCTGGGCGCGCACCGATCCGCGGCTGACGATCGAGAGCTTCGAGAAGACCGTCCTCGAGCGCCTCGCGGTCCGCGGGGTGGGCACCCGGCGCGTCTACCTGATCGAGTCGCGCGGCACTCCGCCCGACCTCGTGGCGGCGCACGGCTCGCGGGCGACGCCCTACGCCGACTTCGTCACTCCCGCCGGCCTCCGCGGACTGGCGGGGACGGTCGACGGCGTCAGCGTCGACAAGAGCATGCTGTTCGGCCGGGACGGCGCGGGGCGGGCCGTGGGGACGAACTCGCTGGTCGCGGACGCGCACGCGGTCGGGCTGCAGGTCTACACGTGGACGCTGCGCGCCGAGAACCGCTTCCTCGAGAAGGTGCACCGCGTCGGCCGCGAGCCGGAGGCGTACGGCGCCTGGCAGGACGAGTTCCGCGCGATCCTGCGCACCGGGATCGACGGGGTGTTCGCGGACCAGCCTGACCTGGCCATCGAGGCGCGCGCCGCCGAGGACGACGCCTGGGCGGGGTCCGCCGGCTGACCACGATCGCGCGGTCCGGCGAGTGCGCAGGCGACCGGGAGCCTCCGCTGGCATCATCGGGCCGACGACCCCGCCGCCCGGCGCCCCCGCCGGTGCCGACCGACCCCGCCCCGCGCATCCCGAGAGGAGCCCGACCGTGAAGACCCGCGCCCGCATCACCCGCCGCTGGATCGTGTTCGCCGTGCTCGCCGCGCTCGGGGTCGCCGTGGTCTACGGGCTCGCCGTGCTCACCCCGCAGGGGCAGGCGGCCGAGAACTCCGGGCTGCGCGGCGCGGACCTGGTCTTCGGCCGGGCCACCGGCACCGCGGCGGGGGCGCTCGCCGACGTCACCCCGGTGTCGATGATCGGCGGTGCGCTGCTGGTCGCGGCGATCGCGCTGATCCGCCGGCGTCCGGCGCTGGCGCTCGCCTCCGTCGGCTCGATCGTCGTCACGGCCGGGCTGACGCAGCTGCTGAAGAACGTGGTGCTCGAGCGGCCGCTGCTCGTGGAGACCGACTCCTGGTACACCGGCGGCAGCTTCCCGAGCGGGCACACCGCGGCGGCGGTGTCGGTGGTCTTCGCGCTGGCGATGGTCGTCCCGGGGCGCGGACGCACGGTCGTGCTGGCGATCGGCGGTGCCGTGGTGGTGCTGGTCGGGAATCTGACGATGGCCGCCTCCTGGCACCGCGCGAGCGACGTGCTGGGCGCCGATCTGGTCGGTCTCGCCTCCGCCTCCCTGGCCTGCGCCTGGCTGTCGACGCGGGCGCAGGTGGGGCGGGCGCCGCGGAAGCCGCCGCGCCGGACGGTGCTGCGCGTGCTGCTGATCTGCTCGGTCGTGCTCGTGCTGACGCTCGGGGCGCTCGCCGTGCAGGGCATCCAGTACTACCCCGACGACACCAAGGACCTCACGGCGTTCGTGCTGCTGCAGGTGCTCGCGGTGGCGACCTCGACGGTCGCGGTGGTCGGCTTCGCGCTGGCCTGGCGCGGGCTCGACATCGGCGGGCCGCTCTCCGCGCCCGTGCGGCGGCCGCGCGCCGCCTGATCGGAGCCCGACCGCGCGGCGTCCCGCGGCGGGGTGTCGGAGGCGCGATCTACACTCGGAGGGACATGAGCCTCCTCTTCGATCCGAGCGATTCCCGCGCCACCCCGGTCATCGTCGGCGCGCCCGGCGGGCCCTCCGGCGACTCCGCGCGCACCGACCCCGAGCACGAGCGCCTGGTCGCAGGACTCAACCCGCAGCAGCGCGAGGCGGTCGAGTACCGCGGCGACGCGCTGCTCATCGTCGCGGGCGCCGGGTCCGGCAAGACCAGCGTGCTGACGCGGCGCATCGCGAGCCTGCTCGGCAGCGGCGAGGCCTGGCCCAGCCAGATCCTCGCGATCACCTTCACCAACAAGGCGGCCGCCGAGATGCGCGAGCGCGTCGAGAAGATCGTCGGCCAGGCGGCCGAGGGCATGTGGATCTCGACGTTCCACTCCGCCTGCGTGCGGATCCTGCGGCGCGAGGCCGAGAACTTCGGGATGACCTCCTCGTTCACCATCTACGACTCGGGCGACCAGCGGGCGCTGCTCAAGCGGATCGTGAAGGACCTCGAGGCGGACTCGCTCGGCATCACGGTCGCGAGCGCCTCGTCGAAGATCTCGAAGCTCAAGAACGAGCTCGCCGACGTCGACTCCTACGCGCGGACCGCGAACATGAGCGACCCGAACGAGGAGATGTTCCTTCAGGTCTTCCGCGCCTACTCGCGTGCGCTCGAGAGCGCGAACGCCTTCGACTTCGACGACCTGATCGCGCAGACGGTCTACCTCTTCCGCGCGTTCCCGCACGTCGCGGCGAAGTACCAGCGCCGCTTCCGGCACGTGATGGTCGACGAGTACCAGGACACGAACCACGCGCAGTACTCGCTGATCCACGAGCTGACCCGGGCCGTGCCGCCCGCGACGATCGCGGCGGCCGCCTTCGACCGGCCCTACCGCGGCCCGGTGACGGCCGACGGCTCGATCCCCGGCGCCTCGCTCACGGTCGTTGGCGACTCGGACCAGTCGATCTACGCGTTCCGCGGGGCGGACATCCGCAACATCGTCGAATTCGAGCGCGACTTCCCCGGCTGCCGGGTGATCCTGCTCGAGCAGAACTACCGCTCCACCCAGAACATCCTCTCGGCCGCGAACGCCGTCATCTCGAACAACTTCGACCGCCGTGCGAAGAACCTCTGGTCGGCCAGCGGCGAGGGCGAGAAGATCATCGGCTACACCGGGTACTCCGGCCACGACGAGGCGCAGTTCGTAGTCGACGAGATCGCGCGGATCCACGCGGCCGGCACCGGCTACGACGAGATCGCGGTGTTCTACCGCACCAACGCGCAGACCCGCGCGCTGGAGGAGATCTTCATCCGCTCCGCCCTGCCCTACCGGATCCTCGGCGGCACCAAGTTCTACGAGCGCGCCGAGATCAAGGACGCGCTCGCGTACCTGATCACGGTCGCGAACCCGGCCGACGTGCTGGCGCTGCGGCGGATCATGAACACGCCCAAGCGCGGCATCGGCCCGGCGACGGAGGCGCAGCTGCAGTCCTTCGCGGACACCAACGCGGTGACCCTCCGCGAGGCGATGCGCAACGCCGGGTCGCTGGGCATGGGGCCGAAGGTGACGAAGGCGATCGTCGACCTCGCGACGCTGCTCGACGAGTGCGCCCTGATGCTCGACCCGGCGCGGCCCGAGGGCGAGGCGAAGGTGCACGAGGTGCTGTCGGCGCTGCTGTCCCGCAGCGGCTACATCGACATGCTCCGCGCCAGCCGCGACCCGCAGGACGAGGCGCGCGCCGAGAACGTCGACGAGCTGATCGCCGTGACGAAGGAGTTCGCGCGGAACAACCCCGACGGCGGTCTCGTCGACTTCCTGACCGAGGTGTCGCTCGTCGCCGCGGCGGACGACCTGGACGACGACTCCGGGACCGTGTCGCTGATGACCCTGCACACCGCGAAGGGGCTCGAGTACGACGCGGTGTTCCTCACCGGCATCGAGGAGGACCTGCTCCCGCACCGCATCTCGGCGAACGAGCCGGGCGGCCCGGCGGAGGAGCGGCGGCTGTTCTACGTGGGCATCACCCGCGCGCGCAAGCGGCTCTACCTCTCGCTCGCGATGACTCGCGCGCAGTACGGCGAGACCTCGGTCGCGATGCCCAGCCGGTTCCTCCAGGAGATCCCGGCCGAGCTGATCGAGTGGCGCCAGTCGCCGGGGGCGGCAACCTCTCGCGGCGGCACCCAGCCGCGGGCGCTGAACGCGCAGCGGCCCGGGTTCGGCCGCTCGAAGTCGAACACCGAGTTCCGCCAGGCGCTCGCCGCGGCGCCGAAGGCGAAGGGCGAGTTCCCCAACCGGATCACCGGGATGGTGCGCGACAACGGCGACCTCGAGCTGATCGCGGGCGACCGCATCCGGCACACCGACTTCGGCGAGGGCCGCGTGAACGCGGTCACCGGCGAGGGCAGCAAGCGGGTCGCGCACGTGCTCTTCGACCAGGTCGGCGCCAAGAAGCTGCTGATCAAGGTCGCGCCCATCGAGAAGATCTGAGCCGGTCGGAATGCCCCGTGCCGGTCGACGAGTCGTGAGCCGCTTCAGGGGCACTGCGGCCGACACCGCGACGAGCGGACGCGGGCCGCTCGCGGCGCGGGTGGCGACGGAGGCGTTCGCGCCGCCGGTGCTGGCGATGGTCGTCCCGCTGATCGTGGGCGCGCGGGTCGCGGACCCGCCGCTGCTCGGCGTGGCCTGGGGAGCACTCGCGGCGCTGTTCGTGGGCGTGCTGCCGTACCTCGTGGTGCGGCTGCTGATGCGCGCGGGGCGGATCCGCGGCGATCACCACGTGCCGGTCCGCCGCGAGCGGGCCCTGCCGATCGGGCTCGCGCTGGTCTCGATCGTGGTCGGGCTCGTGCTGCTCGCCGTGCTCGGCGCGCCGGCCGCGGTGACGACGTTCGGCGTGGTGACGGTGGCGGTGCTCACGGTGATCGGGATCGTCAACCTCGGCTGGAAGCTGTCGGGGCACGCCGCGGTCGTCGCGACCTGCGCGGTGGTGGTGCTGATCGCCTACGGCCCGTGGTCGCTGCTGATCACCGTGCCGATCGCGCTCTGGACCGGCTGGTCGCGCGTGCGCCTCGGCGCGCACACTCCCGCTCAGGTGATCGCGGGCGCCCTGGTCGGCGCCGTGCTCGCCTCGCTCGTCTGGTCCCTCCTGAGCTGACCCCCTCCGCGAGATGCCACTTGTGCACGCTCGACACGGCGTGTCGCGTGCACAAGTGGCATCTCGCGGCGGGGGAGGGGGTTACTTGTCGCAGGCGATGCCGTCGCCGTCGCGGTCGAGGTCGTACTCGTCGGGGCCGACGACCGTGACCGGGCCCTGGATGTAGACGGGGCCGTCGCCCTCTCCGGAGGCGCAGTCGCCGTCGGAGGCGATGGGGACGCACTCGCCGGCGTAGCTGGGGTGGCAGCCGGCGTCGGCTGCCGCGGCGACCGGGGCGGGGGCCGGGGCCAGCGTGCCGACGCGGGTGACGTCGTCGACGGCGGGTGTGGTGACCGCCTCCGACAGCTGCGCGCGGGAGACCTCGACGCCGTCGTGCTTGACGACCTCGAAGGTGCGGGTGAGCACGCCGTCGATGCCCGCCACGACGGTGCTCGTGCCCTGCGCGGCGCTCGGGTCGTCCTCGGTGCGGGAGGATCTGGCGATCGGGGCGGTCTCGGTGACCTGCTCGGTCGTGATCACGACGGTGGGGGTCGGGGTCGGGGTTGGCGTCGGCGTGCGGGTGGGCGCCGGCGTGGTCGTGCGAGTCGGAGCGGCGGCGAACGACGCCGGGCTCTCGGACCCGGACGCCACGGCCTGCTCGTCGGCCGGTGCCGACGCGGACGTGGATCCGAACGCGGAGGTGCTCAGGACGAGCACGAGCATCGCGGCGGCCCCCGTCATCGCTGAGGCGCGGCGGCGGCGCGGCAGTCCGAGCCAGGTCGGCCGGCGCAGGAGCACGCCGTAGGCCGCCGTGATCAGCACGACGAGAGCAATCATCATCAGCGCCGACCAGGGCCCGCCCGTCAGCCAGGCGACGAGGGCGAGGAAGGCGGTGATGCCGCCGACGACCCACTGCAGCGGCGTGAGGCGGAGGCGGGTGAGCCGCAGCGATCCCGCCCGCAGCGGCCGGCGCCCGGACGGGCTGCGGTCCGCAGAGGCGTGGGCGGCGGGAACGCTGTCCTGCGGCCGGCCCGCGGACCGGAGGAGGGCGGGCAGGGCGGCCGCCCGCCGGCGGACGGCGGAACGCGGATCGACGGAGCGGGCGTTCCGGCGGGCGCGACCCGGCAGATCGGGCGGGAGGTGCGGGTGGCGGGGGCTCATCATCGTTTCTTCCTGGTGGCGCGGCGGACGCCTCAGCATGCCCCACCCGCGCCCCTCCCCGTGTCCCCCTTACAGGGCAGACTCTGCACAGCGCTCCCGAGCTCGCCTTTCCGCGAGATGCCACTTATGAGCGCGACACGCCGTGAGAGGCGTGCACAAGTGGCATCTCGCGGAGGGGACGCAGGGGTCAGGAGTACTGGGCGACGAGCTCGCGCTTCAGGATCTTGCCGCTCGGGCCGAGGGGGAGAGTCTCGACGAGCTCGATACGGCGCGGGAACTTGAAAGCGGCGAGGTGCTCGTTCGCGTAGGCGATCAGCTCCTCCGCGGTCGCCGTCGCCGAGGGCAGCAGCACGACGGCGGCCATGATCTCCTGGCCGTGCTTCTCATCGGGGACGCCGAAGACGGCGGCGTTGGCCACGGCGGAGTGCCCGATCAGGACCTCCTCGACCTCGCGCGGGTACACGTTGTAGCCGTTGCGGATGATCATGTCCTTGGTCCGGTCGAGGATGCGGATGTAGTCCTCCTCGTCCTTGGTGCCGAGGTCGCCGGTGCGGAACCAGCCGTCGACGACCGCGGCGGCCGACGCCTCCGGGTTGCCGAGGTAGCCCTTCATCAGGTTGTGGCCGCGGACCACGATCTCGCCCAGCTCGCCGCGGGGGAGCAGCTCGATCCGGTCGACGACCTCGGCGCGGGCGACCTCGACGTCCACGCCCCAGATCGGTGTGCCGACGGTGCCGGCGCGCGGCGGGACGCCGACGTGGTTGAAGGTGGCGACGGGGGAGGTCTCGGTCAGGCCGTAGCCCTCGTAGATCTCGACGCCGAACACCTCGCGGAACCGCTCGATCACGGCGACGGGCAGGGCCGCTCCTCCGGAGACCGCGTAGCGCAGCGGCGGGCGGTCCTCACGGCGGGTCGCGGCGTCGAGCAGCGCGACGTACATCGTCGGCACGCCCTCGAACACGGTGCACTCGTGCGCGATCATCGCCTCGAGCGCCGCGTCGCCGTCGAACTTGGGCACGAGCACCACGGTCGCCGCGGTGCGGAACGCGGTGTTCATCGCGCAGACCTGGCCGAAGGTGTGGAAGAGCGGCAGCGCGCCGAGGACCACGTCGCCCTGGTGCAGGTCGAAGGTGTTCATCAGGAGCACGTCGGACTGCGAGACGATCGCGAAGTGCGTGCCCTCGGCTCCCTTGGGCCGGCCGGTGGTGCCGCTGGTGTAGAGGATCGTCGCGGTGTCGAACGGCGAGCGCGGCACGTAGGTGTCGACCGGCGTCGCGTCGGCGGCGAGGTCCTCGAGGCGGGGGAAGGGGCTCTCGGTGCCGTCGGGCACCAGCACGCTCAGCACGGGGACGTCGGCCAGGGCCGCTCCGGCGGCGCCCTCGGCCAGCAGCGGGGCGGCGCAGATCAGCGCGGTCGCTCCGGAGTCGCGCAGCACGTAGGCGATCTCGTCGTGCTTGAGCAGCGCGTGCACGGGCACCACGACGGCGCCCAGGGCGAGGACGGCGAAGTAGCCGCGCGGGAAGTCGGGGACGTTGGGGATCAGCAGGGCGACCCGGTCGCCGGGGCCGATGCCCTGCGCGCGGAGAGCTCCGGCGTAGGCGCGGGTCTGCTCCCAGAGGGTCCCGTAGTCGATCGCCTGCGGGCCGACCCGGACCGCGATCGTCGTCGGCGTGCGGCGGGCCGCCTCCGCCAGGATCGCCGCGACCGAGACGCTGCCGAACCCGGCTGTGGGCGGGGGTGCGGCGGGTGCCTCGGTGGTGCGCGGTTCGGTGATGCTCATCGGGGCTCCAGTCGTCGTTGACCGCCGCGGCGCGTTCGCCGGGTGCTTCACGGTAGATCCGCCGGGGGCGGCGTTCAAGCGCTGCGCATCGGATGCTCAGCGTGCCCTCCCTCTGCGGCAGCGCGGCGGCAGGCGGGTGGTGGTCGTCGGCGAGGGAGCGGATCCCGCCGGAGACAAGGGCCTGCACCCGAGCACGGCCGCCCGTACAGTCGAGGCGACGACGGAGGAGGCGCTCATGCGCGGCGAGGCGACGCTCTACACCGAGACGATCGCGACGGCGCCGTTCGCGCTGGCCGTCATCGCGGAGGCGACCGGCTCGCGGGTGGTCGGCGCGCGCACCGCGGATGCGCACGTCCCGCTCTACAGCGGCCCGACCAGCGCGCGGGTCTCGGTCGCGGGCTTCGGCGACAGCGTGCCGATCAGCGTCGACGTCCGGGACGAGCGCGGGCAGGACGAGGCACGCGCCGCCGCGCAGGCGCTCGGGTTGGAGCTCGCCGCCTACGCGGGCTGGACGATCACGGCCGGCTTCTGAGACCCCGGTCGGACTCCGCGCGCACCCGGGCCAGGAAGAACCGGCTCGGCGCGGTGCGCACCGCGGTCGGCAGGACGCGGTAGACGGCGAAGGTGCGGGCGAGCGCCCGGTCGAACCGCCTCTGCTGCCGGGCGCTCCAGCGGAAGCCGAACGGCGCGCGGAGCTCCGGGGGCAGGAGGCCCGCCGTCATCAGGCGGAGGTAGGGGCCGACCGGGCGCAGCCACCAGGCGGCGATCCCGCCGTCGAGCAGATCGTGGGCGACCCGGCGCGCGGCGGGCGTGACCTCGAGCCGGGCGAGCTCCCGCTCCCAGTAGGCGTCGAACGACGCGCGGGAGTCGGGCCACAGCTCCTCGGGCATCTGCAGCGCGGTGCCGACGACGCGGGAGCGGTGCACGATCTCGTCCGCCTCCTCGCGGCCGAGCGGGCCGAAGGCGCCCTCGTGGAGCTGGAGCATCGACTGGGTGATCGTCGCGGCGACCCAGCGCTGGAGCTCTGGATCGAACGCGGTGTAGCCGGGGCCGCGGACCGGCGCGTGCGCGCGGTTCACCCGGCGCTGGACCGAGCGGACGTCCTCGGGGCTGCCGAACTGCAGGGCGTAGAGGTAGGAGAGGGTGCCGAACAGCCGGCCGAGCGCGCGGTGGACGAAGTCGGAGTGCTCGGCGACGCCGGCGCCGACCGCGGGGTGCGCGATCTGCAGGAGGATGGCGCGCGCGCCCGCGACGAGGAAGACGCCCTCGCGGAAGACGTCGCGGTCGGCGGGTGCGCGCAGGGGCATCCCTCCACGGTACGCGGGGCAGGTCCCTCCACACGCGGCGATCCGGTGGTCCCTCCACAGTCCGCCGCTGCGCGCCCCGCGGCGCAGGAACGCCTCGCGGGGTCCGGAGTAGAGTTGGCGCGGCCCAGGAAGAGTGCCGACACAGAACCGTGCCGAGACTCCGGACAGCGCAGCGGACCACCAGCGCGGATCCGGACAGCACGGACCGCCGGCGCCGTGGGCCGACCTCGGACTCGGAACGCAAGCGCGCTCGGCGCGGAATGGGAATGCAGCGTGGATCTCTTCGAATACCAGGCCCGTGATCTGTTCGAGAAGTACGGCGTGCCCGTGCTCCCCGGCATCATCGCCGACACGCCGGAGGAGGTGCGCGCCGCGGCGGAGAAGCTGGGCGGCGTCACCGTCGTCAAGGCGCAGGTCAAGATCGGCGGCCGCGGCAAGGCGGGCGGCGTGAAGGTCGCGAAGACCGCGGACGACGCGTTCGAGGCGGCGAAGTCGATCCTCGGCCTGGACATCAAGGGCCACGTCGTCAAGCGCGTCATGGTCGCCGGTGGCGCCCGCATCGACCGCGAGTTCTACTTCTCGGTCCTGCTCGACCGGGCGAACCGCTCCTACCTCTCGCTCACCTCCTACGAGGGCGGCATGGAGATCGAGCAGCTCGCCGTCGAGCGCCCCGAGGCGCTCGCGCGCGTCGAGGTCGTCCCCGGCCAGGGCATCGACCAGGCCAAGGCCGAGGAGATCGCCCGCGCGGCGAAGTTCCCGGAGGAGCTCATCGCCAAGGTCGCCCCCGTGCTCGTCAAGCTCTACGACGTCTACACCGGTGAGGACGCGACGCTCGTCGAGGTCAACCCGCTCGTGCTCACCGAGGAGGGCGACATCGTCGCGCTCGACGGCAAGGTCTCGATCGACGAGAACGCCGGCTTCCGCCACCCCGAGCACGCCGCGCTGGAGGACAAGGACGCGGCCGACCCGCTCGAGGCCAAGGCCAAGGAGAACGACCTCAACTACGTGAAGCTCGACGGCGAGGTCGGCATCATCGGCAACGGCGCGGGCCTGGTCATGTCCACGCTCGACGTCGTCGCCTACGCCGGCGAGAAGCACAAGGGCGTGAAGCCCGCCAACTTCCTCGACATCGGCGGCGGAGCCTCCGCCCAGGTGATGGCGAACGGCCTCGACGTGATCCTCGGCGACGAGCAGGTCAAGAGCGTCTTCGTCAACGTCTTCGGCGGCATCACCGCCTGCGACGCGGTCGCCAACGGCATCCTGCAGGCCCTCGAGATCCTCGGCGACTCGGCGACCAAGCCGCTCGTCGTGCGCCTCGACGGCAACAAGGTGGAGGAGGGCCGCGCGATCCTCGAGGCCGCCGCCAACCCGCTCATCACCCTGGCCGCGACGATGGACGAGGGCGCCGACAAGGCCGCCGCACTCGCCGCCGCGTAACGACCCCCTCGACTCAAGGAATCAGAGAACAAGCATGTCGATCTTCCTCAACAAGGACTCCAAGGTCATCGTCCAGGGCATCACCGGCGGCGAGGGCACCAAGCACACCGCGCTGATGCTCAAGGCCGGCACGAACGTCGTCGGCGGCGTCAACGCCCGGAAGGCCGGCACGACCGTCACCCACGGCGACGTCGAGCTGCCCGTCTTCGGCACCGTCAAGGAGGCCATCGAGGCCACCGGCGCCGACGTCTCGATCGCGTTCGTCCCGCCCGCCTTCTCGAAGGACGCCGTCATCGAGGCGATCGACGCCGAGATCGGGCTCCTCGTCGTCATCACCGAGGGCATCCCGGTGCAGGACTCGGCCGAGTTCTGGGCCTACGCGCAGGAGAAGGGCAACAAGACCCGGATCATCGGCCCGAACTGCCCCGGCATCATCACGCCGGGCGAGTCGCTCGTGGGCATCACCCCCGCGACGATCACCGGCAAGGGTCCGATCGGCCTCGTCTCGAAGTCGGGCACGCTGACCTACCAGATGATGTACGAGCTGCGCGATCTGGGCTTCTCGACCGCCATCGGCATCGGCGGCGACCCGATCATCGGCACCACGCACATCGACGCCCTCGCGGCGTTCGAGGCGGACCCCGAGACCAAGGCGATCGTCATGATCGGCGAGATCGGCGGCGACGCCGAGGAGCGCGCGGCCGACTTCATCAAGGCGAATGTCACCAAGCCGGTCGTCGGCTACGTCGCGGGCTTCACGGCTCCCGAGGGCAAGACCATGGGCCACGCCGGCGCCATCGTCTCCGGCTCCGCGGGCACCGCGCAGGCGAAGAAGGAGGCCCTCGAGGCCGCCGGAGTCCGCGTGGGCAAGACGCCCTCCGAGACGGCCGACCTGCTCCGCGAGGTCTACGCGGCGCTGTAGCGCACCCACGTCCCGCGCGCGCCGCGGGACACGATCGGACGGGACCCTCTGCCTCGGCAGGGGGTCCCGTCGGTCGTTCGGGCCCCCGGCGGCGGTAGCGTGCAGGGGTGACCCGCCGCCTCGGACTCGACTTCCTGACCTTCGTCCCCTACCCGGAGGGCCCCGAGCAGCCGGGCGACGCGGCGCGGAGCCTCGAGGACGGCCTCGCGCTGTTCGAGCTCGCGGAGGAGCTCGGCTACGACACCGGCTGGGTGCGCGTGCGGCACTTCGAGCGCTTCCTCGCCTCGCCGATGACCTTCTTCGCCGCCGCCTCGCAGCGCACCCGGCGCCTGCGCCTCGGCACCGCGGTGATCGGCGCGCGCTACGAGTCGCCCGTCCGGCTCGCCGAGGACGCGGCCACGGTGGACCTGCTCTCCGGCGGCCGGCTGAACCTCGGCGTCAGCAGCGGCTTCGCGCACCTCGCCTCGGTCTTCGACGGCGTCTTCGGGCAGGCCGAGCGGGAGTTCCGCGCCGAGGCGCAGGAGCGGATCGAGCGCCTGCGCGACGCGCTCTCGGGCTCGGTGCTCGGCATCGCGGAGTCCGCCCTGATGTCGGTGCCGGTCGGCGATCCGCTCGTGCAGCAGCCGCACGCGCCCGGTCTGGCCGACCGGCTCTGGTACGGCGCCGGCACCACCGCCTCCGCGGTCCGCGCCGGGGAGCAGGGCATGCACCTCCAGGTCTCGACGCTGAACACGGAGGAGACCGGGCTGTCGTTCGCCGAGCAGCAGGCCGCGCAGATCCGCGCCTACCGCGAGGCGTTCGCCGCCGCCCACCCCGGGCGCACCTCGCGGGTCACGGCGGGGCGCATCGTGCTGCCGCTGACCGGCCCCGCCGACGAGGAGGCGCACCGCCCCTTCATCGAGGGCTACCTCGCCCGGATGGACGACGACGGCCGCCCACGCACCGCCGACCGCTCGATCATCGCGGCGCCGATGCGCTTCAGCCCGCTGCACCTCGGCACGGTCGACGAGATCGTCGCGTCGCTCTCGGCCGATCCGGCCCTGGCGGAGGCGGACTCGCTCACGATCACGCTGCCCGCGGTCGGCGGGGTCGAGTCGCACCGGCGGATCCTGCGCACGATCGCCGCGGAGATCGCGCCGCGGCTGGGCTGGACGCCCGCCGCCTAGCCCCGGCGCAGCAGGAGCAGCGAGAGCGGACGCTGGGCGATCAGCAGCAGCAGCCACCAGAGCCCGACCGAGGGCACGAGCAGTGCGAGCGCGAGGGCGAGCACGAGGAGGGCGAACGGGACGACGGCGGGGGCCAGCCGGACCGGCCCGGCGCCCTCCCGCAGCAGGTGCGGTCGGCGCCGCAGCCGCAGCTCGATCAGCAGCAGCGCCCCGCTCACCACGACCATCGTGCCGATGTAGAGGCCGATCGTCGCGCGCGAGTCGGGCAGCAGGGCGATGGCGCTGGTCGAGAACGGGAAGAACGCGATCGCGACCAGCCAGAGCAGATCGAGCCAGACCAGCCCCGCGTCGTAGTCGCCGGCCAGCTCGAAGACCCGGTGGTGCGGCATCCAGAACACCGCGATCAGCGTGAAGGAGAGCGCGAAGGCGAGCACCGAGTCGAGGTGCTGGCCGAGGACCTCGCCCACGCCGCCGCCGTCGCGGCCGATCTCGGGGGCGAGCTCGACCAGCGGGAGCACCAGGATCGTGATCGCGATGGCCACGGTCGCGTCGGAGAAGTTGACCAGGCGGTCGAGGCCCCGCTCCGTGCGGGTGGGCCGGTGCCGCTCCGGCGGGTGACCGCGGTGCACCAGGCGCTCGATCGGGCCGGAGAGCAGCAGCAGCAGGAGCGCGAACATGTTGACGCTCGGGAGGGTGACGGCGAGCACGAGCGCGGCGGCCAGCAGCGCGATCACGATCAGCGAGCGCGAGAGCGAGCGGAGCGGGTCCGTGCCGGGCACGAGGAGGGCGGGGTCCCGGCGCAGGATCAGCTGCATCGCCAGGGTCGCGGTGCTCGCGACGATCATGGTGCCGATGTAGAGCGCGAACACGCTCGGGTCGGTGGTGAAGACGTTCGACAGCAGGTTCGCCGCGAACGGCAGCAGCACGATCGCCGCGAGCCAGACGAAGTTCACCGCGACCAGCGCGGGGGAGTAGCGGGCCACGCCCTCGAAGACCGCGTGGTGCACCAGCCACAGCCGCCCGATCACGGCGAAGGTGATGAAGAAGGCCGAGAGCGTGCCGTAGTGGCCGCCGAGCAGCGCGCCGACGTCGGTCGCGCCGCCCTCCTCGACGACGTCGACGAGGGGGAGCACGAGGAACGTGATCGCGATGGCCACCGTCGCGTCGGTGAAATTCACCAGGCGGTCGAGTCCGCGCTCGGTGCGGGAGGCGCTGGACGTCACGGCTCGACCCTAGGGGACGGCTGCTCTGGTGACGCAGGTGGATCTCGATACGCCCGCTGCGCGGGCCACTCGATCAGCATGAGCGGGCCCATGCATGTCGGTCGTTCGGCACGATCGGGCTATGCCAGTGCCGATCGATCTACGCGACGGGGCCCTTCCCATGCTGGTCGAGTAGCCCCGGAGGGGCGTATCGAGACCTACCGTCGTCAGCGGGGCTTCCGGCCCCGGTCCGGGGCGTCGCTGAGCGGTCGCGGGCGGGGCCGCCGATAGGCTCGACAGGCTCATGAACCGGATCACCGTCGCACTCCTCGCCGCCTTCGACGCCGCGCTCTCGGCGCTGATCGGGCTCGCGATCCCGCTCGTGCCGCTGACGATCCTCTGGGCCGTCCAGTACGACACGGCGGTCGACTGGAGCGTCTTCTGGCGCGTCGCCGCGGACGCCTGGCTGCTCGGCCACGGCGCGGATCTGCAGGCCGCCTTCGCCCCCGACTCCCCGCTGGCGCTCGGGCTGCCGGACGGCGGGCAGCCGTTCGCGATCACTCTCGCCCCACTGGCGTTCGCGCTCCTCGCGATCCTGCTCGGCGCCCGCACGGGCCGTCGCGCGCAGGAGTCGCCCTACCGGCTGCTCGGCATCGGCTCCGCGATCGCCACCTATCTCCTCGTCGCGCTCCTGGTGACCCTCGGCGCGACCACCGACGTCGCCCGGATCGACGTCGTGCAGGGCACGCTGCTCCCGCCGCTCGTCTTCGGCCTCGGCGTGGTGATCGGAGCCGCGACCCACTCGGCCAGGAGCGGCGAGCGCGACCCGATCGGCGAGTTCGCCGACCGGACGCTGCACCGCCTGCCCGAGCCGGCCGCGCCGCTCGTCCTCGCCTCGCTCCGCGGCGGGACGCTCGCGGCCGCCGGCGTGATCGGGGTCGCCGGCGTGCTCGTCGCGGTGCTGCTGGTCGCCGACTACGCCGCCGTCGTCGCGCTCTACGAGGGTCTCGGCGGGGAGGCGCTCGGCGGCCTCGCCCTGACGCTCGGGCAGCTGGCGATCCTCCCGAACCTGGTGATCTGGGCGGCGAGCTGGCTGATCGGACCGGGCTTCGCCCTCGGCACCGGCTCGTCGGTCGCTCCGGCCGGGACGCTGCTCGGACCGATCCCCTCGATCCCCGTGCTCGCAGCACTGCCGCAGGGCGAGCTCGCCTTCGCCTTCCTCGGTCTGCTCGTGCCGCTGCTCGCCGGCTTCCTCGCCGGCTGGCGGATGCGCGCGGAGGTCGTCGACGGGCTCGACGGGCGCTCGCTGTTGCGCTGGGGTGCGGCTGCGGCGGGCGGCATCGGCGTGGTCGGCGGTCTGCTGCTCGGGCTGCTCGCCTGGTTCTCGGCGGGAGCGGCCGGGCCGGGGCGCCTCGTCCAGGTCGGGCCCGACCCGCTGCTCGTCGGGGCGTTCGCGGCGCTCGAGCTGGCGCTCGCCGCGGGTCTCGGACTGGCGGCCGGCCGCATCCGCCGCGGCTGAGCGCCGGGCCCGACCGCCGGTGGTCGCCGCGGAGGCGTCCCCCTAGACTTGCGCAGTGCTGAAGTTGGTCGTCCTCATCTCCGGCGGTGGCTCCAATCTCCGCGCGCTGCTCGAGGCGACGCGCGACGACCGCTTCCCCGCCCGTGTCGTGGCGGTCGGCAGCGACACCGACGCCGACGGCCTGCGCCACGCCGAGGCGCACGACGTCCCCTCCTTCACCGTGACGCCCGGCGCCTTCGCCTCCCGCGACGCCTGGGGCGCGGAGCTGCTCGCGCAGATCCAGGGCTGGCAGCCCGACCTGGTGGTCTGCGCCGGCTTCATGCGGATCCTGCCGCCCGTCGTCGTCGACGCCCTCAGTCCGCGGATGATCAACACGCACCCGGCACTGCTGCCGCTGTATCCCGGTGCGCACGCCGTCCGCGACGCCCTCGCCGCCGGCGCCACCGAGACCGGAGTGACGGTGCACGTCATCGACACCGGCGTCGACACCGGCCCGGTCATCGCCCAGGAGAGCCTCGCCGTGCTCCCCGGCGAGAGCGAGCACGCGCTGCACGAGCGCATCAAGACCATCGAGCGTCGCCTGCTGGTGCAGACGGTGCTCGACATCGCCCACGGAACCGTCGATCTCGAGGAGCTCGCCCGCGCATGAGCATCACCGCACACGATCCCAGCAGCTACGACGACCGCGACGTCGTCCCCGTCCGCCGGGCGCTGATCTCGGTCAGCGACAAGACCGGACTGCTCGAGCTCGCCTCGGCGCTGGCCGGCGCCGGCGTCGAGCTGGTCTCCACCGGCTCGACCGCCGCGACCATCCGCGACGCGGGCCACTCCGTCACCGACGTCTCGGCCGTGACCGGCTTCCCGGAGTCGCTCGACGGCCGGGTGAAGACCCTGCACCCCGGCGTGCACGCGGGCATCCTCGCGGACGTGCGCCTCGCCTCGCACCGCGAGCAGCTCGAGCAGCTCGAGATCGCGCCGTTCGAGCTCGTCGTCGTGAACCTCTACCCGTTCCGCGAGACCGTCGCCGGCGGCGCCGACGCGCCGACCGTGGTCGAGAACATCGACATCGGCGGCCCCGCGCTCGTCCGCGCCTCGGCGAAGAACCACGCGAACGTGGCGATCGTCGTCGATCCGGCCGACTACGCCGGCGTCGTCGCCGCGCTCGGCACCGGCGGCACGACCCTCGCCGCACGCCGCACGCTCGCCGCGCGCGCCTTCGCGCACACCGCCTCCTACGACTCCGCCGTCGCCGCCTGGTTCGCCGGGCAGGAGGCGGGCGGCGAGTCCGAGTTCCCCGGCTCGGTCGAGATCCGCGGCACCCGGCAGCAGGTGCTCCGCTACGGCGAGAACTCGCACCAGAAGGCGGCGCTCTATGTCTCGCCCGACGGCACCGGCATCGCCCAGGCGCGCCAGCTGCACGGCAAGGAGATGTCGTACAACAACTTCGTCGACGCCGACGCGGCCGTCCGCGCGGCCTACGACTTCGTCCTCCCCGCCGTCGCGATCATCAAGCACGCCAACCCGTGCGGCATCGCGATCGCCGGCGCGAAGGCCATCGACCCCATCGCGTCCGCGCACCGCCGCGCCCACGAGTGCGACCCGGTGTCCGCGTTCGGCGGCGTCATCGCCGCGAACCGGACCGTCACCCTCGCCATGGCCGAGACGGTGAAGGAGATCTTCACCGAGGTCCTCGTCGCCCCCGGCTTCGAGCCCGAGGCGCTCGAGGTGCTGAAGACCAAGAAGAACCTGCGCCTGCTGCAGCTCCCCGACTTCTACGCCCCCGTCGAGACCGAGTTCAAGCAGATCTCCGGCGGGATCCTGCTGCAGCAGCCCGACCGCTTCGTCGGCGGCCCCGGCGAGGTCAGCTCCGGCTGGGAGCTCGTCGCCGGCGAGCCCGCCGACGCGGACACGATGCTCGACCTCGAGTTCGCCTGGAAGGCCTGCCGCGCCGTCAAGTCGAACGCGATCCTGCTCGCCAAGGGCGGCGCCTCCGTCGGCGTCGGCATGGGCCAGGTCAACCGCGTCGACTCCTGCCACCTCGCCGTCTCCCGCGCCGGCGACCGTGCCCCCGGCTCCGTCGCCGCCTCCGACGCGTTCTTCCCCTTCGCCGACGGCCTCGAGGTCCTCCTCGCCGCCGGCGTCAAGGCCGTCGTTCAGCCCGGCGGCTCCGTCCGCGACCCCGAGGTCATCGAGGCCGCGAAGCGCGCCGGCGTCACCATGTACACGACGGGGGAGCGGCACTTCTTCCACTGAGCGCCGCAGGCGCTCAGTGGGCGCCTTCTTCCACGCCGCTCCCTGCGCGGCGTGGCGCGGTCGGCCTCTCGGGGTGGTGCGTTCCGCAGGGCGGGTCGCGTCGGCGCTCTCGGGAATCGCTTGGCACGCGATCCCCGATGAAGCGCCTCTCCCGGTGCTGTCTTCCACGCCGCTCCTCGCGCGGCGTGGCGCGGTCGGCCTCCTGGGGTGGTGCGTTCCGCAGAGCGGGTCGCGTCGGCCGCCGCGGGAATCGCCTGGCACGCGATCCCCGCACGCGGCCTCTCCCTTCGGGAGTCGGGGTCTGCCCGCTCCACTCCTCAGAAGTTGTCGTAGTCGAGCGTCGAGTCCGACAACATTTGCGGACTCGGGGTGCGTGCCCGGCGCCGCGCCGCCACTCTCCAAAAGTTGCGGTAGTGGGGGGCGACCACCGCAACTTCTGCGGAGTCGGTGGCCTCCGAGCGCGGACGGGTCCCTCCGCTCTCCAGAAGTTGTCGTAGTCGAGCGTCGAGTCCGGCAACTTTTGCGGACTCGGGGAGCGAGCCCGGCGCCGCGCCGCCACTCTCCAGAAGTTGCGGTAGCGGGGCGCGACTACCGCAACTTCTGCGGAGTCGGCGGCCTCCGGGCCTGGACCGAGGTGTCTGCTCTCCAGGAGTTGTCGTGGTGGGGCGTCGAGTACGACAACTTCTGCGTCCTCGGGGGAGCGGACCCGGTGCGCGCCGCCACTGTCCAGAAGTTGCGGTAGCGGGGCGCGACTACCGCAACTTCTGCGGAGTCGGCGGCTGCCGAGCGTGGAGGAGCCGCTCCGCTCTCCAGGAGTTGTCGTAGTGGGGCGTCGAGTGCGACAACTTCTGCGTCCTCGGGGGAGCGGACCCGGTGCGCGCCGCCACTCTTCAAAAGTTGCGGTAGTGGGGCACGACTACCGCAACTTCTGCGGAGTCGGCGGCTTCCGAGCCGCGGAGGGCCCGCTCTGCTCTCCAGGAGTTGTCGTACTGGGGCGTCGGGTACGACGACTTGTGAGGAGTGGTGGGGGAGCCGGGCGGGCGCGGCCCGGCCCGCGGCTCTCAGACGGCTGCAAGGGTCTGGGCAGGGGGCGCAGGGGTGCGGGCGCGTAGGGTCTCCGGGTGCCCTCCGACTCGACGCTGAACGCGCCCACCGCCCCGACCGCCGCCACCGCTCCGACCGTGAGGCGGCGCCTGCTGACGGCGCTCGCCGCCGCGGCGGCCACGGCGGTCGCGGCCCACCTCGCCAACCTGCTCGCCTTCTTCATCGGCAACCAGCTGGCGCCGACGTCGATCCCGCAGGTCAACGCCTACTTCCTGCTCTCGAGCGTGCTCGCCTTCGTGGTAGTGCTCGTCCTCGCCGCGGCCGGGCTGCTCGCCCGCGCCTGGACGGCGGCGATCGCCGGGCTCGTCGCGGGGATCGTCGGCGCCGTCTTCGGCACCCTCGTGCAGGCCAGCGCGACGGGCGAGCCGATCACCGGCGAGGTCTGGTTCTCCATCGTGCAGACCTTCGGCGGGCTCAACCTCGTCTTCCTGCTCGCCTTCGTGATCGCCGCCGCGACCCTCGGCCACCGCATCGCCGTCGCATCGACGCACGCCAGGTCCGCGAAGTCCTCGGCCACCGCCGCCCGTCCGGAGCGCCGCATCGCCCTCATCCGGCAGCCCGCGGACGACCTCGACGCCGGCGAGCTCACCCACCTCGAGCGCGTCCCCGTCGACCGGGTGAAGGCGCTGCAGCAGTGGGAGGAGTACGTCGACGCACTCGAGGAGGCCGGCTGGGAGACCGTCCAGGTCACGACGGCGCCCGAGCTGCCCGACTCGGTCTTCCTCGAGGACGCGCTGCTCGTCGTCGACGGGCACGCGGTCCTCACTCGCCCGGGCGCCGAGTCGCGCCGCGGCGAGGTGGACGGCGCGGAGGAGGCGGCTCGCGCCCTCGACCTGATCGTGCACCGGATCGAGGCGCCCGGCACCCTGGAGGGCGGCGACGTCCTCCGCGTCGGCTCCACCGTCTACGTCGGCCGCGGCGGCCGCACCAACGCCGAGGGCGTCGCGCAGCTCCGGGCCCTGCTCCGTCCGCTCGGGCTGAGCGTCGTCGCGGTCCCGCTCACCCGCGCGCTGCACCTCAAGAGCGCCGTCACCGCGCTGCCGGACGGCACGGTGATCGGCTGGGAGTCCGTCGTCGACGAGCCGCGGCTCTTCCCCTCCTTCCTGCCGATGCCGGAGGAGGGAGGCGCCCACGTGGTCGTGCTCGGCCCGGACACACTGCTGATGGCGGCGTCCGCGCCGCGGAGCGCGGAGCTGCTCCGCGAGCTCGGCTACCGCGTCGTGACGGTCGACATCTCGGAGTTCGAGAAGCTCGAGGGCTGCGTGACCTGCCTGTCGGTGCGGGTGCGCTGACAGCCTCGGCGCCGCTCGCGCGGGCACTCGGCGGGGCCGGTCGTGGTGCAGAAGACGACCCGGCGATCCGCGCCCGCGGTCGCCGAGCGGTGGACGCCGCCGAGGGACCGGGTATAGCCTTCAAGGCTGCCCAGAAGCCCTCAACGGGCCGGTGGCATCCCCGCCCTCGCGACGCCACGGTGCCGCAGGGCTCCGTCCTCCGTCGCGAAAGCCCAGCACCGTGCTCGCACAGTCCTCCCCGCCCGCCGCTCCGAAGCGCCCGAACACCCTCCGCACTCTGCTGCGCCTGGTCCCGTTCGTCGGCGACGCGCTGCCCCGCCTGGTCGGCGGCATCGCGATCGCCCTCGTGGCCAGCCTCGTCTCGCTCGCGATCCCGATCGTCCTCCAGCAGCTGGTCGACGGACCGCTCGGCGACGGCGCGACCGCCGCCGGCTCCGGCGACCTCGGCCCGCTGATCGGCCCGGTCGTCGTCGTGCTCCTGCTCGGCGTGCTCGAGGCCGCCGCCATCGCGCTGCGCCGCCGGATGGTGCTCACCCCGAGCACGCGGGTCGAGGCGCGGATGCGCAGCGCGCTCTACCGCCAGCTCCAGGACCTGCCCGTCTCGTTCCACGACCGCTGGCAGAGCGGGCAGCTGCTCTCGCGCGCGATGAGCGACCTCAGCCTCATCCGCCGCTGGATCGCCTTCGGCTTCGTGCTGCTGGTGGTCAACGCGCTGACGATCGTCGTCGGCTTCGGCGTGCTGGTCTACTGGAACCCGATCCTCGGCGCGCTGTTCGTGGCCTGCTCGATCCCGGTCTGGATCTACGGCTTCGCCTTCGAGAAGCGCTACTCGAGCATCGCGCGCCGCAGCCAGGACCAGGCTGGCGACCTCGCCACCACGGTCGAGCAGTCGGTGCACGGCATCCGTGTCCTCAAGGCGTTCGGCCGCCACCAGCACGCGCTCGCCGGCTTCGCCGATCAGGCGGAGAAGCTGCGCGGCACCGAGGTGGAAAAGGCGAAGGCCATCGCGGGCATCTGGGTGGTCCTGTTGCTCATCCCGGACATCGCCTTCGCGCTCTGCCTCCTCGCCGGAGTCTGGCTGGCCGCCGACGGGCAGCTCAGCGTCGGCGAGCTCTTCGCCTTCTTCGCCACCGCGACGGTGCTGCGCTGGCCGGTGGAGTCGATCGGCTTCCTGCTCTCGATGACGTTCGACGCGCGCACCGCCGTCGACCGCTACTTCGAGGTGATGGACAGCCGGAACACGATCACCGATCCGGAGACGCCCGCGTCGATCGCCCGGCCGCTCGGCCGAGTGAGCTTCCGCGACGTGCACTTCCGCTACCAGGACGCGCCCGAGCGCTTCGCCGACCTCCTCGACGGCGTCGACCTCGAGGTCGAGCCCGGCGAGACGATGGCGCTCGTCGGCCTCACCGGCTCGGGCAAGACGACGCTCACCGCACTGCTGCCGCGCCTCTACGACGTGACCGGCGGGGCGATCGAGATCGACGGCGTCGACGTGCGGCACCTCCGGCGCGACGAGCTGCGCTCCCACGTCGGCATGGCCTTCGAGGACGCGACACTCTTCTCCACCTCGGTGCGCGAGAACGTGCTTCTCGGCCGCCCGGACGCCTCGGAGGCGGAGCTGCTCGAGGCGCTCGAGATCGCCCAGGCGGACTTCGTGCACACCCTGCCGAACGGGCTGGACACCACCGTGGGCGAGGAGGGGATGAGCCTCTCCGGCGGCCAGCGCCAGCGGCTCGCCCTGGCGCGCGCGATCGCCGCGCGTCCCGCCGTCCTCGTCCTGGACGACCCGCTGTCGGCCCTCGACGTCGACACCGAGGCGCGGGTCGAGAAGGGCCTGCGCCGCGTGCTCGGCGACACCACCGCGCTGATCGTCGCGCACCGCCCGTCGACGGTCGCCCTCGCCGACCGCGTCGCCCTCCTCGAGGAGGGCCGCGTCACGGCGGTCGGCACCCACACCGAGCTGCTCGCGAGCAGCCCGCACTACCGCTTCGTCATCTCGAGCCTCGAGGAGGACGAGCTCGCCCGTCCCCGGGGCACCGAGCGCGTCGGCTCGCGCCCGCGCGCCGAGGCCGAGCTGACGGACCTGACCGACCTCACGGAGCTGGAGACCCGATCATGAGCACTCTCGGATCCACCGAGGAGCGCGACGACCTCACCCGCGCGGAGTCCGCGGCCCTGCGTCGGCGCTCGCTCGCGCTGCTCGGATCGCTGCTCCGCCCGCTGCGGATGCGGCTGGTGCTGACGGCCGTCGTGGTGGTGATCTCGACCGCCGCGCAGGTCGCCGGGCCGGCGCTGATCGCGCTGGGCATCGACAACGGGCTGCCGGCGATCCTCGACGGCGACGCGACCCCGCTGGTCCTCACCGTGATCGCCTACGTCCTGACCGGCGTGGTCGGCGCCGTCCTCGTCGCCTGGTACACCGTGCTGTCGGCGCGGGTGAGCCAGGCGATCCTGATCGACCTGCGCAAGCGCGTCTTCCTGCACACCCAGAAGCTGAGCCTGGAGTTCCACGAGAACTACACCTCCGGCCGGATCATCTCCCGGCAGACCAGCGACCTCGACTCGATCCGCGAGCTGCTCGACTCCGGCATCAACCAGCTCGTGCAGGGCGCCCTCTACATGGGCTTCGTCGCCATCGCGCTGGTCTCGCTCGACGGCGTCAGCGGCCTCGTGCTCGCCTGCGCTCTCGTGCCGCTGGCGATCCTGACCCGCTGGTTCCAGAAGCGCTCGCAATCGCTCTTCCGCGGCACCCGCGTCGCGTCGTCCCGCCTGATCGTCCAGTTCGTCGAGACGATGACCGGGATCCGCGCGGTGCAGACCTTCCGCACCCAGGAGCGCAACGAGTCGGCCTTCGGCGTAGTCGTCGAGCGCTACCGAGTCGCCTACAAGAAGGTCTTCGGCGTCTTCGGCACCTTCGACCCCGGTCTCGTGCTGATCGGCAACGTCACGATGGCGGCCGTGCTCTTCTTCGGCGGGATGCGGGTGCTCGACGGCGGTCTCGAGATCGGCGCCCTGCTCGGCGTGCTGCTCTACACCCGGCGGTTCTTCGCGCCGGTGCAGGAGATGGCGATGTTCTACAACTCCTACCAGTCCGCGGCGGCCGCGCTCGAGAAGATCTCGGGCGTCCTCGCGGAGGAGCAGAGCGTCCCGGATCCGGCGCACCCTGTCGACCTCCGCGAGGCGCGGGGGGCGCTCGGCTTCGAGGGCGTCCGCTTCGCCTACACGACCGACCGGGAGATCCTGCCGCGCTTCGACCTGCGGATCCCCGCGGGCCAGACGATCGCGCTGGTCGGCTCGACCGGCGCCGGCAAGTCGACGCTCGCGAAGCTCATCTCGCGGTTCTACGACCCGACCGACGGAGTGGTGACCCTCGACGGCGTCGACCTCCGGCAGCTGCACCCGAAGGACCTTCGGCGCGCGATCGTGATGGTGACCCAGGAGGCGTACCTCTTCTCCGGCTCCGTCGCGGACAACATCGCGATCGGCCGGCCCTCGGCCTCCTACGACGAGATCGTCGACGCGGCGAAGGCGGTCGGCGCGCACGCGTTCATCCAGGCGCTGCCGGACGGCTACGACACCGACGTGAACAAGCGCGGCGGCCGGGTCTCGGCCGGCCAGCGCCAGCTGATCTCGTTCGCGCGGGCGTTCCTGGCGGACCCGGCGGTGCTGATCCTGGACGAGGCGACCTCCTCGCTCGACATCCCGAGCGAGCGGCTGGTGCAGCTCGGCCTGCAGACGCTGCTCGCGGACCGGACCGCGGTGATCATCGCGCACCGGCTGTCGACGGTCGCGATCGCCGACCGGGTACTGGTGATGGAGCACGGCCGCATCGTCGAGGACGGGACGCCGGAGGCGCTGATCGCGGGCGACGGCCGCTTCGCCACGCTGCACGCGGCCTGGCGCGACTCCCTGGTCTGAGCCGGAGGGTCCGCCGCCGCGGTCAGGGCGTCCAGCGCGCGGCGCGGACGTCCACCCGGTAGCCGCCCGGCGTCGCGACGAGCGGCGTGCCCTCGCGCTCGTAGTGCTCGCGGGCGCGCTCCTCGTGCCCGATCGCCGGGGCGCCGCCGGAGCGGACCACCCGCCACCAGGCCACGTCGGAGCCGTAGCGGGCGAGCACCGTGCCGACGGCGCGGGCGGCGCGGGTGCCGAGCACCGCGGCGATCTCGCCGTAGGCCATCACACGGCCGGGCGGGATCGCGTCGACGACGGCGAGGACCGCCGAGACGAAGTCGGCGGGGTCCGCCGCGTCGTCGGGACGCTCGGTCAGAGCTTCAGCGCCCCGATGTTCTCGCCGTACGGGGTCTCGCCGATGACCTCGAAGCCGATCCAGCGGAAGAACTGCTCAGGGCCGTCGGCGCCGGACTCCCAGATCACGGTGAGGGTGTCGAAGCCGCGGGCCCGCGCCTCGTCGGCGGCGGCACGGACGGCGAAGGTCCCGACACCGCGGCCCTGCTTGGCCGCGTCGATGTTGATCCGCCAGATGCAGCTGCGGAACTCCTCCGGCGCCTGCGGGTCGAAGTGCGCGTGGATGAAGCCGACGAGCTCGTCGCCGTCGAGGATCGCCCGCTGCCAGGCGGCGCCCGGGTCGATCACGGCGGCGGCCGCGGAGTACGACTCCGGTGCGACGAACTGCTCCTGACCCGGTTTGAGGCTCAGTCCGTTCACGGCGGAGATGTTCGCGGCCGACAGCTCTTCCAGGCGGAGGTCACTCATGCCGCCCAATCTAGCGGCCCGGCTCGGCGGCGGTCATCCTCCTCGCGGACGAGCGTCGCGGCGCGCAGGGTGCGGGGCTCCTCCTCGCGGAGAACTGTCTCGACGTCGAGACAGTTCCGGCCTCGGGTAGGCTGGTCGAGGCCGTCTGGAGCGGCCGCGGAGCCACCCGTCCCTCGCAGCAGCGGGGCGGTGCAACGAGACCCTGGGAGTGCAATGTCGAAGATCAAGGTTGAAGGAACCGTCGTCGAGCTCGACGGCGACGAGATGACGCGGATCATCTGGCAGAAGATCAAGGACACCCTGATCCACCCGTACCTCGACGTGAACCTCGAGTACTACGACCTCGGCATGGAGTACCGCGACCAGACCGACGACCAGGTCACGATCGACGCGGCCCACGCCATCCAGAAGCACGGTGTCGGCGTCAAGTGCGCGACCATCACGCCCGACGAGGCGCGCGTCGAGGAGTTCGGCCTGAAGAAGATGTGGAAGTCGCCGAACGGCACGATCCGCAACATCCTCGGCGGCGTCATCTTCCGCGAGCCGATCATCATCTCGAACATCCCGCGCCTGGTGCCCGGCTGGAACAAGCCGATCATCATCGGCCGCCACGCCTTCGGCGACCAGTACCGCGCCACCGACTTCGTCTTCAAGGGCAAGGGCACGCTCACCGTCGAGTTCACCCCCGAGGACGGCTCCGAGCCGATGAGGTTCGAGGTCTACAAGGCCCCCGACGACGGCATCGCGCAGGTCCAGTACAACCAGGACTCGTCGATCCGCGACTTCGCGCGCTCCTCGCTCAACTACGGTCTGACCCGCAACTACCCGGTCTACCTCTCCACGAAGAACACGATCCTCAAGGCCTACGACGGCCGGTTCAAGGACATCTTCGAGGAGATCTTCGAGACCGAGTTCAAGGAGCGCTTCGAGGCCGCCGGCCTCACCTACGAGCACCGCCTCATCGACGACATGGTCGCCTCGGCCATGAAGTGGGAGGGCGGCTACGTCTGGGCCTGCAAGAACTACGACGGCGACGTCCAGTCGGACACCGTCGCGCAGGGCTTCGGCTCGCTCGGCCTGATGACCTCGGTCCTCTCCACCCCCGACGGCAGCGTCGTCGAGGCGGAGGCGGCGCACGGCACCGTCACGCGCCACTACCGCCAGCACCAGGCGGGTAAGCCCACCTCGACGAACCCGATCGCCTCGATCTACGCCTGGACGCGCGGCCTCGCGCACCGCGGCAAGCTCGACGGCAACCAGGAGCTCATCGACTTCTCGCTGACCCTCGAGGACGTCGTCATCAAGACGGTCGAGTCCGGCAGCATGACGAAGGACCTCGCGCTCCTCGTCGGCCCGGATCAGGCCTGGCAGACGACCGAGGAGTTCCTCGCCACGCTCGACGAGAACCTCAAGGCGCGCATGGCGAGCTGAGCTCCGCCCCTCGGCCCGACCTCGGGCTCGCACGAACGGCTCCGGCTCGCGGGAATCCTCGGATTCCGTGAGCCGGAGCCGTTTCCGCGTGCCGGAGGTGCGGTGGCGGTCGGTACCGCCGTCAGAGCACGCGCGCCAGCTGCTCCATCGCCGCCCGGGGGTCGTCGCCGGCCGGCATGAGCACGGTGCTGACCGCTCCGGCCGCGTGCAGCTCGTCGATCCGCGCGCGGGCCGTCTCCGGAGTCCCGACGACGGCGAGCCGGTCGACCCACTCGTCCGGCAGATCGCGGACGAAGGCGGCGCGGTCGGCGCTCCGGGCGCGCAGCTGCGCGAACTCCGCGGCGAAGGGCAGCGGCTCGATGTGCGGTGCCCAGTCCGGCTCACCGACCCACTCCAGTCCGGGGCGCACGGCGGCGCGGGCCTCTCCGGCGTCGTCCGAGACGGCGGCCACGTTGTACGCCACGACGCGGCCCGGCGTGCCCATCTGCTCCCGGGCGCGGGCGAGGTACTCCGGAGCGACCGGCTCGGCGAGGATCGCCCCGTCGGCGATGCGCCCGGCCAGCTCGAGCGAGCGCGGACCGCGCACCCCGGCCAGCAGCGGCGGCACGACCCGCGGCGGCGACTCGAGCCGCAGCCCGTCGACATGGACGTAGCGGCCGTCGCGGGTCACCTCCTCGCCGGCGAGCAGTGCGCGGATCGCGTCGAACTGCTCCGAGAGCAGCGTCAGCGGGCTCTTCGGCCAGACGCCGAGTCCGCGCATCCAGCCCGGCATGCCGTGGCCGATGCCGGCATGGACGCGGCCGGGGAAGAGCTCGGCGAGGGTGCCGAGCTCCATCGCGGTGAAGGCGGCGGTGCGGACGGCGGCGGGCAGGATGCCGATCCCGACGACGATCCGCTCGGTCGCGGCGAGCACGGCCGCGGCCTGGGCGACGCCGCCGCGGAAGCCGAGGTCCTCGACGACCCAGAGCTCGTCGAAGCCGAGCTCCTCGGCGCGGCGGGCGTACGGCAGGACCTCGGCGGCGGGGAGATCGCGGGGGAGCAGGACGCCGACAGCGGCGTCGGGATTCGGAGTGCGCATCTCGCCAGCGTAGGACCGGCGGGGTGGAGTCCCCGAAATGGGGGCATCCGGATCCCCGGAGATCGGACGCCGCTGTCCCCCGAACAAGGACTTCGTTACCTGTTCGTAACAGAGCCGGGCGATCCAGTTCGTAGGGTCGACTCTGTGCGAGAACCGATCCGGTTCTCAGCAACTGTGAGTAAAGGACATCGATTGCCGCTTCACTTGTCCCACCGTCCACCCGTCCGCCGCGCCGAGAAGCGCATCCTCGCCGGCCTCGCCGCCCTCGGCATCGCCGCCTCGGGCGCCTTCGCCGTCTCGGCCGCCTCGGCCGCCCCGCTCGTCGGCGGGGCCGCTCTCGTCGGCGGACTCTCCACCCTCCAGACCTTCGACGACGGCGACTACGTCGTCACGCTCGTCGAGCCGTCCGCGGCGACCTACGAGGGCACCGATGCCCGCTTCGCCCGCACCGCTCCGGACGCCGGCGCGCAGCTGCAGGCCCGCTCGGCTCCGGTCGAGGACTACTCCGCTCACCTCGAGCAGCGGCAGGACGACGTCGCCGCCGCCGTCGACGCCGCGATCGGCTACCACTACACGGTCGCCCTCAACGGCTTCTCCGCCTCGCTCACCGCCGCGCAGGCGAGCGAGCTCGCCGGCCGCAAGGACGTCGCGCAGGTGCGGGAGCTCGAGGATCTGAAGCTCGACCGCGCCCCCGCCGCGACCGCGCCGGCCCCCGGCGCCACCGCCGAGGCCGGCATCCCCGTCCCCGACACCGGTCAGGAGTCCTCGACGAGCTTCCTGGGCCTCGAGGGCGACGGCGGAGTCTGGGACACCGTCGGCGGTGCCGAGAAGGCCGGCGAGGGCATCGTCGTCGGCGTCATCGACTCCGGCATCGCACCCGAGAACCCGTCCTTCGCGGGCGCTCCGCTCGCGACCTCCCCGGGCGCCGCTCCCTACACGGACGGCACGACCGTCAGCTACCGCAAGTCGGACGGCACCACCTTCGCCGGCTCCTGCTCGCCCGGCCTCGCCGGCTCCGAGCAGTGGGACGGCGGCGAGTGCAACCAGAAGCTGATCGGCGCGCGCTGGTTCCTCGGCCCGAACGAGGAGGCCGGCTCCGCCGACAACCCCGAGTACCGCTCCCCGCGCGACGCGGACGGCCACGGCTCGCACACCGCGAGCACGGCGGCCGGCAACGCCGACGTCGAGGCCTCGGTCGACGGCTACGACTACGGCACCATCTCCGGTGTCGCACCCGCCGCGAAGGTCGCCGCCTACAAGGTCTGCTGGAACGGCGACGTGGACGGCACCGACGACGACGACTACTGCTCCGGCGAGGGCATCCTGGCCGCGATCAACGCGGCCGTCGCGGACGGCGTCGACGTCATCAACTTCTCGATCGGCGGCGGTTCCGCCGTGTCGACGCTGACCCCCTACGACGAGGCGTTCCTGAACGCCGCGGCCGCGGGTGTCTTCGTGGCCGCCTCGGCCGGCAACTCCGGCCCGGGCGTCTCGACCCTCGACCACGCCTCGCCCTGGTACACCACGGTGGCCGCGTCCTCGATCCCGACCTACACGGCCACCGCCACCCTGGGTGACGGCCAGGCCTTCGTCGGCGGATCGATCAGTGTGCACGACGACGTCACCGGCCCCCTCGTGAACAGCGCCGACGTCGTCGTCGCCGGGACCGAGAACGCCGACATCTGCGCGCCGGGCTCGCTCGACGCCGCGAAGGTCGCCGGGAAGATCGTCGCCTGCACCGCCGGCGTCACCGCGCGCGTCTCCAAGTCGGCCGAGGTCGATCGGGCCGGGGGCATCGGCATGCTGCTGCTGAACCCGTTCCCGAACGCCCTGCACGTGGACGACCACTCGGTCCCGAGCATCCAGATCGACTCGCAGGCCTACGACGCGATCACCGCGTACGCCGGCACCGCGGGCGCGACGGCGACGCTGACCGAGGGCAACGCGACCGGCACCGAGATCCCGGTGCCGCAGGTCGCAGGATTCTCCTCGCGCGGCCCGGCCGAGGCGGACGGCACCGACGTGCTCAAGCCCGACCTCACGGCGCCCGGCGTCGCGATCCTCGCCGACAGCTTCAACGCCGAGGGCGACGACCCCGCCTTCGCGTTCGAGTCCGGCACCTCGATGTCCTCTCCGCACATCGCGGGCCTCGCCGCCCTCATCCTCGGCGTGACCCCGAACGCGTCGCCGTCGGCGGTCAAGTCGGCCATGATGACGACCTCCTACGACAGCGTCGACCAGTCGGGCGCCGCGTCCGACGACGTCTTCGCTCAGGGCGCCGGACACGTCGACCCGACCGCGTTCCTCGACCCCGGACTGCTCTACGAGAGCGGCACGAGCGACTGGATCGCCTTCCTCAAGGGCGCCGGCTACGTCTTCGCCGACCCCGAGCTCGACGCGGTCGAGGCGATCGACCCGTCCGACCTCAACCAGGCCTCGATCGCGATCGGCGCCCTGGCCGGGACCCAGACGGTCACCCGCACGGTCACCTCGACCGAGGCCGGCAGCTACACCGCCGGCCTCGACATCCCCGGGATCGACGCCGTCGTCTCGCCGTCCACCCTCTCCTTCACCGGAGCGGGCCAGACCGCCGAGTACACGGTGACCTTCACGAGGACCGACGCCGAGCTCGCCGAGTTCGCGACCGGCTACCTCACCTGGTCGAGCGCCGAGCACGAGGTGCGCAGCCCCGTGGCCGTGCGTCCCGTGCTGCTCGACGCGCCGTACGAGGTGTCGGGCTCCGGCTCGACCGGCTCGACGAGCGTCGAGATCATCCCCGGCATCGACGGCCCCCTGCCGCTGGTCCCGAGCGGCCTCGCGGTGGGAGTCCTCGCCGAGGACGCGACCGCGGCGGACGGCCACACCGGCACGCTGCCGCAGGGCGAGACCTTCGAGACGACCGTCGAGGTGCCCGAGGGCACCGAGTTCGCCCGCTTCGACCTCGACTCGCTCGACGACACGGCCGACCTCGACCTGACGATCGCGCAGATCGTCGACGGGAAGCCGGTGACCACGGCGACCAGCGCGACCGGCTCGGCCGACGAGCGGGTGGACCTCTACGCCCCCGAGGCCGGCAGCTACCTGGTCTCCGCGGACATCTACGCGGTGGGCGCGGAGCCGGAGGCGACGTTCGACCTCCGGAGCTTCCTCATCGCGGCGGACGGCGGCGAGGGCTCGCTGACCACCGCGCCCGAGACCGTCGACGCGGTCCTGGGTGAGCCGACGAGCTACTCCGTGTCCTGGACCGGCCTCGCCGGCCCGGCGCAGTACCTCGGCAGCATCGACTACGCGGACTCGGGTCTCCGGACCCTCGTCAGCGTGGACGTGACGGAGGCGGCGACGCCGGCTCCGACCGCGACGCCGACGGCCGGACCCACGGCCGAGCCGACCGCGACGCCGACCGCCGGACCGACGGCGACGCCGGCTCCGACCGGGACGCCGACCGCCGGACCGACCGCGCCTCCCGCGCCGACCTCCACGCCCACCGCCGGACCGGGCGCGCCCGGCCACGGAGCGGGCGGGCTGCCCTCCACCGGCTTCGGCGGCGGACTGCTCGGAGCGGGTGCCCTGGCGCTGATCGGCGCCGGAGCGGTGCTGACGGGACTGCGTCGCCGCGCGCTCGCGCAGCGTGAGGCGGGCGCCGCGGAGTAGCCCTCCGCAGCCCGTCGACGGCCGCTCCGCACGCCCCTCCGGGGTCGGCGGGGCGGCCGTCGCTCGTTGCGCGCGGGATCTCGATACGCCCGCTGCGCGAGCTACTCGATCACCATGGTGCGCCCGCTCTGCGGGCTGCTCGATCAGCATGGGTCGGAAGCCCTGGAGCTCCTCATGCTGGTCGAGTAGCCCCGGAGGGGCGTATCGAGACCCGCCGTCGCCCGCAGGGTGGCTTGCAGGCTCCGGTTCAGACGGTGGTGGATCTCGATACGCCCGCTGCGCGGGCTACTCGATCAGCATGAAGCGCCCGCTCAATCGGCGTAGCTGCTCGATCAGCACGAGGGAGCGAACGGCCACCGCGGAGCTCGCGCCGTCAGCTCAGCGCGCGGCGCCCCGAGATCACGCCGGACACCACGGCGACCACGCCGAAGACGATCGCGACGATCGGCTGGCCGAGGTCGAGCCAGGCGAGGGCGGCGGCGCCCATGATCAGCAGCTCGATCAGCGAGCGGCCGTAGAGGTCGATCGCGAGGACGGCGCGGGGCGAGAGGAACAGCGCCCAGAGCAGGATCGCCAGCACCGGTGCGCCCACGCCGAAGACGATGCTCCACGGCAGGTCCCAGGACAGGAAGCCCCACAGTCCGAGGCTGACGAACGCGAAGAGCTCGAGCACGAGGCGGAGGACGTCGTTCGGCCCGACCTTCTGATCGGTCCGTGCAGTGCCCGCTGTCGCTCGATTCACGCGGACCATCGTATCCGCCCGCGGTGAGTCGCCCGAGAGGGCTCGTTCTCCCGCCCTGCGGGCAGCCGTTCCGGGCGACTCGACGCCGCACGCCGGAGCGGCGCGGCGGTCAGTGGAAGATGATCGTGCGGGCGCCGTCGAGCAGCACGCGGTCCTCCGCGAACCACTTCACGGCCTGGGTCAGCGTGCGGCTCTCCTCGTCCTGCCCGATCGCGACCAGCTGCGCGGGGGAGTGCGAGTGGTCGACCCGCACGACGTTCTGCTCGATGATCGGGCCCTCGTCGAGGTCGCTCGTCACGAAGTGCGCGGTCGCGCCGATCAGCTTCACCCCGCGGGCGTGCGCCTGCTTGTAGGGGTTCGCGCCCTTGAAGCCGGGCAGGAAGGAGTGGTGGATGTTGATCGCCCGGCCGGCCAGGCGCGCGCAGAGCTCGGGGGAGAGGATCTGCATGTAGCGGGCGAGGACGACCAGCTCGATGTCGTGCTCCTCGACGACCTCGACGACGCGGTCCTCGAAGGCGCGCTTGGTCTCGGGCGACGTCACCGCCCGCGACTCGAACGGCACTCCGTAGAAGCCGGCCAGGTCTTGCAGCGTGGCGTGGTTCGAGAGGATCAGCGGGACGTCGATGGCGAGCTGCCCCGCACGCTGGCGGAACAGCAGGTCGTTCACGCAGTGCCCCGCCGTGGAGGCGAGCAGCAGCGTGCGCAGCGGGCGGCCGACGACGTCGAGCCGCCAGGTCATGCCGTAGTGCTCGGTGACCGGCAGCAGGGCGGCCTCGAACTCGTCGCGGGTGACGGGCGACTGCACCTGCAGGCGCATGAAGAAGCGGCCGGTGTCGGCGCTGGAGAACTGCTGGCTCTCGGTGATGTTGCCGCGGGCCTGCACCACCGCTCCCGAGACCGCGTGCACGATGCCGGGCAGGTCGGGGCAGGCGAAGGTGAGGGTCCAGTGGTTGCCGGGACCGCCGTCGGAGCCGCCGCTCGCCGCGTCGGCGGGCGTTCGGGCGGGAGCGGGCGCGGCGGAATCGGTCTGCATCCGCTCAGGATATCGGCCGCCCGTTGCTACACTGGCCGCGTCGCGACTGGCGTTCGGATGGGTGACCATCAGGGAGCGGCACCCTCTCCGGAGACCTCTTCCGGACACTTTTCCTGCCGCTCGCCTGGGCCGGAACGGATACCGTTGTTCTGCGTGCCCGAGCGTGCCTCGTCGCCTCGCGGACGCCATCCGTTTCGCAGCCAAGGAGCGCACGTGTCCTCTTCTCCCGCCTCGAGCACCGCCAGCACCGGTGTCTCGGCCTCGTTCAACGAGCCCGTCTCCGTCGTCGATCCCGAGATCGCCGCCGTCCTGCAGCAGGAGCTCGACCGCCAGCGTGGCTACCTCGAGATGATCGCCAGCGAGAACTTCGTGCCGCGCGCGATCCTCGAGTCGCAGGGCTCGGTCCTCACCAACAAGTACGCCGAGGGCTACCCCGGCCGTCGCTACTACGGCGGCTGCGAGTTCGTCGACGTCGCCGAGCAGCTCGCGATCGACCGCGCCAAGGCCCTCTTCGGCGCCGAGTTCGCGAACGTCCAGCCGCACTCCGGAGCGACCGCGAACGCGGCGGCGCTCGCCGCCCTCGTCCAGCCGGGTGACACCATCCTCGGTCTCGAGCTGGCGCACGGCGGCCACCTCACCCACGGGATGAAGCTCAACTTCTCGGGCAAGCTCTACAACGCCACGGCGTACGGAGTCGACCCGCAGACCTTCCGCATCGACATGGACGCGGTCCGCGAGAAGGCCCTCGAGGTCCGCCCGCAGGTCCTCATCGCCGGCTGGTCGGCCTACCCCCGCCACCTCGACTTCGAGGCGTTCCGCGCGATCGCCGACGAGGTCGGCGCCAAGCTCTGGGTCGACATGGCCCACTTCGCCGGACTCGTCGCCGCGGGCCTGCACCCCTCGCCCGTCCCGCACGCCGACGTGGTGACCACCACGGTGCACAAGACGCTCGCCGGCCCGCGCTCGGGCCTCATCCTCGCCAAGCAGGAGTACGCCAAGAAGCTCAACTCCGCCGTCTTCCCGGGCCAGCAGGGCGGACCGCTCATGCACGTCATCGCCGCGAAGGCCACCGCGTTCAAGCTCGCGGGCGAGCAGGAGTTCGCCGACCGCCAGGCGCGCACCATCCGCGGCGCGCAGATCCTCGCCGAGCGGCTCACCGCCGCCGACTCGAAGGCCGAGGGCATCGACGTGCTCACCGGCGGCACCGACGTGCACCTCGTGCTCGCCGACCTGCGCAACTCCCCGCTCGACGGCAAGCAGGCCGAGGACCGCCTGCACGAGGTCGGCATCACGGTCAACCGCAACGCGGTGCCGTTCGACCCGCGCCCGCCGATGGTCACCTCGGGCCTGCGGATCGGCACCCCCGCGCTCGCGACCCGCGGCTTCGGCGACGCCGAGTTCACCGTCGTGGCCGACGTCATCGCCGAGGCGCTCAAGCCCTCGGCCGACCTCGAGGCGCTGCGCGCCCGGGTCAAGGGGCTCACGGACGACTTCCCGCTGTACCCGGGGCTGTAGGCCGCCCCGCCCCTTTCGGGCGACCCCGCGCTCGGCGGGGTCCGGAGCGCCGAGCGCGCCTGCGGACACCGCCGAGCACTACTGCACGACAGGCGCGGGAGCGCCGACGAACGAGGAGTTCCACGATGACGGCACAGGTACTCGACGGCGTTGCGACCGCCGCGACGGTCAAGGCGGAGATCGCCGAGCGCGTGGCGGTGCTGCGCGAGAAGGGCGTCGTGCCCGGTCTCGGCACGCTGCTGGTCGGCGACGACCCGGCCTCGCGCTCCTACGTCGCGGGCAAGCACCGCGACTGCGCGGAGGTGGGCATCGAGTCGATCCGCGTCGACCTGCCCGCCACGGCGTCCGCCGAGGACATCCGCGCGGCCATCCGGCAGCTCAACGAATCGGACTCGGTGACCGGCTACATCATCCAGCTGCCGCTGCCCAAGGGCATCGACGAGAACGCGATGCTCGAGCTGATGGACCCGGACAAGGACGCCGACGGACTGCACCCGACCAACCTCGGCCGGCTGGTGCTGGGCGTCGAGGGCGAGCTCGACAGCCCGCTGCCCTGCACGCCGAACGGCATCGTCGAGATGCTGAAGCGCCACGAGATCCCGATCTCGGGGAAGCACGTCGTGGTCGTCGGGCGCGGACTCACGGTCGGCCGCCCGCTCGGGCTGCTGCTGACCCGCAAGGGGCTCGACGCGACGGTGACGCTGACGCACTCGCGGACGACGGATCTCGCCGCGGAGGTGCGGCGGGCGGACATCGTGGTCGCTGCCGTGGGCGTTCCTGGGCTGATCGCGGCGGACTGGGTGAAGCCGGGGGCGGCGGTGCTCGACGTGGGGATCACCCGGGTCGAGAATCCGGAGACGGGGAAGGCGAAGCTGACCGGCGACGTCGCTCCCGGGGTGGCCGAGGTCGCGGGGTGGCTGTCGCCGGTGCCGGGCGGGGTCGGGCCGATGACGCGGGCGATGCTGATCCACAACGTGGTGGGGGCGGCGGAGCGGGCTCTTCGCTAGCTCGACGTCGGGGTGCTTGCTGCCGGCGTACTGACGGTGGGAGGTGCGCGGTGCCTCGTCGCGGCTCCTTCCCGCGCGCCTTCGGCGCGCCCGCCAGACCCGAGCCAGGAGCCGCGACGAGGCACCGCGCCCCTCCGGGGGCGACGGCTGCGGAGGGGCGCGCCCTTCGGGCGGCGCGGTGCGGAGTCCGGGTTTCAGGGACCAGAGGTGGTGGCGGACCTCGGTGGTCAGGAGTGGAAGCGGACCTCGTCACCGGGGGCCAGGTGGGCCAGGTGGTCGAGGGAGGCCGAAGTGACGACGGCGAGGACGGGGTAGCCGCCCGTTGTCGGGTGGTCGGGGCCGAAGAGGACGGGGAGGCCTGAGGGCGGGAGCTGGATCGAGCCGTGGACCAGGGCCTCGCTGGGGAGCTCGGGGGCGTCGCCCGTGGGGAGGGGGGTGCCGGTGAGGCGGAGGCCGATGCGGTCGGCGGAGGGGCTCAGGTGCCAGGGGCCGGTGAGCAGGCGCTGCCACGTGCCGGGGGGCAGGAGGTCGAGGCGGGGGCCGGGGTGCACGCGCAGGACCGGGTCTCGGCGCGGGTCGAAGGGCCACCAGTCGGGGAGGAGGACCTCGCCGGCGGGGGTGCCGAACGCGAGCAGGTCGCCGCGGCGAAGGGGAGCCGGGCCGAGGGCGGAGAGGGTGTCGCGGGAGCGGGAGCCGAGGACGGGTGGCGCGGCGATGCCGCCGCGGACGCCGAGGGTGCGGCGCAGGCCCGCCGTCAGACGGCCGAGGGTCAGGAGCGAGCCCGCGGGGGCGAGCGTCGGCAGGACGCGGGCGAGGGCGGCGCCGTCGAGGGTCGCGGCTCCGGCGGCTCCGGTCAGGCTGATCCAGGCGGAGGTCTCGAAGCGGGCGGTGAAGCCGGCGCCGAGCAGTTCGAGCGCAGCCGCGTCCGGGGCGTTGCCGAGCAGGCGGTTCGCGAGGCGGAGAGCGCCGCGGTCCATCGCGCCGGAGCGTCCGACGCCGACGGCGGCGTGGCCGGGGCGGCCGTGGTCCTCGACGAGGGCGAGGGGGCCGGGGTCGAGGATGCGCAGGCTCACGGCAGCGCCCGGAAGCGGACCTCGTCGCCGGGGGCGAGCAGGGCGGGCGGCAGGCGCTCGATGTCCCAGAGCTCCGCGTCGGTCGAGCCGATCAGCTGCCAGCCGCCGGGGGAGGGGCGCGGGTAGACGCCGGAGTAGCCGGCCGCGAGGGCGACCGCGCCGGCGGGGACGCGGGTGCGCGGCTCGGCGCGGCGGGCGACCTCCGGCCAGGGGGCGAGCGCGACGAGGTAGGCGAAGCCGGGGGCGAACCCGCCGAAGGCCGCGCGCCACGGGGTCGCCGTGTGGCGGCGGATCAGCTCGGCGGGCGTCCAGCCCAGGGCGTCCGCCGCCTCGGCGAGGTCGACGCCGTCGTAGCGGACGGCGATCTCGTGCCGGCGGCCGACGGTGCCCGGCCCGTTCGGCTCCGTCGCCTCCGCGGTCCGCAGGATCCACGGGGACGCCGTCGCGACCGGCAGCGACTCGTCCAGCACGACGAGGACCGTCCGCGCGGCGGGGACGAGGTCGAGGACGCCTGCGGGCCGGGAGCGGTCGAGCGCCGCCGCGAGGGCGAGCGCCTCGTCGAGGCCGTCGACCTCGACCAGCACGGCGCGGTCGCCGGAGGGCAGCAGCCGCACCGGGATCACGGGGCGGCGCTCGCCAGAGCGACGCCCGCCTCGGAGAGGGCCGCGCGCACCGCCTCCGCCATCGCGACGGCGCCGGGGGTGTCGCCGTGCACGCAGAGGGAGTCGACGTCGAGCTGCAGGTCCTCGCCCGAGGCGGCCGTCACGGCGCCCTCGAGGACCATCCGCACGGCCCGGGCGGCGACGACCGCCGGGTCGGTCAGCAGGTCGCCCGGCTCGCCGCGGGGCACCAGCGTGCCGTCGGCGCGGTAGCCGCGGTCGACGAACGCCTCGCGCAGGAACGACAGGCCGGCGCTCGCCGCCGCGCGCTCGACGGCGGAGCACCCGAGGCCGAGCAGGGGCAGTGCGGGAGCGGTGTCCCGGACGGCGGCGACCACCGCCTCCGCCTGCCGCTCGTCGTGCACGATGCGGTTGTAGAGGGCCCCGTGCGGCTTGACGTAGCGCACCTCGGTGCCCGCGGCTCGCGCGATCGCCTGCAGGGCGCCGAGCTGGTAGACGACGTCGGCGTGCAGCTCGGCCGGGTCGACGGGGAGGTCGCGGCGGCCGAAGCCGGCGAGGTCGCGGTACGCGACGTGGGCGCCGATCGCCACGCCGCGCTCGGCGGCGGTGCGGCAGGTGGCGAGCATGATCGAGGGGTCGCCGGCGTGGAAGCCGCAGGCGATGTTCGCGCTCGTGACGAGCCGGAGCATCGCGTCGTCGTCGCCGAGCGACCACACGCCGAAGCCCTCGCCGAAGTCGGCGTTCAGATCGATCGTCCTCCGCATCCTCCGAGCCTACGGGCGGCGTCCAGCCGGGGCTCGCTAGCGTGGGCAGACGCGCTCGCGTTCCCACCCCCTCCCGACCACCGCTCGAGCGCGCCCCCACGAAGGAGAAAACATGCTGACCGTCAACGCCTACGCCGCCCCCTCCGCCACCGAGCCGCTCGTCCCCACCACGATCGAGCGCCGCGACGTTGGAGCGCACGACGTGCTCATCGAGATCGCCTACGCGGGCATCTGCCACTCCGACATCCACACCGTCCGCGGCGAATGGGGCCCCGTCCAGTACCCCCTCACCGTCGGCCACGAGATCGTCGGCGTCGTCGCCGAGGTCGGCTCCGAGGTGTCCAAGCACAAGGTCGGCGACCGCGTCGGCGTCGGCTGCATGGTCAACTCCTGCCGCGAGTGCGAGAACTGCCTCGCCGGCGAGGAGCAGTACTGCCTGAAGGGCAACACCGGCACCTACGCCTCCGTCGACCGCGACGGCACCGTCACCCAGGGCGGCTACTCCACGCACGTCGTGGTCGTCGAGGACTTCGTGCTCCGCGTCCCGGAGTCGATCCCCTACGAGGCCGCCGCGCCGCTGCTCTGCGCCGGCATCACCACCTACTCGCCGCTCTCGCACTGGGAGGCGGGCCCCGGCAAGCGGGTCGCCGTCGTCGGTCTCGGCGGGCTCGGCCACATGGCCGTCAAGTTCGCGCACGCGATGGGCGCCGAGGTCACCGTGCTCTCGCAGTCGCTGAGCAAGAAGGAGGACGGCCTCCGTCTGGGCGCCGACCACTACTACGCGACGAAGGACGAGGAGACGTTCTCCACGCTCAAGAACACCTTCGACATCATCATCAACACGGTCAGCGCGCCGCTCGACCTGGACGCCTACCTCGGCCTCCTGCGCCGCAACGGCACGATGGTGAACGTCGGCGCTCCGGCCGAGGCGCTGCCGCTGCACGTCTTCACCCTGTTCGCCGCGCGCCGCTCCTTCGCGGGCTCGGGCATCGGCGGCATCCGCGAGACCCAGGAGATGCTCGACTTCTGCGCGGAGAAGGGCATCGCGAGCGAGGTCGAGGTCGTCTCGGCGTCGCAGATCAACGAGGCCTACGAGCGCGTGCTCGCCTCGGACGTGCGGTACCGCTTCGTCATCGACATCGCGACGCTCACGGAGTAGCGGTGCCACCGGCCGCGGGGTCGGCTACGGTCGTTCGCATGAGCGAGCGCAGCCACCCCGCGGTCGACCGTGTCCTGGCGGATCTCGAAGTGCACGGGGTGCGGCCGCCGGTCCGCTGGCTCGACGAGGCGGCGTCGACGGCGGCGCTCGCCGCGGCCGCCCTCGGCATCGAGGTCGGCCAGATCGCGAACTCGCTGGTCTTCCTTCTGGACGGGTCGCCGCTGCTGGTCCTCACCAGCGGCGCGCACCGCGTGGACACCGACTGGCTGGGCGCCGAGCTGGGCGGGGAGATCACCCGCGCCTCGGCCGCGGTCGTCAAGGCTGCGACGGGCCAGACCATCGGCGGCGTCGCGCCGGTCGGTCACCCAACCCCGCTGCCCACCGTGGTCGACTCCGCCCTGGCCGAGTTCGACACCGTCTGGGCGGCCGCCGGCCACGCCCACACCGTCTACCCGACCAGCGCCGCGGAGCTCGTCCGCGTCACCGGAGGCGCTCTGCGCTCGGTCGTCCCGCCGGCGCCGGCCCAGTAGGCCGCTGTTCGAGCAGCCCGCCCCTCATGCTGTTCGGGCAGCCCGCTCCGCGGGCGTATCGAGCGGCGAAGAAAGGACGCGCCGCGCCCCCTCTCATGCTGGTCGAGTAGCCCCGCAGGGGCGTATCGAGACCCACCGCCCTCGACAGGGCGGGTCTGCAGACTCGCGTTCTGACGGTGGTGGATCTCGATACGCCCGCTCCGCGGGCTACTCGATCAGCATGGTTCGCCCATGCCTACCGGTGATCTCTCCTAGGAGATCGGAGGGTCAGCGGACGCGGCCCGCGCCGTCGGCCGCGGTCACGAGGAACAGCTCGGGGGTGCGGAAGCCCTTGTCGGCGAAGGCGGCGAGGACCGCCGCGCGGACCTCCTCCTCCTTCTCGACGGGGGTGAGCGCGATGGCGGAGCCGCCGAAGCCGCCGCCCGTCATCCGCGCACCGATCGCGCCGGCGCCGCGGGAGGCCTCGACGGCGGTGTCGAGCTCCGGGATCGAGATCTCGAAGTCGTCGCGGAGCGAGACGTGGCCGGCGTCGAGGAGCTCGCCGATCGCGCGCGGCCCCTGCTCGCGGAGGGTGCGGACGGTGGTGAGGACGCGGGCGTCCTCGGTCACCACGTGCTTCACCCGGCGGTAGGTCACGTCGTCGAGGAGCTCCTCGGCGCCCGGCAGGTCGTCCACCGACAGCTCGCGCAGCGACTCGACGCCCAGCGTCGAGGCACCGAGCTCGCAGGACGCACGACGCTCGGCGTAGCCGCCGGTAGCGTGCGCGTGCTCGACCCGGGTGTCGATGACGAGGAGCACCAGCCCGGCCTCCTCGAAGCCGAGCGGCACGACCTCGGTGTCCAGGCTCCGGCAGTCGAGGAAGACGGCCGCGTCGCGCTCGCCGAACAGCGAGGCGGACTCGTCCATGATCCCGGTCGGCGCGCCGACGGCCACGTTCTCGGCGCGACGGCCCACGCGGGCGAGCGTCGCCCGGTCGAGCCCGAGCTCCCAGAGCTCGTTCAGCGCCACGGCCATCGCGCACATCAGCGCGGCCGAGCTGGAGAGCCCCGCGCCGACCGGCACGTCCGAATCGACGAACGCGTCGAAGCCCGAGCGCGCGCTGAGGTCGACGCCGTACTCGGTGAGCGCCCAGACGACACCGAGCGGGTAGGCCGACCAGCCGTCGAGCGCGTCCGGCCCGAGGTCGTCCAGCGAGATCTCGACGTGCTCGGGGGAGAAGGCGCTCGAGATCCGGACGACCCGGTCCTCCCTCGGCGCGACGGCCATCGCGGTGGCGCGGTCGATGGCGAACGGGAAGACGAAGCCGTCGTTGTAGTCGGTGTGCTCGCCGATCAGGTTGACCCGGCCGGGGCCGGCCCAGACGCCGACGGCCGGGTGGCCGTAGGCGCGCTCGAAGTCCTGCGCGGCGCGCTCGGCGACGGCGTCGAGGGAGGCGGAGGTGGTCATCGGGTCTCCTCGGGGGTGGTGTCGGCGGCGGGGAGCGACGCGTCGGGGTTCGCGGCCGTCTCGGCGGCCAGGGTGGCGGCGTCGGCGCGCTCGATCGCCTCGCGCAGGGCGGCGGCGCTCGTCTCGGGGGCGATGTCGCCGATCCAGGCGCCCATCGCCGCCTCACTGCCCGCCAGGTACTTGAGCTTGGTGGCGGCGCGGCGCGGCGACGTGATCTGCAGCATGAGCCGCACCTCGTCGCGCCGCTCGTGCACCGGCGCCTGATGCCAGGCGGAGATGTAGGGGGTGGGCGAGTCGTAGAACGCGTCGATCCCGCGCAGGAGCCGCTGGTAGACCACGGCGAGCTCGTCGCGCTCCTCGGGCGTCGTCTCGCTGATGTCGGCGACGTGGCGGTGCGGCAGCACGTGCACCTCGATGGGCCAGCGCGCGGCGAAGGGCACGAAGGCGGTCCAGTGCTCGCCGCGGACGAGCACGCGCTCGCCGGCCTGCTCGAAGGCGAGGATGTCGGCGAACATCCCGGGGCCGTAGGCGTCGAGCGACGCGAGCAGCCGCGTCGTCCGCGGGGTGACGTACGGGTAGGAGTAGATCTGGCCGTGCGGGTGGTGAAGGGTGACGCCGATCGCCTCTCCGCGGTTCTCGAACGGGAAGACCTGCTGCACCCCGGGCAGAGCCGACAGTGCGGCGACGCGGTCGGCCCACGCCTCCACGACGGTGCGGGCCCGCGAGGCGGAGAGGGTCGCGAACGAGCCCTCGTGCTCGGGGCTGAAGCAGACGACCTCGCAGCGGCCGACGCTCGTCAGGGTCCGGCCGAGGCCGAGCGTGCGGAGGTCCTCGAGGGACGCGGGCGCGTCCTCGTCCTCGAGCAGCGGTCCGAAGGACGGCGAGCGGTTCTCGAAGACGGCGACGTCGTAGACGCTCGGCACCTCCGACGGGTTCGTCGGCGAGGCGGGAGCGAGCGGGTCGAGCTCGGCCGGCGGGAGGAAGACGCGGTTCTGCCGGGAGGCGGCGATCGACACCCACTCCCCGGTGAGGACGTCCTGGCGCATGCGCGCGGTCGCGGGGCGGGGATCGAGCTCGCGGGCGTCCGCCGAGCGCTCGGGAGGGAGGGACGTGTCCGCGTCATCGAAGTAGATGAGGTCGCGGCCGTCGGCGAGGACGTGCGGGCGCTTGACGACGCCGGCGGAGAGGGGGATCGCTTCGTTCATGGCACCGCCCACGATAGACCGCGACCTTCGGAAAGGAAAGCGCGGTTTCTCTTTGACAAGTCGATGGCGCGAAGGACACGATGGAGCGATGAGGACGGACGGGGAGCAGGAGAGCCGCTCGGCGCTCGAGCGCCGCTTCGAGATGCGGCTGCTCGCCGAGAAGCAGGGCTTCGTCTCCGTCGCGGACCTCTCCGACCGCCTCGGCGTCTCCGTCGTCACCGTCCGCTCCGACCTCGATCGGCTCGCGGGCGAGGGGACCGTCCAGCGCGTCCGCGGGGGAGCCGTGCCGACCGGCGAGCGCTCGGGGGAGCGCTCGTTCGAGGAGGGCCTCGCCGCCGCCTCCGACGAGAAGGCCGCGATCGGCCGCGAGGCCGCCGCCTCGGTCGTCTCCGGCGAGAGCGTGATCCTCGACGTCGGCACCACGACGCTCGCGATCGCCCACGCGCTCGTGGCCCGCGACGACCTCCGCGACGTCACCGTCGTCACCAACGGCCTCAGCGTCGCCCTCGCGCTCGAGCCCGCCATCCCGCGCTTCACCGTCGTCGTCACCGGCGGCACCCTGCGCCCGCTGCAGCACTCCCTCGTCGAGCCGCTCGCCTCCGAGGTGCTCGAGCGGATCCGCGCCGACGTCGTCTTCGTCGGCTGCACGGGCGTCCATCCCGAGGCGGGCGTGACCAACGTGAACCTGCCCGAGGCGACGCTCAAGCGCCGCATGCTGCACGCGGCCACCCGCCGCGTCGCGGTCGCCGACTCGAGCAAGCTCGGCGTCGTCGACCTCGGCCGGGTCGCCGGCACCGAGGAGTTCGACCGCCTGCTCACCGGCGCGGCCGCGGGCGACGCCGTCGTGGGGCGGCTCGAGGCGGCGGGCCTCGCCGTCACCCGCTGCGGCACGCTCCGGCCCGGTCCGCAGGCCGACGGCGGTGCCGGTCCGTAGGATTCAGGGATGGCCGACTTCACTCCCGCCCCCGCAACCGGGCGCCAGTTCGCCCTCGACCTCACCGCCGAGGGACGCACCCTGCACGCCGTCGTCACGGAGGTGGCCGCAGGGCTGCGCCACCTCTCCGTCGACGGCGTCGAGATCACCGCCGGATACCCCGAGACCGTCGTCCCGCCGTTCGGCTCGGGCATCGTCCTGATGCCCTGGCCCAACCGCGTGAAGGACGGCCGCTGGCACCACGCCGGCCGCACCCAGCAGCTCGACATCACCGAGCCCAAGTACCACAACGCGATCCACGGCCTGCTGCGCAGCGCCTCCTACCGCGTCGTCGAGCAGGGCCCGTCCTTCGTCGAGCTCGCCGCGCCCGTCGTCCCGCAGGCCGGCTACCCGTTCCACCTCGAGACCACGGTCCGCTACGAGCTGCAGGCCGACGGCCTGAAGGTCGTGCACCGCGTCGTCAACGTCGGAGCCGACGAGGCACCCGTCGCGATCGGCACGCACCCGTTCCTCGCGATCGGCGACGTCCCGACCGACGAGCTCGAGATCACGGTCGACGCGGCCCTGCACATCGAGGTCGACGAGCGGCTCAACCCCACCGGTCAGAGCCCGGTCGACGGCACCGAGTGGGACCTCCGCCGCGGCCGCCGGATCGGCGAGCTCGAGCTCGACGACGCCTGGGCCGACGTCACGATCGTCGACGGCGAGAGCGTCCACGGCCTCCGCGCCGACGACGGCCGACGCGTGCTGCTCTGGGCCGACGCCTCGCACAACTTCATCCAGGTCTTCATCACCCGGATCTTCCCTGACGGCGACGACGTCAAGACCGCCATCGCGGTCGAGCCGATGACCGCGCCCGCCGAGGCGCTCAACTCCGGTCAGGGCCTGCGCTGGCTCGAGCCGGGCGAGGAGTGGAGCGTCGCCTGGGGCATCCGCCACGAGGGCTTCCCCGCCTCGTCATGACGACGAGCAGCACGAGCGCCGTCAGCACCTCCGCCGGCGGCACCTCCGCCGGGCGCGACGACGAGGCGAAGCGCGCCGCCCTCGTCGCGATGAAGCGGCTCGCCACCGGGCTGCTGGTGCTGATGGCGATCGTGTTCGCCGTGTCCTTCGCCCTCCAGGACCGCTACCCCTGGCTCCAGTGGGTGCGCGCGGCGAGCGAGGGCGGCATGGTCGGCGCGCTCGCGGACTGGTTCGCGGTGACGGCGCTCTTCCGGCGGCCGCTCGGGCTGCCGATCCCGCACACGGCGATCATCCCGACCAAGAAGGACGAGATCGGCGCGAGCCTCGCGCAGTTCGTCGAGGAGAACTTCCTCCGCGGCGCGATCGTCCGCGAGAAGCTCGATTCCTTCGGCATCGCCCGCCGTGCCGGGCTCTGGCTCGCCGAGCCCGAGAACGCGCACCGCGTGGGCGGCGAGAGCGCGGCGGCGGTCCGCTCCGCGATCGCGCTGCTCGACGACTCCGACGTGCAGCGCGTGATCGAGGCGCTCGCCCGGCGCCACCTGCTCGACCCGCAGTGGGGCCCGCCGCTGGGCTCGCTCGTCGGCAGCGTCGTCGAGGCGGGGCACCACCGCCGACTCGTGGACACGCTGGTCGAGCAGGCCGAGGCCTGGCTGATCGCGAATCCCGAGAGCTTCACGAGGATGGTCAGCGGCCGGCTCCCGAGCTGGCTGCCCTCCGCGGTCAGCCGGGCGGTCGACGAGCGGCTCTACCGCGAGGCGCTCGTCCTCGTCGAGACGATCCGCGACGACCAGGGGCACCCGTTCCGGATCGCGGTGGACGGCTACCTCGCGACGCTCGCGAAGGACCTCGGCAGCGACCCCGACCTGATCATGCGCGTCGAGGAGATCAAGAACCGCGCCTTCGACAGCCCCCGGGTGCGCGAGCTGGCCGGGGACGCCTGGGAGTCGACGAAGTCGTCGCTGCTCGGCGCGATGGACGACCCCGAGAGCCCGCTGCGCGCGAGCATCGAGTCGATCGTCGTCGACCTCGGCCGCCGGCTCTCGACCGATCAGGCGCTCGCCTCGACCGTCGACACCTGGATCGGCACCGTCGCGGCGAACCTCGTCGACCGCTACCGGGGCGACATCGCCAGCATCATCGGCGAGACGATCGGCCGCTGGGACCCGCAGGAGACCTCCGAGAAGCTCGAGCTGCAGGTCGGCAAGGACCTGCAGTTCATCCGGATCAACGGCACCGTCGTCGGCTCGCTGGCCGGCCTGGTGATCTTCACCGTCGCCCACGCTCTCCTCGGCTCCTGACGCGGGACGCCGGCCGCATCCTGCGCGCGACCGGAACGGGTCGCCCGGGCCCGCTCCGCAAGCCCTCGCCGGTGTCGGTGGTCGGGCGTACGGTCGCAGCATGAGCGACGACATCCCCAACACCACCGATCCCGACGTCAAGACCGAGGGCGACGTCCTCGGCGCCCGTGCCGATGACGGCAGCGACACCAGCGCCAGCAAGGACCCGTCCGACTGGGTCACCGGCGACGAGCCGATGACCGGCCCGCAGCGCAGCTACCTCGACACCCTCGCCCGCGAGGCCGGCGAGACCCTCCCCGCCGACATCACGAAGGCGGAGGCGTCCGAGCACATCGATCGCCTGCAGTCCGCGACCGGCCGCGGCGACGGCAGCAAGTAGCCTCCCGCCCCACTCGCACCCGGGCGCACGACGGCTGAGCATTGCTGCCGTCGTGCGCCCCCGTGTCGGGGCCGTCAGGACGCGCCGACCCTCTCTAGGGTCACGGGCATGGCGATGTCCCGGACCACGCAGACGGCTCTCGATCTCATCGACGCGGTACGGATCCCGGAGGGGATCGACCCGCGTCTCGCCCGCCAGGTCTCGCTCTCGCTGAGGCTCCTCCTCGAATCCGACAGCTTCGGTCCGAGCGACCGGACGCTGCGCCGCCGCTCCCGCAGGCTGCGCGCCGGTCGACTGGTCTGACGGCCCTGGCAGGAGCGCCTGCGTGACCTCGCAGGGGGCAGACAGCGCGCGCGCAGCGGTCTAGAATTCGGGTCATCCGGTCCGCCGGACGCCCGCGGGGCCGAGCACGGGGACGACGTCGTTCCACGAGCCGGGCCCGCCGTCCGCTCGCACGACGAGCGACCGCTCCCTGCCGACGCTCAGCGCCGACGCCGTCTCAATGAGGAGACCGTCATGCCGTCCTTCCGCTCCACCCTGCTCGCCCTCGCCGCCTCCGTCGCCCTCGTGGGCGCCGCCGCCACCCCCGCCCTCGCCGATCACAACGCCGGGGCCAACCTCGACGGCTACGCCTCGACCGACATCTCGTCGAACGGCTCCTGCTACTACGGCGCCCTGCTGCCCGCCGCGCCCGGCTACAGCCTCCAGACGAAGGACTACCGCTTCGTCCGGTCCGGGACGTCGCTGACGCTCGTCTGCGTCTTCACCGGCATCCCCGCCTTCGTGCCCGCCGACGACACGGTCACCGGTGACGACTACACGGCGCCGACGCGGCTCACCCGGTACGTCTCCCTCGGCTCGTGCCTCCCGCCCGGCGTCGACTCCGCCTCCGAGCTCTACCCGGACTACGAGCGCGAGGTGCCGAGGGTCGACGCGGTCACCTACTCCTACCGCTCGACCACCACGATGGTCTGCCACTGGCGCGTCGACCCCACGCGCTGACCCGCAGGGGCGGCCGGCGGTGTCCCCTTCCGCCGGTCGCCCCGCCCCCGCGGCCGCCGCTGCTGATCGCTCAGCCGCCATCGCAGGGCGAGGAGGAGACCGAGGTTCAGAGGGAGGTGGGTCTCGATACGCCCCTGTGGGGCTACTCGACCCGCAAGATCTGCGGTCTGTCTTCCAGTCGACCCGACTCTCGAGCAGCCCCTCCCCGCCACCGATCCCTGTTGGTCGAGTAGCCGCCGCCGACGACGTACCGAGACCCCCCGCCGATCGAGCAGCTCCACCAGGCGCCCCGCCACCACCCCGCCCCGACAGGACACACCCGATGACCCACCGCCTCCAGCCCCACCAGAGCACGACCGTCCGCCTGGTCCGCTGGTTCCGCACCGTGGACGGCTGGCAGTCCGAGATCGTCCGCGGCCGCCTCCTCGAGCACCACGACGGCGTCTGGCGCCTGGTCTCGTTCGAGGACGGCGAGGAGCGCGAGTACCCCGACGCCGCCTGGTCCCTCTGCCACGAGTGATCTCGGCCGACGTCGGGAGGGGTGTCGAGCGCTGCTGCTCCGCCATGTCCACCGGCGCGCGTCACGCGGCGGTCGTGCTCGGGGGGCGGCGGGAGGAGTGGGCCCCGTCGGGCTCGAACCGACGACCCGCGGATTTGAAGCGAGCCACTATCGCTCGTTAGTTCGGGCTAGCGCAGTGGTGCGTTTGGGCCGGTCAGCAGTCATATTGACGATTGCCTACTATCATCGGCTTTCCGCGTATGTTCGGAATATGTTCGGAGCGAGGCCTCAAGGAGGGTGCGGTTCACACCCCCCCCGTCGAAGCTACGCGCCGAGTGCGTGCCCTCCCGATGCCCTAAGCACTGCTGAGGGCGTCGGTACTGCCGACACCCCAGGGGTACGCACTTCTGCGTACCCTTCGCGGATGGGGGTGGGCTTCAAGTCCCCATCTTCCGGTCGGGTATGGGTTCGAGCCACCCCCTCAATGCGGCGGTGATCCGCCACCCCACCGGGGCAACGGGTCAGGGGGTGGTGATCCGCCACCCCCCTCGCGATGCTGTCGGCAGCACCGACGCCATCAGGGGTCCCCACAATCTGCGGACCCTTCGAGGGTGTGCAGAGTTCGCACCCCCCTCACGAGATCTCGGTCGGATGTAGACCTCGTGCGACCTCATTGCTGTTCTTCGGGGTGAGAGGAGCGCCACCTTCTCGTTGCCTACGAGATGGTCATGCCGGCGGCGAGAAGATCAGCTCCGCTTCTCGTAGTCGATCTCTTGGCCCGCGAGATCCTGTTCGAGTCCCGAACGAGGTCTGCGCGATCAAAGCAGCCCGATGAGGAGCCGAGCCAACATCGCGATGAGAACGCGATGGTCACGTGTGCAACGCGAAGATCGTTCTGCGCCTCTCTTACGCGTCGAGCTCGTCAGGCGGCCTGTTGGTCGCGGCGGCGGTACGGACGCGGCAGGGCTTCGACGGCGGGCTGTCCAGCCCATCCGGCAGCCTTCGCCCTTCGCTCTGCGGTCTCCTGCAGCCGCTTCGCGTATCGGGCACGCTCGCGGGCAGCGTTCGCACCCCTGCACGGCTCGCATCGACAGCCCCGCCCGTACTGGCTGCAGGTCCCGTGCTCGAGCGACGCGGCCGACCGCGGCCGGGTCACGTCGGTCGCGAGCTTGCCGACGAACGCCGCCTGCAGATCATCGAGCCAGATGTGTCGGAAGCCGGCGTGTTCGTGACTCGGCATCCCGGCCTCGAGCCACCGGTGGATGGTGCGGCGGGAGCGGTGCATGCGCTTCGCCGCGTCCGGAATGGTCAGTCTTTCTCGTCGCTCCACAGCAGCAGATTAATCCGAGTCGGGGACAAGTGCCGTAGAGCTATCTGCTCGGCGCTTCGTACAGCGCTGAGACCTGCTCCATCGCGGTTCGCAGGCGTGTCATCGATGGCCCGGACTTGTAGCTGCGCGTCATCCGGTTGTTTGAGTGGCCGAGCATCTCGACGATGGCATCTTCAGGCACGCCTGCCTCGTAGAGCATGTCGACCGCAGCGTGGCGTAGGTCGTGCAGCCGGACAGCTGAGGTGATGCCGAGCTCCTTGCGGAGGGTCTTCCACCGGTTGCTCATCCAGTCGGGATCGATGGGGTTACCGACGGCGTTGACGAAGACGAGGCCGTTTCGCGGGATCGGGTTCCGTCGGATGTGCGTCAGAAGGATCGCTCGGAGCGGTTCGACGAGCGGGACGAAGCGAACGCCGGCAACCGACTTCGGGCGAGTGAGGTAGAGGGAGCCGTAGACGTGCCGCCGCTCGAATGATGCGGGCAGGTCGATGTGCCGGCCGGGGCAGTCCGTTGCGCGGCGACCGGCGGAGCAGGGATCTCCGGAGCATCCGTGGACCCAGGGGAAGCGCTGCAGCTGCCAGGACAGCTCGAGCACTTCCCCGACTCTGCTGAGTTCGAGGCCGAGCACTTCCCCGCGGCGTGCGCCTGTCAGCAAGGAGGTGGCCCAGAGCGCTCCATCTGGCCGGGAGCTGAGCTCGTGGAACACACGGACGGCGTCTGACGTGGACAGTGCGGAGAGCGACGCCGGCGCCTTAAGTGGGGGGCGCATGCGCTCAGCCGGATTGCGCTCGAGCATTTCCTCCCGGACAGCGTCACCAAAGCAGACCGCGAGCACGCGATGAGTGTGCAGGGCGCTGCTCGACGAGAGCCCGCGCGCGAGCATGGTGGTCTCCACCTGCCGAAGATGTGCAGGTCCGACCGCCGTCAGGGGGACGGACCCGATGACGGGGTTCACGTGGAGCCGGATGGCGCTCTCGTACGCCGTGTACGTCATCGGTTTGATGCGGCGGCTGGCGATCAGCTCGAGCCAGTGCGCGGACCACGTTGACACCGTCCACGGGAGATCCTTCGCCGCGACCGCCTCTCGCGCTGCAGCCAGCTTCCGGGCAAGACGGTCGGCGGCGACCTGCTCGGACATGACGCGCAGGGCCTCACGTGCAACCGCCTCATCCTTGCTGCGCACGGTCTTACGACGTCGCTTGCCGTCGACCTTCGGCAGGTCGACCGTCGCGCTCCACAGCCCACTGGTGCGCGCGAAGTGCAGAGAGCCGTACAGGCGCGACCCAGAAGGTTCGACGGGCTCGCTCTCGGTCACTTCACGAGCATGCACCACCACCGACCCATGGACGGAGGCTGCCTTTCGGAACCGATAGATCTTCTGTCCGTGGGGAGAGAAATTGCCCGATGAAGACGCGATCAGTGTCGGCGTTTCCGTGCGAGGAACGCTTCAGCTGCGTCTCGCAGCGTGTCGCCGCCCCCGACGACCCACTCACCTCGGGTGACGCAGACGTAGGTGTCGCGGCCCTGGTAGGTGACGAGCCTGATCCAGCCGAGGTCCTCCCGCTTGTCCGCCATCCGCCACTCGCGCGGGACCACGGACCTCGAGACCATCGACAGCGGGGTCCAGTGGTGCGACATGCGCCGATCGTGGCGGCGACCACCGACAACGGCGTGGCTACGATCGTCCGAGTGAGCACGAAGAGCGCGCGCGTAGAGGCGTTGACCCTCGCGGCTGGCGACCTCGTCGTCTCAATCGCAGTGCTGTTCCTGGTGCGGTCGATCCTGACCCTGCACCCGGTCGACGGGTATGGCGCCGGCATCCTGTTTGTGATCGGTTTGGGCCTGCTCCACGACAGAGCGACGGATCACATCGATCTCGGCGAAGGTCGTCCCGGGAGCCAGCCGAACTAACGCGCGCCAAGCGAGCGACATTCAGTCGCAGCGCTTCCACTTCTGAACGGTGTTGGTGGAGATCTCTGCGGCGGCTGCAAGTTCGCGGATTGAGGCGCCTTCCTTGTGTAGGTCGCGGACGACGTCGCGGAGCTCGGCTTGGGCGTTGTCGAGGGCGGCCTGTGCGGCTCTGAGGCGCGTTGTTTGCTCGTCGGTGAGCATCTGCTTGACCCGGGGCACTCTGCAACTGTAGCTAGCTACTGGCGCCTCGCGCTCGTGCCGATTACGTCGATGGCAGGCAGGCTCTCGGGCCCACGGGAGTCACTTCGAAGCTAGCCGCCGCCGGAATCAGTAGAATGCCGACCATGGCCAAGCGCCTGCGCACCCTCTTGCGGTACGGAGTAGTGAGCGGCGGGCAGACGCCATGCGCTTGAAGGCGATCAGTGATCGCTCGGCCAAGGATGGGCTTCAAGCCACATCTCGGCATTGTGGCCAACTCGGCAGATTTCAAGAAAGAGATCCCTGATCGGGACCGAGTCATCGAGGAGGCTTAAATCTCCGCTGTAAGGGTCATAGCTCCGAAGATTTACCCGCGTGGAGTTCTCGATCACTATGGCGTTCAAGCGCCCGATGTAGCTGTCAATCACTGCATTCGGCGGGTCGATCATCACCGAATCAAGACGCTCGTCGAAGTGCTCGATGGAGTTCCTGACCCTCCGCGTCTCGAGCAGGCTGCCGTTGCCCACCTGAGCGAGAGTTCGCAGGGTCTTTGAACGTGCCTTCACAAAGAGTCTGCGTTCGGCTACAGCGTCGGGATCGATGGTCGGCCAAAATAGCTTGGAAATTTGCGCAGCCGCAGTCAGCATGTTCTGCAAGCTTTGGTAGATGCGAAGGCTCTCGTCTGAGTCGTGGGGGCCGTCCGGCGTCAGCGCCAGTCGGAGTGCCGAGTTGTAGTCGTGACTCGCGAGGTCCGCGAACCGGTACTGGCGAACAAGCTCCCTGACATACGGGGTGATCACACGTGTCTGCATCACCGAACGCTACTGAGAGCAGGCCACAACAGCAAGAGCGCCCTCGCCTCCTCGAAGTTCCGGGGAGGCGAGGGCGCTGCTCGCACGAGGCAGGATTCAAACCTGCGGAGCGCCCGTTTCATGACACCTGGCGTTCGTTCTGTAGTTTCAGCCGCCGCCGGTTTGGCCTGCACCGGCAATCGTCGCGCGAGGTTCTGCTAGTAATAGCTGTAGCGGGCTGGCAGGCCCGTCTTTCTGTTTTCCGACCGTTGGGGCTGGTCATGACCAAGCATAGTGGACGTGAGTGTGTTTTTTGTGGCGTTAGCTCAGTTCTCACGAAGGAGCACGTCTTTCGGAGAAAGCTTCGTGAGTACGTCGATGAGCCACTAGGTGTCGCGCACCTTCAAGATTTCATTGGCGACAGGACTCGGTCCAACTCTTCGTTGATTTTCGAGAATCAAGTTCGTCGAACGTGTGGTCCCTGCAATAACGGCTGGATGAACGATCTTGAAAATCAAGTCGAGCCGTTTCTTGGGCCAATGATCGGGGGCGCTCGTGGTCGCCTAAATCCCCGCGACCAGGTAGATCTGGCCAAGTGGGCGGCAAAAACTGCCATCATCCGCTCCTACTTAGACATCGACCGCAGTATTGAGCGCTCAACGGAACTGTCACTTAAGGCGACCCCTCGATTGGATGAGAAGTGGACTGTACGGATCGGCAAGTCGTACACCCCGACAGTCGTAGACCGAACCCAGCACAGCTCCATGTTCTTCGGAGTTCGTTCAGACAAGAGTCGAGAGCCAAACATCTTCATCCAGCAACACACAATGGCGATCGGACAGGTTTTCCTTGTCACGGTTTGCGTCTCGGGAGAGAGCAGGTTCACTCATCTCGTGAGGCAATTCGTGAACAATTTGATTGCCGGCGCCGCCCCTCAGCTGAAGATGCTCGGTCAGCGCTTTCCAATCGTATGGCCGAGTCAAACCGAGGTCACCGATGCCGATATAGGAAGCATCCTTGCGCTCGGTGAGAATATGCAAGCACTCGTGAACCAGGCGGCGAGCGCCATTTCCGGAGCGAGGTTGAGGCGCGAAACCTAGCGTGCAATCGCCCGTCAACGCCCTCGGTGGGTCCTCCTGGGGAGGACCCACCCCGATCTCGGGTTCAGACGAGGCCGCGGAGGCGCGCGGTCTGCCAATCGGCCGCGGCCTGCCCGATCTCTCGCTCGGACTGCCGGGGCTGCGGGTTGACGACGGTCGTCATGTTCGTGGTCGTCACGGTCGAGGAACCACCGCCGCGCCACCCGTCCGCTCCCGGCACGTAGGCGGGGCGCTCGCTCGCATAGGCCGCGGAGTAGGCCCGGGGGTCGTAGATGTCCCCGTCGCCCACGGTGCCGCCGTCCGCGTAGGAGCCCGCGATCATGTCGTAGAGATCCTGGGTGGATGCGCCGGCATTCACGGCCTTGAGAAGCGAGCGGTGCTCGGTCGCCTGGCCGCGCTTGTTGCTGACGACCTCCTCGCCGACAGACAGCGCGAACAGGCCCGCCGTGTCCGAAGACGCGGTGCCAGGGCCGAAGATCGTCCCGCCGTCCGCGTAGGCGTAGGACGGGAGGCCGGTGCTGCTGTAGCCACCCGAGCCGCTCACCGAGTCCACGGCCGACTGCAGCTCCCTGATCTTGCGCTCCGCGTTGGACGTGTCGACCTGGATCGAGGGGTTCTTCGACTCCACGATCAGGCCGTACTCGTCGATGATCTCCTGCACGGTCGACGTACCCTCAGCGAGCTTCCGAGAGATCTCGTCGGCTGTCTGCTGACCCAGCTGCTCGCCTGCGGCAGCGATGACGGGTGCCGAGTTCTCGAGCGCGCCCGCGATGGCGTAGCCCCCATCGACCCCGCCCTGCGACAGCTTCGACTCGAAGGAAGCGATCTGCTCGTCCGTTCCCGCGAACAGGGCGGCGACGATCGGCGCCCCCTCCTCACCCAGGCCGATCAGGTAGTCGAGCGTGCTCTTCGAGACGCGGCCCGACAGCGACACGAGGTTCGCCTCCCAGTTGGTCTGAGCGTCGATCTGTTCCTGCAGGCCCGCGAGGTACTCGTCGAGGTTGAACGACACCCCGTCGTAGTAGTCCTCCCAGGAGTCGCCCGCGTCCTCGGTGGCGTCGGCCGTCGAGGTCGCGTACTCCTTCTGCTTGGTAATCAGGTCGTCGACGGCACCGGTGATGGAGAAGAAGGACCCGTCGGCCTTCACGACCTCCTCGCGCCAGTCGTCGAGCGCCTTCTGCGCTTCCTCCGACATGGTCGCGACCTGCTCGATACCGGCCGAGAGGGTCTCGGTGGTGGTCGCGAGACCTCCGGAGCTTTCCTCTGCGCCGATCAGGGCGTCCGCGTACTGCGGGAACATGTCCTTGACCTGCTCCACGGAGTAACCCTGGTCGATCGCAGCCTGAGCGATTCGGTCGAACTGCTCCGCGGCGGTATCCGCAGCGCCACCCTCGACGAGCGCCCTCAAGTTGGAGTCCAGGCCCTCGAACTGGTCTCGCGTCGCCTGAACGCCATCCTGGATCGGCCCACCGAACGCCTGGTTCACGCTCGACACGAAACGGTTGATGTTCGAGTTCATGTCGTCCCCGAGAACGACGTCGAGAGCGGAACCCAGGTCGCGCACTTCCGACGCGCCGTCGAGGTCGGAGAAGAGCGTGTTCAACCCTTCAAGAGACTTGGCGGCCTTGGCCGTCTCCTCCAAGCCCGCTGCACCCTCAAAACCCGCGGTGGCGATCGCAGACAACACGGTCGCAGCTGTCGTCACCGCGGCTATGGCCCCCAGACCCTTCGCGGCACCCGCCGCGAACTTGGCGGTCCTCGGCATCTCCTTGTTGAGAGTGACGAGGTTTCGGCGCATCTCGCCGACACGAACCGCTCCGACGAGAAGCGAGCCGCCGAGGAGCGCGAAGCCACCGACCGTGCCCGCGAGAGCGAGACCAGTCGAGAGGACCGGGGCCGGGATCTGGCCAATGCCGTCCGCCACGTCGGTGGCACGCTGAACCATCTCGCGCAGCACTTCGTTCGCGCCCGAGCCCGCCTGAATCAGGCCGGTATCGATGGCGCCCTGGAGGTACTCGACGTCGCCAGCCAAGTTGTCGAGCTTCGTGGCGGCAGTGATCGCCGCGTAGCCGCTGTCGTCGGTCTTGTCGATCCACTCCTGGATGCCGTCGGCGCCCTGCGTGTAGAGCACGCTCGCGGCGCGGACGGCGTCCGAGCCGAAGATGGTGGCGAGGGTGGAATCGCGCTCCGCATCGGTCTTGCCGATGAACGCCTGCTCGAGCTGACCCGCGATCTCGGTCATGCCGCGCATCTTGCCCTGCGCGTCGTAAACGGAGATGCCGTACTTCTCCATCAGGCCCTTGGACTTGTCCGTCGGGTTCTGCATCGCGAGGATCGCGGTCTTCAGGGAGGTGCCTGCGTCGGAGCCGAGGAGGCCCGCGGAGGCGAAAGCGGCGAGCGTGCCGGTCGTCTCCTCGATGGAGAAGCCAGCCTGCGAGGCGACGAGGCCGCCCTGGTTGAGGGCCTGAGAGAGGTCGTCGACCGACCCTTGGGCTTTGCCCGCGCCGGCCGCGAGGAGGTCCGCGATGTGCGGGACTTCCGCACCAGTCTTGTTGAAGATCGTCATCGCCGTAGCTGCGGTCGCAGCGGCGTCTGCGACTGCAAGCCCGCCCGCGGATGCGAGATCGAGAGCGCCGGACAGCGCGCCACCTGTGATGTCCGCGGTCGAGACGCCAGCCTTCGCGAGCTCGTCGATCGCGTTCGCCGCCTCAGTCGCCGAGAAGACGGTAGACGCGCCCGCTTCCAGAGCGGCGTCTCGCAGGTCGGCCATGCCGCTGGCGGACTCGTGCGTCGACGCCTGCACCTCGGACATCGACTTGTCGAACTCGACGAATTTCGCGATCGCCACGCCGACGCCCGCGAGGACGACGCCGCCCATGATGGCCGCCTGTCCACCGACGTCGGTCATCGCCTGACGCTGACGTTCGAGAGCCGCCTCGGCGTCCTTCGACGAGTCGGTCGTCGCCTTCGCGGCCTTCTTCATTCCGTCGATGTACTGGCCCACCTGTGCCAGGAGGGTGATTTTCGTGACTCTTTCGACCATGAGGTCGTACCATTCCGGCCCACGGATTTTGGCTGCTATGAAAGTGCTCGCCGCTGCTAGCAGGGGCCGGCGAGCGTGCCCGGTCTAAGCGTCCGGCTGTTGCCGCTTCATCGGCGTGACGCGCTGGCGGAAAGCCGTGACGAAAGCCCGCCAGTTCGGGATTGCGACGATCTGTACATTGAAGTCGCTCACCTCTCGGAGGCAGTAGAACGCGAACAATGACGAGAGCCTCTCGCCGAGAGCGTTGAGGTAGTCGCCACCGCTCTTCGCGAAGATCCGCTCGACCTCCTCCTCGATCAGGGCGTCGTGCAGATGCGGCGCAGCCGACACAAGATGCCACAGCTCCGCGAGATCCCGCTCGTACTGGGCGCCGGAGAACATGGCCATGCGGCCGTCGCCGGAGTCGTAGAAGACCGTGTCGTGAGCGGGCTCGTTGATCATGTTGTCGGTCCTTCGAGTAGTTGAAGCGTGAGGGGTCGCAGCGATGTTGGTGCGCCCCTGAAGCGCTTGCCCGTGAGAGCGATGTAGCGGCCGGCGGAGTAGACCTCAATATTGCGTCCATCGCGGATCTTGCGGCCAGGACCTTCCTCGAGGAGACCGAAGATGTGCAGACCCTCTCCCGAGCGGCTCACCTCCACGAAAGTGCCGTGATTGGCGTCGAGGACGGCCTTAGCCCACGGCTCGAGAGTGTCGCCGTCGAGGCAGTGGTCCAGGTCGATGCAGCCCACCCCATCGCCGAGGACGTAGCCGACACCTTCGCCGGCCGTAGCGGCCCGAGCGCCTGCGAGCGATGTCCAAGTCGTCGAGTCCGTGGACGACGCTGGAGTTCCGGCCGTTGTTATCGGCCGCTTCGAGGGAAGAAACCGGACGAAACGAGCCCTCTCCGCCATCTCTCGGGGCAACTCGCCGGCCTTCCTGGCCTTCCGATGGGCGTAGACACGACATCTCGTGGAGCAGAAGCGGGCGCCCCTGCGAACAATGCGCATAGAAGTCGCGCAGTTGCCGCATCGAGGTCTATCCATGCTTCCATTCTAATGGTGTTACGGATAATCGTCTATATCTCGCGGATAGCTTGCAGAAGGTGAGTACCTCTTCTGCGTCTGCCTCAATGGGGCATTGCCGCCATCGAGAAGTCGTAAGTGGCGACTTTCGCCCGAGAGAAGAGCACTCAGCCGCCGTCGCACCCGGCTGAAAAAACGGGGAGAGTGCGCACGCAGGATCGGAGTTGCTATCCGGCGGTTTGACCAGAAGACGAGAGGGGGTCACCCCCACCCCCTCTCGTCGACGTCGGCAGGTCGTTACTCGGTCGGGACGTCGTTGCCGTCGGGGTCGATCTCGACGGCGTTGCCTGCGCTGATGAGGTGTCGGAGCGAGGACACGGCGAGCTTGTGGCTCGTGAGCACGTCGCCGGCCGTGTGCCCGCCGCTGTCCTTCACCAGTCGCACGCGCACCTCGGGCTCCGTCGGCTGGTCGCGTCGGTCGTGACGGGCGAGTGCGTCGAGCTGCTGAGTGAACTGCTCTCCGGTCGTGATGGGGTCGGTGACTGCCTTCACGAAGGGTGCAGCGCCGGTGATCGAGGAGATGCGGTTGCCTCCGTACACGATCTCGGTGTCGCCCCATTCGCCAGCGCCGCCGCCTCGCACGGTGATGGGGACGCCGTCGATCTCGAGCCCATCGCGAGGGATGCCGAGCTTGTGCAGGCGCGCGGCCCACTCTCGCACCGCCGTGTTGCGTGCATCGAAGGCGAGGAGTACCTGCTCGAGCGCGGTGTTCAGCTCGGCGATCGAGGCAGCTGCCTGCTCGGTACTGAGTGCGGGGTCGACGAGCATTTCGCTGATGGCGGCGCGAATGTCGGCTTCGGGTCCGCGTGCGCTGTCCTCCTGTTCCAGTGCTCGGCGTGCGGCACTGAGCCTGGCGGCGACGAGTGCGCGCTCGTCGTCGAAGCGGGCGAGGGATGCGCCGTCGACGTTGCCGGCGAGCGCGGACTGCTCGAGGCTGATCCGCTGCCGGTCGAGCTGCTCGAGCTGGCGGGTCAGGTCGTCGTGCGCGGTCTGGGCGGGGGTGCTGATCGTGAGCATGTGCGTCTCCGTGGGCTAGTGGTTGAAGATCCGGGCGACCATCGAGTCGATGTCCGTATCGGGCGGGGTGGCTTTCTCCGTCGTGTCGACCGAGCGCTGGTTGTCGGTCATCGATGCGGCGAGGGTCTGCCACTGCTCCTGCGCGAGCTCGAGGGCCGGCTGGCGGGCGCCGGTAGCGCCGACCTTCGCGATGACGAGTCCGGCCTGTTCGATCTCATCCGCGAACGCGGTCAGAGACTCGGACGGCGGCAAGTCCGCGTTGTCGAGGAGCTGCAGGTCAGCCGCGGTGAGGGGTGATCCATTCGCGGCCGACTCGAGCAGGTATCGAACTGGGTGATTTTTGGGCAGGTGGGTCATGAGATCAGCTCTCTCGGTCGCCTCGAGGACGACGCGATCGTCGTGGGGAGAGAAAGGTTGCCGCCCCGGTGGTCCATCGGATCGGGCAGCCTGAGGGGGTAGGGGGTGGGCCTGTTCGTGCTTCCGGCGCTTGAGGCCACGAATGCAGACCCACCCCGTCGTGTCACTGGGGTCAGTACTCGCCGTCTGCCCAGGCCTGAACGGTGTGCCCGGGTGCTCCGTCGACCTCGTGTGGTGCCTGCGGTTCAGCGAACGCGAACACGCTCGAGTCGATCGGCTCGGTGCTGATCTTCCAGAGCTCGTTGAGGTCGGCGTCGTCCTTCTCGTGGGCGTTGGCGTAGGCGTTGATGACGTCCACCTGCTGCCGTTCGTAGGCGACGGCGAGGAGCGCACGAACGAGGGTGGTGTCGCCGGAGATCTCCGCACGGCGCATGAGCTCGACGGCCTGCCGTTCTCCCTCTGCGGTGGTGGAGTCGATGGCGCTGGCCCGGTCGAGCGCGTCGCGGTAGCTGATGGCGTGGCTCGCGTCGGTGGTGTTGGGGATGCCGAAGAGCTTGCGTTCGAGTGCCTGCTTGCGGGTGCTGCGGGTGGCGTTCGTGTCGGAGGCGAGGGCGTTGATCTGCTTCTTGGCGTCGAGCCAGGCGCGGGCGATCTGGTCGCGCTTCTCGATGTCGCTGATGCGGGTGTTCGCTCGGATGCTGTCGACGGTGTTGGTCATGGTTGCTCGGATGGCGCTGCTCTTCTCGTCGACGGGCGAGAGCGTCTGGGTGGGTTCGGGGTTCATTCGTGCTCCTGTTCAGGTACGACCGGCGTTCCGGTCGGGTCGATCTGGATGTAGCCGGCGCCGCGGAGGGCGGCGACGACGTGGTGGGCGAGCTCGCCGAGGATGTCGCTGCGGGCGGATCGCTCGGCTTGCACGCGGGCTTCGTGACGGCGGGCCAGGGTTCGCCACCGGTCACGGTCGACGGTCATCACGTCGAGATCAGTCGGTCTTGGCGTTGTCCGGTTCGGGGATCTCGGTAATCCCGAAGGGGTGATGGCGTCCTCGCCGGAGGCGTCGGTCATGCTTCCTCCTTTTGGTGTTCGTGCCGGTGGTGGTGCTGGTAGAGCTCGGGCTGGTGGAGTGCGATGCATCGGTGTACATCCGGAGAGACGTTCACTCCTTCGGGCATGACGAGGAGGAGGGCGTCGGGGGTGGTGGCGAAGTAGCCGCCGTTGGCGTAGATCTCTGCGAGGGCTACAGCGAGGGGGAGAGTCATGACGTCTCCTGAGGTTGATGAGGGCTTGGGAAGAGGCTGACGATCGCGGGCGGGCGGGCGAAGGTGTCAGCCAAGGTGTCGAAGGTGTCGGGCCTCAGGGTGGTGACACCTTTGACGCCTTCGGTGACACCTTCGTGGTCGAGTTGCCAGACCCATCCGGCCCCGAACGCGGACTTCACGCTCTGGATCTTCGGGTTCCTGCAACGTCTGCGGGCGTTCTTCATCTCGGATTCGTTGAAGCCGGCTCCGCGACCGGCCTTGATGACGTCGGCCGCGTTCGCCTCCTGGGCCTCAGTGCTCCGGATGTAGTCGAGGACGAAGGCTTGTGCAGCGTTCCGGTCGTCTTGCTCGTCCTCACTTCCCCTGTTGATGACGTCGTGCACGGTCCTGTCGGTGACGCCGAGGTCGATGACGCGAGCTACCTGCGTCAGCTCGCCGTCGTCGGTGGGGACGTCGACCGACTCGAGGCGGAACGCGAGGGATTCGCCTGCCGCGGCCGAGTAGTTCGACTTGTCGACGGAGACGATGCGATCGCCGGTCTCTTCGTCCTCGGCGAAGACGAGCACGGAGCGCGCTGCGTCTCGGAAGGCGGCGGAGCCCGTCAGCTTGTCGCTCACCGAGCCGGCTCCCTTGTTGAAGTGGCTGACGATGACGACGGCGGTGCGCGTCTCCTGCGCGACGGTCGCGAGACGATCCATTGCCGCGCGTACGTCCTCGCGCTTGTTGAGGTCGCCGGAGACGATCGAAGAGGCGGGATCAAGCATCACGAGTCCGGCCTTCGTGACATCGATCGCCTCGCGCAGTCGGTCGACGTCGAGAGGCATGACCGGCGAGCTTGTTGAGGACTCGCCACCTTCGTAGGTTGTTCGGACCTCGAAGCGGTGGACTCGCTCAAGGTCGGCGCCCGCTGCGATGAGCCGGGGAACCATGACGGCGCTCCAATCGTCTTCCGGCCCGACAATCAGGGCGTCGGCCGGCGTTCGGACATCGCCGCTGAGGCGGCCGTGAGTGAGGTCTGCGATTCGGGCGAGGACCCAGGAGGATTTGCCGGCGCCTCCCCTTCCGGCGCAGACCGTGAGGGTGGATAGCGGGATCAGGCCGGGGATGAGCCAGGGCTGCCGCAGGGACTTGATGTGTGAGGCGCGCGTGAGGTGGAGGGTGCGGGCGGCTTCTGTCATGCGGCTTCCTCCTTTCGGGAAGGGATTTCGGTGAGGTCGATGAGGCCGGCCATGACGTCCTGCCAGTAGTTCTCGGCTGCCGTGTCGATCCGACGAAGTTGGTGTTCGCGCGTGTCGTACGCGGCTCGGTAGTACCTGTCTGCGTCGGCGTTCGCTCGGTCAATTTCGGCTTGCCGTGAGGCGCGACCTTCGTCGTAGGCGAGCGACCAGAAGCCTGCGAGACCGGGTGCGAGCTGCTGCAGCCCGATCTCGCCAGCGATGAGGCGCCAGAGCGTCTCTTCCAGCTGCGCGTCGACGGAGTGTCCGATCAGCCGTCCGTCCGTGACGCCGCCTCCTCCGTGTCGGGGTTGTCGAGCCAGTCGTCATCCACGGGATGCTCGGATCGGTGTGCCGCCTCAAGGAGGGCTGTTGCGAGCCTCTGCGCCTCGGCGGGCGACAGCGGCACCTCGAGCTCGGGGAAGGCGAGGCGAACGGCGGGTCGACCGAGGAACGTCCCAGGCCTCACGAAGACGGCCCCGCCTGCGTGGCGGATGTCGACCACGATGCTGCTCACAGCGCCACCTCCGTGTCGGCGAGGATCACGCGCGGCGAGAACGCGTCGTGCACGTCGAGGCCGACGACGCGGTATTCGCCGATGTACTCGAACCACATGGTGCTGTCGGAGTCCTCGTCCGCCCAGGACCAGCGAGCTCCGGGCGCCGTGCAGCGGTCGGCGTAGGCGCCGAGGTCGATGTGGAGCGCGACGCCGGCTTCGTACTCGGTGGCGACGAGCGAGACTACGGATCCGATCTTTCCGGCGATCTCCCGCCCCACGTGCGAGGTGGGGATGGAGAACATCTCACGAGCGTTCAGGGTGTCGACCTGGCGAGCGGCAGTACTGAGCGCCACCGATGCGGCGAGGGCGTCGTCGGCCGACAGGACGTCTTGCACGCCCGCGACGACCTTCCATGTCTTGGAGGCCAGATCATGGACCGCGTTGATCTCGAGGGCGGGGTTCGGGCGGGGGATCTCGAGCCAGCTGCTGGGTCCGTCGGTGTCCTGGTCGACGGTGACTGTTCTGGCGGAGGCGAGGAGGTCGGCGCGCTGGTCAACGACGAGGCGGCGCCAGTCGCTCAGGACAGTGGGCGCGGTCGGTGCTACGGTGATTTTAGACATCAGCTGTTTTCTTCCTTGGTTGGTCGGTTCGGCTGTCGGCCCCCCGCTGTTGGCGCAGCGTTGGGGGCTTTCTTCGTGTAGCGGGCGCGGAGGCGTCCGGTTCGGGTGACGGTGACGGAGCAGAGCGTCAGCAGTGCCCGGAGGTCGTCCGCGGTGATCGTGATGCGGGTGTCCCTGCTGGTGACGATCGTGCATTCGCCTTCCAGACGGCGGATGACGTCGGCGGCGACCTGGTCGCGGTAGGTCAGCGGGTTGTAGCCGAGCGAATGGTCAGCCCGGGACGAGTGTTTCTGGCGGCCGTCTATGCCGGCACCGCCTTCGCCTGCTGCGCCTCGATCCAGGCGTCCACGGATTCCTGCGTGAAGCGCAGCTTGGATCCGACCTTGAAGCCCTTCGGCATGTCGGCTCCGATGCTGCGCCAGCGGTAGAGGGTGGCGACGCTGATCCCGAGCTGGATGGCGACGTCATGCACGTCGAGGTAGCGGCTCGCTACCCTCGCGGTCTGGATGGTCATCTACGCTCCAATTCTCAAATCGGCAATCCTAAGTACGACGCTTCGCATCGTGCGGATCCGATGAGATGAAGCTACTTCCCTCGCGCAGCGGCTGTCAACTGCTGCTACGATTCGCATTATGAGAATCGGAGATGGACGATTGGACTCGATCGGCAAGAGAGTCGCCGCGTACAGGCGGAAAAGAGGCTTCCCGACGCCCGCGGCGCTCGCGGCCGCGATCCCAGACGGTGCCGTCACCCGGTCGACGATCATCAACATCGAGGCGGGGCGTAAGAAGGACCCGAGCATCGGGGACCTACTCGGTATCGCGCGGGGCCTGCAGATCTCGCCAGTTCTGCTTCTTATCGACGTGACGGAGCCCTTTGCTCCGGCGGCCGGTTTGTTCCCAGGCGACTGGGCGGAGCTCACCGCCTCCGAGGTCTTCGACCTGTTCGCTGTGCGGTTTCAGCCTCGGCTGCGGGATGAGCCTGGCGAGGTGGAGGAAGAGACGAAGCTCGTGCTCGAGACCCTGAGTGCATTCGGTATGGCTATCGGATTCGCCGAGCAAGCGGAGAAGCTCCGATCAGACCCAGACCGCGAGGATGATGAGCACCTGGCCTGGCTCGAGAGGCGGTCGGAGGCCGAGTGGGGTCTGGCAAGGGCGCTGTACCGAACAGCGGCTGTCTCCGGGATCAGGCTTCCCGATGAGGAAGTCATTGCTGCGAAGGTTCGTTCCCGGCTTGAGCGCGTCAATGGCTCGTCCTCGTAATCCTGCGGGCTCCCACGGTGTTCTGAACATCTTGGAGCTCGAGCCCGGCAAGTGGCGCGCGCGCACGCTCTACCGATTCCACGACGGCAAGCGCCGACAGGTTGAGCGGATCCGAGAGTCGGGACCGAAGGCTCGCCAGGCTCTGCTGCTCGCACTCACGACCATCGAGGCGCCGTCAGAGGAGGAGATCCGACGCGGTACGACCATCGCGAAGCTCGCTGAAACGTACCTCGCAGTGAAGACGGAGGCTGGGCTCAAGCCGCGGTCGATCGACACCTACAGGCACAACATCTCGAGCATCATCGTGCCGGCGATCGGGAGTCTGACCGTGGGGGAGATGACCCCGATGCGGGTTCAGAAGTTCATTACGCAGGTCACGAAGACGAACGGGCCGGGAGCGGCGAAGGGCTGTCGGTCCGCACTCTCCGGGATGCTCGCACTCGCCGTCGTGAACGATGCCCTGCAGGCGAACCCCGTCGCGGGCATCCAGAACATCAAGAAGGCGCCGCCTGGCGCTGCGGCGACGGCGCTGCCGCTCGAATCCGTGCCGGCCTTCATCGCCACGATCCGAGCCGATGACGAGATGAGGAGACTCGATCTAGTTGACCTGTGGGAGTTCATGCTTGCGACCGGATGCCGTATCGGCGAGGCGCTGGGCCTCACGTGGGACCGTGTGGACGTCCGCGCGGGTACCGTCTCGATCGGCCCCAACGTGGTGCGTATCAGGGGAGTCGGCCTGCGGATCCAAGACGAGGGCAAGACTGCTGCCGCGACCCGCACGATCATCGTGCCTGCCGCAACCGTCGCCCTTCTGGAGCGTCGGCAGCGGGAGGGCATCATCACGGACCTCGGCCTCGTGTTCCCGTCGATCCTCGGCAAGCTCCGCGACACGTCGAACACCGAGGCCGACTGGCGTGCAAACCGGGAGAGACTCGGCTACCCCGGGTTCAAGAGTCACGGCTTCCGCAAGACAGTGGCGACGGCGCTCAGCGCGGCCGGCATGCCGCTGAACGAGATCGCGGAGTACCTGGGACACGAGGACCCGACTATCACCACGAACACCTACATGAGCCGGACTACGAAGACGCGCAAGGCTGCGGACGCGCTCGGTTCAATGTTCGGAGTTAGTTCGGAGTGAAGAACCATCAACCCGAGCGGATCGTTGCGCTGGCAGCGATGTGGTGGGCCCCGTCGGGCTCGAACCGACGACCCGCGGATTAAAAGTCCGCTGCTCTGCCAACTGAGCTAGAGGCCCGCGGCATCCAGGGTAGCGCCCCCGCGCGCCCGGACCGGTGTCGGGCATACCTGCCCAGGCGCAGGCGTTACCCTCCTCGAACCCCCACGAAGCAGGACGCGTCCGCGCATCCCGCCCGACCGCGGAAGGCGGCCCCATGACAGACGGCTTCCACAAGCCGACCAAGTTCCCCTCCCGCGTCTTCGAGGCGTTCCAGGGCGGGGAGGACCCGGCGCAGATCAGCCGGGTCGCCCACGAGACGGCGATCGCACTGCTCAGCCGGGTGCGCGAGGACCCGGATCCGGTGGTCATCGACCGCCTGGTCGAGTACACCGACCACAACGGCATCGACGCGCTCGCCGAGCTGTGGGCCCGCTCCAGCCCGTCCAGCCTCCCCGGCGCCCTCTGGCGCATCTACCTGCTGCGGCTCGTCATCCGGCAGGACCCGGAGAGCACGAGCTTCCTCTACCAGCGCGGGGTCGAGCTCTCGGCGACCATCGACCCGGTCGTCGCCGGCGCGGTCACGCCGACCGGACCGACCGAGATCACCGAGCTGGCCGACCGCATCCTCCGCGGAGTGTTCGACGGCGACTTCGCCGTCGCCCTCGACCGCGCCGCGGCCTTCTGCCGGGTGAGCGCCTCCGGTGCCGCCTCGGTGGCCGACGACGTCGAGCTGATCGACGGACCGCGGGCGAGCCAGCTGACCACCCGCGCCCTCCGGCTCTCGACCACCGCGGCCGAGCTGGTGAGCTGCGCACGCCTCTGGCGCAGCGACTCGCTCGAGTAGGAGCGGACTCCGCTACCCGATCGCGGCGCCGTGCGGCACCCCGCGTTCTCGCTCCGCGAACGCCCCTCGCGGGCCTGCGGGGGACAGCCGGTACACTGGTCGGAGCCGGATCGCAGTAACCCCGGGCTCCACTTATAGCCGCTTCGAGCGGCCTCGCGCCGAGAGGCGTTTCTGCGATCCGGCCCCTTCTCCTCTCGACAGCATCCCCAGCGGATCCCGGCGGCGAGCGAGGGCCCAGTGGCGGGCGGTCCGAGGCGCGAGTCCTCCCCTCCCGGCAGAGTCCCCGACAGACAGGCGACATCCGGAATGAAGAACCGCAGGGCACTCCGGATCGGCGCGCGATGGTGGGCCGGGATCGCCCTCCTGGTGATCGCCGTCCTCCTCTTCCTCTCCGCCCCGGGCGTGGACGACGAGATCGGCGCCCTCCTCGGCAACGGCGTCGTCTTCTCGCAGGGCGCGCTGATGCGCACGCTCGCCGTGCTCGACACGGCCGCCGCGCTCTGGGTGCTCGTCCGTCCGCGCAGCTCCGCCGGTCTGACCGCGGCCCTCGTCGCCGTGATCGGACTGTGGCTCGCCCCGCGGATGGGCGCCGCGGCGCTGGTCGACCTGGGCGGCTTCGCTCTCGACGTCCGCTTCGTCGTCCTCCCCCTCGAAGTGTCGGTCGTGATAGCGGGACTCGCCGTGACAGCCTTCTGGATGACCCGGAATCTGAAGTCCCGGGCACGAGCAGGGCAGGGCGCATGAGCGACGACACCACCGCCGAGGGCACCGCCCCCGACCTCGGCGCTCTCCTCGAGCGGATCGCCGCGGGCGAGCAGGCCGCGTTCTCGCAGCTCTACGACCTCGTCGCCTCGCGCGTCCTCGGACTGATCACGCGGGTCCTGGTCGACCGCGCCCAGTCGGAGGAGGTGGCCCAGGAGGTCTTCCTCGAGATCTGGCAAACCGCTGGACGCTTCGCTCCGAATAAGGGAAGTGCGACGACCTGGATCCTCACGATGGCACACCGCAGGGCCATCGATCGGGTTCGCGCGGCCCAAGCGGGCCGTGATCGGGACGTCCGCATAGGAATCCGCGACCTCGGTCGCGACTACGACCAGGTCGCCGAGCAGGCGGAGGTGTCCCTCGAGCACGAGAAGGTCACCGCCGCCCTGGAGCGGCTGACCGAGCTCCAGCGGCAAGCGCTGCAGCTCGCGTACTACGGCGGCTACTCGCACAGCGAGATCGCCGGGATCCTGAACTGCCCCGTCGGTACCATAAAAACGCGCCTGCGCGACGGGATGATACGACTGAGAGAAGAGATGGGGGTGGCCCTGTGAACGACGTGCAACTCCCCGAAGATCCGCGCGAACTCGCAGCAGGACACGCACTCGGCATCCTCACCCCGGACGAGACCGCCCGGTACGAGAGATTCCTGGACGAGAATCCGGAGGCGCGCGGCGAGGCCGACGCGTTCTCGACCGTGGCCGACGCGCTGGCCGCCGACGCTCCGGCGGTCGCACCGTCGCCGGCCCTCAAGGCCGATCTGATGGCGCTGATCGCGACCACGCCCCAGCTGCCCCGCGACGACACCTCCGATGCTCCGGCCGAGGACCTCGCCGACCGGCGCGAAGCAGTCCCGACCCTGCACGCCGTCGAGCCCTCCGCGGCCGCCGCGAGCGGGCCGTCGGCCGTTGCGCCGTCCGCCACCGCGACCTCCGGCCGTCACGGCGCCGAGGCCCGCGCCCGCGGACGCTGGTTCACCCGCCCCGCCGTCTACCTCTCCGCCGCCGCCGCCGCGGCCGTCATCGTGGTCGGGGGAGTGGCGCTCCCGCCGCTGCTCACGCCCGATGCCGGGCAGAGCCAGCAGCTGACCGCGCTCGAGCAGATCCGCAGCGCTCCCGACGTGCAGGAGACGGCCGGAGCCGTCGCGACCGGCGAGACCGCGACCCTGGTCTGGTCGGCCTCGCTCGGCCGCTCGGCCCTCGTCGTCGACGACCTCGCGCCCCTGCCCGACGACAAGACCTACGAGCTCTGGTACATCGGCTCGTCCGGCCCGGTCTCGGCCGGGACGTTCGACGGGGGTGACGGCCGCACGGTCGCACCGCTCGAGGGCACGCTCGCCGAGGGCGCCGTCGTCGCGGTGACCGTCGAGGACGCGGGCGGCTCCGAGGCGCCGACCACCGACCCGATCCTGGCCATCGCGACCGCCTGACACCGCCACAGCACCCGGTACAGAAGAGCCGCACTCCCCGAGGGGTGCGGCTCTTCTGCGCTCCCCACCCGGGAACGCGGACTGCAGACGGCTCTCACGGGCTCCGGACAGCAGAAGAGCCGCACCCCCGGGGGAGTGCGGCTCTCGTGCGTGCGGTCGGAGATTCAGCCGAAGCGGCCCGAGACGTAGTCCTCGGTCGCCTGGACGGACGGCCGCGAGAAGATCGTGGCGGTGTCGTCGTACTCGATGAGCTTGCCGGGCTTGCCGGTGCCCGCGATGTTGAAGAACGCGGTGCGGTCCGAGACGCGCGAGGCCTGCTGCATGTTGTGGGTCACGATCACGATCGTGTACTCGTTCTTGAGCTCCTCGATCAGGTCCTCGATCGCGAGGGTCGAGATCGGGTCGAGGGCCGAGCACGGCTCGTCCATCAGCAGCACGTCGGGGGAGACGGCGATGGCGCGGGCGATGCAGAGCCGCTGCTGCTGACCGCCGGAGAGGCCGGAGCCGGGCTTCTCGAGCCGGTCCTTGACCTCGTTCCAGAGGTTCGCGCCCTGCAGCGACTTCTCGACGAGGTCGTCCGCGTCGGACTTCGAGATACGGCGGTTGTTGAGCTTGACGCCGGCCAGCACGTTGTCGCGGATGGACATCGTCGGGAACGGGTTGGGGCGCTGGAAGACCATGCCCACCTGGCGGCGCACGAGCACCGGGTCGACGCCCGGGCCGTAGAGGTTGTTGCCGTCGATCAGCACCTCGCCGTCGACGTAGGCGCCCGGGATGACCTCGTGCATGCGGTTGAGCGTGCGGAGGAAGGTCGACTTGCCGCAGCCGGAGGGGCCGATGAACGCCGTGACGGTGCGGGGCTCGATGGTGAGACCGACTCCCTCGACCGCGAGGAACTTGCTGTAGTAGACGTTGAGGTCGTTGACTTCGATGCGCTTGGACAACGGAGATCCTTAGGGTTAGCGGCCGAGCTTGGGGGCGAAGATGCGCGCGACCAGGCGAGCGAGCAGGTTGAGCAGCATGACGATCAGGATGAGGACCAGCGCGCCGGTCCAGGCCCGATCGATGTAGGCGGCCGCGTCGGCCCCCTGGTCGGCGTACTGGCGGAACACGTAGACCGGGAGGGTCATCATCCGGTCGTCGAACGGGTTGTAGTTCATCGACTGGGTGAACCCGGCGACGATGAGCAGCGGGGCGGTCTCGCCGATGACTCGGGCGATCGAGAGCATGACGCCCGTGACGATGCCGGCGATCGAGGTCGGCAGGACGATCTTCACGACGGTCAGCCACTTCGGCACGCCGAGGGCGAAGGACGCCTCGCGCAGCTCGTTCGGGACCAGGCGCAGCATCTCCTCGGTGGAGCGCACGACGACCGGGATCATCAGCACCGACAGCGCGATCGCGCCGCCGAAGCCCATCCGGATGCCGTCGCCGAAGAGGAGCACCAGCAGGGCGTAGGCGAAGAGGCCGGCGACGATCGAGGGGATGCCGGTCATCACGTCGACGAAGAAGGTGATGCCGCGGGCGAGCGCGCCCCGGCCGTATTCGACGAGGTAGATGGCCGTCATCAGGCCGATCGGGATCGAGATGACCGCGGCCAGCGCCGTGATGATCAGCGTGCCCACGATCGCGTGCAGCGCTCCGCCGCCCTCGCCGACGACGTTGCGCATCGAGGAGGTGAAGAAGAGGAGGTCGAAGCGCGCGGCGCCCGCGGTGATCGCGGTGTACATCAGCGAGATCAGCGGGATCAGCGCGACGACGAACGCGGCGGTGACCAGGGTGGTGACGACCCGGTCCGTCGCGCGGCGGGGGCCCTCGACCAGGCGGGCGAGGACGAAGACGGCGACCGTGTAGAGCACGGCGCCGAAGAAGACGGTGCCGACCACGTCGAAGCCCTGGGTGGTGCCGGTGACGGCGAGGAGGGCGTAGACGAGCGCCATCACGGCGATGCTGCCGACCAGGAGGGCGACAGGCGCCCACTTGGGCAGCTGGCCGCTGGTGAGCGTGTTGACCGGCGCAGGGACCGCGTCCTCGACGCGGCGCTGGCGGGGCGGAGTCATCGTGACCATCAGTTCGCTCCCGAGAAGGCCTTGCGGCGGTTGATGATGTAGCGCGCGAGCATGTTGACGAGCAGCGTGATGACGAAGAGCATCAGGCCGGAGGCGACGAGCTCGTTGACCTTCAGGCCGTAGGCCTCGGGGAAGCTCAGCGCGATGTTCGCGGCGACGGTGTTCGAGTTCGTCGACTGCAGCAGCGCGAAGTTCACGACGAAGGACGGCGAGAGCACGATGGCGACCGCCATCGTCTCGCCGAGCGCGCGGCCGAGGCCGAGCATCGACGCGGAGATGATGCCGGGGCGGCCGAAGGGCAGGACCGCCGTGCGGACCATCTCCCAGCGGGTCGCGCCCAGGGCGAGCGCGGCCTCCTCGTGCAGCGTCGGCGTCTGGAGGAACACCTCGCGCGAGATCGCCGTGACGATCGGCAGGATCATGACCGCGAGCACGAGGGCGACGGTGAGGATCGTGCGGCCGGTGCCGGAGACCGGGCCGTTGAAGAGCGGGAACCAGCCGAAGGCGTCCGTGAGGAACGCGTAGAACGGCTGGACGAAGGGGGCGAGCACCGTGATGCCCCAGAGGCCGAAGACGACCGACGGCACGGCGGCCAGCAGGTCGATCACGTAGCCGAGGCCCTGCGCGAGCTTGCGCGGGGCGTAGTGCGAGATGAAGAGCGCGATCCCGATCGCGATGGGGACGGCGATTACCATCGCGAGCCCGGCGGCGTAGACGGTGCCGAACACGAGCGGGCCGACGTAGGACCAGAAGCCCGCTCCGCCGGAGATCGTGTCGGGGGACGCCGTGAGAGCCGGGATCGACTGGACGACCAGGAAGAGGGCGACGGCGGCGAGGATGACGAGGATCAGCGCGCCGGAGGCGACTGCCGTTCCGGAGAAGATCCGGTCTGCGGGCCGCTGCTTCGCCTTGATGGCGCCGACGGGCCGCTCTGCGGTGGTCATGTGGGTGTCCCTGCGTTCGGTGTGGGGGAGGGGGCCGAGCCGTGACGCGGCCCCAGACCGGCTGGGGTCCGGGGCCGCGTCATGAGGGGGAGGTTACTTGATCGACTCGATGGCCGTCGCGACCTGGGTCGACAGCTCGGACGAGAGCGGCGCGGCGCCGGCGGAGGTGGCGGCCTCCTGCTGGCCCTCCTCGCTGGTCACGTAGCCGAGGTACGCCTTGACGAGCTCGCCCGTCGCGGCGTCCTGGTACTCCTGGCAGGCGATGAGGTAGCTCACCAGGACGACCGGGTAGACGCCGGCCTCCTCGGAGGCGTAGTCGATCTCGTAGACGATGTCGTTCTCGGGACGGTCGGTCGCCTCGGGGGACGCGTCGACGATCGCGGCAGCGGCCTCGGGCGAGTAGGCGACGAAGTCGTCGCCGACCTTCACCTTGGCGGTGCCCAGGCTGCCGGCGCGCGAGGCGTCGGCGTAGCCGATGGTGTTCTGGCCGTTGGTGACGGTGTCGATGACGCCCGAGGTGCCCTGGGCCGCCTCGCCGCCCTGGTAGGGCCAGACTCCGTCGGGCTCGGCGTCCCACACGGTGGGCGCGGTCGCGTTGAGGTACGCGGCGAAGTTCTCGGTGGTGCCCGAGTCGTCCGAGCGGTGCACGGCGGTGATGTTCGAGGACGGGAGCGTCGCGTCGGGGTTCAGCGCTGCGATCTCGGGGGCGTTCCAGGTGGTGATGGTGCCCTTGAAGATGCCCGCGATGGTGGCGGCGTCGAGGTTGAGCTCGTCGACACCCTCCACGTTGAAGACGATCGCGATCGGCGAGATGTAGGCCGGGACGTCGATGGCGGAGGTGCCGTCGACGCACTTGCCGAAGGAGCCGTCGAGCTCCTCGAGCTTCAGCGCGCGGTCCGAGCCGGCGAAGTCGGCGCCGCCGGCGATGAAGGCCTCACGGCCCGCGCCGGAGCCGTCGGGGGAGTAGTTCACGGTGACGCCGGTGTTCGCCTGCTGGAAGGCGGAGACCCAGGCCTCCTGGGCGGAGCCCTGCGAGGAGGCGCCGATACCGTTGAGGGTGCCCTCGAGGGTGCTGGCGGAGCCGGAGGAGGACGAGTCGCCGGTGGCGGCGGGCCCCTCGTTGGCAGCACAGGAGGTCAGCGTGATGGCTGCGACGGCGGCGATGACGGCCGCCTGGCCGAGACGCGAGAAACGCACAAGTATCCCTTTCGGGTAGGAAAGCAGGGGGGATGGACGGGCTTGGTGCGGCCCGCCAGCGAGAGTACGGAGGGGTCGTGTCCTGGCCCCGTCCGCTCGGTGAACGCGCGGTGAACGACGGGCCGCCCTCAGGCGCCGCCGAGCGCGGAGGAGCAGTATTCGCGCGGCAGGTCTGCGTCCCGCGCGCGGGCTCACTCGAGCGGTGCGTGCGTCTCGATCGCGACGATGCCGGAGCCCGGGTGCTCGACCGAGAGGTGCACGACCGCGAAGCCGCCGGTCGGCAGGTCGGAGGCCTCCTCGAGGTACGGGCCGATCGGGGTCGCGGTGGCCAGTGCCAGCTCGCGCAGGATCTCGGGGATCACCGGACCGTGGCTGCAGAGCACGGCGCTCTTGCGCGCGCGGACCCGCTTGCCGACGACGGAGCGGACGTCGGCGGTGCCGTGCTCGTGCGCGTCCTGGCTGAGGTCCTCCGAGAGGCGGACCGGCCGCTTGAGCAGCGCGGAGAGCGGAGTGATCGTGGTGCGGCAGCGCTTCGCCGTGCTCGAGACCAGCCGGCGGGGCCGCCACGCTGCGACGGCGCGGCCGGCCGCGGCCGCCTCATCCTCGCCGCGGCGGTTGAGGCGCCGGGTCGAGTCGCGCCCGTCCCAGGAGGACGCCGGGACCGCCTTGGCGTGCCGGAGCACCACGACCGCGAAGGTGTCGTGGGTGCCGCGCGAGACGATCCGCGCGAACTCGTCGACGATCTCGATGTCGTGCGGGTAGGTCAGGTAGCTGCGGGCGCGCTTGATCGTGACCCACTCGAGGGCCTCGACCTCGCGGTTCGGCACGAAGTCCGAGGCGAGCACCGCCTTCTCGGTCACCCGTGCCGCCCAGTAGTGCACGGTCTTCGGTCGCCCGTTCGGCAGCGCGTACTGCACGGTGCCGAGCGGCACTCCGAGCGCGACCGCGAACCCGGTCTCCTCGCGGATCTCCCGCACCGCGGTCTCCGGCAGCGATTCGCCCGGATCGACCTTGCCCTTGGGCAGGCTGACGTCCTTGCGGTGCGGCCGGTGGATCACCAGGACGTGCAGACGCCCCTCGATGATCCGCCAGCACACCGCGCCGGCTGCGTAGACGGTCCCCGTCACGGCGTCAGCGGGTGGAGGCTCGCGAGCCGGTCCGCGTCGCCGTGCGCTTGCGATGCGTGATGTGCGCCATCAGCCGGTTCTGCAGATCGGAGAGGGGTGCGCCGTCCTCGTCGAGGTGGTGCCGCGTCCAGATCCCGTCCGGGCCGAGCCACCAGGAGGCCGTCTTCTCGTCCATCGCGCGGTCGAACATGTCGGCGATCTCGCTGAGGTGCGCCGGCTCGACGATCCGCACCAGCGCCTCGACGCGGCGGTCGAGGTTGCGGTGCATCATGTCGGCGCTGCCGATGAAGACCTCGGGCTCGCCGCCGTTGACGAAGCTGAAGATGCGGGAGTGCTCGAGGTAGCGCCCGAGGATGGAGCGGACGCGGATGTTCTCCGAGAGTCCCTCCTGCCCGGGCTTCAGCCCGCAGATGCCGCGGACCCAGACGTCCACGGGCACGCCGGCCTGGCTCGCCCGGTAGAGCGCGTCGATCACCGACTCGTCGACGATCGAGTTCATCTTGATCCGGATGCCGGAGGGGCGGCCGGCGCGGGCGTTCTCGGTCTCGGCCGCGATCCGCTTCAGCAGTCCCTTGCGCAGGTGGCGCGGCGCGACCAGCAGGCGCTTGAACTTCTTCTCGATCGCGTAGCCGGAGAGCTCGTTGAAGAGGCGGGTGAGGTCCTTGCCGACCTCGGGGTCGGCGGTCAGCAGGCCGAGGTCCTCGTAGATCCGCGAGGTCTTCGGGTTGTAGTTGCCGGTGCCGATGTGGGAGTAGTGCCGCAGCACCCCGCCCTTCTCCTGGCGGATGACCAGCGCGAGCTTGCAGTGGGTCTTCAGCCCGACGAGGCCGTAGACCACGTGGACGCCGGCCTTCTCGAGCTTGCGCGCCCAGGAGATGTTGGCCTTCTCGTCGAAGCGCGCCTTGATCTCGACGAGGGCGAGCACCTGCTTGCCGGACTCCGCGGCGTCGATCAGCGCCTCGACGATGGGGGAGTCGCCCGAGGTGCGGTACAGCGTCTGCTTGATCGCCAGCACGTCGGGGTCGGCCGCGGCCTGCTCGAGGAACGCCTGGACGCTCGTCGCGAAGGACTCGTAGGGGTGGTGCAGCAGCACGTCGCCGCGCGAGACCGCCTTGAAGATGTCCTGGCGCTGGTTCGGCTCGCTCGGCGAGAGCTGCACGGCCGTCGTCGGGACGTGGTTGGGGTACTTGAGGTCCGGCCGGTCGATCTTCTGCAGGCTGAACAGGCCACCCAGGTCGAGCGGCGCTGGGAGCTTGTAGACCTCCTGCGTGGTGATGTCGAGCTCGCGGACGAGGAGCCCGAGGGTCTCGTCGTCCATGTCGTCGGTCACCTCGAGGCGGATGGGCGGGCCGAACCGGCGGCGGAGGAGCTCCTTCTCGAGCGCCTTGATCAGGTTCTCGGTCTCGTCCTCGTCGACCTCGACGTCCTCGTTGCGGGTGACCCGGAAGACGTGGTGGTCGAGGATCTCCATGCCCGGGAAGAGGTCGTCGAGCTGGTTCGCGATCAGGTCCTCGAGCGAGATGAAGCGCATCGGCTCACCGGGAGCGGCGACGCCGGCGATCCGGACGAAGCGCGGCAGCATCTGAGGCACCTTGAGGCGGGCGAACTCGGTCTTCTGGGTCTTCGGGTTGCGCACGCGCACCGAGAGGTTGAGCGAGAGCCCCGAGATGTAGGGGAACGGGTGCGCCGGGTCGACGGCCAGCGGCATCAGCACGGGGAAGACCTGCGCCGAGAAGTAGTCGTCGAGCACCTCGCGCTCGGCGTCGCTGAGCTCGCTCCAGCGGACGATGTCGATCCCGGCGTCGCGGAGGGCCGGCTCGACGAGCTCCTTGAAGGCGCGCGAGTGCCGCTGCTGCAGCAGGTGCGCCTTCTCGGAGATGTCGGTCAGCACGTCGACCGGCACCCGGCCGATGTTGGTCGGCAGTGCGAGGCCGGTGAGGATGCGGCGCTTCAGCCCGGCGACGCGGACCATGAAGAACTCGTCGAGGTTGGAGGAGAAGATCGCGAGGAAGTTGGCCCGCTCGAGCGCGGGCACCAGCGGGTCCTCGGCCAGCTCGAGCACGCGCTGGTTGAACGCCAGCCAGCTCAGCTCGCGGTCGAGGTAGCGGTCGTCCGGGAGCAGGGGGTCGGAGTGACCCTCCTCCTCCTCGTCGAAGTCGTCGTCCAGCTCGTCGCTCAGGCCGTCTTCGAGAATCAGGTTGTCGCCGTCCATGCGACCATCCTGGCACCGCGCCGGACGCGCCCGCGCCGCCCGTGGTGAATGCCGGGTGAACCCGGCCTGGGGAGGAGACTCGGAGCCGGTGCGCCGCTCAGCGCACCGCGGGGCGGCGGTGCAGGTACTGCACGTCGACGGCGGCGTCGGTGAAGCCGAGCGAGCGGTACAGCGCCACGGCGGAGCGGTTCTCGGCCTCGACGTAGAGGTCCGCGACGGTGCAGCCGCGCTCGAGCATCCGGGCGAGTCCCGCCCCGAGGAGCGTCCGCCCGAGCCCGCGACCGGCGGTCTCGGGGGCCACGCCGAGGACGTAGATCTCGCCCGTCGTCGACTCCGGCTCGATCTTCAGCCAGTCGTAGCCGACGAGCGCGCCGTCGGCGTCGCGGAGCAGGAGGAAGTCCCCGTCGTCGTACCAGGACTCGGCCCGGCGTGCGGCCAGGTCGTCCTCGGTGATCCGGCCCTGCTCCGGGTGCGCGGCGAAGACCCGGGCGTTGAGGGCGACCCACTCCGCCGGGTCGAGGTCGCGGCCGTCGGAGAGCGCGAAGCCCTCGGGGACGCTCACCTCGGGGGCGACGAGCGGATCGAGCGCGAGGTGCAGCAGCGTCCGCACCGGCGCGAAGTCGTGCGAGGCGGCGAGGGCCCTGGCTGCCGGGTGATCGCCGTGCGCCCAGGCGAGCAGTCCGGTGCGTCCGCTGGCGAGCACCTGATCGAGGACGGCGCGGCCGAACCCGACGCCGCGCCACTCCGGGTCCACGACGAACTCGAGCTCGCCCTGGCCGAGCACGGCGGCCGCCACCACGACGTCGGCGCGCAGGCCGACGAGGAGCGTGCGCGACCCGGCCCGCGCGTCGATCAGGGTCTGATCGCTGAACGGCGGCCGGCCGTCGAACCAGGCGGCCCGGCCGATCAGGTGCTCGAGCCCCGCGGCGACGGCGGGATCGGCCAGGTTCTCAACCGAGAGATTGAGCGACTCGTTCATTGTCCTCTTCGTACACGTTGAAGCGGTATCCGACGTTGCGGACCGTCCCGATGAGCGATTCCAGATCGCCGAGCTTGGCGCGCAGTCGCCGCACGTGCACGTCGACCGTGCGGGTGCCGCCGAAGTAGTCGTAGCCCCAGACCTCGCTGAGCAGCTGCTCGCGGGTGAAGACGCGCGACGGGTGCGTCGCGAAGAACCGCAGCAGCTCGAACTCCTTGAAGGTGAGGTCGAGCGGGCGCCCGTGCACCTTCGCGGAGTAGCTGGCCTCGTCGATCACGACGCCGGACGCCTGGATCCGCGAGGTCGACTGCTCCTGAGCGAGCCGGCCGATGACCAGCCGGATGCGGGCGTCGACCTCGGCGGGGCCGGCCGAGTCGAGGATGACGTCGTTCACGCCCCAGTCCGCGGAGACCGCGGTGAGACCGCCCTCGGTGAGGATGAGGATGAGCGGGACGTTGATCCCGGTGGTGGTCAGGATCTTGCAGAGCGACTTCGCGCTGGCCAGGTCCTGCCGGGCGTCGACGAAGATGAGGTCGCAGCTCGGGGCGTTCACGAGGTGCGCCGGCTCCGCCGGGATCTGCCGGGTCTTGTGGCTGAGCAGGCCCAGTGCGGGGAGGACCTCCGAGCCACCGGCTGAGGTCAGTATCAACAACTGCGCCACGGATCCTCCAGGATTGGTCTCCGGCAATACTAGCGGCGGGTCGGAGAGGCCGATTCCCTGGGGCACAATTGAGGGATGGGCAGGGATCGCGCGGGAGTGGCAGCGGTCTGGGTGCTCGCCCTCCTCGGCTCCGTCGTCACCCTGGTGATCGCCCCGGCCGGCTCGCAGCAGCTCTGGCTGGCGCTGACCTTCGGCGGCTGCGTCCTCGCGACCTTCGCCGTCCAGCTCGCCGTGGCGAAGGCGGACGGCTACCTGGTGCGCACGATGACGAGCGTCGTCGGCGCGATGGTCGTCGTCGCGGTCGCCAGCGGCATCGCCGCCCTCACCTCGCTCTGATCGGGCCTCCTCCACCCCGTCGCGTCGGTGCCGCCGGATAGGATGGGGTCATGCTTCTCGCCCTCGAACTCTTCTATCTCGGACTGCTCGGGCTCGCCTCGCTCGCGATCGCGTGGGTCTCCGGCGTGGTCGTCTACAAGCTCTACCGCGGCCAGCGCTAGCCGCCGCCGGAGCAGGTTTGATCTCCCTCCCCTCGGGCCTCCCGCCCGAACTCGTCCCGCTCTCCTGGCTGCTCGGCGTCTGGGAGGGGTCGGGTGTCATCGACTACGCCGTCGGCGACGACTCCGTGCAGGCCGAGTTCGGCCACCGCGTGAGCTTCAGCTACGACGGCCTGCCCTACCTCAACTACAGCTCGTACACCTGGCTGCTCGAGGACGACAGCGAGGTGGGCCACCGGCCGCTCGTGAGCGAGATGGGCTACTGGCGGCTCAGCCGCCCGCTCACCGACGCCGACGCCGGTCCCGCCATGCTGCCGGGCCGCGGTGCGCCCGCGTTCCCCGACGCCGAGTCGGTCGAGACGCTGCGCAACGGCGCGGGCGGCTTCGACATCGAGGTGTCGCTGGTGCACCCCGACGGCGTCAGCGAGCTGTACCTCGGCCAGGTCAAGGGCCCGCGGATCGACCTCGCGACCGACGCCGTCATGCGCACCGCCGCCGCGAAGGACTACGCGGCCGCCACCCGCCTCTACGGCCTCGTCGACGACCACCTGCTCTGGGCCTGGGACATCGCCGCGCTCGGCCAGGGGCTGCGCACCCACTCCTCCGGAAGGCTCGCCCGTGTCGAATGAGACCGCGTCCTCGGAGCGCCTGCCGATCTCCCCGCTCCTGTCGGTCTCGGGCGCCGTCGTCGGGACCAGTGCGGCCGAGCCCGGCATCGCCGCTCACTACGGCGAGCCGTTCCGCGAGCAGCGGGCGCTGGCCGCGGGCACCGCGATCGTCGACCTCTCGGGCCGCGGCGTCGTCACCGTCACCGGCCCGGACCGCCTCACCTGGCTCGACTCGCTGACCAGCCAGGCGCTCGCCCGTCTCGCCCCCGGCGACTCGGCCGAGACCCTGCTGCTGGACCCGTCCGGGCGGATCGAGCACCTCATCCGCATCGTCGACGACGGCGAGACCGCCTGGCTCCTCCTCGACCGCGACGAGACGCCGGGGCTCGCGGCCTGGCTCGACCGGATGCGCTTCATGCTCCGCGTCGAGATCGCCGACCGCACCGCCGAGTTCGCGACGCTCGCGACGCTCGGCGACGGCCCGGCGACCGCGCTGGCCCTCGAGCTCGCGGGGCAGTCCGGCATCAGCTGGCTCGATCCGTGGGCGCAGGTCCAGCCCGGCGGCTGGCAGTACGCCACCGCTCCCGCGCATCCCGCGGCCGGCTGGACCGCCCGCGAGACCCTCGTGCCGCGCGCGGCGCTCGACGGGCTCGAAGCCCGGGCCCGCGCGGCGGGCGTGGCGCTCGCCGGCTCCGACGCCCTCGAGGCGCTCCGCATCGCCGCCTGGCGCCCGCGGCACGCGACCGAGGTCGACGACCGCTCGATCCCGCACGAGCTCGACCTGCTCCGCTCCTCGGTGCACCTGGCGAAGGGCTGCTACCGCGGGCAGGAGACGGTCGCCAAGGTGCACAACCTCGGCCACCCGCCCCGCCGCCTCGTGCTGCTGCAGCTCGACGGCTCCGACTCGGCGCTGCCCGGCCACGGCGACGTCGTCACCGCACTCAAGGGCGGCGAGCCGGTCGAGGTCGGCACCGTCACCGCGAGCGCCTGGCACTACGAGGAGGGCCCCATCGCCCTCGCCGTCGTCAAGCGCTCGGTCCCCGTCGACCTCGAGCTCACCGTGCTGGCCGGCGAGATCCGCGTCTCCGCCGCCCAGGAGGTCGTCGTGCCGCCGGGCGCCGGCGCCGAGGCGGGAGTGCCCCGCCTGCCCCGCCTCGGGGCAGCGACCAGGTAGGCCACGCCGTGGTGGCCGCAGGACCCGCTCGGCGGGACCGGGCGGCCGCGCGGATCCGGGCGCTCGTCCGCCTCGACGACGTCCGGCCCGGCCGGGGCGTTGCGCGCGCCGTGGCCTCGCTGCCCGCGGTGCTGCAGATCGTCCTCGCGGCGATCCTCGCCTACTCCGTCTCGCGCTTCGTCTTCGGGCACCCCGCCCCGGTGCTGTCGCTGACGGCGACCATCTCGAGCCTGGGCATCGCGCGCGACACCCGGCCGAAGCAGGTCGCCGAGACCGCGATCGGCATGCTGATCGGGATCACCGCGAGCGAGGTGCTGCTGCTGCTCTGGGGCACCGGCGTCTGGCAGCTGGCCGTCGTGCTCGGGATCGTCTTCACCGTGGGGCGGGCGCTCTCGCCGTCCCCCGGCTTCGCCGTCGCGGCCGGCACGCAGGCGATGCTGGTGATGATCCTGCCCGCGCCCGACGGGGGAGTGTTCACCCGGAGCCTCGACGGGCTGGTCGGCGGACTCGCCGCGCTGCTGTGCACCGCGATCGTGCCGCGCAACCCGCTCCGGGCGGCGCGCGCCGAGGCGCGGCGGCTGGTGTCGGCACTGGCGGAGACGATCGACGCGCTCGCCGACGCGCTCCGCCGGGGCGACCAGGCGGCCTCCGCGGCGGCGCTGGAGCGCGTCCGCGGCACGCAGCCGGTGATCGACGGCTGGACGGCCGCCCTCGACTCGGCGATCGGCGTCGCGCGGATCTCGCCGTTCGTCCGGCGGCATCGCGCCGAGCTGGAGCGGCAGCGCACGATGCTCGCCGCGCTCGACCTCGCGACGCGCAACCTCCGCATCGTCGCGCGGCGCACCGACTTCCTGGTCGGCGACGCCGTGCCGCGGCCGGCGCTCGCCGACGTGGTCGCGGACTTCGGCCCGGGGATCGCCCTGCTCGGCCGGGCCGTCACCGAGCCCGCTGTGCTCGCGCTCGCGCGTCAGGACCTCGTGCTGCTCGCGACGACCCTCGACCCGCAGGCGCTGATCCCCGAGGCGCGGCTGGCGGAGAAGACGCTGCTGGTCATCCTCCGCCCGCTCGTCGTCGACCTGCTGACGGCGACCGGTGCGAGCTCGGCCGAGGCGCGAGCCGCGCTGCCCGAGCTCGCCTGACCGGCCGGGCTCCTCCGGCGCTCACGCGTTGGTGGCGTCCTGCACCTCGCCCACGAGCTCCTCGATGATGTCCTCGAGGAAGAGGACACCGGTGGTGCGGCCCTCGGCGTCGACCACCCGGGCGAGGTGCGCGCCGGTGCGCCGGAGCGCGGCGAGCGCGTCCTCCAGCTCGTCGCCGGCCGAGACCGCGGCGAGCCGGCGGATCCGCTTGCGCGGCACCGGCACCTCGGTCGCGTCGAGGTCGGAGACGTCCTTGAGGTGCAGGTAGCCGCCGGGCAGTCCGTCGCCGTCCGCGAGCAGGTAGCGCGAGTAGCCGTGCTCGGCGACCGCGCGGCGCACGTCCGCGGGCGTGGCCTCGGCGGGCAGCAGCACCATCCGCTCGAGCGGGACCGCGACGTCCGCGACCCGCTTGGTCGTGAACTCGAACGCCGCCGTGACGGTGCCGGACGGGTCGACCAGCACGCCCTCGCGGGTCGACTGGCGGACGATCGCGGCGACCTCGTCGAGCGTGAAGGCGCTGGTCGCCTCGTCCTTCGGCTCCACCCGCACCAGGCGGAGGATGCCGTTTGCGACCGCGTTCAGCGACCAGATCACCGGCTTCACCAGGCGCGAGACGAGCACGAGCGGCGGAGCGAGGAGCAGCGCGGCCCTGGTCGGCACCGAGAACGCCAGGTTCTTCGGGACCATCTCGCCGAACACGACGTGCAGGAAGGTGACGAGCAGCAGCGCGGCGACGAACGCGATCACGCCGATCGCCTCCGCGGACAGCGCCGTGAAGCCGAGCGGGATCTCGAGCAGGTGGTGGATCGCCGGCTCGGAGACGTTGAGGATGACCAGCGAGCAGACGGTGATGCCCAGCTGGCTCGTCGCGAGCATCAGGGTGGCGTGCTCCATCGCCCAGAGCGTGGTCTTCGCGGCACGGCTGCCCGCATCGGCCCGTGGCTCGATCTGCGAGCGGCGCGCGGAGATGACGGCGAACTCGGCGCCGACGAAGAAGGCGTTGACGATCAGCAGGACCACGAGCCAGGCGATCCCGGGCAGGTACTCACTCATGGACGGCCCCCTCGGCTCGGAGGGCGGCGACGCCGACGGCATCGCCTCCGTCGGGACCGCCTTCGCCGGCGGCCGGGGTGAAGCGGACGCGGTCGACGCGGTGGGCGGCGACGCGGTCGACCCGCAGCACGCCGCCGGCCACGGCGACCTCGTCGCCGAGCTCGGGCACGCGTCCCAGCGTCGAGGCGAGGAAGCCCGCGACCGTGTCGTAGTCCTCGCCCTCGGGCACCACGGCGCCGAGGCGCTCCGCGACCTCGTCGGGACGCAGCTCGCCGCCGAAGGTCGCCGAGCGGCCGGAGCGGACGACGCCGGCGCGGCTGCGATCGTGCTCGTCCTCCAGCTCGCCGACGATCTCCTCGACGAGGTCCTCGAGCGTCACGACGCCCGCGGTCCCGCCGTACTCGTCGACGACGACCGCGATCGCGAGGCCGCTGCCGCGCAGGGGAGCGAGCAGGGCGTCGGCGCGCGCGGTCTCGGGGACGCGCATCGGCGCGATCATCAGCGACTCCGCAGTCGCCTGCGCCCGGTCCTCCGGTGCCAGTGCGAAGGCGTGCTTGACGTGCAGGACACCGCGGACGTCGTCGGAGTCGCGGCCGATGACGGGGAAGCGCGAGAACCCGGTGCGGTTCGCGAGCCGGACCACGTCCTCCGCGGTGCTCGCGAGCGGGACGGAGGCCATCCGGACCCGCGGCGTCATCACGTCGGCGACGCTGCGGCTCGAGAAGCGGAGCGTGCGGTGCAGCAGGTCCGCGTGGTCGCGGTCGAGCGTGCCCTCGAGCACCGAGCGGCGCACCAGCGAGCCGAGCTCGTCGGCGCTGCGGGCGCCCGAGAGCTCCTCCTTGGGCTCGATGCCCATCGCGCGGATCAGGGCGTTGGCCGTGTTGTTGAAGAGCAGGATCACGGGCTTGAAGACCGTGGTGAAGAGGATCTGGAACGGCACGACGACCTGCGCGGTCCTCAGCGGCAGCGCCAGCGCGAAGTTCTTGGGGACCAGCTCGCCGATCACCATCGAGAAGACCGTCGCCAGCAGGACGCCGACGACCGTGCCGATGCCCGGCACGATCTCGGCCGGGATCCCGAGCGAGCGCAGCGGATCGCCGAGCAGCGAGCTGATCGCGGGCTCGAAGGTGTAGCCGGTGAGCAGCGTGGTGAGCGTGATGCCCAGCTGCGCGCCGGAGAGATGGGTGGAGGTGATCCGCAGGGCGGAGATCGTCGGGTCGAGGCGCTTCTCGCCGCGGCCGCGACGCTCCTCGAGCTCATTGCGGTCGAGGTTGACCAGCGCGAACTCGGAGGCGACGAAGAGACCGGTGCCGACGGTGAGGAGGAGGCCGATGACGATGCCGAGCCATTCAGGCACCCGCGGCACCGCCGATCAGGGTCGAGGTCGGTGCGGCGGGCGAAGGTTCAGGGGGAGGGTCGTCCATGGGGCATGAGGGTAACGACCTTAAATATGAGAATGCTCACAGGAGGGACGGGGCCGGGTCGAGCGGAGCCACCGCCTCCCACGCGACGGTCACCTCGCCGAGCCGCCACCGCCGCCGGCCGCCGAGGATCGGCCACTCGCCGCGGAGCGACTCGACGGCGGCGATCCAGCGCTGCGTCGGCCCGTAGACGGCGAGCGGGGCGGCGTGCAGCCAGGCCCGCTCGAGCGCGAGCAGGAAGGCGTGCACCGGCTCGCCCGCGACGTTGCGGTGGATCAGCGCCTTCGGCAGCCGCTCTGCCGCGATCATCGGCGAGGGCACGGCGCCGAGCCGGAGCGACAGCGTGAGCGAGCGCGGCCCCTCGCGGCCGATCTCGATCCAGGTGCAGATCCGGCCGATCTCGTCGCAGGTCCCCTCCACCAGCACACCGTCGGGGGTCAGCCGGTCGGTCATCGTCCGCCATGCCTCCGCCACCGCGGACTCGTCGTACTGCCGGAGGACGTTGAAGGCGCGGATCACGCTCGCCCGCTGCCGCCCGGGCAGAGGGACCTCGAAGCCGCCGCGCTCGAAGCGCACCCGCGCATCGGCCGGGAAGGCGGTACCCCCTTGGCGGACCCGCTCCAGCTGTCGTCGCGCGGTCTCGACGCGGGCCGGCTCGATCTCGAAGCCGACCACGTCGACGCCGGGCGCCGAGCGGACGAGGCGGCGGTGCAGCTCGAGCGTGGTGACCGCGCTCGCGCCGAAGCCGAGGTCGACGACGACGGGCTCCGGGGTGGTGCGCAGGACCGGCAGCTCGGCCAGCCGGCGGTCGACCCGGCGGAGGCGGTTCGTGCCCGTCGTGCCGCGGGTGACGGCTCCGATCGGCATGGTCTCCAGCGTATCCGTGGGCGCAGGGGCCGCCTCTAAACTGGACGCATGTCCGAGACCTACACCCTCATCCTCGTGCGCCACGGCAACAGCGAGTGGAACCAGAAGAACCTGTTCACCGGCTGGGTCGACGTGCGGCTGACCGAGCAGGGCGTCGCGGAGGCGACTCGCGCCGGCGAGCTGCTGGTCGAGGCGGAGCTGCACCCCGACGTCGTGTACACCTCCCGCCAGACGCGCGCGATCCAGACCGCGAACATCGCGCTCGAGAAGGCCGACCGCCTGTGGATCGACGTGAAGCGCTCCTGGCGCCTCAACGAGCGCCACTACGGCGCGCTGCAGGGCAAGGACAAGGCGCAGACCCTCGCCGAGTACGGTCCCGAGCAGTTCATGACCTGGCGCCGCTCGTTCGACGTGCCGCCGCCCCCCATCGACGACGAGGACCAGTACTCGCAGGCGCACGACGAGCGCTACGCCGACCTCGGCGACGACCTGCCCCGCACCGAGTCGCTCAAGCTCGTGATCGAGCGGATGCTGCCCTACTGGGAGTCGGACATCAAGCCGGATCTCGCCTCGGGCAAGACCGTCATGATCACCGCGCACGGCAACTCGCTGCGCGCGCTGGTGAAGACCCTCGACGGCATCTCCGACTCGGACATCGCCGAGCTGAACATCCCGACCGGCATCCCCCTCGTCTACACCCTCGACGAGAACTTCGAGCCGATCGGCGAGGCCCGCTACCTCGACCCCGAGGCCGCCGCCGCCGGCGCCGCCGCCGTCGCCGCCCAGGGCGCCAAGAAGTAGCCCCCCCCTCGCACCCCCGCACGGCCCGCCGGAGTCCCCACTCCCGCGGGCCGTCCGCGTCCGTCCCCTCGCACGCCGGTCGAGCAGCCGCGGCACGCGTCGTACCGAGACCCCGCCTCCGTACGACGGCGGATCTCGATACGCACGCTGCGCGCGCTACTCGATCAGCATGAATGAGCCAGGTCGCCGAACGCGCCTCTTGCACGGTGGCGCGACTCGATCAGCGTGGACGCGAAAGCCAGGTCGCGGAACGCGCCTCTTGCATGGCGGCGCGACTCGATAAGCGTGGACGCGAGAGCGAGGTCGCGGAACGCGCCCCCATGCTGTGCAAAAGAAGGCCGCGGAACGCGCCCCTTCCCTGCTGGTCGAGTAGCCGCGGCACGCGGCGTATCGAGACCCCGCGTCCTTACGACGGTGGATCTCGATACGCGCGCCGCGCGCGCTACTCGATCAGCATGGAAGTGCGGGCGATCGACCAGCGAGGCACGGTAGCTGTCACTCGACGCCCGGGCGTTGAGCGTGCAGACCAGCCGCCCCCCCACAAGGCGAACGGGCGAATCGCGTGCCAGCGATTCGTCATAGCCGTTCGCGCCCCGCTCTGCGGAACGCAAGCACGCGGTCTGCCGACCGCGGTCGATATCGCGCTCGCGCGACATCGACAAATAAACTCAGCCCCAGTCGCCCGAGATCAGGTACTGGACCTTCTTCGCGATGGACACCGCGTGGTCGGCGAAGCGCTCGTGGTAGCGGCTGGCGAGGGTGGCGTCGACGGTGTCGGCGGCCTGGCCCTTCCACGCCTCGCTGAGGACCTTGTCGAAGACGCTGACGTGCAGCTCGTCGATCTTGTCGTCCTCGTCGCGGATCTCCTCGGCGAGGCGGGGGTCCTGCGTGCGCAGCAGCTCGGTGAGCTTGTGCGCGACGACGACGTCGAGGCGGCCCATCTCGACGAAGGTCGGGCGGAGCGACTTCGGCACGACCTTGTCGGGGAAGCGGTAGCGGGAGAGCTGGGCGATGTGCTCGGCGATGTCGCCCATCCGCTCGAGCGAGGCGCTGATCCGCAGTGCGGACACGACGGTCCGCAGGTCGCGGGCGACGGGGCCCTGGCGGGCGAGGATGTCGATCGCGAGCTCGTCGAGGCTGATGGCCAGCTCGTCGATGCGGGCGTCGCTGGCGATGACCTCCTCGGCGAGGGACACGTCGGAGTGGTTGAACGCCTGGGTCGCCTTCTCGATCGCGATCTCGACGAGTCCGGAGATCTCGACGAGCCGATCCTGGACCTCGGCCAGCTCCTGCTGGAAAACTTCGCGCATCTTCTTCTCGACCCTCTCTGCGGCACGCACGGAGACCGGTGCCGATCCGCGCCGCGCACGGCGCTGCGACTGCACCAGTCCGGCGCAGGCGCAGCCATGATGACCACGGCAGGTTAACGAACGGTGCCGAGCGTTTGAACAGTACTCGACCCGCGACCCGTCGCCGGGCATCCGGTAGGGAGACGCGCGGTGGATGGATAGCCTGGGAGCGTGGATCCAGGCCTGATCGTCGTGCTGTCGCTCGTTCTCGGCATCGTCATCGGGATCGTCCTCACCAGCGTCGTCACCCTCGCCGCGCGCCAGGGCCGGATCGCCGCGGAGGTCGTCACCGTCGGCCTGCCCGAGGGCATCGGCGCGATCATCGACGCCGTCGGCGCTCCCGCGTTCGTGACCGACCCCTCCCACAACGTGCTGAAGGCGTCCGCCCGCGCGATCTCGCTCGGCCTCGTCTCCCAGGACACGCTCCTCCACCCGGACCTCGTCGCGATCGTCGACCGGGTGCGCCGCTTCGGCGACGACATCGAGCAGGACCTGGAGTTGGCGACGAGCCCGCTCTCGGACGCCGCGGTCACCCTCGTCGTGCACGCCACGCGGCTCGGCTCCCGCTTCGTCCTCGTCCTCGCCGAGGACCACACCGAGGCCCGCCGGCTGGAGGCGGTCCGCCGCGACTTCGTCGCCAACATCTCGCACGAGCTGAAGACGCCGATCGGCGCGGTCGGCCTGCTCGCCGAGGCCCTCGACTCCGCCGCCGACGACCCGAAGCAGGTCCGCCGGTTCGCGCACCGCCTCACCCAGGAGTCGCACCGCCTCGCGAAGATCACCCGCGAGATCATCGAGCTCTCCCGCCTGCAGTCGGCGGACGTCGCCGGCTCCGCCGAGGTCGTCCGCGTCGACGACATCGTGGTCGCTGCGCTCGAGACGACGCACGTGATGGCGGAGTCGCACGACGTCACCCTCGTCAAGGGCGGGATGAAGAAGGCGTACGTCGCCGGCCAGGAGAAGATGCTCGTCTCGGCGCTGCACAATCTGCTGGCCAACGCCATCCAGTACTCGCCGCCCGGCTCCCGCGTCGGGATCGGCGTCCGCTCCACCGGCGGCGTCGTCGAGATCGCCGTCACCGACCAGGGCATCGGCATCCCCGAGGAGGACCTCGACCGCGTCTTCGAGCGCTTCTACCGCGTCGACCAGGCCCGCTCCCGCCACACCGGCGGCACCGGGCTCGGCCTCAGCATCGTCAAGCACGCCGTGCAGAACCACGGCGGCGACGTCCGCGTCTGGTCCAAGCCGGGCCGCGGCAGCACCTTCACCATCCGACTCCCCGAAGTAGACCCGGCCAGGACGCCCTTCGCGTCCGCCGCCCCGATAGGAGACACCGCGTGACCAGCATCCTGCTCGTCGAGGACGAGAGCGCCCTCAGCGAGCCGCTCAGCTACCTGCTCGAACGCGAGGGCTACGACGTCACCGTCGCCGAGGACGGGCTGCGCGCCGTCGCCGCCTTCGACGAGGGCGAGTACGACCTGATCCTGCTCGACCTCATGCTCCCCGGCATGCCCGGCACCGAGGTGTGCCGCGAGATCCGCACCCGCTCCGCGATCCCGATCATCATGGTCACCGCGAAGGACTCCGAGGTGGACATCGTCGTCGGACTCGAGCTCGGCGCCGACGACTACGTCACCAAGCCGTACTCGACCCGCGAGCTGCTGGCCCGCATCCGCGCCGTCCTCCGCCGCCGCACCGAGGACCCGGGGGAGGAGCGCATCGTCGTCGCCGGCCCCGTCCGCATGGACATCGAGCGCCACACCGTCGAGGTCGACGGCGTCGAGACCCCGATGCCGCTCAAGGAGTTCGAGCTCCTCGAGATGCTGCTCCGCAACGCCGGCCGCGTCCTCACCCGCGGCCAGCTGATCGACCGCGTCTGGGGCAGCGACTACTTCGGCGACACCAAGACCCTCGACGTCCACGTCAAGCGCATCCGCTCCAAGATCGAGAAGACGCCCAAGGAGCCGGTGCTCCTGGTGACTGTCCGCGGCCTCGGCTACCGCTTCGACGCCTGAGATCGCGGGGCCTGGCGGGGGCGTCTGCGGCGTTGTCGTCGGTTGCGATACCGCCGGTATCGCGCCCTCCTCCGCCTTGCAGCCACCCCCGCCAGGCCCCGCGATCACGTGCTGACGTCGGGGGCGGCGAACCGCCGTCTGCAGACGTGCAGGCGCTGATTTGGCCGTCGCAGTGCGACGAGCGGTCAGAGGGGCCGTCGCTGCGCGACGAGCGGTCTGCGACAGGGCCGTCGCTGTGCGACGAGCGGGTTCGGCGGAACATGCTGGTCGAGTAGCCCCGCAGGGGCGTATCGAGACCCGCCCGCCGGGATGACGAAGGGCCGCCCACCGAGGTGGACGGCCCTTCGCGGGAGCGGGTGCTACTCGGCCGGGGCGTCGACGCCGGGCTGCACGGTCGGGGTGGGCAGCGCCGTCTGCGCCGGGTTCGGCGTGGGCGTGAGGGTCGGGCTGGCCGACGGGGCCGGGGTCAGCGTCGCGTAGGCCTCGAGGGCGTTCGTCAGGATCGGGACGAGCAGCTCCTCGCCCTCCTCCGAGCCGTACTGGAAGTAGACGGGGAACAGGCTGCCGGGGATCGTGTCGAGGCCCTCCATGGTGACCGACTCGGTGCTGCCCGGGCGGACCTCCGTGCGACCGGGGACCGCGTCCACCGTGTCGCTGGTGCGGCCCGTGCTCGCCTCGTACTGCACCTCGACGCTCACCGTCTCGTCGGTGTCGTTGACCAGGGAGACGACCAGCGTGCCGGTCTCGCCGTCCTCGGAGATGATCATCGCGTTGCGGATGGCGAGATCGCCGATCGTCGCACCCACCCCGTCGCTCGGGTCGTAGATGGCCCGCGTCGCCTGCGGGGCGACCAGGTTGCAGCCGGCGGTGGCGAACGCGACGCCGACCGCGAGAACGACGGATGCAGCGATGCGCGCCTTCACGGGTTCCTCCAGATCATCGGCTCCGCCCGCCCCGGACAGGGCGGAATCGAGGTGCAGGAGCCGGAAAAAGACTAGCGCAGCCTCGTCGGCGTCCCGGCCGGGCTGCCCCCTCCTCGCGCCCGCTGCTACTGTGACCGGCGGCGAAAGGACGTCCCGTTGAACACCGTCTCCGGATCGGCGCCGACCGCGGCCGTCGTGATCGTCGCCGCCGGCAGCGGCACCCGCCTCGGGCGCGAGCTGCCGAAGGCCTACGTCGAGTGCGCCGGCGTCACCATCCTCGAGCGCAGCCTCCGCACGGTCCTCACCCTCGCCGAGCCGGTCCAAGTGGTCGTCGTCGCACCGGAGTCCCTCGTCGACGCGACCGTCGAGCTGTGCCGCCGCGCCTCCGGGCCCGCCGTCGAGGTCCTCGTCACCGCCGGCGGATCGACCCGCCAGGACTCCGTCGCCCGCGGACTCGCCCTCCTGCACCCGGGAGTCGACACCGTCCTCGTGCACGACGCCGCCCGGGCCCTCACGCCCGTCGCGCAGTTCGAGCGCGTCCTCGCGGCCGTCCGCTCGACCGGCGGCGGCGCGATCCCGGGCCTGCCCGTCACCGACACCATCAAGCTGGTCGGCGCCGACGGGGCGATCCTCGACACGGTCGACCGCTCGCAGCTCGCCGCCGTGCAGACGCCGCAGGGCTTCCCCCGCCGCCTGCTCGACGAGGCCTACGCCGCCGCCGGCCGGGAGTTCACCGACGACGCGGCCCTCCTCGCCGCTCACGGCCGCGGCTCCGTCGTCGTCCCCGGCGATCCGCTCGCCTTCAAGATCACCACGCCCTGGGACCTCGCCCGCGCGGAGCAGCTGCTCGCGCCGCCGCCGTCGTCCGCGGTGCCGCGGGTCGGCATCGGAACCGACGTGCACGCCTTCGACGACGCGTCGCCGCTCTGGCTCGCCGGACTGCACTGGCCGGGGGAGCGCGGACTCTCCGGGCACAGCGACGGCGACCCCGTCGCGCACGCGATCTGCGACGCCCTGCTCGCCGCGGCGAACCTCGGCGACATCGGCTCCCGCTTCGGCACGGACGACCCGCGGTTCCAGGACGCGCACGGCGAGGTCTTCCTCCGCGCGACGCGCGAGCTCGTCGAGGCGGCCGGCTTCACGATCGGCAACGTGTCGGTCCAGCTGATCGGCAACCGCCCGAAGTTCTCCCCGCGGCGGGACGAGGCCCAGCAGCTGCTGTCCGCGCTCCTCGGCGCCCCGGTCAGCGTCGCCGCCACGACCTCGGACGCGCTCGGCTTCACCGGGCGGGGGGAGGGGGTCGCCGCCACGGCCACGGCACTCGTCCTCCCCACTCCCGGATCCGCGCACTGATCCACCGCGCCAGCCCGCCGCCCGGCCGCGCCCGCCCCGCCCGGTAAACTCGCGGCGTGACTCTGCGACTGCACGACTCGAAGGCCCAGGCCCTCGTCGACTTCGTCCCCCTCCGCGAGAACGAGGTCGGGATGTACGTCTGCGGACCCACGGTGCAGTCGTCGCCGCACATCGGGCACCTGCGCTCCGCCCTGGTCTACGACCAGCTGCGCCGCTGGCTGGCCTACCGCGGCTACCGCGTCACCCTCGTCCGCAACGTCACCGACATCGACGACAAGATCCTCGCGATCGCCGAGCAGGCCCGCCGCGCGGCAGGCGAGGGCGAGCCCTCCGAGCAGTGGTGGGCGCTCGCCTACCGCGTCGAGCTCGAGTTCACCGCCGCCTACTCCGCGCTCGGCATCCTGCCGCCCACCTACGAGCCGCGCGCGACGGCGAGCATCGCCGAGATGGTCGCGCTCGTGCAGCGTCTGATCGAGCTGGGCCACGCCTACCCCGCTCCCGACGACTCCGGCGACGTCTACTTCGACACCCGCTCCTGGCCGGACTACGGCGCGCTCACGCACCAGCGCCTCGAGAGCATGGAGGCGGCGACCGACGCCGACCCGCGCGGCAAGCGCGACCCGCACGACTTCGCGCTGTGGAAGGGCATGAAGCCCGACGAGCCCGAGTCCGCCTCCTGGGCCTCGCCCTGGGGGAGGGGCCGTCCCGGCTGGCACATCGAGTGCTCCGCCATGTCGACCAAGTACCTCGGCACCCAGTTCGACATCCACGGCGGCGGGCTCGACCTGCGCTTCCCGCACCACGAGAACGAGCTCGCCCAGTCGAGTGCCGCGGGCCACGCCTTCGCCAGCTACTGGCTGCACAACGGCCTCGTCTCGGTCACCGGGCAGAAGATGAGCAAGTCGCTCGGCAACTCCGTCTTCGCCTCCGAGCTGCTCGACTCCGCCCGGCCGCTGGTCGTCCGCTACTACCTCGGCTCCGCGCACTACCGCTCGACGCTCGAGTTCCACGACGGTGCGCTCGAGGAGGCCGAGGCGGCGCTCGAGCGGATCGAGGGCTTCCTCGACCGCTCCCGTCGGCGCCTCGAGGGCACCCGCTTCGCCGCCGTCGGCGAGCCGGTCGTGCCGGACGAGTTCGCCGAGGCGATGGACGACGACCTCTCGGTCCCGCAGGCCATCGGCGTCCTGCACGAGACCGTGCGGGCCGGCAACGCCGCCCTCGACGCGGAGGACCTCGGCACGGTGTCCGCGCTGCGCACCCAGGTCCTCGCCATGGCGTCGGTCCTCGGGATCGACCCGGAGGCCCCCGAGTGGGCGCGCTCCGACGACGAGCCCACCTACCGGGCCCTCACCGTGCTCGTCGACCGCCTGGTCGCCGAGCGGCAGACCGCGCGCGAGCAGCGCGACTGGGCGGCCGCCGACCGCATCCGAACCGATCTCGCTGCTGCGGGAATCACGATCGAAGACACCCAGACGGGTGCGCATTGGAGTCTCGATGGCGAATAAGCCCGGCCGCCCAGGAGCGGTCCGCAAGAAGAGCAAGGGCAAGGCCGTCGGTTCCGGCGGTCAGGGCCGTCAGGCCCTCGAGGGCAAGAAGCCCACACCCAAGGCCGAGGACCGGCCGTACCACCCCGCGGGCAAGGCGAAGCTGGCGCGCGAGCGCTTCGTCGCCGCCGGCGGCAAGGGCCGTCCCGGAGCGGCGCTGAACGGCGCGGCCCGCGGCCAGGGCCGTCCGGCCCCGTCGCGGAAGCCCAAGAGCGGCGACGAGTCCGAGATGGTCACCGGCCGCAACTCGGTCCTCGAGGTGCTGCGCGCCAAGATCCCCGCGACGACGCTCTACCTCGCGACGCGCATCGAGATGGACGACCGGGTCAAGGAGGCGCTCAAGCTCGCCACCGCCCGCGGCATCCCCGTCCTCGAGGTCATGCGCCCTGAGCTCGACCGCCTCGCCGGCCCGGACTCCGTGCACCAGGGCCTCGTGCTCAAGGTCCCGCCGTACGAGTACGCGCACCCGAGCGACCTGCTCGAGCGCAGCGTCTCCCGCGGCGTCGTCCCGCTGTTCGTCGCGCTCGACGGCATCACCGACCCGCGCAACCTCGGCGCGATCATCCGCTCCGTCGCCGCCTTCGGCGGACAGGGCGTCATCGTGCCGCAGCGCCGCTCGGTCGGACTGAACTCCGCCGCCTGGAAGACCTCGGCCGGAGCCGCCGCGCGCGTGCCCGTCGCGATGGCGTCCAACCTCACCGCGATGATCAAGGACTACAAGCGCGACGGCGTCTTCGTCATCGGCCTCGACGGAGACGGCGACACCATGCTGCCGGGCCTCGAGCTCGCCGACCGGCCGCTCCTCGTCGTCGTCGGCAGCGAGGGCAAGGGCCTCTCCCGCCTCGTCACCGAGCAGTGCGACGCCGTCGTCTCCATCCCGATCAGCGCCGCCACCGAATCGCTCAACGCCGGCATCGCGGCGTCGGTCGCGCTCTACGAGATCTCCAAACTCCGCGCCGCCTCCGAATAGCGCGGGCAGCGCGGGCGCCGGCACGGCGATCTGCGGCGTTGTCGTCGGGCGCGATACCGCCGGTATCGCGCGGGCGCCGGCACGGCGATCTGCGGCGTTGTCGTCAGGCGCGATACCGCCGGTATCGCTTCCTCCTCCGCCTTGCAGCTCACCGCGCCGGCGCCCGCGCTGACGCCGGGGGAGGAGCAAGGGGCGCCGCCTTCGGCGAGCGGTAGCAGCGGGGCGCCGCCTTTGGCGAGCGGATGAGCATGCTGATCGGCCACCGCCGAGCAAGGGGCGCTTCATGCTGATCGAGTAGCCCGCGCAGCGGGCGTATCGAGATCCACCACCGTCAGAACGCGAGTCTGCAGACCCGCCCTGCTGGTGACGGTGGGTCTCGATACGCCGCTGCGCGGCTACTCGACCAGCATGGAGGCGCAGGCTGATCGGTCATCGCCGGCCAGGGGGCGCTTCATGCTGATCGGGTAGGCCGCGGAGCGGGCGTATCGAGATCCGCGTCAGCACGCGCCGCAGACGACGGAGGGCTCGTGCCGGATCCGGGATCCGCACGAGCCCTCCGGTGGGCCGGGTCAGACGTTCTTCATCCAGTCGACGTCGGCGTCCTCGTCGGTCAGCTCGGCGTCGCCGGCGCCGTCGATGACGAGGTTCGGCAGGGTGATCGCCTCGGTCGGCGGGGCGATGATCGTCGCCTCGTCGCGGCGGTGCCGCAGGATGTCGTTCACGTAGGCGGTGACCGCCTCCGCCAGCGGCACGTCGCGCGCCTGCTGCTGAGACATGAACCAGCGGTGCTCGAGCAGCTGGTGGAACATCTCCGCCGGCTCCAGCCGCCCCTTCAGGTCGCGCGGGATCGAGCGGATGACCGGCTCGAACACCTGCGCGAGCCACTCGTGGGCGACCATCTCCTCGTCCAGCCCCTGCTTGTCGTAGGTGGCCGTGTACGAGTCGAGGTCGTTCAGCAGGCGGCGCGCCTGGTTCTCCTGTGCGTCCAGGCCTGTCAGCCGCAGCAGGCGGCGCTGGTGGTGACCCGCGTCGACGACCTTCGGCTGGATCCGCACCGTGGAGCCCGCCTCGTCGGTCTTGATCGCGAGCTCCTCGATGTCGAAGCCCAGCTCGTTGAGCCGGTTCACCCGGTCGTTGATGCGCCAGCGCTCGGAGGTCGAGAACGACTCGGCGCCGGTCAGCTCCTTCCAGAGGCTGCGATAGGCCGCGACGATGCCGTCGGACACCGTGATCGGGTCGAGGTCGTCGTCGACGCGGCCGCCCGCCTCGAGGTCCAGCAGCTCGCCGGCGATGTTGACCCGGGCGATCTCGAGGTCGTTCTCGCGCTGGCCGTTGGACAGGCCGCCCGAGTAGAGCTGCCCGGTCTCCGCGTCCACGAGGTACGCCGCGAAGGCGCCGGCGTCGCGCCGGAACAGCGTGTTCGAGAGCGAGACGTCACCCCAGAAGAAGCCGATGACGTGCAGGCGCACCAGCAGCAGCGCCAGTGCGTCGACGAGGCGCGTGGCCGTGTCCGGGCGCAGCGTCTGCGAGAACAGCGCGCGGTAGGGCAGGGAGAACTTGAGGTGCCGGGTGACCAGCACGGCGGGCAGCTCGTCGCCCTCGTCGTCGGTGCGGTTCGTGATCACGGCGCCCGGCACGACGCACGGGACGTCGAGCCGCTGCAGGGTCTTGAGCATCTCGTACTCGCGCCGCGACATCTCCGCCGTCGTCTCCTTCACGGCGACGACGTGGCCGGAGAGGTGCGCGAAGCGGACCGTGTGCCGCGAGATGCCCTTGGGCAGCGCGGCGATGTACTCGTCGGGCCAGTCGTTCAGCCGCAGGTTCCACGGCAGGTCGAGGAGGGCGGGGTCGACCGTGGCCGAGGTGATGTTGAGGGAGCCGGACATGGCGCGCCGTTCGTGTCGGGAGTCGGACGGTGGAGGGGCCCGGACGAACGCTGCCGCCGCCTCGGAGGAGACGGCGGCAGCGTGTGCGCGGGGGCGGAGCCTAGGAGAGGCGCAGTCCCGACTCGCCGTCGAAGATGTGCACGCGGTGGTTCGCGGTCACGTAGACGCGGTCGCCCGCGGTCGGGTGCACGCGGCCGTCGACGCGCGCGACGATGTCGGTGCGGCGACCCTCGACCTCGGTGTGGCCGTAGAGGTAGCCGTCCGAGCCGAGCTCCTCGATCAGGTCGACCTCGATCGGCAGGCCGCCGGGCTGGGTCGAGACGGTGACGTCCTCGGGGCGCACGCCGAGCGTGACGACCTTCTGGGCGGTCTTCGCGAGCGCCTCGCGGGCGATCGGCAGGACCGTGTCGCCGAACTTCACGCCGCCGTCGGTGACGTCCGCGTGGAACAGGTTCATCGCGGGCGAGCCGATGAAGCCGGCCACGAAGACGTTGTTCGGGTTCTCGTAGAGGTCGCGGGGCGTGCCGACCTGCTGGAGCAGTCCGTCCTTGAGGACCGCGATGCGGTCGCCCATGGTGAGCGCCTCGGTCTGGTCGTGAGTGACGTAGACGGTGGTGATGCCCAGGCGGCGCTGGAGCGTGCCGATCTGCGTGCGGGTCTGGACGCGGAGCTTGGCGTCGAGGTTCGACAGCGGCTCGTCCATGAGGAACACCTGCGGCTTGCGGACGATGGCGCGACCCATCGCGACGCGCTGACGCTGGCCGCCCGAGAGGGCCTTCGGCTTGCGGTTGAGGTAGGGCTCGAGGTCGAGCATCTTCGCGGCCTCGAGGACCCGCGCGGCGCGCTCGTCCTTGTTGATGCCGGCGATCTTGAGCGCGAAGCCCATGTTCTCGGCGACCGACATGTGCGGGTAGAGCGCGTAGTTCTGGAACACCATCGCGATGTCGCGGTCCTTCGGCGGAACGTCCGTGACGTTGCGATCGCCGATCAGGATGCGGCCCTCGTTGACCTCTTCGAGGCCGGCGAGCATGCGCAGGGAGGTGGACTTGCCGCAGCCCGAGGGGCCGACGAGGACGAGGAACTCGCCGTCTCCGACCTCGAGGTTCAGCTTGTCGACCGAGGCACGCGTGGCCCCGGGGTAGACGCGGGACGCGTTGTCATAGGTTACGGACGCCATTGTTCTTGCTCCTTCACCGGCAGGTACGTGCCGGACGATCCGAGTGAATGGAAGTGACGGTCGTCGTCGCGTGGGCGACTCCGACCAACCGTCACAGTATGCCACGGAGCGCCTGAGCGGGGAGCCTGGGCCCGATGCCGGGCGCCGGGGGCCTGCGGTATCCGTCGTTTGGAGGTTTCCCAGGGCTCGCGCGTAGGATTCCGGCGAGTCGCAGCCCGGCGGCACTTCTTCCTCTCTCATTCGGAGCGTTCTTGTCATGACCATCGGCGGAGCCAACGACCGTCTCTCGAAGAACCAGCGTCGAGAGGCCGCCCGCGAGAAGGCCCGCCGACTCCGCGAGCAGCAGAAGCGACGCGACCGCGTCAGCCGCTTCGCCCTGCAGGGCGGTCTCGCGATCGTGGTGATCGCCATCGTCGCGGTCGTCGTCTTCGCCGTCACCTCGAGCATCCGCCCGGCCGGCCCCGGCCCCGCCAACATGGCGAGCGACGGCGTCCTCGTCACGGAGGGCCTGGTGGCCTCGACGACGCCGGCGATCCCCGCCGACGGCACCCCCACCCCGAGCGCGCTCGACACCTCCACGGGCACCGTTGACATCCGGGTCTACCTCGACTACCTCTGCCCCTACTGCGGCCAGTTCGAGCAGACCAACGGCGACCAGATCAAGGAGTGGGTCACCAGCGGCGCGGCGACCGTCGAGATCCACCCGATCGCCATCCTGACCACCCGCTCGAACGGCACCAAGTACTCGGAGCGCGCGGCCAACGCCGCCGCCTGCGTCGCCGACCGCTCGCCGGACTCCTTCTTCGACTTCAACGCGGCGCTGTTCGCCGAGCAGCCGGCGGAGGGCACCGACGGCCTCTCGGACGACCAGCTCAAGCAGGCCGCCGCCGACGCGGGTGTCGAGGACACCGCCGCGGTGAACTCCTGCATCGACGACCAGTCCTTCGTCAGCTGGGTGCGCGCGGCCACCGAGCGCGCCACCTCCGGCCCGCTGCCGGGCACCGAGGTCGCCTCCGTCTCGGGCACGCCGACGGTCCTCGTCAACGGCGAGGCGTACACCGGCTCGCTCACCGACGCGGACGCCTTCAGCTCCTTCGTGCTCTCGGCCGCCGCCGACACCTACTCCTCGGCCACCCCGACCCCGACGCCCGCCGCGGGCTAGACCGCGAACCCGCTGAGACGGGTCGGAACACGCGAAGGGCCCCGGGAGACCGGGGCCCTTCGTCGTGCTCCTCGGGAGGCCTGAGCCCGGTCGCCACGGGGACGCGCTGCGGGACGGAGGACGGTCCACGATCGCGCGACAGCCGATTCCGCGCCTCCGCGTCGGCTATTCGCGCTCGTGGATAGGCTCACCCGATCTCTCCGGGGGGCCGCCATGACCACGCCGCACATCGTGACGCCGACGACCGCCGGTACACCGATCGTCGAGGGCGTCCAGGCCCTGCGCTTCGTCGCGGCTCTCCTGGTCGTCATCGCGCACGCGACGTTCTACGCGCACGAGCGCCTCGACGACTCGATCGCCGTCTGGAACGGTGCCGCCGCGGGTGTCGACGTCTTCTTCGTCGTCTCCGGCTTCGTGATGGCGGTCACCGCGGGTCCCTTCGAGGTGCGGGGCGGCTGGCGGTTCTTCGCCGTCCGCCGCGTGATCCGGATCGTCCCGCTGTACTGGATCGCCACGACCCTGAAGATCGCGTCGCTCCTCGTCCTGCCCGGGGCAGTGCTGCACGCCGCCCTCACCCCGTGGTCGGGAGTCGCGTCCTACCTCTTCCTGCCCGCGCGCAACCCCGATGGCAATGTGGAGCCGCTCCTCGGCGTCGGGTGGACCCTCACCTACGAGACGGCCTTCTACGCGGTCTTCGCTCTCGGGCTGCTCCTGCGGCGGAACGTCCTCGTGTTCGCGTCGACGGTCGTGCTCGTCGTCGCGTCCGGCCATCTCCTCCGCCCCGCCGAGGACTGGCCGGCCTGGGCGGTCTACTTCGACCCGCTCGTCCTGTACTTCGCGGTCGGCATGGCGATCGGGAGGATCGCCGGGCTCCCGCGCGCGCGCCGCGGCCTGCTCCTCGCGCTGGGCGCCGCCGCCGTGTTCACCGTCGTCGCGGCTCTCGCGCCGGAGGGGATCTCCTGGGAGCGCGACGCGCTCTTCCGGAAGGGGATCGTCACCGCCGCGTTCGTCGCGGTGGTCCTGGCCGAACCGCTCTTCCGGCGGCTCGCATCGCGTCGTGGCGCGAACCGCGTCGTCCGGCGACCGCTGCTCGCCCTGGGCGAGGCGTCCTACAGCCTGTACCTCTTCCATCCCCTGATCGGGCCGGTCGTGCCCGCCGTCCTGGCGCTGATCGGCCTGCGATCAGGAGCGCTCTCCGTCGCGGGCACGATCGCCGTCTCGCTGATCGCCGGGATCGTGATCCACCGCTGGGTCGAAAGGCCGCTCACGCGGAGGCTGCGAGGGCTGCCGTACGCCGGACTGCCGCCGGACGGCCTGAAGCAGCAGGGGGTCGCGGGGGAGCGGGCGGTCGATCGGCTGCTCACGAGGCCGCCTCGGAGCCGACGACGGGACTTGAACCCGTAACCGCCCGATTACAAGTCGGGTGCGCTACCAATTGCGCCACGTCGGCAGGTGCGTCACCGCACCGGGCCACCCTATCGCGGGGCCGGAAGCCGCCTCGGCTCCGGCCCGCGCGGGCGGATCACGGCTCGAGGATGCTCAGGTGCCGCTCGGCCGGCGTCGGCCGCTTCGGCCCGCCGATCTTGCCGTCGGGCCGGCCGACGTACAGCCAGCCGAGGAGCTCCTCGCCCTTCTCCAGGCGGTGCGCCTTCCGCACGGCCTTGGCGCGGGTGTACGAGCCGGTGCGCCAGAAGACGCCCCACCCCGCCTCGTCGAGCAGCAGGCTGAGCAGGTGCGCGACGCCCGAGGCGACGGCCTCCTGCTCCCAGGCGGGCACCTTCGACTTCTTCACGCTCACGACGACCGCGAGGAGGAGGGAGGCGCGGTGCGTCTTCTCGATGTGCTTGCGCGCGTCCTTCTTGTCGCCGGACGCGGCGGCGAAGCTGCGCCCGATGCGGTCGCGCGCCGCCCCGCGGATCTCGATGACCCGCCAGGGCCGGAGCGAGCTGTGGTCGGCGAGCCGCGAGGCGGCCGAGACGTACGCCGCGATCTCCTCGTGCCCCGGCGCCTCCGCGGTCACCTTCGAGCGGGAGCGCCGGGCCAGGACGGCCTCGAGCACGGGAGTCGCGGACACGGTCACTCGCCCTCGGTCGTGAAGTTCATCGCGATCGAGTTCATGCAGTAGCGGTCTCCCGTGGGCGTGCCGAAGCCGTCCGGGAAGACGTGGCCCAGGTGCGAGCCGCAGTTGGCGCAGCGGACCTCGGTGCGGACCATGCCGAGGGTGCTGTCCTCGATGAGTTGCACCGCGTCGGGGCGGATGGACTCGTAGAAGCTCGGCCAGCCGCAGCCGGAGTCGAACTTGGTGCCGCTCTTGAACAGCTCGGCGTGGCACGCCGCGCAGGTGTAGAGCCCCTCGCGGTGCTCATCGAGCAGCTCGCCGGTCCACGGGCGCTCGGTGGCGGCCTGGCGCAGCACCGAGTACTGCTCGCGGTCGAGCTCCTCGCGCCACTCGGCGTCGGTCTTGTTGACGGAATACGACGACATGGGTCTCCCTAGGAATCCTGGTCAGTGTACGGGGGAGGGCGCTCCCCTCTCCTCTCGTAAACTCTCCGCCGTGCAGCTGAATTCCGTGATCTCGAAGGCGTGGAGCGAACTCACGACCGAGGAGGTCTACGCGTTCGCGCGGCTGCGGACCGACGTGTTCCTGCGCGAGCAGCGGGTCGACGACGAGGAGCTCGACGGCCGCGATCTGGAGCCGACGACGCGGCACTGGTGGATCGCCGACGAGCGCGGCACGGCCGCCTACCTCCGCACCCTCCGGGACGAGCGGCCCGAGCACCGCGACGCCCACCGAGTGATCGGGCGGGTGGTGACCCGGGCCGACCGGCGGGGCGAGGGCCTCGCCCACCGGCTGGTGAGCGCGGTCCTGGAGCGACACGGGGACGAGCCGCTCCTGCTCCACGCGCAGTCGTACATCGCGGGTCTCTACGCGCGGTCGGGCTTCGAGCCGTTCGGCGACGAGTTCGACGAGGCGGGCATCCCGCACATCGGCATGTACCGGAGCGCCTCAGCCGCCGCCGAGCCGTCCCTCCCTACTGTGGAGGGATGAGCAGGGCCACGGACGTCGAGCGCAGCACGGGCGCCGTCCTGTCCGAGCGGGACCGCCGCGTCCTCGAGTTCGAGGGTGAGTGGACGGCCCGCGCCGGGGACAAGGACGACGCGATCCGCGAGAGGTTCGGCCTCTCGGTCGCCCGCTACTATCAGGTGCTCAGCGCGGTTCTGGCCTCACCGGCCGCCCTCGCGCACGACCCGATGCTCGTCAAGCGGCTGCAGCGCATCCGCGACGGGCGCGCCGGCGCCCGCGCCGCGCGCCGCCTCGGGCGCCCCGAGTAGACGAGCTGCTCGGGCCCACGAACGGAAGGCCGGCCGTACCGACGATGACCACCACCGCTCCGAAGGACCGCTTCGACGAGATCCCGGCCACCGAGGGCCGCGTCGGCGCCCACCGTCGCCCGCCCGCCCCGCACGCCCGGGCCGTCGCCCTGGCCTGGGCGGCGCTGGCGACCGGAGTGATCGTGCTGCTCGGGTTCATCGGACTGCTGGTGATCGACAACCGAGTGCAGTTCAACGACGTCTTCACGCCGCCGACCGGCATCGCCGAGACGGAGGCGACCCCCGCGGTCACCCCGACGGTCGACCCGGCCCTCGCGATCGCGGTCCTGAACGGGACGGCGACGGCGGGCCTCGCCGCGAACGCCGGGGACGCGCTGGCCGCTGCGGGCTGGAGCGTGCCCACGGTCGCGAACGCGAACACCGAGGACGAGGCGGCCACCACCGTCTACTACACCGACCCGCGACTCGAGGGAGCGGCGCTCGGCGTCGTCCAGTCGCTCGGCGTCGGGACGATCGTCCTGACCGCGGACTTCGTCGAGACCGGCGCCGTCGTCGTCGTGCTCGGCTCGGACTACCCGACGCCGTAGCGAGAGGCCGCGAGCACCCCCGGATCACGGTCGTCGAGCCGCTCTCCGGGGGTGCTCTGTTTCCGGCACGTTTAATTCATGTTGAATCCCGGACAACTCTTTCCCCCGGGCGCTTTCCGCCCCATTCCGGGCCGAAACGCTGGCTTATGCTCCCTAGTCAGGCACCTGCGCATCGCTCGTGTCGCAGGCAGCACAGCACTTTGGGAGTGAGAGATGGCGAACGGAACCGTCAAGTGGTTCAACTCTGAGAAGGGCTACGGCTTCATCACGGTCGACGGCGGCGGACAGGACGTGTTCGTCCACTACTCCGCCATCGACATGTCGGGATACAAGGTCCTCGAAGAGGGCCAGCACGTCGCGTTCGAGGTCGGCACCGGGTCCAAGGGTCCGCAGGCCGAATCGGTGCGCGTGGTCTGAGGCCCCCGCCCTGCCTGGAGCCGTCGTCCGCCTCGTGCGGACGGCGGCTCCTCGCGTTGCGCCAGGCGCCGACGTCACTTGCACTCCTCCCGGGTGAGTGCCAGAATCGCTGTTGGCACTCGCTCCAGTCGAGTGCCAACGACGGAATTCCCCTGACGTCCGGGAGGGACGAAGAACACACATGGCCAAGATCATTGCTTTTGACGAAGAAGCCCGCCGCGGCCTCGAGCGTGGACTCAACACCCTGGCCGATGCGGTCAAGGTGACCCTCGGCCCGCGCGGCCGCAACGTCGTGCTCGAGAAGAAGTGGGGCGCCCCCACCATCACGAACGACGGCGTCTCGATCGCCAAGGAGATCGAGCTCGACGAGCCGTACGAGAAGATCGGCGCCGAGCTCGTCAAGGAGGTCGCCAAGAAGACCGACGACGTCGCCGGCGACGGCACCACCACCGCGACCGTCCTCGCTCAGGCGCTCGTCCGCGAGGGCCTGCGCAACGTCGCGGCCGGCGCCGACCCGATCAGCCTGAAGAAGGGCATCGAGAAGGCCGTCAAGGCCGTCACCGCCGAGCTCGTCGCCGGTGCCAAGGCGATCGAGACCAAGGAGGAGATCGCGGCCACGGCCTCCATCTCCGCCGCGGACCCCGAGATCGGCGCGATCATCGCCGAGGCGATCGACAAGGTCGGCAAGGAGGGCGTCGTCACCGTCGAGGAGTCGAACACCTTCGGCACCGAGCTCGAGCTGACCGAGGGCATGCGCTTCGACAAGGGCTACCTGTCGCAGTACTTCGTCACGGACCCCGACCGCCAGGAGGCCGTGTTCGAGGACCCGTACATCCTGATCGTCAACTCCAAGGTCTCGAATATCAAGGACCTCCTCCCCGTCGTCGACAAGGTGATCCAGGCGGGCAAGCAGCTGCTGATCATCGCCGAGGACGTCGACGGCGAGGCGCTGGCGACCCTGGTCGTCAACAAGATCCGCGGCATCTTCAAGTCGGTCGCCGTCAAGGCCCCCGGCTTCGGCGACCGTCGCAAGGCGCAGCTCCAGGACATCGCGATCCTCACCGGCGGCCAGGTCATCTCCGAGGAGGTCGGCCTCAAGCTCGAGAACGTCACCCTCGACCTGCTCGGCTCGGCCCGCAAGGTCGTCATCACCAAGGACGAGACCACGATCGTCGAGGGTGCCGGCGACGCCGAGGCCATCGCCGGTCGCGTCGCGCAGATCCGCGGCGAGATCGAGAACACCGACAGCGACTACGACCGCGAGAAGCTCCAGGAGCGCCTCGCGAAGCTCGCCGGTGGTGTCGCGGTCATCAAGGCCGGAGCTGCGACCGAGGTCGAGCTCAAGGAGCGCAAGCACCGCATCGAGGACGCCGTCCGCAACGCGAAGGCCGCCGTCGAGGAGGGCATCGTCGCCGGTGGTGGCGTCGCCCTCATCCAGGCCGGCAAGCTCGCCTTCGAGAAGCTCGAGCTGGTCGGAGACGAGGCGACCGGAGCGAACATCGTCCGCGTCGCCATCGACGCCCCGCTCAAGCAGATCGCCCTGAACGCGGGCCTCGAGCCCGGCGTCGTCGCCGCCAAGGTCCGCGAGCTGCAGACCGGTTGGGGCCTCAACGCCGCGACCGGCGAGTACGTCGACCTGATCGCCGCCGGCATCATCGACCCGGTCAAGGTCACGCGCTCCGCTCTGCAGAACGCCGCCTCGATCGCCGGTCTGTTCCTCACCACGGAGGCCGTCGTCGCCGACAAGCCCGAGCGGAACCCCGTCGCCGCAGGCGGAGACCCCACGGGTGGCATGGACTTCTAGTCCGACCCGCACCACGTAGAAGGCGGTTCCCCTCCGGGGGAGCCGCCTTCGGCGTTTCCGGGGCGGCGTCCTCGGTCCGCAGGCGGTCGAGGACGCCGCCGGCGGGTCAGAACGCGAACAGCCGCGCGTTGGCCTCCTCGGTCTCGGCGTACTGCTGGCCCGCGGTGCCGAGCGCGAGCGCGATCGACTCCAGGCCCTCGTCGACCTGCCCCTGCGTGGTCCGCCAGAGGCCGACCACTCCCTGGAACGCGGCCGAGGCCTGCCCCGTCCACGAGCTCTCGAGGCCGGTGAGCAGGCCGAGCATGCCGGCCACCTCGGCGCGGATGCGGTCCGCGGAGCCGTGGATCGAGCCGGTCGCGGTGCTGATCGCGTCGATGTCGGTCTGGAAGTGGGTCATGTCAGGTCCTCTCACTCGTCCGCGCCGTTCGGCGCGTGGGAGAGAACCTAGGGCGGACAGCGTCGGCCGCGCGGGCCGTCAGGCCGCAGCTGGGGACGGATCGCCGTCCGGGTCGACGGTGAGGAGAGGCAGGGCGACCCGGAAGGTGGCGCCGCCGCCCGGAGTCTCGACGACGTCGACGCGGCCCTTGTGCGCCGCGACGATGGAGGAGACGATCGCGAGCCCCAGTCCGCTGCCACCGGTCTCGCGGGTGCGCGAGGTGTCGGCGCGCCAGAAGCGCTGGAAGATCTTCTCCCGGATCTGCGGCGGGATGCCCTCGCCGTGGTCGATGACCTCGAGGAACGCCAGTCGTCGCGCGCGGTCGACGGCGACGCCGACCTCGATCGGGGTGTCCTCCGGCGTGTAGCGGACGGCGTTGCCGATCAGGTTGGTCAGCACCTGGCGGATCTTGTTCTCCTCCGCCATCACCAGCGCCGGGACGCCGACCTGCTCGGGCTCGGGGGCGGTGCCCGCCGCGAGGTCCTCCGCCGGGACACGGCGCGGGCGGCGGCGGAAGCGCGCCAGGCGTGCGCCGGCCGCCGCGATCGGTCCGGTGAGCCCGGCGGCGGCCGGAACCTCCATGGTCTGGGTCGCGGTGCCGGACGGCTCGTCCATCTCGAGCGCGGGCGTCTCGACAGGGGTGTCGTCGCGGGTCTCGACTCCGAAGTCGCGGTCCGGCCAGGAGGCCATGGCGTCCATCGCGGCGTCGCGGGCGAGCGGCATCAGGTCGACGGGGGAGAGGGCCAGCGGCTTGGTCTCGTCGAGGCGGGCGAGCTCGAGGAGGTCCTCGACGAGGCCGCCCATCCGGATCGCCTCCTTCTCGATGCGCTCCATCGCCTGGCCGACCGCCTCGGGCGTCTGCAGCGCGCCCATCCGGTAGAGCTCGGCGTAGCCGCGGACGGAGACGAGGGGGGTGCGCAGCTCGTGGCTCGCGTCGCCGACGAAGCGGCGCATCTGGTCGATGGTGCGGGCGCGGTCGCGGAAGGCGCTGTCGATGCGCACCAGCATCGCGTTCAGCGAGCGGTTGAGGCGGCCGACCTCGGTGTTGGGCGTGGTGCCGTCCAGGCGCTGGCTGAAGTCGCCGTCGGCGATCGCGGCGGCGGTCTGCTCCACCTGGCGCAGGGGAGCGAACGTCGTGGTGACCAGCAGCCGCGTCAGCATCGCGCCGATGACCACGATCGCGACGCCGAACCCGAGGAAGATCGTCAGGTAGATCGTCATGATGTTGTCGATGTCGCGCGTCGACGTGGCGAGCAGCAGCGTCTGGTAGTCGTTCCCGCGGGAGTACACCGTCGAGACGGCGTGGTACTCGATCCGGTCGTTGACGCTCATCAGCGCCTTCGGCTCGCTGGAGGCGCTCAGGGCGTCCTCGATCGAGTAGCGCGAGGGGAAGGCGGGGTCGGTGCCCTGCCCGGCGTTCGAGTAGACGAGATTCCCCGAGGAGTCGTACACGGCGCCGTAGTAGTCGTCCGACTCGGAGAACTGCGAGACGCCCTGCGCGGAGAGGTCGGTCGCCACCTTCTGCACCTTGTCGGCCAGCTGCGCGTCGAGCTGAGCGACGAGCTGCGGTTTCAGCATCGTCATCGTGCCGATGCCGGAGACCAGCAGGCCGAGCGTCAGCAGGAGGACGGTGACGGCCGTGATCTTCGTGCGCAGCGAGATGGAGTTCCACCGCTCGGCCAGACCCTGGTGCATGGCGGTGGAACTCCCTCGAGATCGTGCGGGCGCCCGCCCCCTCACGGGGCCGGCGCCGGGGCGGCGGAGGTCAGACCTTCGCGACCTTCAGCATGTATCCGAATCCTCGCTTGGTCTGGATGAGCGATTCCTCCGAATGCGTGTCGAGCTTACGTCGCAGGTACGAGATGTAGGACTCGACGATGCCCGCATCGCCGTTGAAGTCGTACTCCCAGACGTGATCGAGGATCTGCGCCTTGCTGAGCACCCGGTTGGGGTTGAGCATCAGGTAGCGCAGCAGCTTGAACTCGGTCGGGCTGAGCTCGACCGGCTCGTCGCCGACGAGGACCTCGTGGGTGTCCTGGTCCATCGTGAGCTCGCCGGCGCGGATGACCGCGTCCTCCTCGGCGTGCATCGTGCGGCGGAGGATCGCCTTGATGCGCGCCACGATCTCGTCGAGGCTGAACGGCTTGGTGACGTAGTCGTCGCCGCCGACGGTGAGACCGGTGATCTTGTCCTCGGTGTCGTCCTTCGCCGTGAGGAAGAGGATCGGCGAGGTGTAGCCGGCCGAGCGCAGGCGCTTGGTGACGCCGAAGCCGTTCATGTCCGGCAGCATCACGTCGAGGATGATGAGGTCCGGCTCCTCCTCGAGGACTGCGGAGATCGCCTGGGCGCCGTTGCCCACCGCGCGCACGGCGAAGCCGGCGAAGCGGAGGCTCGTGGTGAGCAGGTCGCGGATGTTGGGCTCGTCGTCGACGATGAGAATGCGGGGTCCGTCCATGCGGACAGTATCTGCGCGTGGCCTGGATGAAGTCTGGGAGTCGCGTGACCGGTTGCTCGTCGAGGGCTCGGCGCAGGCGGAGAGGTCTCCTCTAGGAGGAGCGGCGGCGGCGGACGCCGACCACGAGCATCGCGATCATCATCAGGAAGGCGATCGGCAGGCCGACCAGGGGCAGGGCGAGGACGAACTGCCAGAGGCTCCCGCTGTAGTCGCGGACGCCCATCATCGGCGCGACGAGGACGGCGATGAACGCGATGACGGTCACGACGATGATCGCGACGAACATGTAGGCGAGGACGCGCTCCGCGCGTCCGATGCCCGCGGGCTGCTGTGGCTTCACGGGTCAAGGATAGGGCGGGTGCCGTCCTCTAAACTGATGGCTGCTTCATTTCCAGGAGGGGTTCTGCATGCCTACCGGCAAGGTCAAGTTCTACGACGAGGAGAAGGGCTTCGGCTTCATCAGCACTGATGACGGCCAGGAGGTCTTCCTGCACGCTTCCGCGCTGCCCTCCGGGACCGCGGTCAAGGCCGGCACCCGTCTCGAGTTCGGCATCGCCGACGGCAAGCGCGGTGCGCAGGCCCTCTCGGCCCGGATCATCGACACCCCGCCCAGCATGGTCAAGCTCAGCCGCAAGTCGGCCGACGACATGTCCGTGATCGTCGAGGACACGGTCAAGCTGCTCGACGGCATCGGCACCGGCCTCAAGCGCGGCCGCTACCCCGACAAGGCCCACGGGCGCACGATCGCGACGCTGCTGCGCCGGGTCGCGGACGAGCTCGATGCCTGACGCCGGCGAGACGACCGGCGATCCGTCGCCCGAGACCGACGAGACTCCGGACACCGGGTCCGAGGCCCCGACCGAGGGATCCGCGGGCTCAGCGGACTCGTCGGGCGGCGTCACGGCGTCGCCCGCTCCCGTGGTGGCCGTCTGGAGCGACGAGATCGACGAGGAGGACGAGGACGACTCCGACGAGGACTCCGACTCCGACTCCGACGACGGAGGAGAGCCGGACGCCGGGTCCGCAGCGTCCGCCGGAGAGCCGGAGCCCGCGCCCGTGTACGAGCTCGACGCCGTCCTCGCCGGCTCGGAGGACCGTGCGCGCGAGGCGCTCCTCGACATCACGACCGCCGACACGGTCGGCGACCTGGTCGCGACGCTCGCCCAGGGCGAGCACGTGGTCTCGCTGCAGTTCACGAATCTGATGCGCGGCTACCCGGGCTGGCTCTGGACGGCGACGCTGTCGAGGATCGACGAGTCCGAGGACGTCAACGTCCTCGAGGTCGAGCTCCTGCCGGGCGAGGGCTCCGTGCTCGCGCCCGACTGGGTGCCGTGGTCGGTCCGGCTCGCGGACTACCGCGCGGCGCAGGACGCCAGCGGTGAGCGCGACGAGACCGAGGACGACGAGTACGACGACGACACCGTCGTCGACGGCGACGCGGCGGAGGCGGACGAGGACGAGATCCTCGACGACGACGAGGCCGACGACGACTCGGACGAGGACGACTCGGACGACGACGGCGACGACTCGGACGAGGACGACTCCGACGAGGACGACTCCGACGACGACGACTCCGACGACGACGACTCCGATGAGGACGACTCGGACGGCCAGGACTCCGGCACCGAGGACGGGTCGGTGGCCTCGGCCGCCGGACGACGCGGCGGCAGCGGTCGCGGACGACGGCGCCGCCGCCGGTGAGGACCCGGCCGAGCGGGGTCGCCCTCGCTCGGCCACGGCGCCGGCCGCGCGCACCGCGCGCGGACGTGGGTGGATCAGCGTCGGTTGCGGCTGTAGAACAGGCCGATCGTGCCGAGCACGACGCCGATCACGACGGTCGACAGGACGAGCGGCGGCACGGTCGCGCCGGCCGCCGCGGCGATCAGCACGCCGACGAGGGCGAGCACCCAGACGATGCAGCCCACGAGGAGCGCCGTCGCGTCGTCGGACGCGTAGGGCGGGGGAGCGGGGCGGCGCTCGTCCGGACGGAGCCAGAGCCTCATCCCTCGCCTCCCCGTTCCCCGGTCGCTCAGTCGGCCAGGCGCTCGATGACGTGGTCGATGCAGCCGAGCAGCGAGCGGACGTCGTCCGGCTCGATGGCGACGAAGGTCGCCACGCGCAGCTGGTTGCGGCCGAGCTTGCGGTACGGCTCCGTGTCGACGATGCCGTTCGCGCGCAGGACCTTCGCGATCAGCGCGGCGTCGACCGAGGCGTCGAAGTCGACGGTGGCGACGACCTGCGAGCGGTGCTCGGGCACCTCGACGAACGGGGTCGCGACCGGCGAGGCCTCGGCCCAGTCGTAGATCGCCGACGAGGACTCGAGGGTGCGCGCCGACGCCCAGGCCAGTCCGCCGCTCTCGTTCATCCACTGGAGCTGCGACTCCATCAGCAGCAGCGTGGAGAGGGCGGGGGTGTTCAGCGTCTGGTTCAGGCGCGAATTGTCGACGGCGTTCTGCAGGCTCAGGAACTCGGGGATGTAGCGGCCGCTCGCGGCGATCCGCTCGATCCGCTCGATTGCGGCCGGCGAGAAGAGGCCGAACCACAGGCCGCCGTCCGAGGCGAAGTTCTTCTGCGGAGCGAAGTAGTAGACGTCGGCCTCGGCCGCATCGAAGTCGATGCCGCCGGCGGCGCTGGTCGCGTCGATCACCGTGAGGGCGCCCTCATCGCCGTGCACGCGGCGGACCGGCGCCATGACGCCGGTGGAGGTCTCGTTGTGCGGCCAGGCGTAGACGTCGACGCCCTCGAGGATCTCGACCTCGCTGCGCGAGCCGGCCGGGGCCGAGACGACGTGCGCGGGCTCGAGGAACGGCGCGGAGGCCGCCTTCGCGAACTTCTGGCCGAACTCGCCGAAGGTGAGGTTCTCGGCGCGGCGGTCGATCAGCGAGAAGGCGGCCGCGTCCCAGAAGGCGGTGGAGCCGCCGTTGCCGAGCAGGACCTCGTAGCCCTCGGGGATGCGGAAGAGCGTCGCGAGGTGCTCGCGCACGGACCCGACCAGGTTCTTGACCGGGGCCTGCCGGTGCGAGGTGCCGAGGAGGTGCGCGCCCTGCGTCGCGAGGTGCGCGAGCTGGTCGTGCCGCACCTTGGACGGGCCGCAGCCGAACCGCCCGTCGTGGGGGAGGAGCTCGCGAGGAATGGTGACGTCCGGCATGCGTTAATACTAGGGTTCCCGGCCCGCCCCGCCTTCGACCATCGGAGGCCCTGCGCCCTGCCCCGTCGACGGAGACGGGACACGGTGCCCAGTAAGGTTGTGCGCGCTGAGACCGGAAGGCTGAGATGACGGATCTGATCGACACGACCGAGATGTACCTGCGCACCATCCTGGAGCTGGAGGAGGAGAACATCATCCCCCTGCGGGCCCGCATCTCCGAGCGGCTCAGCCACTCGGGTCCCACCGTCTCGCAGACCGTCGGCCGGATGGAGCGCGACGGCCTCGTCGTCGTCTCCGGCGACCGCCACCTCGAGCTGACCGGCGACGGACGCCGCAAGGCGATCCACGTCATGCGCAAGCACCGCCTCGCCGAGCGCCTCCTCCACGACGTCATCAAGCTCGACTGGGAGTTCGTGCACGAGGAGGCCTGCCGCTGGGAGCACGTGATGAGCGAGCAGGTGGAGCGCCGCCTCCTCGAGATGCTCGACCACCCCACCGAGTCGCCCTACGGCAACCCGATCCCGGGGCTCGACGAGCTGGGGGACACTCCGGCGTCGCGGTTCGCGGACGGCGTCATCAGCATCCCCCGCTTCGTCGCCGGCTCGGCCGAGCCGCAGCGCGGCACCGTGCGCCGGCTCGGCGAGCCCGCGCAGGTCGACCCGGAGCTGCTGCTGCAGCTCAAGCAGGCCGGTGTCGTCCCCGGGGCCGAGGGCGAGTTCTCGGCGCTCAACGGCTACGTGCTCGTGCGCATCGACGGCGCGGAGGCGGGCATCGAGCTGCCCAACGAGGTCGCTGCGCACATCTTCCTCGTCAGCTGAACGCCCGCTCCACGCGCACTAGCGCATCGAGGCTCGGGGCGGGACACGATCTCGTCTCCGGTTGGTGACAAATCGGTAACGGTCGCTTACGCTCTGTGGAGCCCCGCGCCCGAACCCCGGTCGTGAGGCGCGGGGTCCGACGTCCCTTCCCGTCTCGGACTCCGTGAACGCCGATGCTTCGCGCACGTGAGACGGGACAGCTGCCTGGGCTGGCGGGACGTCGGAGGTCCTCCCCCTTGCCCCAGAACCCCACCATTCCTTCCGGTTCCCCCGACCGGTTCCGCTCCACCCACCCGGACAGCCCCCGCAACGCGTCCTCCTTCGAGAACCGGCCGCCGGTGATCCGCGCCCGCTACACCGACGAGGCGCCCGTCGCCCGCCGGGCCGTGCCGTCGGCGCCGTCCCGCCGGGCCGACGTCACCGACTTCGTCCCGACGCCCGCCGGCTCGCCGCGCAAGCGCAGCCGCGGCCGCACGATCGGCAAGGTCGCCATCGTCGGATTCGCCGGAGCGCTCGTCGCGACGATGGCACTGCCGGCCTACGCCTTCTCGCCCGGCACCGAGAGCGACGGGCTGTTCGCCGCCTCGCAGGCCGACCTTCTGCGCCAGGGCGACGCGCAGACCGTCGCCGTCGCCGGGGGAGTGGTCCAGGCCGCGATCGCCCGCGACGGCTTCACCGCCGAGGCCGCGCCGCCGCCGCCCGAGCCGGAGCCGGTCGTCGAGCCCGTCGTCGACACCAGCGACGTCGCCGAGGCCCGCGCCGAGACAGCCGAGAGCTTCAACTCCTACGAGGGCGCCTCGGCCAGCGAGCTCGCGGCGAGTGCGCCGAGCACGAGCTACAGCCTCTCCGCCGTGTTCGACACGGCGCTGCAGTACCAGGGCGTGCCCTACGTCTTCGGCGGCGCGGACCCCAGCGGCTTCGACTGCTCCGGCCTCGTCATGTACGTCTTCGCGCAGTACGGCATCTCGATGCCGCACTCGGCGGCCGGCCAGGCGGCGATGGGCACGCAGATCCCGGTGTCCGAGGCGCAGCCCGGCGACCTGGTGATCATGCCCGGTCACGACGGCTTCTACGCGGGCAACGGCAACATCCTGCACGCGCCGTACGAGGGCGCGAGCGTCCGCGTGCAGCCGATCTGGACGACCGACTACACGATCGTCCGCATCTCCGGCTGACGACGACCGCGAGCACCGGCCGAGAGCCCGTCCCCTCACCGGGGCGGGCTCTTCCGCGTTCCCATGAGTGCAGGCCCGCCGCCCGCCGTGTGAACTGCGGATGACGAAAACCCCGGTTCCTCTGGTGTTCCGGGCGCGAAGGGTTAATCTGAACCTCAGTCCGCTCGCGTGGCGAGCGGAGCGATTCGTCGAGGGACGGAGTGCCGGGATGGCCGAGCGGAACGGGCACCACTGCGTGGGGCTGCGTTCGCGCGTGCGGCGGACCGACGCGATCCGGGCGGGGATCCTCCTCGCCGCACTCCACTCCGCCGACACTCGGATACGGCACCACGTCACCGTGCGGCTCTGCGCCGCGGCCTCGAAGGGCGCCGTCATCACGACGGCGCCCTTTCGCGTGGTCGCGGCGTCTCCGTGCGCCGGCGTGCGACAGCACGGAGGTCACTGATGCGCACACTCGTCCTCAACGCCGGCTACGAGCCGCTCGCGGTGGTGTCGTTCAAGCGGGCGCTGGTGCTGCTGATGACCGAGAAGGCGATGATCATCGTCGCCGACGAGGAGCACCCGGTGCACGGAGCGACCGGCGACTACGTCCGGCCCTCGGTGATCGTGCTCACGCGCTACGTCCGCATCCCGAGCTCGCGGAGCGTGCCGGTCTCGCGCCGCGGGGTGCTGCGGCGCGACAACCACCGCTGCGGCTACTGCGGCCAGCACGCCAACACGATCGACCACATCCAGCCGAAGTCGCGCGGCGGTCGGGACACCTGGGAGAACCTCGTCGCCTGCTGCCACCGCTGCAACAACGTCAAGAGCGACCGCACGCCGCTCGAGATGGGCTGGCAGCTGCGCTCCGTGCCGCGGATGCCGCGCGCCGGCTCCTGGCTCGTGCGCGGTGCCGAGCGCACCCAGCCCGAGTGGGACGACTACCTCACGGCTGCGGCGGCCTGACCCCTCCCGCGAGATGCCACTTGTGCGCGCTCGACACGGCGTGTCGCGTGCACAAGTGGCATCTCGCGGGGAGCGGGGGCGGAGGTGGGGGCGGGGCTACTCGTTGTCGCCGCCGGTGGCCTCGGAGGCGTTGCCGGAGCGGGAGCCGGACCAGGTCCAGTTCGCGACCTCGGGGATGTCCTCGCCGTGCTCGCGGGTGTACGCGCGGGCGCGGATCCGGGCGTCCTGCATCTCCTGGCGGAGGCCCGCCGCCTTCGCGCCGAGGCCGGGGGTGCGGTCGATGACGTCCATCACCAGCGAGTAGCGGTCGAGGTCGTTGAGCATCACCATGTCGAACGGCGTGGTGGTCGTGCCGTTCTCCTTGTAGCCGTGGACGTGCAGGTTGCCGTGGCCGGTGCGCTTGTAGGTCAGGCGGTGGATCAGCCACGGGTAGCCGTGGTACGCGAAGATCACCGGTCGGTCGGGCGTGAAGACCGCGTCGAACTCGCGGTCGGAGAGGCCGTGCGGGTGCTCCGACTCGGACATCAGCCGCATCAGGTCCACGACGTTGACGGTGCGGATCGCGAGGTCGGGCAGCGCCTCGCGGAGGATGCTGACGGCCGCGAGGGTCTCCAGGGTCGGGACGTCGCCGGCGCAGGCCATCACCACGTCGGGCGACTCGCCGCGGCGCTCGCTGCTCGCCCACTCCAGGATGCCGAGGCCGCGGGTGCAGTGCGCCACCGCCTCCGCCATGGTGAGCCAGGCGGGAGCGGGCTGCTTGCCGGCGACGACGACGTTGACGTAGTCGACGCTGCGCAGGCAGTGGTCGTAGACCGAGAGCAGCGTGTTCGCGTCGAACGGCAGGTAGACGCGCACCACCTCCGGCTTCTTGTTGACCACGTGGTCGATGAAGCCCGGGTCCTGGTGGCTGAAGCCGTTGTGGTCCTGGCGCCAGACGTGGCTGGAGAGCAGGTAGTTGAGGCTCGCGATCGGACGGCGCCACTCGATGTCGCGGGTGCCGTCCAGCCACTTCGCGTGCTGGTTGAACATCGAGTCGATGATATGGATGAAGGCCTCGTAGCAGGTGAAGAGCCCGTGCCGGCCGGTGAGCAGGTAGCCCTCGAGCCAGCCCTGGCACTGGTGCTCCGAGAGCACCTCCATCACGCGGCCGGCGCGGGCGAGGTGGTCGTCGAGCGGGCTGAGCTCGGCGTTCCACTGCTTGTCGGTCGCGGCGTAGACGCTCTGCAGCCGGTTGCTGGCGACCTCGTCGGGTCCGAAGATCCGGAAGTTCGTCGGGTTCTCGCGGATGACGTCGGCGAGCCACTCGCCGAGCACCTTCGTCGCCTCCGCGACGGTGCCGCCCGGCTCGTGCACGACGACCTCGTAGCGCCGGAAGTCCGGCAGCCGGAGGGTCTGGCGGAGCAGGCCGCCGTTGGCGTGCGGCGTCGCGCTCATCCGCAGCTCGCCCTCGGGGGCGAGTGAGCGGACGCGGTCGGCGATCCCGCCCTCCTCGGTGAAGAGCTCCTCGGGACGGTAGGAGCGCATCCAGGTCTCGAGCAGGCGGGTGTGCGCCTCGGTATCGCGGGCGTTCGCGAGCGGGACCTGGTGCGCGCGGTAGGTGCCCTCTACCTGCACGCCGTCGATCTCCGCGGGGCAGGTCCAGCCCTTCGGGGTCTTCAGGATGATCATCGGCCAGGTGGGGCGGGAGAGGTCGCCCTCGGCGGCGCGCGCCTTGATCGCGGCGATGCGGTCGAGCACGGTGTCCAGGACCGCGGCGAAGCGCTCGTGCACGCGCATCGGGTCCTCGCCGTCGAAGCCGCCCTCGACGGTGAACGGCTCGTGACCGTAGCCGCGCATGAGGCTCTCGAGCTCCTCGTGGGGGATGCGGGCGAGGACCGTCGGGTTGGCGATCTTGAAGCCGTTGAGGTGCAGGATCGGCAGCACGACGCCGTCGGTCGCGGGGTTCACGAACTTGTTCGAGTGCCAGCTGGTGGCGAGCGGGCCGGTCTCGGCCTCGCCGTCGCCGACCACGGCGGCGACCAGCAGGTCCGGGTTGTCGAAGGCGGCGCCGTAGGCGTGGCTGAGCGAGTAGCCGAGCTCGCCGCCCTCGTGGATGCTGCCGGGCGTCTCGGGGGCGGCGTGGCTCGGGATGCCGCCGGGGAAGCTGAACTGGCGGAAGAGGCGGCGCAGGCCGTCCTCGGTCTCGTCGATGTGCGAGTAGATCTCGCTGTAGGTGCCGTCGAGGTAGGCGTTGGCGACCATGCCCGGTCCGCCGTGGCCGGGGCCGGTGATGTAGAGGGTGGGCTGCGCGCGCTCGGTGATCGCGCGGTTGAGGTGCGCGTAGATCAGGTTGAGGCCGGGGGTCGTGCCCCAGTGTCCGAGCAGGCGCGGCTTGATGTGCTCCCTCGCGAGGGGCTCGCGCAGCAGCGGATTGGCGAGGAGGTAGATCTGGCCGACCGCGAGGTAGTTCGCGGCGCGCCACCAGGCGTCGATGGTGTCGAGGGTGGCGGGGTCGAGCGGACTGTCGTCCCTGGCGGCCCAGACGTGCTGAGCGGCGGGGGAGGTGAGGGATGCGGCCATGCTGCAACGCTCCCAGGCGAGCGCGCGGGACGGAAGGGCCTTGCGGGCGGCGGGGCGCCGTCCGGACGGGGCTGCTCGCCGCAGAACATCAGCTGAGAAGGGAGGGCATCGCTCCTCAGCGGATGCCCCCCTCTCTCAGCTGATGTTCTGCGGCCGGGTCAGCCGCGCGGGGTGGCTCGGCGGAGGATTAGGGCGCCGAGGACCGCGGACAGGACCGTGGGGACGAGCAGCAGGGCGAAGGCGCCCGTGAAGCCGATCGCCTCGAAGGCGAGCCAGACGGAGTCCCAGCTGTCGGTGAGGGTGAACAGGGCGACCAGGCCGACGATCAGCGCACCGAGGGCGAGGAAGAAGACGGTCATCCCCGTGGCCCGCCAGCGGACGAAGACCGCGGCGACCGCCGAGCCGGCGAAGAAGAAGAAGAGGAAGAGGCTGAAGACCGCGAAGGTCTGAGCGAGCCAGGAGACGTCGCTGTAGGCGGCGGCGCGGAACATGTAGCCGCCGAGCCCCCAGCCGTTCGTCGCCTGCTCGAGCGCGGACATCGTGGAGTAGAGGACGGTCCAGGCGGCGGACAGGCCGACGAAGGTCAGCCCCGTGCCGAGCGAGTAGTCGCGGCGGGTCGACCCGTAGCCCAGCGCGAGGGCGAAGGTGACGTTCGTGGCCTGGATGGCGACGACCAGCATGTAGATGAAGATGAACGTCGTGCCACCGGTGATCTGCACGCCGGAGTCGCCGCCGGCGGCCGGGACGCCGACCATCCGCAGCACGAGCAGCCAGATGATCAGGCTGCCGATGAAGATCGCGCCGAGGATCGCGAGCGGAGTGACGAGCAGCGTCGCCGGGTTGGCGAGGTGCAGGCGGACGATGCTGAGCAGGCGGTGGCGCGCGACGGAGCGCTGCGGGGCGAGGGCGGTCATGAGGCGGCCTTTCCGGTGGTCAGCTGGACGACGAGCTGCTGGAGCGAGACGGGCTCGAGCTCGAGGCCGCGGTGGCGGGCCTCGTCGCGGTCGGCGGTGCCGAGGTGGGGGAGCGTCGCGGTGGCGAGGCCGCCGACTCCGCTGCGGGAGAGGACCTCGCGGCCCTCGGTGAAGGAGTCGACCGCGGCGCGGCTGCCGGTGACGGTCGCGGCGGCACCGCGCAGCTCCTCCGTGTCGCTGTCGACGAGGAGGCGGCCGTCGTCGATGACGAGGACGTGCTCGAGGAGGCTGCTGACCTCGTCGATCAGGTGGGTGGAGAGGACGACGGTGCGCGGGTGCTCGCCGAAGTCGGCGAGCAGGCGGTCGTAGAAGAGCTGCCGGGCGACCGCGTCGAGGCCGAGGTACGGCTCGTCGAAGAAGGTCAGCGGGGCGCGGGAGGCGAGGCCGACGATGACGCCGATCGCGGAGAGCTGGCCGCGGCTGAGCTTCTTGACGCGGCGGTCGAGCGGGAGGCGGAAGTCGACGACGAGCTGCTGCGCGAACTCCTCGTCCCAGCCCTCGAAGAACCAGCGGGCGCTGCGGAGGACGTGCGTGACCTTGAAGTCCTCCGGGTACTTCTGGCTCTCCTTGATGAAGCAGGTGCGGGAGAGGACGGCGGCGTTCTCGACGGGGGCCTCGCCGAAGACGCGGATGCTGCCGGCGCTCGCGAACTCCTGGCCGGTGAGCAGCGACATCAGGGTGGTCTTGCCGGCGCCGTTGCGGCCGAGGAGGCCGTGGATCCGGTTCTCCTCGAGGGTGAAGCTGACGTCGGAGACGGCGTGCATGCTGCCGTAGTGCTTGCTGAGGCCGGCGACCTCGATGACCGCGCTCATCGCGATCCTCCTTCGATGTCGGTGATCATGGCGGTGAGCTGCTCGCGGGTGAGGCCGAGCTTGGCGGCCTCCGCGAGGAGCGGTGCGACGAACTGGTCGCGGAACTGCGTGCGGCGCTTCTCGACCAGGCGGTCGCGCGCTCCCTCGGCGACGAACATGCCGATCCCCCTCTTCTTGTACAGGACGCCCTCGTCGACGAGCAGGTTCACGCCCTTGCCGGCCGTGGCCGGGTTGATGCGGTGGAATGCGGCGAACTCGTTCGTCGACGGGACCTGGTCCTCCTCGGGCAGCGCGCCCGCGATGATGTCGTTCTCGATCTGCTCGGCGATCTGCAGGAAGATCGGGCGGGAGTCGTCCATGGGGCTCCTTCCCTCGATATCGGTGCTTCGTGGTGTGTTGGTTCGTTGGTGCAGTAATTAACCAACCACGCAGCTCGTGCTGTGTCAAGAGCGACGGCTCCGGGCGATCGGTACACTGGACGGCACCGGCCTCTGTAGCTCAATGGAAGAGCGACTCCGTCCTAAGGAGCAGGTTGGGGGTTCGAGTCCCTCCAGGGGCACCACTGCTAAATGCGCTCTGATCAGGAGAAATCACTGATGCACGCGTCTCCCAATCCAGGCGGTGTGCCGAACCGGGTGCCCAGGCGCCCGCCCTGATGGCTGCAAGCCGGTCGACGGCGTCTCTCTGCATCGTTTCGGCGACGTGGGAGTAGACGGCCATCGCGACCGAGATGTCGCTGTGGCGTAGGCGCTCCTGCAACACCTTCGGGTGAATACCCGTGCTGAGGAGCAGCGTTGCGTCAGTGTGCCGCAGCACGTGAAGCGCCATGACCGGAAGCGCCTCGCCGCCCAAGCGGCGTCGACCTGCGGCCACCCTCTTGCTCGGAGCGCTCACAGACCGAATTTCGTGCGGTGTCGGCGCGACGCTCCGACGAACGAGTGCCTGCCGACGACACGGCCCAAGTCGGGTACGAACACGGGTCGACCGGCGGCGCTGAACCTGGGAGCCTCAACAGGGGTCCCGGCGCGCTAGACAACCTTGCTACCGTGAGGGGGCTGGTGCCATCGAGGATCAAGCTCCATCTGGGTCGGCTGGTGCTGGTCGACGCTAACGAAAGGTCAACTGTGAGTTCGATTTCAGGCTTTCTCCGAATCGAGTCGTTTCGCACCACAGTTCGAGACCTCCTTACCGTGGAACCGAAGAGGTTCGACGCTCTAGTCGAAACTGCTCTAGTCGAGCTTCGAGACGATTCGCCAGAGATGGCGGCACCGGAAACATCCGAGGAGCTCGAACAGAGGGCCATGTTGCTCCTCCTGCAGGCCGCGGCGACCGACGACGCTGACGACGTGATGGAGGATCTCCGCGGCGCTGCAGATTTGCGCGACGCTACGTTGGAGCGGCTGAGGCCAGCACTTTCTCGTGCGGAGAGCGCTCGTGAGCAATTATTGGCAAACCGCATGCGGAATTCATTTCTTCCGATTCTTACCTCATCGCGGTTTGCGATTGATCTGCGGGTCATACAGGGGATCGAAGCGCCGGTCGCATTGCCTGTGGTAACTACGCGCTTCGAATTTGACGAGCCGGTATCGGGCGGCGGGCGTGCCTTTGTTTTTCAACTGAACGAACGAGAGTTGGAAATATTGATCGCCCAACTTTCCAATGTCCAGTCGGCGTTACAAAATCTGCAAATCCCGGGAGACGGGGTACGGGTAATACATGCCGGGAGTGAGGCTGCGAGGTGATTATGGGATCATCTGGCGATGCGGCCACAACTGTGGTGTTCAACGCCGACACTACGTTCTGGGCGGCTCTCTTTTCTTTTGGTACGGCAATAGTAACTGCAATCGGGGGGCCAATCATCCGGAAGTTCTTTCCGACAAAAGATGGCGCAGCCGACACTGTGAATACGATTGCAACGGATGCGTTCAAGCAGCTTCACGAGTCGGTGGCCGGTGTAGTAAAATTGTCGGCACGGGTTGAGAGTCTTGAAACGAGCGTAAATCAATCGCTAGTCATTTTGAATGATCTCAACAGGAAAAAGGGCAGGTAGCTTATGGAAGCTGTTGGGGCAAGCCTCCCCTTCCTCACTTTTGTCGTCTTTCTCGTTAGCATTTTCATTCCCATTAGGACAGAGGTAATCGCTCGTCGAAAGCGACGTGACCTAATGACGGCGCTGCAGGGAATTGCGGCGGGCGCTCGTGAGTTGAAGGCGCTGGCGCAGGAAGCTGCGTCCGTAGCGGATTTTGAGCGGCATGAGAACACGACGATCCTCGACGTCAGTCTTACCGCAAGCCTTCCCTCTGTTGAAAGTCTTTACGTAGCTCATTTCGATCCGGTCTTTTCGTCCGTGGAGGCTCTTGGAAAAAACTCCTTCGAGCATTTTCCTGGTAAGGGAGCGCCTTTCGTTTCTTGGGCATGGCCAGAGGATGCCCTTTCGGGAGTTCGCTCCCATGTCGATTCCGATCTAAAGCATCATGAAATTTCGTGGGCAATCGAGACCGACGCTCACCTGCGAGCCGTGACCGACGCTCACTTACGGAGCCAGAGGCCGGACGAAGGCAACAGTCCGTTGGCAGGTTTCCCCTCCTCGTGGTGGAAGAACGTCGGAACGCGTGCGCCTGTTGCCCTGTAATTCAGTATTCGGCACGTAGAGGGCAGACGGCGACAACCTCACTTTTTGCACGCAGACTCTCTCACTTTTACTATGAGAAAAATAAGGCACCATCTTTTGATCGGCGTCGTCGTCCTGTAGTGAGAAAAGACTGGCGTGCAGCTGCGCGGCGACGATAACGTGATTGATGGCTCGCAATGGTCTCCTCAAGGCGGGGCAAGATCGAGCTAAGTCACGGACCGAATCTGCAGAGACTTGCGGCGGTGCAGGTGGCCTCGAACCGGTGCAGGGAGATGGCCGCGCAGGTTCCGGGATTGACGTTTTGAGCGATGGTGTGGAACACGAGCCTGTTCCGTTCGTCAAGAATAGGCTTGAGTGTCCTCTTGATCGCAGCTCACTCAGCTGCCAGTTCCGGCGCATGATTGCTGTAGGCCCTGCCTGCTAGTGCCCGTGTGACTTCGAGCAGTCAGCGTAAAAACTTGGCGTTGTCGAAGAACGCGCTGGCGGTTGAGGCGGGCAAATAAACCACGAACATTTGAGAGGCAAGCAAGACCGCGTTCTCGAGCAGACTGTAGGCGATCACGAGGGCTCCTATTGCTAGCGTCACGCGATTCAAGATCCCACTCACGACGTCATCTCCGGCCAATCAACGCTTCTCCGCGTGCTCGCTTTCCATGCTCCGCACCGTAGCGACGGTGAGCAGCTCCAGCAACCATCAACCGCTGCTGAACCTGCGGTCCCGGGGGCGAGGGCTCGATATACATCCGACTCGCGATGAGCACGCGATTCCCTCGCTGACGTTGCAGAATGCCCCGCGGTAAGCAGAAGCTCGCCGACGAGCAGACAATTCGCCCCAGAACCGCACAGCGCTCCCTCGACGATGCGCAAGCCGAACTCCGCGAGGTCGTCGGCGACCTCCTCAACGAAGGCGAATCCATCCGCGAAGTCGCAGCCGCCGCCGAGATCTCCACCAACACCGTGCAGAAGTGGAAGCGTGCGGAGCAGGCGAGTGGGCTTCCTCGACATTGGTCAGACTTAGGCTGCTGCAGCAATTAGGTCGGAGAGCCCCTCGAAGCGAGAGTCGTCAGCCATGACTCGTTCGAAGTCCTTGCGCGCCATGCCCTTCTTCCCTGACGCCAGGTACGTCTTCCCCCGTTCGATCAGCGCCAGGTTCTTCAGCTCCGACGGCCGCGACCGCACGCGGAGCGCCTCCTTCAGGGCCTCAATTGCAGCGTCGTAGTAAGACAGCTCTCGTAACGCCGCTCCGCGCTGCATTAGAAGGTAGGTCGAGGGCTCATCCTCGTTCGTGAGCCCGTCCGTCAATTCAACGACATCTCTCCACCGCCCTTGCTCGGCGTAGAGCTCGGCAAGAGATACAGCCGCAAGTGTCGTGGGTTCCAGACCTTCGACAACTTCCGTCGCTCGCCCAAGATTCCCGGCGTCCTGCTCGATCTCGGCCAGGAGGAGCCCGATCGCGCTGCTATCCACGGGCATCACAGCCGCGATCCCAGTCGCGATGGGGAGGGTGATGGTCTGGTCGATCAGGTACTTCTTCGCCGGCTCGTCCGACTCCGGACGGTAGCCGGACGTAACCAGCCAGTCGAGCAGCGCCCTAGTGCGCGCTAGGTCGCCGTTCTTGGTGGAGTAGAACATCACTTCAGCGAGGCTGAGAACCCCAGCTGCAGTCGGAGTCTCAGCGGCGAGGCGCTGCAGCGACGCCGCGTCCCCGGTACCCGTCACGGTCTTGTGCAGCGCTTTCTCCCACGCCGGCGCGAACATGCCGGGCTTCGGCTTCGTCAGTGGAACAGGCGTCGCCGGGGCGCTAGCTCCTTGCGGCGTGCCCTTCGCCACTTTCGGCCTCCCTGCCGTCGCACTGTACGAGATGCCGCTACCCGGGATGCCAACAGTGCTAGTGACACCCCTCCGGCTGTTGACGCTCACTCGAGCGCCCTTGACCCCCGCGCTCAACCCGATGGACTTCGGCGATACCGACATCCGCACACCAGGCGCGATCTTGAACGACTTGCGCACGCGAAAACCCATGAGAATCCTCCTATTGGTGTTCGGAGACTAGTGGAGCGTCGGCTCGTGGCTCTACGCCTGATCGTTCCAGACCCCGTCGTGGGGCGCTGGCAGAACAGCGAACGCGACGAGACCACGCGGCATGGCACCAGCGGCGGCCAGAGCTACGACGACCATTGTGATGAGCGGGTAGATCAGGAGGGGGTGATGGCAGACCCGAGTTGACTTCGTACCGCCAGCCGGTTTGTCGCTCGCGGTGAGGCTAGCCTGCCTTAGTCCAGTTGGCGCAGGAAGTCGACTCGAAGATCTCGCCGTCCACTAGGGTCACCGTCGCTGGCCCCTGAACGATGTTGTTGTTCACGATCTCGGCGTCGCTCCCCGTGCCGCTCTTCCACGCGTAGTAGCAGCCGACAGGGTTCGCCCCGGTCGGACCCGTTGTTGTGTAAGTGCCGGCAGCAATACCCTGCCCGATGACGCGAGTTCCGTTCCCGAAGCTATTCGCGGCGGCGGTCTGCTCGGCTCCCGACACCTTGGACTCTCGCGCAGCGAGGGCGACCTCCCGCTCATCGAGCGTCTTCGTGCGGGCATCCGACTCAGCTTCCGCTGCCGTGGCTCTCTCGCTGGCTGTGACGGCGTCTGCCTGCGCGTCAGCTGCCTCGTCTCGGGCGGTTGCGATCGCCTCCGTCAGACCCTCATTGCGCAACCGGATCTCCTCCGCGTTACTCGAGAGTTCGTCTCGTTCTGCAACGACGGCTCGGTAGTCGGACTCGGACACGCCTGTCGGCTTTGCAGCGAAGCCAATCGCAAATCCGACGGCCAGCAGTAGCAGAGCCGCAGCTAGGAGGCGGGCGGACAACGGCGCTTTCGCTAGAGCCAGCCGGCCGTGGCTCAGCTGGCCTTCAGCACCTGACGCTCTCATGGTCGCGAGCCTACCCACAGCGGAAGCCAGTAGTCCTACCCTGGCCAATCACAGGACGCGCTTGACCCGATACCGGCCCCGTATCCTACCCAAGGCGCGACTCGGGCCTCTCCGAACTGACTCCTCCGCCTACTGGGCGATGGTGAAGACGCCATCGGCGCCACGGTCGGGGTGGTAGGACCAGGAGAACGAGACATCGCCCCACTCTTCCGTCTGACGGCCGTCGAGTGACGTCGTCTGATTGACGTGCGAGACGACCGATTGGGGAGCGTCCGTCTCCGTCAGTAAACACTCCAACTCGGAGTAATCCAGACCCGCGAAATCCTCTTCGCCTTCGCTATCGATGGTGAGCGTACGGTCCCCGTCAGACAGTGCTGCCCCCTCGGTGTTGGTCACGCACTCCTCAACAGCATTCGTCAGGGCAGAGGCGGACTGCGATCCAGTGGCACCGCCAACGAGCGAGACGGCGGCGACGATGCCGCCTACGAACAACCCGCCGAGTACAAACCCGCCTGCGGCGCCTATGAGCAGGGACGACATGCTCAAGCGCGTCTTCGGTTCGGTTCTCGGTACGGGCTGCGGCAGAGGGTTGTCGGTCACAAGCTCACAGTACCGATGTGGCCAAGGTGGCGGCGTTGCTCTTTGCCGCAGACGATCCGCCTCCGGTGCACAGGCTCAGAAAGAAGAGAAAGCTAGCGATGCGACCGTCCGAGATCTCGAACTTGATGATTGCTCGTGCTAGCAGCAGCGAGGATCTCGGCTGGAAAGTAGTCGTCACTTACCAGGACTGCCACACCTAGGTCTGCCTCACTCGCACCGAGCGAAACGTCGCTGGCGGGGACGCGTTGCGCGACGCCGCTGAATCGTTCCTCGCGTGGTCTCGCAGGCGCTATCTCTGCGGATCGTAACGACCTTCGCCGAGGTCGAGGTGGCTAGTGGCTCGGTCGCTGAGCAGGCCGACGTCGGCCGCGTCCGCGGCGCTTCGGCAGCCACGGTTGATCCGGCACGGTGGGGCGACGCTATGCGCCAGTCCGGCGTCACTGAGGGAGGCTCGCCTACTGTCGTCTGCAGAGACAGCGGGTTCCTCGGTCAGCGGTGCGCCGTCCGCCGTCGGCGGAGGTGCGGATGCGCTGGATGAGGCACGGCCGGAGCCAGCCGGCGTGCGGTGGGCGCCTCTCGTGGCTGCGCTCGCCGATCGTCCCGCTCGCGGTTCTGGCGTTCGCGGTCTACTCGATCTACTCGATCTCCCGAGCCGACCAGATGCTCACGGCGGGGTACGACCTCGGCATCTTCGACCAGGCGGTGCGGGCTTACTCGCAGTTCCGTCCGCCGCTCTCGCCGCTGAAGGGCGACGACTTCAACCTGCTCGGCGACCACTTCCATCCGATCCTCGTCGTTCTCGCTCCCCTGTACTGGATCTGGGACGACGGTCGCGTGCTTCTCGTGGCGCAGGCGGCACTCGTCGCAATCTCCTCCGTGTTCGTCTGGCGCTTCGCACGTCGCAGGGCGGGCACGGGGGCGAGCTGCCTGCTGGTGGTCGGGTATCTCCTCGGCTGGCCGCTGCAATGCCTCGCCGACTTCGATTTCCACGAGGTCGCGTTCGCGGTGCCGGTCCTCGCGTGGGCGGTCGATGCGATCGACGGCCAGAGGGACAGACAGCTCGCAGCGGCAGCGGTGATTCTTCTCCTGGTCCGGGAGGACATGGGGGCTGTGACGATGATTCTCGGTCTTCTGCGGGTTGCGAGGAGGTCTAGGGCACTTGGCGTGCTCCTCGCCGCTCTCGGGGCAGCGGTGTTCGCGGTCGTGGTGCTGGTTGTGATCCCGGCATTCAGCGGACGCGGATACGCGTACTGGGACTACGGAGACCTCGGGCCCGACTCGGCGAGCGTCGTGCACACTCTCCTTGTTCGGCCCTGGGTCGCGATCACGCTCTTCTTCACCCCGGTCGTGAAGACGTTCACTCTGCTGAATCTCTTCTCGCCGCTTCTCTTTCTTCCTCTCCTGTCCCCGATAACCCTGCTCGGTCTTCCGCTTCTGGCCGAGCGTTTTCTTTCTGATAGGTCCTCGCTCTGGACGAGTGAATTTCACTACAACGCCCCCGTCTGGGTCGTGCTGTTCCTGGCCGCTCTCGACGGCGGAGGGCGTCTTCTCGCCCGAACCGCTCGTTCCTCGCCGCATAGCGGAAGGGTGGCGCTAATCGCGGGAATAATTGTCTGTGTCCTGCCTGTAATAGGTACCTTTGTCGTCGGCGACCGGCAGGCCTACCCGCTGGGTCGAATCGCCGCCGGAGAGGTTTGGTCGATAAGTCAGCACATGATCGACCAGGCTTCGGCGGTCGCCCATGTACCTCCGTCGACATGCGTAGCGGCCGATGATCGTCTGGTCCCGCTTCTCACGCGAACGAATCGGGTGTCGCTTCCGGGTGTGCTTCAGCGACCCCCGGATTTCTATGTCCTGGATCTCGGTCAGGAGGAAGCCGGGTCGGTTCGCGGCCTGAAGATGGAGACGTCGGTCATCCGTGACGACGCGATTGCGGATGGCTACCGCATCATAGCGAGCTTTGGCACTGTTGAGGTCCTTGAGTCGCCGGACTACACCGGTCCGTCGAAAGATTGCGCGCGTTAATGCCGTTGCTTGAGTGGGCCCCGCGGGTGAGTCCGAGGGGCCCACTCAGTCGTTGCTGCGCTCAGGGACGAATGAGACCGGTGTTCCAGGTCTGAGTCGAGTTTCCATTCGGCTGATCCTTATGAATCAGTCTGACTGAGCATTCACCTCTGTTGCCGATGGCGAACACGTAGGAGTTCGTTCGTGCCGACGACGCGTTGAATTCGCCGCCGTCTCCGAACCAGTTGCCGTCAGCGCACCAGAGCTGGAAGTCATAGCGGCCGGCGTTTCCCGGTGTGAACGCGGCACGATAGCCTCCGTTTGACACTGTGGCACACAACGTGCCTCCGGCCGCCGTCACGCAGGACGACGTAGCGGCCGACGCGATCGGTGCCAAGAGCAGTGATCCCGCGGTAGCGGCAAGAACTGCGCAGACGAGAGACGGTTGCATTCTCAAGCGTTGCATCTTCGGGCCCTCCTATCCGACGTAGCCGGTTGTCCAGACCTGACCGGTCGCGAGTTTCTTGATCTGGACCTCGCACGGCCCCTGTCCGCCGACGGCGAAGACGTAGGTGTAGGTGTTCGTCGCCGTTGCGGTGAACGCACCTTCGCTGCCGAACCATTTCCCGTTGCTGCAGGCGAGGTTGAAATCCATCACCTCCGAAGGCCCGGAATTCTTGATGTATTTCGCTTGATACCCCCGCGGGTCGGTATTCACGAATACGAGATTGTCTTTTGCTGTCGTCGGATATCCCGGCGACCCCGCCTCTGCGGCAGGGGCGCACCCGATGGCGCATGCGCAGATGCAATCGATCGCGAGTATCGTCTTTGAGACTTTATTCATGATTGGCTCCGTGTCTTCTCTCGAGTGAGAGCTCGGTCGTCGGCGGACGTAACTCTCTTCTTCCGTGGCTCCGTTTGTTGCACTGGGGCGTCAACCGGTGGTCGTGCTCTCCTCGCAACGGGTCATCGCCTGTGCCGGCTTGTAGTGACCAATGCCAAGGCAGGGTTGTATGCCGGCGTTGTGCAAGTCAGGCGGTGACCTTGCTCGACGCCGATCACCGTCGACGAGGAGAGCGGCCGGGTTTCGGAACACAAAGCACAAGAATCGCGGCGCCGTTTTGCTCAGGCTCGGAATGCCGAAAACAGCCTGATCTGTCGAAGTCATGCGCCTCTCCCGGTTCAGTCATCAGATGACTCGGATTGCGGCGGTCTGATCAGGGTGGCAAAGGGCGCGATTGGGGTCAATGAAGTAATTGCGCCATTCGGGCGCAGAGCCGCCAAAGAGGAATGAGATGCGCCAATTAGCGCGGAAATTGACCCTTGGTTCTCGGGTTCGACGGTCCGGCGCCCTGTCTCGTGGCGGGAGACATCGCTGGCGCTGGCGTGTACTCCCCGCGGTGACTCGTGTCAGCCGCTCCTCGAGGTACGCCACCAGGTCTTCCAACGGCGGCGTCGGCGGTGGTCAGAGGTCCGCGCCACCCCCGTGATCGCTGCTCGCGGAGGCGCTCCGATGGCGAGATCTTCCTTGATCTCGCGGCTCGAACGCGCCGTGATGCTGCCGAAGGTACGGGCTGTCTCGAGGCGCTGTTCGAAAGCCTCATCGAGTGCGCTCAGTGCACGTAATTCAGCGCAGCGCCTCGCCGTGGAACTCGGCGCGGTACTCCGAGGGGCTCGTGCCGTTGATGGCGCGGAACTGGCGGGAGAAGTAGAAGGCGTCGGAATAGCCGACGGCGCGGGCGATGTCGGCGATCGAGGCGTCGGTGGTGATCAGGAGCTCGCGGGCGCGGGCGCTGCGCAGGCGCTTGACGTACTCGACGGCGCTCATGCCGGCGGCCTTCTTGAAGAGGGCGGAGAAGTGCGAGGTGCTCATTCCGGCGAGGGTCGCGAGCTCGGTGATGCTGGTGGGGGAGTCGAGGTGCTCGCGCAGGTGGTCCTGGGCCATGCGGATCCGGTCGCCCGACTCGAGGGTGCCGCGGGTGCGGTCGGAGGCGAGCTGGGCCAGGAGGTTCCAGGCGGCACCGCTCGCGGCGTAGAGGCTCGAATCGGTCTCGTCGCGCTCGAGGGCGGCGACGGCGTGCTCGATGAGGGTCTTCGCCGAGAAGGCGTCGCGCGCGGTGACGACGGGGGACGTCCGCTCGTGGACGACCGCCGAGATGAGGGCGGCGGCATCGGCGCCGGCGACGTGCAGCCACCAGATCGTCCACGGGTCGGCGAAGTCGGCCCAGTACCGGTGCGGGGTGCCCGCGGCGATGACGGCGACCTCGCCTGGGTCGACGCGGACGGTCGAGTCCGCGATCGAGACCCAGCCCCGGCCGGCGGTGCAGAGGATCACCACGGCCTCCCGCGTGCCCTCGGGGCGGCTGCGGCCGTGAGCGGCGGCGTGCGGGAAGTGTCCAGCATCCGTCACCAGCAGACGCTCGGTGATCGGGGCAGCGAGCGCCTCGGCGACCCGCGGTTTCGGCAGGACATGCAGGCGCTGGCCGAGGAAGCCGTCGGGGATCAGCATGCCGACGAGTGTAGGTCAGGGCAGAGAATCGTCCAGCTAATGGCGTCCAACGCTTCATTGGTCGGCGCTTGGCGCGTGCCTAGGCTGGCGCCATGCTCACAGCGGAGTACCCCTCGACCCCCTACCAGCCGGTGCCGCTCGCGGACCACCTCCCCGAGCGCCTCACCATCACCCTCTGGGACTTCTCCTGGTTAGTGCGCACCGGACCGGGCGAGCCCTTCGAGGACCTCGACGCGGCCTTCGCCGGCGCCGTCGAACGGGGGTACAACACGATCCGCATCTGCGCGATGCCGTTCCTCCTGTTCGGGTCCGGGATCGACACCCGGGAGCTCCGGCTCGGACCGCTCGGCGGCTCCTACGCGCAGCGGGTGCGCTGGTACGACGTCGCCGAGCCGACCGTGATCGACGGCCGCGCCCACCTCCTCGCGCTGTTCGCGGCGGCGAAGCGGCACGGCGTGTTCGTCATCGTCTCGTCCTGGGAGTACCAGCAGTCCTCCTCCTTCGCGCGCGAGCGCGACTGGTTCGACGCGCTGATGGCGGTGCCGCCGGAGGACCGCGCCGAGCGGCTCGCCGAGGCGCAGGCGGCGCTCGTCGGCTTCCTCGCGGAGCACGACCTCGACGACCGGATCGCCTTCGTCGAGCTGCACAACGAGGTGCAGGCGGGGCACCTCACCGAGGGGCTCGACTACGACCGCGCGGACCTCGACGCGGCGACGCTCGCCCTCACCCCGCGCCTCACCCGCGGCATCGACCGGTTCCACGAGCTGACCGACGGCGTCCCGTGCTCCGTCAACTACGCGCACGTGCCCGTCGGCGGGATGCGCGGGATCCCGTGGAACTCCGACGTGCTCGTCCTGCACCCCTACATCTACGGCGTGCTGAACGAGTTCATCGCCGCCTTCGCGCTGCGCAGCCCGATCGAGGAGTTCGAGCAGGATCTCGCCGCCGAGGCCTTCCTGCTCGAGGGCGCCCCGCCCATCGCCGAGTGGACGCTCCCGGCCGAGGACCAGTGGAAGCTGACCGCGACGATCGTCGGCAAGGGCGAGATCTACGCGCACGACTGGGGCGACGCCGAGCGGATCGACCGCTGGCTGTACGAGCGCTACGGGGCGCACCACCTCGAGATGCGCTCGACGCTGAAGATCTGGATCGCCGTCGCCGCCGACCACGCCGCCCTGCGCGGGGTGCCGCTCGTCTTCGGCGAGGGTTGGGTCGGCTACACGCCGCTCGAGGGCCGCTTCGAGGAGGGGCCGATCGGCGCCGAGTACTGCCGGCTCGCGATGCGCGAGTCGCGGCGGGTCGGCGCCCGGGGATCGATCGTCTGCTCGAACGGCGCTCCCCAGCACCCGATGTGGGACGACGTCGCCCTGCAGCGCGAGTGCAACGAGATCTTCGCCGCGCCCGCGTAGGCGGACCGGCGACGGCACGACCAGCACGACCGCACGACCAGCACGACGGCACGACCGTACGACGGCACGACAGAAGGACCGGCACCACAGCACAGCACGGCCCCCCGGCATCACGGAGTCAAGGAGGACACCATGACCAACAAACAGCGATTCCCGAACCTCACCCGACGAGGCTTCCTGTACGGCGCGACCGCGCTCGGCAGCACCGCGCTCCTCACCGGCTGCATGGGCGGCGGCGGGGGTGGCGGCGGCGCCGGCGGCGGCGGGATCGTCCTGCAGTCCTCCCTCTCCGACCCGGCCCCGAAGGCGGCCCTCGAGGCGCTCGTGAAGAGCTACTCGAGCGGCTCCGTCACCCTGAACACCGTGGCGATCGAGCAGTTCCGCGCCCAGCTCTCCACCTACCTGACCTCGGGCAACCCGCCGGACGTGCTCACCTGGTACGCCGGCTCCGTCGCCCGCGACTACGCCGCGCAGGACCTGCTGCTCGACCTCTCCGACCTCTGGACCGGCGACGGGGCCGCGGCCGGCTACTCCGCCGCGCTCAAGGACCTCTCGACCGACGCGAGCGGGAAGCAGATCTTCCTGCCGACGAACTACTACTGGTGGGGCGTCTTCTACCGCAAGTCGGCCTTCGAGGAGTGGGGCGTGGAGGTGCCCACCACCTGGGACGAGTTCATGGCCCTCTGCGAGACGCTGCAGGGCCAGGGGATCGTGCCGCTCTCCAACGGCATCGGCTCCACGCCGTGGATGGCGTCCGGCTGGTTCGACATCCTCAACCTCCGCGTGAACGGCGCGGATTACCACAAGGAGCTCCTGGCCGGGAAGTCGTCGTTCGACTCCACCGAGGTCAAGAACGTCATGAAGTACTACGCCGACATCGTGCCGTTCATGGATCCGAACGCCCCCTCGTACGCCTGGCAGGACGCGGTCACGCCGCTGGTGCAGAAGAAGAACGCGATGTACCTCGTCGGGGCGTTCATCAGCCAGAACATGCCGGAGGGCGAGGGCGACGACCTCGACTTCTTCTCCGTCCCGCTGATCGACGCGAGCATCCCGACCGCGGAGGAGGCGCCGACCGACGGCTACTTCGCCAGCGCGAAGACCAAGGACGCGGACGCCACCAAGGCGTTCCTCTCCTACCTCGCCGGGGCCGAGAGCCAGTCCGCCTACATCGCGGCCTCGCAGTCGTCGAACCTGCCGACCTCGCCCGACGTCGACACCTCGGTGTTCTCGCCGCTGGTGCAGAAGGGCGTCGCGCTGCTGGCCGGCACCGAGCAGATCACCCAGTTCTTCAACCGCGACTCCTCCGACGACCTGCAGACCACGGCCGACGCGGCGCTCACCAAGTTCATCGCCCAGCCCGGCGAGGTCGACAGCATTCTGAAGGAGTGGCAGACGGCGGCCGACAAGGTCTTCAACCCGTGACCGGGACGACCCGGGCGGCCGCCGTGGAGCGGCCGCCCGCCCCTTCGCCGGGGACGCCGCCGGAGCCGACGGCCCGCCCGCTGGTCCGCTCGGGGAAGGGGCGCCGGATCACCCGGGTGCCCGCGGTGGTCTGGCTCTTCCTGCTCATCCCGCTCGCGGTCGAGCTGGCCTGGGTCTTCTGGCCGGCGATCAACTCCTTCTACCTCTCGCTCACCCGGTGGAACGGGATCGGCGAGCCGGAGTTCATCGGCCTCGACAATTTCGTCGACCTCGGCTCGGATCCGATCTTCGCGACCGCGCTGGTCAACAACGTCATCTGGGTGGTCGGCTTCGGCGGTCTCTCCGTGGCGATCGGGCTGGCGCTCGCCGTCGCGCTGAACAAGCCGCGGCGCGGGGTCGGGATCTACCGCAGCGCGATCTACCTGCCGATGGTCTTCTCGCTCGCGGTGACCGGCCTGTTCTGGCGGGTGATCTACCAGCCGGACGGTGTCGTCAACAGCTTCCTCGGCGGGATCGGCCTGGGCGACCTCGAGCGGCAGTGGCTCGCGGACCCGACCCTCGCGCTCTACGCGGTGCTGGTCGCCGCGGTCTGGCGGCAGTGCGGCTACATCATGGTGCTCTACCTGGCCGGGCTGAAGGGCGTGGACCCGAGTCTCGAGGAGGCCGCCCAGGTCGACGGCGCCTCGCGGACGCAGCGCTTCTGGCGGATCGTGATGCCGCAGCTGAAGGGCGTGAACGGCGTGGTCTTCGCGGTCACCGTGATCGACTCGCTGCGCACCTTCGACATCGTCTGGGCGATGACCCGCGGCGGGCCGTACAACTCGACGCAGCTGCTCTCGACCTACATGTTCCAGGAGAGCTTCACCGTGCTGAACCTCGGCTACGGCTCGGCGATCGCGGTCGTCATCTTCCTGCTCGCGATCGTCTTCATCATCAGCTATCTCGTGCGCGCCACGAAGGAGGAGGACTGAGATGGCCGTCATCGCTCCGGTCGCGCCCGGTCTCGCCGCACCGACTCTCCCGCGCCGCCGGGTGAAGGGCTCGTGGATCTTCCACGCGATCATGGCGCCGGTCGCGCTGCTCTGGGTGCTGCCGATGCTGTTCGTGCTCTTCGTGGCCGTCCGCAGCTTCGACGACATCACCGGCAACGGGCTCGGCGCCCTGCCGGCGAGCTTCAGCTTCGACGGCTTCGTCACGGTGTTCACGGCCGGGCTGGTCGGCGAGGCGCTGGTGAACAGCCTGATCGTCACGGTCTTCACCGTGTTCCTCTCGCTGCTGCTCGCCTCCTGGGCGGCGTTCGCGCTCAGCCGGTTCCACATCCCGTTCCGCCGGGGGATCCTGCTGCTGATGCTGGCCGGCAACCTGCTGCCCCCGCAGATCCTGCTGATCCCGGTCTCGCGGATCACCGAGAGCCTCGGCATCTACGACACGCTCTTCGCGCTGATCGTGGTGCAGGTCGGCTTCGGGCTCGGCTTCTACACCTTCGTGCTGCACGGCTTCATGCGGTCGATCCCGGCCGAGATCTTCGAGGCGGCGCAGGTCGACGGCGCGGGGGTCCTCCGCACCTACTGGCGGATCCTGCTGCCGCTGTGCCGGCCGTCGCTCGCGGCGCTCGGCGCCCTCGCGACGACCTGGATCTGGAACGACTTGATCTGGGCGGTCACCGTGCTGCGGACGGAGACGAACTTCCCGATCACGGCGGCACTGCTCAACATCCAGGGCGGCTACGTGAGCCAGTGGAACGTGGTCGCCTCGGGGGCGGTGGTCGCGGCGATCCCGACCGCGATCGTGTTCTTCGCGTTCCAGAAGCAGTTCGTCTCGGGGCTGATGGTGGGCTCGAGCAAGTAGACGCAGGGCACGAGGAGAGGGCCGGCTGTTCGCAGCCGGCCCTCTCCTCATGTGCGCGGTGTGCGCGGCGCGTGACGCCCCCGCTCCGCTCAGTCGCGGTGGAAGAGCAGCAGTGCGGGCAGGCTCGTGGCGAAGTAGTCGGTGGAGCCGTCCTCGAGCGTCGCCTGCGGGGCGTCGAAGCGGGGACGCGCCTCGCCGAGCGTCGACGGCGGCGTCGCCGGCTCGAGGCCGAGCGCGGCGCGGGCCGCGTCCCAGGCCGCGAGGGTGCGGCCCTCGCCGCCCTCCCACGGCTGGAAGCGGCGCGACTCGAGGAGCGACAGCGCCTCCTGCGCGCGGCCCGCGGCGATCAGCAGTCCGGCGTACTCGACGGTCAGGTCGTCGCGGGAGAGCGTGAGGTCGTGCTCGTCGTCGAGGCGCTCCAGGCGGTCGGCGGCGGAGTGGCCCAGGCGGTCGGCGAGCTGGTCGAGCTCGTAGAGCAGGCGGGCGTCGCGCGGGGCGAGCTCGCGGGCGCGGAGGTAGTGCGCCCAGGCGTCGTCGTCGTCCGCCTCGTCGTTGTAGGCGGCGAGGCCCGCGTTGCGGTGGGTCACGGCGTCGGCGCCGCCGTCCGCGATCGCGCGGCGCCAGTGCTCGGCGGCCTCGGCGCGGCGGCCGGTGTCGTAGAGGAGCATGCCGAGCAGCGACCGCGCGGTGCTGTCGGCGGGGTCCGCCGCGACCGCGGCGGTCAGCGCGTCGTGCGCGTCGAGGCCGGCGGGGAAGGCGCGGGTGAGATCGAGCGCGCGGGTGCCGACGGGCTCGCCGAGCCGGGCCAGGAGGTAGGCGGCGATCGGCGCGGCGTTGCCCGCTCCCGAGGTGCCGGCGTTCCCGCCGGCGACGGCGCGGAGCAGTCGGCGGGCCTCGCCGGTCTCGCCGAACGACGCGAGGTCGAGCGCGACGTCGATGCTCTCTTGCGCGTCGGCGGGGTCGGTGCCGGTGAGCGTGCGGGCGAGCTGGTCGAGCGGATCCAGGCGCAGGGTCTCGTGGAGGGACCGCTCGGCCTCGCCGACGCGGCCGAGCGCACGCAGGCAGACCGCGCGCAGGGCACGGGCGCGGAGGTCGTCGGTGTCGAGACGCAGGGAGGTCGCGAGGTCCTCCAGCGCCGCGGCGTGGTCGCCGGCGGCGGCGGAGAGCCTCGCGCTCTCGAACAGGGCGGCGTGCGCCCACTTCCCGTCCCAGGCGGCCTTGCCGAAGGCGGCGGCGGCGTCGGTCGTGCGGCCGAGGCGGCGCAGGATCAGCCCGCGCAGATAGAGGGCCTCGGTGTCGGTGGGGTTGCCGTTGCGGGCGGTGAGGCGCCGGATCGCGGAGTCGGCGTGGGTGAGCGCGTCGGCGTACTCGCCGCGGCGGTAGGCGTGGTCGGCGAGGGCGAGGTGCACTCGCGCGTCGCCGGGATCGCGGCGCAGCGCCTCCTCCCAGTAGGGCAGCGGCGAGCGGGTCGGGTGCCGGTACTGCGCGAGGTGGACGCCGACGAGGTAGAGCTCGTCGACGGAGGCGGTCTCGGCGGGTGGCAGCGGCTCGGTCGCGATCTCCGGCTCGGCGTCGTCGAACTCGGCGGGCACCTCGTAGTCGAGGAGGGTCGAGCCGTGCGCGACGACCGTGATGCGCAGACCCTCCGGGCCGGTGCGGGTGGTCGGCAGGTCGGCGAGCAGCGGCTGCCCGGGCTCGAGGTCGACGGTCCACTCGTGCAGGACGGCGCCGTCGGCCCGCAGGGTCACGGTCACGGCGGGGATGCGGCGCGTCGTCGCGACGCCCACGCGGAGGATCCCGGCCTCGACGTCGAGGTGCACCGCCGCGTCGCGGGTCGCCTGGTGCGCCACTCCGATGCCGCTGATCGGATACCAGTACTGCGAGAAGGTCTTGGTCTCGCCGGGCATCAGCCAGGAGAAGTCGGGCTGGTTGTCGGTGTAGACGCCGGCCATCAGCTCGACGTAGGGGCCGTCCGCGTCGGTGAGCTGCGCGTCCCAGGCGTGGCCGAACGGGGCGTCGCCCCAGGTCCACTGCTTCTTGCCGGGGGCGAAGCGGCGGTCGGCCCAGTGCACGAAGCCCGCTCCGGCGCGGTGGTCGTAGCCGCCGAAGAAGGAGTCGTCGGTGCGGACGACCATGTAGGAGGTGGGGACCGGGATGTTGCGGTACCAGTCGATCCGGTCGGCGGGCGGGCCGTCCGGCGTCGGTCCGTCGCCGCGCTCGGCCGCGAGGGCGGGGTAGTCGACGCCGTAGTAGGGGCGGTCGGCCGCCGGGAAGGCGGTGATCGCGCGGCGGGCGTGGTCGGCGACGTAGCGGACGTCGCGCGGGAAGAAGGACTGGTAGTCGTCGTGCACCTGTGCCGCGACGTTCGCCCACCAGAGGAAGGTGTGCCGCTCGCTGGTGCGGTTGTGCAGGCGCACGTCGAGCTCGACGAGGCTGGACCCGGGGCGCAGGCGCACGCCGTGCAGGCCCTTCATCCGGCTGAACGGGTCGTGGTCGCTGCACCAGACGACGACCGAGCCGTCGTCGGCGCGCTCGAGGCTCCAGGCGGTGGGCAGGTAGGTGCCGGGGCGGTGGTGCTGCGGCCAGTTGAACTCGACGCCGCCGCTGATCCACGGACCCGCGAGGCCGACCAGCGCCGGCTTGATGACGGTGTTGCGGTAGAAGAAGTCGTAGCCGGTGGTCTTGTCGTAGCCGGAGTAGATCCGGCCGCCGAGTTCGGGCAGGACGACGACCTGGACGAACTCGTTCTCGAGGACGACGACGCGCCACTCCTGGTCGACGGCCTCGGAGGCGATCCGGTCGATGAAGGGCAGCGGGTACACCCGCCCGCTCGAGCCCTGGTAGACGCGGCGGTCGAGGAACATCGGCAGCTGCACCGGCTCCTCGGGGGTGTAGGTGGGGAGGGTGATCGTCGTCTCCCAGACGGCCGCCGCGCCCTGCGCGAGGAGGTCGGCCGCCGCCGGCGGGGGCGCGATGAGCTGCGAGGCTTCTGCGATGACTGCCATGGGTCGAGGGTAGAGAGCGCGGCGAGGGCGGAGGAATGGGCGATCGGCCGGGTCCCCTGGACGATTCGCGGGCGATGCCTCTTCTCGCTGACCGCTCCACCGGGTGTTGCGCGCGCGGGCCTGAACGAACCTGCTCAGTCGGAGTCGATGCCCCAGCGGAAATCGGCGCGCTCGCCCGGCTCCAGCCAGCGGAGCCCCTCGCCCGAGTTCAGGGCGTCGGGCGGGGCGGTCATCGGCTCGATCGCGATCGCGGGTGGGCGCCGGTCGCGATCGATGTAGAGCTGCAGGACGGTGAAGGACGCGTCGGCCCAGAGCGCGGTGCAGCCGTGGCCCGGGGCGCTGAGCTCGGCGCGGACCGTGCCGTCGGGGTCGCGGTCGAGAGCGGTGAAGCTCGCGTGCCAGGGTGCGTCGCGCTCCGGGACGCCGGCGCGGAGGTCGAAGGGCGTGCCCGCGACCGGGCGGCGCTCGCCGGTGGGCAGGTGGCGCTCGTCGAGGACGAGGTGCTCGCGGGCGGGGAGGCGGATGCGCGGGTCGGTCGCATCGCCGGCGCGGAGGTACGGGTGCACTCCGAGCGCGACCGGGGCGCGCCGGTCCGACTCGTTGACGAGGACGTGGCGGGCGTCGATCCCGGCGGGGCGCAGCCGGTAGTGGACGCGGGTGGCGAGGGCGAAGGGGTAGCCGGGCGGGGAGTCGAGGCGGGCGTGCAGGACGACGCTGTCGGCGGTGCGCTCGCCGACGCGGTAGCGGGTCGTCGCGAGGAGGCCGTGGTTGGCCGAGCGAGTCGCCGGGTCGGTGATCGCGAGCTGCTGGACGGCGCCGTCGAGGAGCCAGCGGCCGTCGCGGACCCGGTTCGGCCAGGGGACCAGCACCGCGCCCGCGGCTCCGGGCGGCTGGTCGCCGTCGTAGGGCTCGACGAGGGCGCGGCCGCGCACCGCGAGGGTCCGGATGCTCGCGGCGACGGGGTTGATCGAGGCGCGGACGGACCCGTCGGCGCTGACGAGCTCGATGTCCGGCACGGGTCGACCGGCTCAGCGGCTCGCCGGCGCGGGCCGACGGCGGAGGCGCGGAGGGAGAGTGCCCTCGGCTCGCAGGGGATCGACGCCGCTCATCGCCGACGCAGGATCGCCTCGAGCTCGGCAACGACGAGGTCTGGCCGGGAGAGGAAGGGGTGGTGGCCGGTCGGCAGGTCGATCGAGCGGGTGGCGCGCTCGGCGTGGAGGCGCTGGAGGCCGACCGAGGTGCTGCGGTCCTCGGTGCAGACCAGGTAGGAGGAGTCGACGCCCTGCCAGCCGGCCACGGTGGTCGGGGTGGTGAAGGCGGCGATCGACTGGGTGGTGACCCGTTCCCAGGCGGCGCGCTGGGTGCTCTCGTCGGCGTCCTGGAGGAAGCGGCGGCCGAACGAGGCGGCGTCGTAGCCGGTGACGCCGAGCGTGCCGTCGTCGCCGGGGGCGATCGAGACGGGGTCCGTCTCTCCGGCCATGATGTCGCCCTGCGCCGAGCCGATGTCGGGGAGGTAGGAGGAGATGTAGACGAGGTGGGCGACGGCGGCGTGCGCGCCGGCCTCGGCGATGACGGTGCCGCCGTAGGAGTGGCCGACGACGATCGCCTCGTCGTCCTCGATGTCGTCGAGTGCGGCGCGCAGGGCGGCGGCGTCCTCGACCAGGCCTGCACCCGCGCGGTTCGCCGCCGACTCGCCGCAGGAGGGCAGGGCGACGGCGCGGCTCGCGACACCGGTGCGCTCGAGGAGGAGCTCGGCGGTGCGGTGCCACCACCAGTCGCCGTCGCGGACCAGGGCGCCGTGCACGAAGAGCAGTTCCATGGCAGGAGTCTGCCCGCGATCCTCCGGCGGCGCCTCCCCGGAGGACCCGAGTCCGCTGACAGCGGAGCGCGGGGGCGACCCCTGGTCGGAGCGGGCGCTCTCGGCTTCCGGAGGGTGTTCCACCGGGCTTCGCTCAGGAGGGCCCGCCACTATCGAACCTGTTACCCGACGGAAGGTCCCCTGTGAGTACTCTCAAGCGCATCCTCAGCATGGCGTCGAAGGCGCTCGACTCGAAGAGCTCGTCGAGCTCCTCCTCGCGCCCCTCGTCCTCCACCGGCGGCGGGACGGACTGGCGCGACATGGTCCGCTCGGCCGCGAACGCGGTGACGGGCGACTCCCGCGCCGGTTCCTCGAGCACGGCCACCTCGAACCCCTCGGCGACCCCCACCCCGGCCTACGGCTCGCCGCACCCCTCGGCCCGCCCGCAGGACGCCCGGCCCGCCGCCGTCGCGCCGGAGGACCGCGCGGCGATCGCGCGCTACGACTACCTCCTCCGCACCGCCGACCCCGAGCAGCTGGAGCAGGTTCACCGCGACGCGTTCGCCAAGCTGACCCTGGCGCAGCGCGCCCAGGTCGAGGGGCGCCTGCGCGACGAGCTGCCCGCGAACGAGCAGCCGCGCTCCTCCGCCCCGGACGACCTCGCCCGGGCGGCGACCCGCGGCGAGGCGCACAACCCCGGGTTCCTGAAGAAGATGTTCTCCAAGCCGGGGACGAAGGGCGCGCTGGCCGGTGCCGGAGTCGGCGCGGTCGCCGGCGTCGGCCTGGGAGCCGCGGGCGGACTGCTCGCGGCGGTCGCGGGCGGCGCGGTGCTCAGCAGCGTCGCCGGTCCGCTGCTCGCGCAGGCGGCCGGCATGGGCGTGGACTTCGAGAACCTGGCCGGCGGGCTCGGCGAGTTCGGTGATCTGGGCGAGTTCGGCGACATCACCGGCGGCGCGGGCGAGTTCGTCTCCGGCGCCGGCGAGCACGTGTCGGGTCTCGGCGAGCAGGTCTCGGACTTCGGCTCGAACTTCGAGATGCCCGATCTCGGCGGGCTCGGGAACCTCTTCGACCGCTGAGTCAGCGGGCGCGGCGCCGCACGAGGAGTGCGAGCGCCGTGCCCACCACTCCCAGCAGCGCGAGTGCGGCGCCGGTGATCGCGACGGCGGTGGTCGACCAGTCCGGCGCGGAGTCGACGACGGTGCCGTCGAGCAGCTCCCAGCGGCAGGTGCCGCCGAGCGGCCACCACGACCAGGAGCCGGCGACGAGCGAGCCCTCCTCGGCGGGGACGCGGCCGACGCCGTTGAGGCAGACGTCGTCGAAGCCCTGCGCGGCGAGGGTCGAGTACTGCAGGGTGACGAGGCCGAGGAGGGCGAGGCCGACGACGAGGGCGCTGAGTGCGGCCAGCAGAGCGACGCGGCGCGGGGTGAGGAAGCGGCGTCTCGCGGGGGCGGGGGTCGGCGCGCTCATCCGTCGATGGTGTCACGCGGCGGCTGAGAGGTGCCGGCCGCGCGTTCTGCAGGTGATCCCGGGGCGGGAGCGCGTCCCGCCGCCTGGAGGGCTCCGGAACGCTCCGATCGCCTGCAGATCGGACCGGCGGTGACCGGGCGGAGGTGGTGGCGGCGGGCGGCGAGGGAGGAGGGGGCTCAGAACCGGTGGCCTGCGAGCCGGAGGGTGAGAGCGAGCAGCAGGGCGGTCGCCGCCAGGCCGACCGCGAGGAGGAAGATCCCCGGGTCGTAGCCGGTGACCGCGAGGGGCAGCAGGGCGCCGAGGACGGTGCCGATCTGCACCACCGCCATGTAGGCGCTCGCCCCGGCGCCGGGTCCGCCGCCGCTGGTCCGCTCGAGCAGGAGCAGGCCGATGCTCTGGTAGCCGGCGGCCGCGACCGCGTAGACCGCCTGCGAGAGGAGCAGCGCGAGATAGGACTGGGTGCCCGCGAGGATCGAGAACGCCAGCACCCCTGCGAGGGCGACGACAGCGAGCGTGAGCACACTGCCGCGGGCACTGCTGAGCCGGCTCAGCGCGGGCAGCGCGGCGAGCTCGAGGACCGCGGAGGCGAGCAGCACCGGCGGGACGTGGGCGGCGGGGACGCCGGAGGAGACGGCGAAGAGCGGCAGATAGATCGCGCGGAGCGTGTCGACCGACTTCAGCAGCGCGACCAGCGCGAGGGCCGCGACGAAGACGAGGACGAGGCGCGGGCGGCCCGAGGCGGAGGCGACGCGGGCGTCCGGCTCCACCGCGGGGGTCGACGGGCAGCCGGTCGCGCAGACGGTCGTCAGCACGGCCGCGGCGACCGCGGCGAGCAGCGGATCGAGACCCGCCTGCGCGAGCAGGGCGTAGAGGATCAGGCCGAGGATGTACCCGGAGATCAGTACCGCGCGCATCCGGGCGATCGACGACTCCTGAGTGTCACCGCGACCCTGCGCGGCGACGCGGCCGAAGAGCTGGGGCACGAGGGTGCTGACGAACAGCATCAGCGCGCCGCCCAGGTAGAGCACGACGACGTGGCCGCCGCTGGCGCGCACGAGCAGGAGCCCGGCCGGGACCGCGAGCGAGGTCGCGAGCAGGGCGGACCGCGGGTAGCCGGCCCGGCGGATCCGCGGCACGAGGAGGGTGTTGTAGCCGATCGCGATCGCGGCGTTCACGACGAAGAAGACCGCGATCTGCACCTTGGCGAGTCCGGCGGCGTTCAGCGCGACGGGCACGCCGACCGCGGTGATGCCGCCGAACACCGCGTTGCTGAGCAGTGCGCCTGCGAGGGGCCGGGGGAGCCGGGGCGCTGCGGCCGCCGTCGTCGGGAGGGCGTCGCTCGTCACTCGCACTCCTCCGGGCGCGCCCGGATCCCCTCGACGCGGCGGGACCGGGGTCCGCAGCCGTGATCGGGGATCCTCCGGGCGGCGGGTGCCGACCCTCGGCTCGGGAGGAGACCCTAGCCGCGACCGCGCCCTGCTCGGAGGCCGCTGGCGCGCAGTACGCGGTCGCCGCGTGCCTCGAGGTGCACGGCCGCGGCGCCGGGCGCGGCGGAACGGCGACTGCGAGGATGCTCAGAGCATCGGCGACGTACCCTCGGACGCATGGGGTTTCTGTTCTCGCTGCTGACCGTCGTGCTGATGGTGCTGGCGCTCGTGGATGTCGTGCGTCAGCCGGACAACGTGGTCCGCAATCTGCCCAAGATCGTGTGGATCCTGCTGATCGTCTTCATCCCGCTGATCGGCGTGACGATCTGGTTCCTGCTCGGGCACGACTGGAAGAAGGGCGAGGGCGCGTCCTTTGTGCCGGGCGGGCGCACCCGCCGGCCCCGTCGCTCGAAGACGCCGCCGCCGCCGACCATGGTGGTGCGGCCGCCGACGAAGAGCACCGAGGAGCAGCTCGCCGACCTCGAGCGCGAGGAGGCGCACTACGCGCGGCTCGCCGAGGAGCAGCGCCGGCTCCGCGAGGGCGAGCGGCCGCAGGACGCCTGAGGCGTCGAGCGGCCGCGTCCCGCGCTAGCCCGCGGCTCCGAAGTTCGACGCCGACCACTGCACCGAGGCGATCTTCGCCTGGCCCGCGATGCTGGGGTGGAAGTAGTCGGTGGTGCCGATCAGCGCCTTGGTGACGGGAGTCGCGGTGAGCGCGCCGCCGTCGTAGTCGCAGAGGGTGCCGGCGGCGGTGCACGCCTGCTGCAGGGCGGTGTTGTACTGCGTCGTCCGGGTCTTCGCGGCGGTGGCGGAGGCCGAGGCGGCGGTGCTGCTGAGGCGACCGCCCGTCGCGCTGACGCCGCGGGTGGTGCGGCAGAGGTTGCCGGAGGACCAGATCACCGAGCCGAGGCCGCCCTTGACGACGGCCCACTCGGCGGCCACGTTCGGCATCGAGGAGAGGACGATCTTCGCGGCGGGCCAGGTGCTGCGGATCTTCGTGATCGCGGCGCTCGCTCCGGTGCTGAAGGCGGCGGCCGTGGTCATCGTGTAGCCGTCGGCGGCGACCGGGTTCTTCGCGGAGCAGAGGTCGTTGCCGCCGATCAGCAGGGTGACGACGTCGGGGCGGACGCCGGCGGCGACGGCGGCGTCGATCCGCGCGAGGACGCCGGCGATCAGGTCGCCGGTCTGCGCGAAGTTCGCCGTGGTCACCGTGGTGCCCGGGTTCGCGGTGCGCAGGCGGCTCGCGAAGGAGTTGACGGTCGCGTTCGTGCCGGTGGACCAGTTGTTGCGCGGGCAGTCCGCGAACTGGCCGCAGGTGCCGTAGGCCTGGGTGATCGAGTCGCCGAGGCTGAGCACGGACAGGGTCGGGGTCGCGGCGGAGGCGGCGCCCGCGGGCACCATCGCCGCGGCCAGGGCGAGCACCGCGCCGACGGCGAGCGCGCGCACGCGGCGGCTCCCGATGCGGCGCGGGCGGAGGGAGGTGGGGAGGCGCATGAGGGGAACCGCTCTCGGTCGGGGGACGGCGGTGGGGGCCGCCGATCCTGACGTTAGGCCTGCGGGGTCACCGGCGGTCCTGCGCCTGTGGCCCCAGAACGGGGCCCGCCGAGCCCCGCCCTGTCAGACGGGCCGATCGCCGATCAGCCGCACCCGGCTGAGCGCCCAGACGAGGGCGCCGGAGAGGACGAACGCGACCGCGACGATCAGCACCGCGATCGCGACCGCGCCGTAGCCGTTCGCGGGGTCGAGGAACGGGTACGGGACCCAGCCGTCGGTCGCGCCGCGGACGAGGACGACCACCAGCCAGACGATCGGATAGACGGTGACGACCCAGAGGCGGCGCCAGGGCAGGGCCGGCCGGTCGGCGACGAGCAGCCAGTCGAGCAGTCCGTAGATCGGGAAGACCACGTGCAGCACCGTGTTGGCCCAGGGCAGCGTCACGCCCCCCGCCGTGCCGATCAGCAGGGTGTTGTAGACGATGCCGACGACGAGGATCCAGCTCGTCGCCGCTCCTCGGACGAGCGTCAGCAGCGGTCCCTGCGGTCGGTCGCCGAGCGCGACCGCCGCGGTGATCAGGAGCACGACGGCCAGGAGGATGTTGCCCTGGATCGTGAAGTAGCCGAAGAAGTTGACCGGCACGATCGGCGTCCGCGAGGCGGTGTCGAGGGCGGTGCCGACGACGGCCGCCAGGACCGTCAGGGCGACGACGAGGCGCAGGACGGCGACCGGGATCCGGGTCGCGTGCGTCCCGAGGGCGGGGGAGGGCGGCGTCATCGCACGAGCGTAGCGAGCGCGGGGCCGGGGCGCGCCCGGCGGGTAGCCTGATCCGATGCTCACGATCGGAGTCGACCTCGCCGCGGAGCCCGTGCGGACGGCGGTGGCCGCGCTGGAGTGGGGCGGCGGCCGGGCGGTCGTCCGCTCGCTGGTGCTCGGCGCCTCCGACGACGACGTCGTCGCCGCGTCCCGGGAGGCGACGACGATCGGGATCGACTGCGCCTTCGGCTGGCCGCTGGAGTTCGCCGCGTTCGTCTCGGCGCACACCCGCCGGGAGGTCTCGCCGCGGACGCTCGCCGGGCGGGACTGGCGGCGACGGCTCGCCTACCGGGAGACCGACCGCGCCGCGCGCGAGGTGACGGGCCGCTGGCCGCTGAGCGTGTCGACCGATCGGCTCGGCATGACGGCGATGCGCTGCGCCGAGCTGCTGGACGCCTTCGCGGAGACAGGGGAGGACGTCGACCGCTCCGGGGGCGGCAGGCTCGTCGAGGCGTATCCCGCGGCCGCGCTCCGGCTCTGGGGCGTCGACACCACCGGCTACAAGACGCGGCCCGAGGCGGTGGCGCTCGCCGTCGAGGCGCTGCGCCGGGCGGCGCCGTGGCTGGTGCTGCCGGCGGACGCGGCGGCGCTGATGGCGCGCTCCGACGACGCCTTCGACGCGGTGATCGCGGCGCTGAACGCCCGGGCGCACGCCCTCGGGCGGACGGTGCCGGTGCCGGACGCGCTCCGGGAGGCCGCGCAGGCCGAGGGCTGGATCGCCCTGCCGACCTGCGGGCTGGACGAGCTCGCCGGCTGAGGCGTCAGGCGGACAGCTTGCGGTCGGCGGCCGAGGTGATGGCCTCGGCGGCGCGTTCCGCCTCCTCGACGGTGGCGAAGGGGCCGGTGAAGGCCCCGGTCAGGACGGCTCGTCCGGGTTCGATCTCGAGTCGGAAGCGGGGCAGCTCCGCCCCGGGAACGACGACGATCCGGACTCCGTTGCGACTCCATCGTGCGGGCTGAAGAATGGGGATCTGGGTCATTGGTGCTCTTTCGCGTGCATCGTGCTCGGAAGGCTTCCGCCTCGACCGTGCGTCCTCACGCTAGGTCCGCGGGTGTCCTTCCCGAACGGGGTTGACCTCCCAGGTGCACAGAGGTAGTCACCGACGGGACACCGTGTCCTGCGTCTCGGCGGCGAGGGCGGACTCGAGCTCGGCGTCGAGGGAGGAGTCCTCGTCCGGCTCGCCGCGACGGGGGAGCGGGGCGGTGAGACCGCGCTGCACGCGGAACCGGTGACCGAGCACGATCCCCAGGAGCGCTACCAGGAAGACGGCCAGACCGGTTCCCGCGATCGGGATCGCGACCGTGCCGAGCGCGCCCGGGACGGCGTCGCCCTCGTCGGTGACGGTGAGGGTGACGCGGATCGACTCCGGGACGCCCTGGGCGTCCTGCTCCCGCGCGATCCGGTCGAGGAGGGCAGTGGTAGCGGTGCGGGAGAGCTCGACGGCGCGAGCGGGATCGAACGAGGTTCCGATCACCGAGAGGAAGGGGAGGGTGAAGCGGCCGCCGTTCGACTCGTCGCCGCGCGGCTGGGTGGTGCGGCGGACGGCGCCGACGCCGTCGCCCTCCTCGAGCGGACCGGCCTGCTCGGTGACGGTGGCGCGCACCTCCTCGCCGCTGGCGAGGTAGGCGTAGATCACGGCGGTGTTGCTGAGGTCGCTGAACTGGTCGTCCTCGACGCCGGGGACGCGCTCGATTCCGGGGATCTGCGCGGCGTAGGGGTTCTTCGGGCCGCCGCCGAGCAGCACGGTCACGGCGGCGCTGTGCTCGCGGTCGCCGCGGAGGGTGAGCCCCTCGTCGGTGACGGTGAAGTGCACGGCGGTCGCGACGATCACCGCGAGGACAGCGCTCGCGACGACGAGGAGCTTGCAGCGCCAGAGGACGAGGAGGTAGGTCGGCATTTCCACTGCGCCAGCGTGACCGGCGGGACCTTTCGCCAGCCTGAACAGCCTCGGTGTCCTGCGGTCAGCCGGGAGCCGGCAGGCGGATCTCGAGCCGCGCGCCGCCGAGCGGGGAGTCGAGCAGGCGCGCCGTGCCGCCGCCCGCCCGCGCCGCCTCGGCGACGATCGCGAGGCCGAGGCCCGAGCCGCCGGTGTCGCGGGCGCGGGCGTCGTCGCGGCGCTCGAAGCGGAGGAAGACCCGCTCGCGGTCCTCGGCCGGCACGCCCGGGCCGTCGTCGTCGACGCGCAGGACCGCGGTGCCGTCCTCCTCGCGCACGGTGAAGGCGACGACGCTCACCGCGTGCCGCCGGGCGTTCTCGGCGGCGTTGCGCACGGCGCTGTGCAGCAGCGGCTCGTGCCCGTGCACCTGGGCCGGTCCGACGTCCTCAGTGCGCACGTCGACGCCCAGCGCGCGCAGCCGCGCGGCCTCGGCGAGCACGAGGTCGTCGAGGTCGACGTCCTGCTCGGCTCCCTCGTCGCGCTCGTCCACTCGGGCCAGCAGCAGGAGGCTCGCGACGAGGTGCTGCATCCGCTCGCCCTCGTCCTCGACGACGCGGGCGAGGTCGGCGAGCGGGACCGCCTCCGGATGCCGCAGGGCGACCTGGGCGTGCTGCCGGACGGCCGCGACCGGGGAGCGCAGCTCGTGCGAGGCGTTGGAGACGAAGCGGCGCTGGGCGGCCTGCGAGCGCTCGAGGCGGTCGAGCAGGCCGTTCATCGTGCGGGCCAGGCGGGCGAGCTCGTCGCGGCCGGGCGGCTCTTGGACGCGGCGCTGGAGATCGGCGGCCTCGATCGCCTCGACGTCGGCGCGGATCCGCTCGACCGGCCGGAGCGAGCGGCCGACGACGAACCAGACCAGCGCTCCGACCACCGCCGTGACGAGCGGGACGGCGACCGCGAGCAGCCGGACGGCCGAGCCCGCGGCGTCGTCGGCCCCGGCGAGTGTCCGCGCGACGACGACCGTCTCGCCCGGGTCGCCGCCGAGCTGGAGGCTCTCGGAGCCGACGACGAATCGGGTGCCGTCGATCGAGGTGATCTGCGGCGCGTCGGAGACCGGCAGCGGCACGGCGTAGACGAAGTCGTCGTCCGCGACGGCGACGACCGATCCCTCCCGCTGCAGCTGGATCACGACCTCGTCGGTGTTGAACGGCGGCAGCCGCCCGGCGCTCTCGGTGTCGGTGGCGATCTGGCGGGCCTGCTGGTTCGCGGTGAACGCCTCGGCGTCGACGAGGGACTGCTCCAGCAGAGCGGTGAAGGCGACGGAGCCGGCGACCAGCACGGCGAGGATCACGGCGGAGACCAGGGCGGTCAGCCGCACGCGGATGCTCCAGGGCGGGCGGGGAGCCATCGGTCCTCAGCCCTCGACGAGCCGGTAGCCGGCGCCGCGGAGCGTGGTGATCGACTGCGTGCCGAACGGGCGGTCGAGCTTGGCGCGCAGCCGCGCCACGTAGACCTCGACGATGTTCAGGTCGCCGTCGAACGCGTCGTCCCAGACGCCCTCGAGGATCTCGCGCTTGGCGACCACCCGGTCGCGGTGGCGGGCGAGGAAGTCGACCACGGCGAACTCGCGCGAGGTCAGCCGGATCGGGACGTCTCCCCGGTGCACCTCGCGCAGCGCCGGGTCGATCAGCAGGTCACCGACGCGGTGGACCACCGGCCGCTCCGGCCGCCCGCGCCGCACCAGTGCCCGCAGCCGCGCGACGAGCACGGTGTACTCCAGCGGCTTCACCACGTAGTCGTCGGCGCCGGCGTCGAGGCCCTCGATCTGGTCGCGGTCGCCGTCCTTGGCGGTCAGCATCAGCACCGGAGTCCAGTCGCCCTCGTCGCGGAGGGTGCGGCAGAGGGCGGAGCCGCTGAGCCCGGGCATCATCAGGTCGAGGACGATCGCGTCGTAGACCGTCTCGCGGGCGCGCCACAGTCCGTCCACGCCGTCGTGCGCGACGTCGACCGAGAAGCCCTCGGCCTCGAGACCGCGGCGGACGCCGTCGGCGAAGACCGCCTCGTCGTCGACCACCAGAATCCGCATCCCGTCGAGTATCGCCGGTGCGGCACGACCGGCGCACGGGGAGCGGGCGGTCAGTCCAGGCGGTCGAGGGTCGCGCTGATGGTGCGCAGGCACTCGATCAGGACGCCGATCTGCCGGGAGTCGAGGTCGGCGAGGACCTCGCCCTCGGCCGCGACGAGGTGCCGCATCGCGTCGTCGACGCGCTTGGTGCCGCGTGGGGTGAGCGAGACGATCTTGCTGCGCGAGTCGGCGGCGTTCTGCTCGCGGACGACGAGCCCGCGCGCGCCGAGCCGGTCGACGCGGCTGGCGAGGTTGCCGCTCGAGATGCCCAGCCGGGTGGAGAGGACGGACGGGGTCATCGTGCCGGCCGGGTTCTGGCGCAGCAGCGAGAGCAGCTCGAACTCCCACGGGGCGAGCTCGCCGGCCGCGAAGGAGAGGCGCCGGACCTCCTGCACCCGCGGGCTGAGCCGGCGCAGGCGGGAGAGGACGTCGAGCGGGGCGAAGTCGAGATCGGGCAGGGCGTCGGCCCACGCGTCGATCACCAGATCGACATCGTCGTCTTCACGCATCCCCCGATTATCGTCGGCTCGGGCGCGGCCCGGCGACGGCTGGCCGCGGCGGAGCGGGGGGCCTACCCTGCCCGCTCGCGGCCGGTGCTCGTCGCGGGCGCCGGCGTCAGGGCCGGTACTCGTCGCGGCGCGGGGGCGGCAGGTCCGGACGGTGCGTCTCGCCGCCCGGGCTGAGCGTCGCGATCCCGGCGGTGACGCCGGCGAGCAGGATCCGGCCGGCGGCGGCGAGGAACCGCAGCACCCGCCCGTTCGTGCTGTCTCCTCGAGCTGCCATCGTCGGCTCCCTCCGCCGTTCGACAGCCTGGCACCCCACCCGCCGCGGCGCACCTGCCGCTAGCCTGGTCGAGTCGGAAGGACTCCCGTGCGCGCGCACCTCGAGCAGCTCCTCGCTCTGCTGAGCGGGACGTTCCTGCTGCTCGCGCTCGTCTCGAGTCCCGACGCCGCCGTCGTGCTGGTCGTCACCACGACCGCGGTCGCCGCCCTGGTCCTCGGGGCGCGCTACCTGGCCGTCGGCGCTCGCCGGCCCGTGCTGTCGATCGGCCGCCGCGCCCGGGAGCACCGGCTCGGCCTCGCCGCGCAGCCCTCGCCGCAGCACCCGCGCACCGCGGGTCGCGTGCGCTCGCGGGCACCGGGCCTGCCGGGACTGGTCGCGTAGCCCGGAGCTCTGCCTCGGGAGGCGCGACCGTTCGCGATCGCGCTCACCTCCCGACGACAGGACTCTCTTGAACTTCTACGACTTCCCGCCCCTCGCGGCGGCGCTCGACGCCGCCTCCCACCTCGTCACCGGCCTCGCCTCGGCCCTCGAGCCCCTCGCGGGCGGCGCCTCGGCCGCCGCCGCGATCGTGCTGGTGACCCTCCTCGTCCGCGTGCTGCTGATCCCGGTCGGGATCTCGCAGGGCCGGGCCGAGATCACCCGCCGCCGGCTCGCCCCGCTGCTGCGCGAGCTGCAGCGGAAGCACGCGAAGAATCCGGAGGCGCTGCAGCGGGCCACCATGAAGCTCTACGCCGACGAGAAGGCCTCACCGCTCGCGGGCTGTCTCCCGGTGCTGCTGCAGGCGCCCGTCGTCTCGCTCCTGTACGGGCTGTTCGTGCACCCGGACATCGCGGGGCACGGCAACGCGCTGCTCGACGCTCGGCTGCTGGACGTACCGCTCGGGCGCTCGTTCGTGACGGCGCTCGGCGGCGGCGACCCCGCGCAGCTCGGCGTGTTCGCGGTGCTCCTCGGGGTGATCGCGCTCGTCTCGTGGCTCGCGCGCCGCGTCGCGTTGCGGCAGGCGGCGCTCACCCCGGTGCCGGAGGGGACGCCCGCGGCCGTCGCGCAGCTGACGGGGGTGCTCAGCTGGATGCCGTTCCTGACGGTGGTGTTCGCGGCGTTCGTGCCGCTCGCGGCGACGCTCTACCTGACGGTCACGACGACGTGGACGCTCTGCGAGCGCGTGATCGTGCGGCGGGTGCTGGCGGGCGGGGCGCGGGCGTGAGGCGGCGCCCGCCCAACGGCGCGCTCACCAGCCCGTCGTCAGCACCTCGTCGAGCTGGTCGGCGAAGAAGTCGGCGCTCTCGACGGTGAAGCAGAGCGGCGGCTTGATCTTCAGCACGCACTGCCGGTCGGAGGTGGGCTGCACGATCACACCGCGCTCGCGTAGGCGCTCGCAGATCGCGCGCGTCTCCGCGGTCGCCGGCTCGAGAGTCCCCCGGTCGCGGACCAGCTCGAGGCCGAGGTACAGCCCGCTGCCGTGCACGGCGCCGATCAGCGGGTGGCGCTCGGCGAGCTCCTCGAGCCGGCGGCGGAGGTGCGCTCCGGTGATCCGCGCGTTCTCCTGCAGCCGCTCGTCCGCGAGCACGTCCAGCACCGTCGTTCCGACCACGGAGCTGACCGGGCTGCCGCCCGCCGAGGAGAAGAACGAGCCCTGCGAGCGGTAGCGGTCGGCGATCTCGCGGGTCGTCACGACCGCGCCCAGGGGGTGGCCGTTGCCCATCGCCTTCGCGACGGCGACGACGTCGGGCACCACGCCCTGCTGCTCGAAGCCCCAGAACCAGTCGCCGAGGCGGCCGTAGCCGACCTGCACCTCGTCGGCGATGCAGAGCCCGCCGTGGGCGCGCACGGCCGGGTAGACCGCGGCGAGGTAGCCGTCGGGCAGCGGGATGCCGCCGGCGTTGCCGTAGAAGGTCTCGGCGATGAAGCCGCCCGGGGGAGTGCCGGCCGCGGCCAGCTCCTCGATCCGGGCGACCGCCTCCGGGGCGTAGCGGTGCGCCTCGGCCCCGCGGTGCGTGCCGCGGTAGCTGTTGGGCGCGTCGAGAGTGTGCACCCAGTGCGGCCGGGTCGCGAGCGCGTCGGGGTTGTCGGCGACGGAGGTGGAGACCGCATCGGACAGGCCCGACCAGCCGTGGTACGCCTCCCGCACCGCCAGCACGTCGTCGCGGCCCGACCAGGCGCGGGCGATCCGCAGCGCGAGATCGGCCGCCTCCGTGCCGCTGTTGACGAGCAGCACGGTGTCGAGCCCGTCCGGCAGCAGGGCCGCCAGGCGCTCGCAGAACTCGCCGATCGCGGGGTAGGAGAAGCGCGAGTTGGTGTTGAGCAGCCGCCACTGCCGCGCGACCCGCTCGACGAGCAGCGGGTGGGCGTGGCCGATCGAGGTGACGTTGTTGAGCACGTCGAGGTGCACGCGGCCGGAGTCGTCGACGAGGTGCTCACGCCAGCCGCGCAGCATCGTGGGCGGCGACTCGAAGTAGTGCTCCTGCGCCTCGGCCAGGTGCGCGAGCCGCCGGCCGAGCACCTCGGGGTCCGGGCGCGGGGCGGGCAGGGCTCGTCCGAGGAGCAGCGGGGTCGGGTCGAGGAGCACGTCGAGCCAGGCGTCGGCCCAGCGCGCGTTCGCGAAGGGCGGGAGGTCGACCGCGTCGAGCGCGCGCGGTGCGGCCTGGGCGCGCAGGAGTCCGCGGGCCGTGCCGACCGGATCGCCCGCTCCCACCCGGGTGCCGGGCGCGGGAGCGTCGTCGACCCCGTCGAGCCGCAGCCGGACCCCGTCGGCGACGAGGGTGACTCCGCCGGGGACGCCGCCGCCCACCTCCGCGTCGAACGGCGCGACCAGGGGCGTCTCCGCGGCGAGGTGGACCTCGGTGACCAGTGCGATCGTCTCGGGCTCCTGCGCGGTGTGCGGGCGGCCGCGGGTCAGACGGCGCTCGCCGTAGCGCAGCACCGCGGCCCCGGCGCCGCCGGCGAGCGCGGCGCGGGCGAGGGCGGGCTCGGCGTTGTCGTCCAGCCAGCGGCCGGCGTCGAGCGCGGGGCTCTCGGGCGAGAGGTCGACGACGACGGCGTCGAGGCCGCCGAGCACGGGGACCGCGGGGGTGAGTGCGGTGGGTGCGCTCGGCCGGCCGAGGGCCCGCCGGACCAGCGCCTGCAGCACCGGCAGCGGCGCGGCGATCGCCCGGTCGAGGATCAGCCGCTCGTGCTCGAGGTTCTCGCGGGCGTAGTCGTTGGCGGGGTCGCCGGCCAGGACGTCGTGGGCGCTGACGACGAGCACCGCCGCCCGGAGCACCACGAGCGGCCAGAGCGCCTCGACCTCGGCGTCGGCGAGCGGGCGCACGGCGTCGTACGCGGTGGCGGCACGGAGCACGGTGGCCGCGTCGGCGTCCGCGTGGTGCAGGAGCGAGGACAGCGTGATTGCGAGCTCGCCGACCGCCCAGCCCGCGCCGAGGTCGCCGAAGTCGATGACGCCGTCGGGGAGGACGCCCGCGTCGACCACGACGTTGTCGTCGGTGAGGTCGCCGTGCACGAGCTGCACCGGGAGCGCGGCGGCGAGCGGATCGAGGACCGCCAGCGCCGCGTCGACGGCCGCCCGGATCGCCCGCGCCGAGCGCCGGGGCACTCGGCCGATCAGCGCGTCGACGACCTCGCCCGCCCGTCGCAGGTCCCACTGGTCGGTCTCCTCGAGGCCGTCGAGCGGCTGCTCGGCGAGCGCGACGTCGACCCGGGCGGCGAGGTCGCCCATCGCCCGGACGACGGCGGGGGAGAGGTAGCCGGAGCCGGAGAGCGTGCGGCCGGGGACGAAGTCGAGGACCCGGGCGACGGCGGTCGTGCCGCCGAGGTCGATCTCGTGCAGGGTGCGGCCCTCGCGGTCGGGGCGCACGCGCGGGAGCCGGACGCCCTCGAGGTGCTCGGCGAGGCGCGCGACGGCCGCCGTCTGCGCCTCGATCCGCCCTCTCGGCGTCGCGGGATTCGCGATCTTGAGCAGCAGCCGCTCGTCGCCGGCGTCCACGAGGACGTTGCGGTCCTGATTGCTGCCCAGCTCGCGCAGCGCGCCGTGCAGCCCGTAGCGCTCGCGCAGCAGGGCGGCCGCGACCTCGTGATCGAGCGCGGGCGGGGGCGGCGGAGCGGCGTCGGACGGCATGGCGGGGGTCCTGTCGAGCGGGGATCGTTTGCGTCCATGATCCCGCGTCGTCGGTCGCGGCTGGTGGATCTCGATGCGCCCGCTTCGCGGGCTGCTCGGTCAGCATGACTGCGCGAATTGACCCGCAGCGGGCCTCGCCCCCGGCGCAGGGCCCCGCTCGCGTCCAGTCGGAAGTGAGGACGCGCGCGAGTGGACCCGGACCGGGCCCTGCAGCTCCGCCGGAGACCGCCGCGCGTCCAGTGGCTCGCCGCTGCTGTATGCCGGTCGAGCAGCCCCGCAGGGGCGTATCGAGACCCGCCGTTGTCAGCAGGGCGGGTCTGCAGGCTCGGCTGCTGACGCTGGTGGATCTCGATACGCCCGCTTCGCGGGCTACTCGATCAGCATGAATGCGGTGCCGTCGATCATGTCTCGGCGGAGTACATGCTGGTCGAGTAGCCCCGCAGGGGCGTATCGAGACCCGACGTTGTCAGCAGGGCGGGTCTGCAGGCTCGGCGTCTGGCGCTGGTGGATCTCGATGCGCGCGCTGCGCGGGCTGCTCGATCAGCATGATGTCCGCACCGCATCTACCGCATCTACCTCGTGTCAGCGTGGTCAGTGCGCGTAGGCCGACGGGTCGAAGCGGCCGAGCTCCTCGCGGAAGGCGAAGGCGAAGTCGGGCCAGAGCAGGGTGAGGCGGCGGGAGGCGGAGTCGACGTACCAGCTCTCGCAGCCGCCGTTCGTCCAGACGGTGTCGGCGCTGAGCGCGTCGAGGCGTGCGAGCGCGGCGGCCTCGGCCTCCGGGGTCACCTCCAGCAGCTCGACGCCGGCGGTCTCGCGGTGCTCGAGCGCGGCGAGGACGTAGTCGATCTGCGACTCGATCATGTGCACCGCGGAGTTGTGGCCGAGGCTCGCGTTCGGGCCGTTGATCACGAAGAGGTTCGGGAAGCCGTGCACGGCGGTCGACTCGTACGCCGACATCCCGTCGCCCCAGCGGTCGGCCAGCAGCTCGCCGCCGCGGCCGCGGATCCGGCGGGCGAACGGCGGGCGGGTCGCGTGGAAGCCGGTCGCGAAGACCAGCGCGTCGACCTCGTGGCCGACACCGTCGCCCCCGATCGCCGCCGAGCCTTCGATCCGGCGCAGCGGGCTCGGAACGACGCGCACGTGCGGCTGCGCGAGCGCGGGGTAGTAGTCGTCCGAGAGCAGCACCCGCTTGCAGCCGATCTCGTAGTCCGGCGTGAGGACCGCGCGCAGCTCCGGGTCGGCGACCTGCGCGGCGAGGTGGCCGAGCGCCTCCGCCCGCAGCCGGTCGATGGCGTCGGGCACGCCGACGCGGCCGGCGAAGCCGAGCTCCGCGCGCCAGAACAGCTCGGAGCGCAGCCGCTCGACGGCGCCCGGCACGCGCGCGAGCGTGCGGCGCTCCTCCGGCGGGTACGCGCGGTTCCGACGCGGCACGACGTACGGCGCCGAGCGCTGGAACAGCACGACCTCGGCCGCGCGCTCCGCGAGGTGCGGCACGATCTGCACGGCGGAGGCGCCGGAGCCGACGATCCCGACGCGAGCCCCGTCCAGGATGACGTCGTCGCGCCAGCGGGCGGAGTGGAAGGCCGGCCCCGCGAAGCGGTCCAGCCCCGGGACGTCGGGCAGGCGCGGCTCCGACAGCCGCCCGGCGCAGACCACGAGGACGGCGGCGTCGAAGTCGCCGCGCGAGGTGCGCACCCGCCAGCGCTCGATGTCCTCGTCGAAGGTCATCTCGAGGACGTCGGTGCCGAGCTGCAGCTGCGGCGCGAGCCGCTCGCGCTCGACGACCCGCTCGAGGTAGGCCTGGATCTCGGCGCCCGGCGCGTAGAAAGCCGACCAGTCCGTCTCGGGCGCGAACGAGTACGAGTAGAGGTGCGAGGGGATGTCGCAGGAGACGTTCGGATAGCGGTTGTCGCGCCAGGTGCCGCCGACGCGCTCGGCCCGCTCGAGCACCGCGAAGGAGACGCCGCCGCGGCGGGCGAGGCGCGCCGCCGCTCCGATGCCCGCGAAGCCCGCGCCGACCACGACGACGTCGACCGAGGTCGCCATCAGACGATCGTCCGGGGGAGTGTCGACCCGGCCGGTTCGCGGTGCGGGTCGGCGACGAAGCGCTCGACGAGCGCGAGCAGCTCGGCCGGCCGCTCGGCCAGCACGCAGTGGCCCGCGTCGATCACGGCGTAGCGGGCGTCGTCGATCGCCCCGAGCAGTGCCTCCGCCCCCTCGACGCCGACGACGGCGTCGGCGGTGCAGCCGACGACGAGCGCGGGGACGCGCAGGCGGGCCGCGGCCTCGGTCGCGTCGGCGCGGGCGGCCGCGGCGAGGAGCGCGGCGGTCGCGGCGTCGGCGGCCAGGGGAGTCGCGCGCCCGGGTCCGAGGTCGGCGAGCGCGCGGACGCCGATCACGCGCGCCAGGTCCGCGCGGGCGTCGGGGAGGCCGGCCAGCGACTCCCACAGCCGGGCGACCGCGAGGAGGCGCTCGGTGGGCCGCAGCCAGCCGGCGGCCAGCACCAGGGCGACCACGCGCGGGTCCGCCTCGGCGGCGGTGATCGCGGCCCAGGCGCCGAGGGAGACGCCGACGACCGCCGCCCGCTCGGCGCCGAGCCGGTCGAGCGCGGCGGTGACGGCGCGAGGCGCGTCGGCGAGCGGATCCCGGAGGTCGGCGAGCTCGAGCGCGCCGACCCGGTGCCGGCGCGCGAGCATCGGCAGCAGCAGCGTTCCGTCGGCTCGCGCCCCGCGCCCCGGCCCCGTCACGAGCAGGACGACAGCCGCCGCCGGCTCACCACCGGAGTACAGGCGGACCGTCTCGTCACCCACCGTGAGAGTCGACTCCTGGATCAGCGCGGCCTGCCGTTCGAGGTACGCCGACGACCGCGTCACGAGACGCGGCCGGCCTCGCGCACCGGCAGCCGCAGTCGTCGTGTCCGGGCGCTGCCGGGCGCCGGCACCGTCATCGCGCGCTCGGGGGCGACCTGTCCGTAGTCGGTGGTGCGCTGACGCCAGGGCCGGCCGATCTCGCCGGTGAGACGCGCCACGGTCGCGATGTCGAGGGAGCGGTGCGCCTCGGCGCCCGCCTCCGGGCTCATCGCGCCGTCGAGCAGCAGCCCGCCGAGGTCGTCCGCGCCGCCGCGCAGCAGCTCCTGCGACAGCTGGAGCCCGAGCTTCGTCCAGGCCGTCTGCACGTGCTCGATCCGCCCGTGCAGGAGCAGCCGTGCCACCGCATGCACCGCGCGCGTCTCGCGCCGGGTCGGCCCGCCACGGGTCTGCGCGACGACCGCGGCCGGCGCCTCGGCCGGCACGAACGGCATCGCGATGAACTCGGTGAAACCGCCCGTCTCGTCCTGGATCGCGGCCAGCGCGCGGAGGTGGTCGATCTGCTGCTGCGGCGTCTCGACGTGCCCGTAGACCATGGTCGCGGTCGACTTCAGGCCGCCGCGGTGCGCGGTCGTCACCGACTCCCGCCACTCGGCGACGCTCGGGTCCGCGCCCTCGCTCAGGATCGCACGCACCCGGTCGTCGAGGATCCGCGCCGCGGTCCCCGGCACGGAGTCGACGCCCGCCTCGCGCAGCGCGGCCAGCATCTCGGCGGGGGTGCGCCCGGTGCTCGTCGCGGCGTCGAGGATCTCGCCCGGCCGGAACGCGTGCAGGTGCAGCGAGGGGTGCCGTGCGTGCAGGGTGCGCACGATCAGCAGGTGGTCCTCGCCCGGCGTCGCGAGCGGACCCTGGAGGCACAGCTCGGTGGCGCCGAGCGCGACGGCCTCGTCGGCGAGCTGCTCCAGGGTCTCGACGGTGAGCCCGCCGGCGCCCCAGAGCGCGGTGTCGATGTTGCGGTTGGCCACCACGGTGACGGTGTCGCCCACGGCGGCGCGGCGGACGTCGTCGGCGAGGGCGGCCAGTGCGTCGAGGTCGTCGCCGTCGGCGGCGAGCAGGGCCAGATAGTCGGCGTCGTCGAGACCGGCCGGGTCGGCGCTCGCGCGCTCGAGCACGGCGGCGAGGGTCGGCGCGGCCGGACGCGGTGCGGGCGGCGGCTCCTCCTCGTACGCGCGGGGGACGATCGGCGCGGCCTCGTCGGCCAGCCACGACTCCCGGTCGGCGAGCGCGAGCACGTACGGCGCGACCCGCGGGTCGATCCAGGTCTCCGCGTCGCTCAGGTACCGCGGGTGCGCGGTGAGGCGCTCGTGCAGCCGGTAGCCGGAGTCGGCGGTCAGCCGCGCGAGGTCGTCGATGTTCGGCCACGGCCGCTCCGGATTCACGTGGTCCGCGGTCAGCGGGCTGACCCCGCCCCAGTCGTCGATCCCGGCGCGGAGGAGGAGCCCGAGCTCCTGCTCGTCGGTGAGGTTCGGCGGCACCTGGATCGTCATGTCCGCGCCGAGGACGAGGCGCGCGACGGCGACGTTCGCGACGTACTCCTGCAGCTCGAGGTCGACCTCGTTCTGCATCGCGGTCCGCGGCTTGGCGCGGAAGTTCTGCACGATGCACTCCTGCACGTGGCCCCAGAGCGCGTGCGAGTCGCGGATCGCGAACAGCGCGTCCGCCCGCTCCGCCGTGTTCTCGCCGATGCCCAGAAGCACGCCCGTGGTGAACGGGATCCGGCTGCGCCCGGCGTCGTCGAGCACGCGCAGCCGCAGAGCGGGGTCCTTGTCGGGCGAGCCGTAGTGCACGCCGCCCTTCTCGGACCACAGCCGCTCAGCGGTCGTCTCGAGCATCATCCCCATCGAGGGCGCGACCGGGCGCAGGCGCTGCAGCTCGGCCCAGGACATCACTCCGGGGTTGAGGTGCGTCACCATGCCGGTCTCGGTCATCACCAGCACCGCCATCGCGCGCACGTACTCGAGCGTCGAGGCGTAGCCGTGCTCGGCGAGCCACGCGCGGGCGACGGGCCAGCGGTCCTCCGGGCGGTCGCCGAGGGTGAACAGCGCCTCCTTGCAGCCGAGCGCGGCGCCCGCGCGGGCGACCTCGAGGATCTCCTCCGGCTCCATGAAGGTCGACTCGCGCTTCAGCGCCAGGCCGCCGGGCGTCTCGACGAACACGCAGTAGTGGCAGCGGTCGCGGCAGAGCTTGGTCAGCGGCACGAAGACCTTGCGGGAGTAGGTGATCACTCCCGGCCGGCCGCGGCGGGCGAGCCCCTCGTCGCGCAGCCGCCCGGCGGCCAGCAGCACCGCGTCGAGGTCGTCCCCGCGCGCCTCGAGGAGCACCTCGGCGCTCGCGCGCGTGATCGGCTCGCCCTCGGCGAGGCGGGCGAGGAGGGTGGGCACGGTCATGCGGAGGCGGCTCTTCCGGAGGTGTCGGTCGGCGGGCGCCGACGGGTCGGGGCACGGGAGGGTCGGACGGCCGGCGGCACGGCGCCGCCCGGTCGCGACGGAATCAGAGGGCGCGCAGGCGCGGCGCGAGGTCGCGCTCGAACGCGTCGAAGAAGCGCTGCTGGTCGTCGCCCGGCGCGTGGAACACGAGGTGGTTGAAGCCCGCGTCGACGTAGGGCTTGATCTGGGCGACCGTCTCGTCCGGGTCCGAGCCGACGATCCAGCGCTTGGCGACCTGCTCGATCGGCAGCTCGTCGGCGGCGCGCTCCATGTCGACCGGGTCGGTCAGCGAGTGCTTCTGCTCGGGAGTGAGCGAGAGCGGTGCCCAGAAGCGCGTGTTCTCGAGCGCGAGCGCCGGGTCGGGGTCGTAGGAGAGCTTAATCTCGATCATCCGGTCGAGTGCGGCGGAGTCGCGTCCGCCCGCCGCGATGCCCTCCTCGACCGCGGGGAGAAGCTTCTCGGTGTAGAGCTCCATGCCCTTGCCGGAGGTGCAGATGAAGCCGTCGCCCGCGCGGCCGGCGTACTTGGCGACGACGGGTCCGCCCGCGGCGATGTAGACCGGGACGCCGTTCTCCGGCTTGTCGTAGATGGACGCCTCGTGGGTGGAGTAGTACTCGCCGTCGAAGGAGACGCGGTCCCCGGCCCAGAGGGCGCGCATGAGGCGCACGGCCTCGCGCAGCCGGGCGAAGCGCTCCTTGAAGTCGGGCCAGCTCTGCTCGCCCGCGCCCTGGTAGCCGGTGGCGACCTCGTTCAGCGCCTCGCCGGTGCCCACGCCGAGCATGATGCGGTCCGGGTAGAGCACGCCGAGCGTGCCGAACGCCTGCGCGATGACGGCGGGGTTGTAGCGGTAGTGCGGCGTCATCACCGAGGTGCCGAGCCGGATGGTCGAGGTGCGCTCGCCGGCCGCCGCGAGCCAGGCGAGCGAGAACGGCGCGTGGCCGCCGGTGTGGCGCCAGGGCTGGAAGTGGTCGGAGACCACCGCGCTCTCGAAGCCGTGCCGCTCGGCGCCGACGGCCAGCTCCACGAGCTCGCGCGCCCCGAACTGCTCCGCCGATGCCTTGTACCCGAGCGTGATCGTCATAGTGCCGCCTTCGTCAGAGGGAGGGGACCGCTCCGGACACCGGGCGGTCCCTCCATTCTGCGCCCGCGCGGGCGGCGATCGGGACGCTCAGGCGGACGCGGCGGAGATGTTGACCATCCAGTGCACGCCGAACCGGTCCGTCAGCATCCCGAAGCGGTCGCCCCAGGGCGACGTGGTCAGCGGCTCCTGGACCGAGCCGCCGGCGGCGAGCCCCTCCCAGTAGCCGCCGAGCTCGGCGTCGTCGTCGCCGAAGAGCGCGACGGTGATCCGGGCGCCCTCCTCGAACGTCATCGAGCCCGGAGTGTCGGACGCCATCAGGATCAGCCCGTTCGGCGTGACCAGCTGCGAGTGCATGATCAGGTCCTGCTCGGCCGGATCCTCGCTCGCATGGAAGTCCGCGAAGGTGCTGGACTGCAGCTCCCCGCCGAAGACCGAGTGGTAGAACTCCATCGCCTCGCGAGCGTTGTCGCGGAAGCCGATGTAGGGGCTGAGACTCGTGGACATGACGGCGCCTTCCTGTCGAGGAGGGCCCCAGTATCGACCCGGCGACGATCCCGCTGCAACGGCCGCCCCCGCTGATCGCCCAGCCCGCGGAGCGGGGATCGCCATGCTGATCGGGCAGTCCGCGGAACGGGCATGCCCATGCTGATCGAGTAGCCCGCGCGGCGGGCGACCACATGCTGATCGAGTAGCCCGCGCAGCGGGCGTATCGAGATCCACGCGACCGGCAGGGACGGGTCTCGATACGCCGCCTGCGGCGGCTACTCGACCAGCATGAATGCCGCCACCTTCTTCTGATCGTCCCCGCATGCTGATCGAGTAGCCCGCGGAGCGGGCGTATCGAGATCCACCGGCGTCAGAAGGACGAGTCTGCAGACCCGCCCTGCTGAGGACGGCGGGTCTCGATACGCCCCTGCGAGGCCACTCGACCAGCATGGAGGGCCGCCGCCGCGTCCTCTGCCTCATCATCGAGACGCGAAGCGGTTCAACCGCTTCAACGACCGCCGCGGCGGCGCCGACACGACCGCACGCGGGAGGCATCGACGTAGAGAGCCAGTTCCGCTGCATCGACGTGACCGAAACCCGCGTCGTTCGCGACCAATCCGTTCGCGCCGACGTAGGCGGCAGTGGCGGCATGAGCGGCGTCGTACGACGCCAAGCCGTAGGCGGTCATGGTCGTCAGGACGAGGTCGGCGACCTCGTCGAGCTCGACCCGGAGATGGGGCACCGTCGTCAGCAGGTCACCCCAGGCGTCGAAGAGCTCCTTGCAGAGCCGACCGGCACGACGGCGGACTCGGCCGTCGGCGCGAAGTCGAGGCCACGCCTTCGCTCCGTGCTGCTCCTTGACGGCGATCTTGAACGCGATCTCGGCCAGCTCCAGCTCCAGCAGCCGGTTGTAGAAGACCGTGGAGTTGTTCTCCACCAGATCCAGCATGAAGCCGAGACTCGCGGCATGAAGGGGCTCGGTGGTCACCAGGACGTTCACCACGAAGGACGTGTCCAGCGCGACCTCAGCGGGAAGAACGAGCGCGGGATCCTCGTACGAGTACACGTTGCGAGGGAGCGCCGGTCGACCTGCAGGCACCTACTCGGCCCTGCGGCCGCGAGCCGCGTCCGTCGCCGCGTTCCTGCCCTCGGAAACAGCGAGTCGCCCCGACGCCGCCGCTCGCGCGACGATGCGCCCGCTCGCAGCGGATGCGGCGGCGCGACGCTGGGACGACGTCCCAGACGGTCTCACGATGCGCGACGCCTTGGCGCTCTCGCTCAACCGGTGGAGGGACATGGCGAAATCGTACGCCAAAGGCCTCGTCCGGCACCGAAGTGTTCGAGGATGCAGGGAGCGGTGTCGTGCGACGACGTGAGCCCGGGCCCGGCGGCCCGGCGCGCCCCCTACAGCTCCGCGCGGGTCGGGGGGTTCGCGCCGGAGCGGGAGGTGGTGATGCCGGCGACGCGGGCGGCCCAGTGGCCGATCGCGCGCAGGGACGGCTCGTCGAGGAGCAGGCCGTTCGGGGCGCCGAGGCCCTGGCGGAAGGCCTCGTCGAGGATCGCGCCCATGGCGGAGTCGCCCGCGCCGATGGTGTCGGCGACGACGATGCGGGCGGCGGGGACCGTGGCCCGGGCGACGGAGGAGGCGAGGAGCAGGCCCTCGCCGCCGCGGGTCACGACGGCGAGCTGCGCGCCCAGCTCGAGCAGGCGGGTCAGCACCTCGTCGAGCTGCATCGTCGGGTAGAGCCACTCCGCGTCCTCGTCGCTGAGCTTGACGATCTCGCAGGCCGCGGCGACCCGCTCGAAGCGGGCCAGCGCGTCGCTGTGCTCGCCGACGAGCGCGGGGCGGATGTTCGCGTCCACGCTCGCGGTGACACCGGCCGGCAGTGCCTCGAGCAGTTCGACGATCGCGGAGCCTCCCGGCTCGAGGTAGACCGCGATCGAGCCGGTGTGCACGTGGGTCGCGCTCGAGGGATCGGCGGCCGGCGGGTTCCAGGAGAGATCGAAGTCGTACTCGGCGGAGCCGTCCTCCTGCAGGCGGGCCCGGGCGGTCGAGGTGCGCTCGGCGTCGCCGTGCAGCACGGTCACGCCGGAGGCGCCCAGGTGCTCGGCGATGCGCCGGCCGCGCTCGTCGTCGGCGATGTCGGTGACGAGGGTCGCCTCGCGGCCGAGGCGAGCGAGGGTGAGCGCGACGTTCGCGGGCGAGCCGCCCACGTGCTCGGTGCTCTCGCCGTCGCGCTCGACGATGTCGATCAGGGCTTCGCCGATGACCAGGATGCGGGGTGCCGCGCGGTCGCGGTCGTCGGTGGGGGACATCCCGCCATCATGCCGGTCCGCGCGGTGCCGCCGCGAGACCTCCCGCGCCGTCAGGCGTCGAGCTCGGCCAGCACCTCGTCCACCGTGGTCAGCACGATCAGCGGTGCGTACAGCGCCATCGCGTCGAGCGCGCGGGCGTGGTCGGCCTCGGAGGCACCCGCGCAGGCGTCGGTCACCACGCGCACCTGGACGCCGGCGTCGGCCGCGGCGAGCGCCGTCGACAGCACGCAGCAGTCGGTCGAGACCCCGGTCAGCACCATCGAGCGGGAGTCGTCGAGCAGCGCCTCGAGCTCGGCGCCCCACTTGCCGAACGTCGGCGCGGTGATCGTGCGGTGCCCCTCGAAACCGGGGACCAGCGCGTAGAGCGGATCCTCGTCCGGCACGAGCGCGAACGGCCAGTCCCGGTAGTAGGGGATCCAGGCGCCGCGGGGCTCGGCCGGAGCGACGAAGCGGGTGGTGACCACCCGCTCGCCGAAGTGCGGGAGCAGCCGGGTCGTCCCCTCCGCCGCGCGGTCGAACTCCTTCGACGCCCACGGCGAGGACGCGTCGGCGAAGACGTGCTGCAGGTCGATCGCGACGAGCAGGCTCACGCGTCGGCCTCCTGGCGCCGCACTGCGGAGCGCGAGAGGACGAGCGTGCCGGCGAAGCCGATCACGAGGGCGACCAGCACGCCGAGGTTCGCCCCGGCCCATTCGCCGTCGCGCCCGCCGATCGGGCCGAGCAGGTAGCCCTCCCACTCGAAGCCGGGGGAGTAGTTGACGACGAGGCCCCAGCCGATCACGGCGCCGATCACCACGAGCAGCACCGGCGCGATCGAGACGCTGCCGTAGCGGCCTCGCGAGGTGTAGAGCGCCTCCTGGTCGTAGTCGCGGCGGCGGAGGATCAGGTCGGCCAGGAACACACCCAGCCAGCCCGCGATCGGCACGCCGAGGGTGATGAGGAAGCCCTGGAACGGGCCGAGGAAGTCGCCCGCGACGAAGACGACGTAGATCGCGCCGAGCACCATCAGCACGCCGTCGATGCCGGCGGCCACCGGCCGGGACACCTTGAGGCCGGTGCTGAGCAGCGCGAGACCCGAGGAGTAGATGTCCATCACCGCGCCGCCGATGAGCCCCAGCAGGGCCACCACGATGAAGGGGAGCAGGAACCAGGTCGGCAGGATGCTCGCGAGCGCGCCGATCGGGTCGGCCGCGATCGCGTCGGACAGCTCCGTCGAGGAGGCGGCGAGCAGCAGCCCGACGACCACGAGCACGACGGGCGCGACGGCGCCGCCGATCGTGGTCCAGCCGATGACCCCGGCGGTGCCGGCGGTGCGCGGGAGGTAGCGCGAGTAGTCGGCCGCCGCGTTCACCCAGCCCAGCCCGAAGCCGGTCATCATGAAGACGAGTCCGCCGATCACGGCTCCGGCCGAGCCCGAGGGCAGACTGCCGACGGCGGCGAGGTCGATGCGGTCGAGCACGAGCACGACGTAGACCACGGTCAGCACGGCGGTCGCGATCGTGATCGCGAGCTGGAGCCGCATGATCAGCCGGAAGCCGGCGATCCCGGCGATGACGATCAGCGCCGCGACGACGATGAGCGCGACGACCTTGGTCAGCACGCCGCCGTCCCAGCCGAACTCCTCGAAGACGGTCGCCGTCGCGAGAACGGCGAGCGAGGCGAGCACCGTCTCCCAGCCCACCGTGAGCAGCCAGGAGATCACCGCGATCAGGCGGTTGCCGTCGACGCCGAAGGAGGCGCGGCTGAGCACCATCGTGGGGGCCGAGCCGCGCTTGCCCGCGACCGCGACGAAGCCGCAGAAGAGGAAGGAGACGACGATCCCGATCACGGCGACCGCGGTCGCCTGCCAGAAGGACAGGCCGAAGCCGAGCAGGAACGAGCCGTAGCTCAGCCCCAGCACCGAGACGTTGGCCGCGAACCACGGCCAGAACAGGTCGCGGGGGCGGCCGTGCCGCTCCGACTCCTGGATGGTGTCGAGACCGTTGAGCTCGATGCCGCCGGCGGGGCGGGTGGTCGGTTCGGGAGAGGTCATGACATCCCTCGTTGTCGCGCGGAAGGCCCGGGCGAACGCCGGATCCTGTCGAATGTAGTGCAGGATCGGCGCCCGATAGCGGCGGGCCGGAAGACCGGTGGACGACTCCGCGAGGTCCGCTCCTGGGGAGGAGACCCGCGGCCCCGCCCGCTCAGTCCTCCGCGCGCTCCAGCAGCCCCCGCAGCGTCTCGAGGTCCGCCGCGACCCGGTCGCAGTCCTCGTCCCACTGCTCCATCGTCATCCCGTCGTACCGGCGGACGGTGAAGGCGACCTCGGCGCCGTCGCCGTTGGCGAGGATCCGGAGCGGGTTGTCGAAGACCCGGCCGCCCTCGGTGATCACCCGGTGATCCGCCACGCCGTAGGGGTTCCGCGGCGCGAAGACGATCTCGACCCGGCCCATCGGCGAGTCGGCGAACCAGTGGCCGTCCACCTCCTCGACGGAGGCCTGCGCCAGCCCCGCCGCCCAGAGCGACAGGTTCGAGGGATCGACGACGAAGGAGTACACCTCGTCCGCCGGCGCATCGATCACGACGCCGACCGGGCGCGACTCGTACAGGACCATCTCAGTCTCCCTCCGCGGCGAAGCTCGCCACCAGCAGCGCCGCGAGCGCGGTCCGCTCGAGCATCCCCTCGATGCTCACCGATTCTCCCCGGGCGTGCGCGCCCTCGCCAGGGGCGCCGAGTCCGTCGAGCACGGGGATCCCGAGCGCGGCGATCAGATTGCCGTCGCTGGCGCCGCCCACCGCCGTCTCGGTCAGCGGCAGGTCCATCGTCTTGGCCACCCGCTCGGCCCGGCGGTAGAGAGCGCCGACGGCGGCCGTCCGCTCGAAGACGGGCCGCTGCCACGAGCCGCGGACCTCGATCCGGATCCGCGGGTCCGACGCCTCGAGCGCGTTCATCTCGGCCTCCACCCGCGCCGCCTCGGCCGCGCCGCGGATCCGCACCTCGAGCTCGAGCCGCGCCTTCGCGGTCGTCACGTTCACCCGGCTGCCGCCCTTGACCACGCCGATGTTGACGGTCGTGCCCGCCTCCGGCCGAGCGATCCCGAGCACGCGCGGGATCAGCGCGCCGAGCTCGTGGATCGCGCTGGCCCCCTTCTCGGGCTCGACACCCGCGTGCGCCTCGACTCCGACGACGTCGACGACGAAGTTGCCGATGCCCTTGCGCGCGGTCTTCACCGCGGTGCCGATCGCCCCCTCGAAGACGAGCGCCGCCTCCGCCCCGCGGCTCTGGTGCTCGAGGAAGCTGCGCGAGGTGAGGCTGCCCACCTCCTCGTCGCCGTTCATCACCAGCCGCACGGCCGGGTGCGCGAGTCGGGCGTGCCGCAGCGCCAGCACCAGCCAGACCATCTGCACCAGGCCCACCTTCATGTCGTAGCTGCCCGGGCCGCTCAGGCGGTCGCCGTCGATCGCGAACGGCCAGCCGCGGGTCGTGCCGAGTGGCCAGACGGTGTCGTAGTGCCCCACCAGCGCCACGAACGGGCGGGACCCGCGCGGTCCGCGCCCCGGGGCGCTGCCCGGGAAGGTCCAGCTCGACGCGCTCGGGCAGTCCTGCTCGCGGAGGTGCTCGAGCTCGCCCGCGTGCCCGAGCCGCTCGCCGACCCAGTGCACGAGGAAGGCGTGCAGCTCGTCGAGCGCCTCGAGGGAGTCGCTCGGGCTCTCCATCATCACGAGGTGGCGGACGTCGTCGAGGATGCGCGCGCGCTGGTCGCGGAGGAAGGTGCGGACGCGGGCGGCGTCGGCGGCATCGGGGAAGGTCACCGCTCCGGAGTACCAGAGTGCGGCGCCCGGCGCGAACCGGGGCCGCGGGTGAACCGGACGCCGCCCCTCTACGTTGAAGGAGGAGAGGTGGAGATGTCCGAGGATCAGGCCGAGATGCTGCGTGCCCTGCACGACGAGCACTCGGCGGCGCTGTGGCGGTTCGTCCTCCGGCTCACGGGCGACCGCCAGCTGGCGGAGGACGTGGTGCAGGAGGCGCTGCTGCGCGCCTGGAAGCACCCGGAGATCCTGGCCCAGGGCGAGGCCGCGGCCCGCTCCTGGCTCTACACCGTCGCCCGCAACATCGTCATCGACGACCGCCGCAGCGCCCGGCACAACCGCGAGTTCGGGACCGACGAGGTGCCCGAGCGCGCGCACGGCGACCGCACCGACCAGGTGCTCGACGCCTGGCTGCTCTCGGAGGCGCTGGGCACCCTCAGCCACGACCACCGCGCGGTGATCGTGCACGCCTACTACGGCGGGCGCACGGTCGGCGAGATCGCCGAGCTGCTGGGCATCGCGCCCGGAACGGTGAAGTCGCGGATGCACTACGGGATGCGGGCGCTGAAGCTCGCCCTCCAGGAGAAAGGCGTGACCGAACCGTGAGCACCGAGCAGCAGAGCGACGACGCCTCCCGCGACGACGCCTTCCGCGACTGGGACGCGGCGTACCTCCTCGGCGCGCTCTCGCCCGCCGACCGCCGCGCCTACGAGCAGCACCTGCGGGTCTGCCCCGGCTGCCGCGAGGCGCTGGGCGAGTTCGTCGCGATCCCCGGCCTGCTCGCGCACCTGCCGCAGGAGGACGCGCTCGCGCTGCTCGAGACGGAGCAGCGCGTCGAGGAGTCCGCCCCGCCCGCCCTGCTCGCGCACCTCGCCCGGGCGACCGACGCGCTCCGCCGCCGCACCCGCTTCCGCATCGCCGGCCTCGTGCTCGCCGCCGCCGGGGTCTCCGCGGCCGCCGCGATCGCCCTCCCGCTCGTGGTCGGCACCCCGCCCACGGTGGTCGAGAACACGGTGGCTCTCGCCGCGGCGCCCGGCGTCCCGGTCGAGGCGTCGGTCCGCTTCGTTCCGGAGGCGTGGGGCACGCGGATCGACATGGACTGCAGCTGGGAGGAGAGCGGCGCGGCGACCGGGGGTGCGGCGTCCGTCGGCTACGTGATGTACGTGACCGACACGGCCGGCTCCACGGAGCCGATCGGCTCGTGGACGAGCACGCCCGGCTCGACGGTGGAGCCGAGCCTCTCGACCGGTCTGCCGCTGGCCGAGATCGCCTCGGTCGAGGTGCGCCTGCAGGGCTCCGAGCAGGTCGTCCTCACCGGCAGCCCCTGACGCGGGTCTCGCCCCGGCACGGGCAGCCCCTGACGCGGGGTCCGGCGCCGACCCCGATCTCCCAGGTGCGGAGCCCTGGGACTGAGTAGCTTCTCAGTCATGACGATCGCGACCCTCGCCCTCGCCCCTGCCTCCGTGACGGCGGCCTCCTCCACCGACAGCATCGACGAGCTCTCCGGTCTCGTCGGCGTCGCCGCCCGCGTGATCGCGGCACTGGGCGAGGCCGGGGTCGGTCTGCTGACGCTGATCGAGACGGTCTTCCCGCCGATCCCGAGCGAGCTGGTGCTGCCGCTGGCGGGCTTCCTGGCCCAGCAGGGGCGGATGAACCTGGTGCTCGTCGTGATCACCGCGACCCTCGGCGCCTACCTCGGCGGCCTGATCCTCTACTGGCTCGGCTACCGCATCGGCACCGAGCGCTCGATCCGCCTGCTGTCCAGGCTGCCCCTGGTCGACCGCGAGGACTTCGAGAAGGCCGTCGGCTGGTTCCGCCGCCACGGCACCTGGGCGGTCCTCTTCGGCCGGCTCATCCCCGGAGTCCGGAGTCTGATCTCGCTGCCCGCGGGTGCCGAGCGGATGAACCTGCTGCTGTTCTCGGGGCTGACGATCCTCGGCTCCGGCGTCTGGAACGGCCTGCTGATCGGCCTCGGCGCGGCGCTCGGCACCCAGTACGAGCTGGTCGACCAGTACGCGGGCGTGCTCGACGCGATCATCTACGGCGCGATCGGCGTGGTCGTGCTGCTTCTGGTGGTCCGCAGCATCCGCCGGCACCGCGCCGCCCGCCGCACCGGAGCCGGCCGCCGGCACTGACCCGGGCCGCCGGCACCGCAGGGTAGCGGGCGCGCGGGCTGAGCGCGACCGCCCCCGTGTCCCGCTCGCCACGGGGCGGAAGTGCCCTAGCGTTCGAGGGGTCAGCCCCCGACGAGAGGACCCTCATGCCCGAGAACACGGCCGAGAACGCCGCCGCCGCGACTCCCTCTCCCGCACTCTCCCGCACCGCCGTCGAGCGCAGCTGGATCATCGGCGTCTCGCTGATCGCCATCGCCCTCGGCGTGATCGCGGTGCTGATCCCCGGCCCGACCCTGCTCACCGTCGCGATCGTCTTCGGCATCCATCTGATCGCCGCCGGCGTCTTCCGGCTCCTGCTGGCCTTCACCGCCACGCGCCTGCAGAACCGGGTGCGCTGGCTCGCGGGCCTCCTCGGCGCGCTGATCCTGGTCGCCGGCATCCTCTGCCTGTCCAACCCGTTCGAGTCGCTCAGCATCCTCGGCCTCGTGATCGGCCTCGGCTGGATCCTCGACGGCGTCTCGAGCATCACCAGCGGCCGCACCGTCGCCGGCCCGGTGTGGCTGCCGATCGCCGCGGGCATCGCCTCGGTGATCGCGGGCCTGCTCACGGTCATCATGCCGGTGCTCGCGCTGTCCGCCTTCGTCACCGTCGCAGCGATCCTGCTGATCGTCGTCGGCGTCTCCGGGCTGCTGCTGCTGCCGGGCCGCACGAGGACCGCGCCGGAGACCGCCGAGGCGCGCTAGGCGCTCCAGAGCCCGAGCGCCTGCACCGGGATCGCGTAGGCGAACCAGGAGAGCGGCGCGAGGATCCAGTTCGCGAGGATCCGCCGCCGCCCGTCCGCGTGCGCGAGCACCACGGCGACCTCGGAGCGGGCGATCCGCGGGGAGTAGAGCAGGGGCGCGTTCGCGACGATCGACAGCAGCGCGCCGATGATGACCGGCCCGCCGGCGAGGACGAGGAGACCCGGCTCGGTCTGCAGCGCGAACGCCGTGGCGACGATCAGCCAGATCGCGAGCAGGGTCGCAGCGGTGGCCCGGGTCGCCCGCTGGGCGAGGCTGCGGCCGGAGGCGATCACCGCGTCGAGCGGCTGCGACCGGTCCGCCCGCACGGCGCGCACGGCGCTGAGGCGGAGCGCGACGGCGACGATCAGCGCGAGCACCGCATAGGGCAGGCCCGCCCGCGTCAGCGCCATCGGCAGCCACGGAGTGCTCAGGGCGAGGACGCTCCCGAAGAGGCCGCCGAGCACCAGCATCCCGACCGGGACGACGACCACCAGGCTGAGCGGGAAGCGCGGGGGCCCGTCGTGCGTCGTCCGGGCGTCCGCGTGCCCCGGCTCTCCGAACGGTCGCTCACCGGTCGCCTGCGCGGTGTGCTCGTGATTCCCGTCGTCCCCGACATCCGTGCTCCCGGCCCCCATGACGTCGACCCTAGCCCGGCCGCCGTTCCGCGGCGGGTCCGTGGCAGCATGGCGCCGTGACCGCCGCCGACCCCGCCGCCGAGCCCGACCCCGCCGCCGAGCCCGACCTCGTCCCCGAGCTCCTCGTCGAGGACCTCGAGCGCAGCCTCGCCTTCTGGTGCGGCCCCTGCGGCTTCGCGGTCCGCTACGCGCGGCCGGAGGAGGGCTTCGCGTACCTCGTCCGCGGCGGCGCCCACGTCATGCTCGACCGGATCGGCAGCACCCGCGACTGGATCACCGCGCCGCTGGAGCGCCCGCTCGGTCGCGGCGCGAACCTCCAGATCCGCGTCGACGACGCCGACGCCGTCGCGGCGGCCCTCGACGCGGCGGGGGTGCCCCTGTTCACCCCTGCCGAGGCTCGCTGGTACCGGGTGGGGGAGGAGGAGGCGGGCGTCCGCCAGGTCCTCGTCACCGATCCCGACGGCTACCTCCTGCGCTTCCAGTCCTCGCTCGGGCGGCGCCGCGCGACGTGAGCCGAACGGCGCGCGCCATCATGCCAGCGGAGGACGCAGGAGACGGCCGCCGACTGGTTCCATCGGTTCCATGTCCACTCCGTCCACCGGCACCCTCGCGCTGCCGACCACCGACCCGGCCGCCGCCGCGCCTCCCGCTCCCGCCGCCCTCTCCGAGGACGACGAGGTCCTCCGTCCGGCCGATCTCGTCACCGCGCTGACCGGGATCACCCTCGGCTTCTTCGCTCTCTTCGTCCACGGCCTCACCCAGTGGTCGTACGTCGGACCCACCGTCGAGCGGGCGGGCGTGCTCGGCTGGCTCGCCCCGGCGCTGGTCGGGCTGATCTGCGTCGTCACGGCCGTGACGTCGGTGGCGGTCCGCGCCGCCCGCCGGGCGAGCCGCGGGCCGTCCACGCCGACCGGAGCCGCCTCGTGACCGCCGCGCCCGCCGTCCCGTCCACCGCGACCCCCGCCGTCGCCCTCGCGCAGGAGCTGCTCCTGCGCACCGGCTGCGCCCGACCCGGACTGCCCTGGATCCGCGAGACCGCGGCGGGGCCGGCGGTCGACCTCCCGGTCCTCGAGCGCGGCGCGCACCTGCTCGACCTCTCCGAGGAGGCGGTCGCCCGGATCGCGCTGTCGCTCGCCACCGGCCGCCCGGTCGACCTGCGCGCGGCGTTCGGGCACCTCACCCGCGACCACGCCGAGGCCGTCATGATCGCCGTGGCCGTCGCCGGCGGGCACGACCGCGTCGAGAGCCGCGTCGTCGTCGTGGACGGCGAGCGCCGGGTCGAGAGCGTGCCCCCGCTCGGCGTGTGGCCCGATCGCGGAGCGCGATCCGGCGACGAGGGGCTCGCCCGCGCCGCGGCCTGACCGACCCGCACGACCCCCAGACGCGGGTGACGCCTCGGTCGTCCGGCCGATCCGAGTCGCTACGGCCTTTCGCAGATCCCCGGCTTAGGGTGTCCGTGTGCAACGTGTCGACGATTTCCCAGGAGCCGGACCGGTGGCGACCTCCCCCGAGTCCGGTGACCCGCGCGAGGCGTCCGCCCTCCAGCTCCCCTCCAACGCCACCACGCCCGTCCAGGTGACGAGCGGCGAGGCCGGCTACCAGGGCGGCAACGCGGCCGACCCGGTCTGGCAGTCCTGGCGGGAGGAGCTCGCCAAGGTCGGCGGCCCCTCGCCGCTCCTGCACTTCGTCGACTCCCCGCGCACCCGCATCGAGCTGTCCACCACGCACCCGGGCGGGCTGCCGCCGTTCATCTCGGGCAAGACGACCCTGCTCTCCTCCCTCATCCGCGACGAGCTGGCGCTGCGCACCGCGAAGAACGCCGCCGCCGCCATCACCGACAAGGGGATCGAGCTGCGCTCGGTCCGCGGCATCGAGGGCGTGCACCTCGCGATCGGCCTCGCCCAGTGGCGCGCCGGCGAGACGGAGTTCACCGCCCCCGTCCTGCTGCGCCCGCTCGCGATCCGCCGCTACGGCCGCGACTTCGAGCTCAAGCTCAAGGGCCAGCCCTACTTCAACCCGCAGCTCGCCCGCGCGCTCAAGCAGCAGTTCGGCATCACGATCGACCCCGAGCAGTTCGTCGAACTCGCGGTGCAGAGCGGTGTCTTCAAGCCGCAGCCGGTCATCGACCAGCTCCGCGGTCTCACCTCGCACCTGCCCTGGTTCGCCGTGCACCCGCGCCTGGTGGTGTCGAGCTTCGCCGACGTCGCCGGCGACATGCTCCGCGACGCCCGGATGCTCGAGCACCCCGTCCTGGACGCGGTCGCCGGCAACCCGGCCGCCAAGCGCGCGCTGCAGCAGTCGCAGAAGGTGGCGTCGATCATCCCGCAGGACGAGCGTCCGCCGGCGACCGACAACCTCCTGCTCGACGCCGACGCCGAGCAGGAGCAGGTCATCGCGAACATCGCGGCCGGCAACTCGCTCGTCGTGAAGACCCTCCCCGGAACCGGCGGCACGCAGACGATCGTCAACGCGATCGGCGCGCTCGCCGCGCAGCACAAGCGCGTCCTCGTGGTCGGCGCCCGCCGCTCGAGCCTCGACAGCATCCACCAGCGGCTGCTCTCCGCCGGCCTCGGCGGCATCGCCGTCAGCCCGCGCACGCTCCGCCGCGACCTGATCCAGTCGATCGGCCGCAACGAGAAGGCCGCGCGCCCCTCCGTCAGCGAGATCGACGACGCGCTGCTGCGCCTGCGCAAGGTGCTGCTCGACTACCGCGGCGCCCTCTCGCGTCGCGACCCCAGCTTCGGCGTGTCCGCGCTGCAGGCCCTCGAGGAGCTGGCGCGCCTCTCGCAGCTGCGCACGCCCCCGTCGACCGCCGCCCGCCTCGACCGCCGCGCCGTCACCGCCCTCGCGCACAGCCGCCCCGAGGCGACCCGGATGCTGATCGAGTCGGCTCGTCTCGGCGAGTTCCGCTACGGACCGGGAGACTCGCCCTGGTACGGCGCGCAGTTCGACTCGACCGCCGACGCGGAGGCCGCGCACGAGCTGGCCAAGCGCTTGCACCTGCGCGACCTGCCGCGCCTGCTCGACCGCGCCCAGGACGTCATCGCGCAGACGCGCATGCGCCCGTTCGAGTCGGTCGCCGAGCTCGGCATCTACCTGCGCCTGCTGCAGGACGTCCGCGAGACGCTCGACAAGTTCCAGCCGGCCGTCTTCGACCGCTCGATCCAGGACCTCATCGTCGCCACCTCGCCGCGCCGCGAGGCCGCCGAGATGTCCTCGACGAACCGCCGCCGCCTGAAGAAGCTCGCCCGCGAGTACATGCGGCCCGGCGCGCACGTCACCGACCTCAACGCGTCGCTCCGCCGTGTGCAGCAGCAGCGCACGCTCTGGCAGCGCTACGCCGTCGCGGGCACCGTCCCCGAGGTGCCGGTCGGCGTCGCCGACGTCCAGGTCGCGTTCCAGCAGGTGTCCGACCAGCTCGGCCGGCTCGACGAGCCGCTCGGCCGGCGCGGCGGCAGCACGCCGCTCGCCTCCCTGCCGCTCGCCGAGCTCGTCTCGATGGTCTCCGGGCTCGCCGAGGACAGCGAGGTGCTCGCCAACCTGCAGGAGCGCACGACGCTGCTCTCGACGCTGCGCGAGTGGGGCCTGGACCCGCTGCTGACCGACCTCTCGCGCCGCCACGTGCCGGCCGAGCTGGTCGCGATCGAGCTCGACCTCGCCTGGTGGCGCTCGGCGCTCGAGATCATGCTGACCGACGAGCGCGCCCTGCTCGGCGGCAACACCAGCGTGCTCGACCGCCTCGAGGCGGACTTCAAGCTCGTCGACGAGGCGCACGCCGCCTCCAGCGCCGAGCTGCTGGCCTGGAAGCTCTCGGAGACCTGGAAGATCGGGCTCGTCGACTGGCAGCTCGAGCGCGACGCCCTGCGCGCGCTGCTGCGCTCCGAGGCGTCGACCACGCCGCAGGAGCTGCAGAAGGCCGCGCCGCACCTCTCGCGGGTGCTCGCTCCGGCCTGGCTCGCCTCGCCCTACGAGGTGCACCGCATCGGCACCGAGACGACCTTCGACGCAGTCTTCCTCGTCGACGCCGGCGCCACGACCCTCGCCGAGAACGTCGGAGCGATCCGCCGCGCCAAGCAGGTCGTCGCGTTCGGCGACCCGGTGACGCAGACGCCGACGCCGTTCTCGCTGCGCGTCGACGAGACCGTCGAGTTCGGCAGCGCCGCCTCGCGCACCGACGTCGAGGCCCTGCACGCGCAGTCGGCGCTGGCCCGCCTCGGCGAGCTGCTGAACACCGTCACGCTCACCCGCAGCTACCGCGCGGGCGGCGAGGACCTCGCCGAGCTGGTGAACCGCCGCTTCTACGGCGGCCGGATCGACTCGCTGCCGTGGGCCGGCTCGTTCCTCGGGCACGACTCGCTCCGCTTCCACTACATCGCCAGCGGACACGGCATGCCGGAGAACGACTCCGGAGCGGTCGAGTCCGTCGACGCCGAGGTCGCGAAGGTGGTCGAGCTGGTGCTCGAGCACGCGGTCATCCGGCCGCGCGAGTCGCTGATGGTGATCACCGCGAGCCCGCGGCACGCCGTCCGGGTGCAGCAGGCCGTGCTCACCGCGTTCGCGAAGCGCGCGGACCTCAACGACTTCATCCTCGGCGACCGGCCCGAGCCGTTCGCGGTGGTGACGCTCGAGCAGTCGGTGGCGCAGAGCCGCGACCGGGTGATCTTCTCGATCGGCTACGGCCGCACCCCGCACGGCCGCCTGCTCTCCAACTTCGGTGCGCTGGCCGAGCCGGGCGGAGAGCGCCTGCTCGCCGTCGGCATGACCCGGGCCCGCCGGTCGATGGACATCGTCTCCTGCTTCCGCCCCGGCGACATCGACGAGTCGCGGATGCGCTACGGCATGGTCGCGCTCGCCCAGGTGCTCCAGGAGGCGGAGGACCGCGTCCAGCCGAGCGACCGCGACGACTACTCCGAGCCGATGCTCGTCGACCTGGCCGCGCGTCTCGAGCGCCGCGGACTGCGCGTCAACATCGGGCACAAGGGCAAGCTCGCGCTGGTCGCGGCGCACGGCACCCGCGCCGTCGTCGTCGAGACCGACCGCGACGTCAGCACGCAGAGCCTCCGGGTCTCGCTGCGGCTGCGACCGGAGCTGCTGCGCCGCCTGGGCTGGCACTACCTCCGCGTGCACAACTTCGAGCTGTTCGCCGACCCCGAGGCCGTGGCCGCGCGGGTCGCCGGGCTGATCGGCGCCCCGCAGGACGAGACGTCGACCGGTCCGATCGAGGTGCCGGTGGGCGCCGGCGCGCCGATCGTCGAGGACGCCGCCCCGGCGTCGAACGAGACGCAGCCGATCACGCCCCTGCCCGCCGACTGAGCGTGCCCGAGGACTCCCGGGCCGCCGCGCCCGCCGGCGCTGACCGACCGCTCCGGCGCTCGCGCGGCGGCCGGCGGGCGACCCTGCCCGCGAAGCCGGGCACCGACCCGTCCCCGCACGACGCCGTCGTCCCCGACCCCGAGGCGCCCGCTGTGCGCCCCGACACGGGCCCGAACGACGCCCGCCTCCGCCAGGACGTCCCCCCGCACTACTGACCCCTCCCGCGAGATGCCACTTGTGCACGCTTTCCACGGCGTGTCGCGTGCACAAGTGGCATCTCGCGGGCCGCGGACGACGACGGCCCACCGTGCCGGAGCACGATGGGCCGTCGTCGTCGCGGGAGCGGGTCAGCCGCAGGTGCGGGCCGCGTAGGGGGCCTTGACCGTCGAGGTGACGGACTTGCCACCGACCGTGGCGGTCGCCGTCACCGTCGCCTCGCCGGCCGCGAGCTGGGCGGCCCGGACGGTGAAGGCGGCGGAGGCGTTCGAGCCCGCCTTGACGCCGGCGAAGGACTTCGTGCCCGCCGTCGAGGTGACGGTGACGTCCATCGGGACGGTGTCGCCGTTGGTCGCGACGACCGTCAGCACCACCTTGCCGGCGACGCAGCGGGTGCTCGCCGCGGCCGTCAGCTTCAGCGACGACTGCACGGTGACCGTGGCGGTCACCGGCATCCGCGAGTCGTCCTGCGCCACTCCCCGCACCGTGAAGGTGCCGGCGGCGGCGTAGGAGGCGGGGGCGACGGCGTCCCAGGTCACGGCGACGGTGCGCTTGGCGCCGTCGGCCGTCGTGAGCTCCGCGCTCGGCAGCACCGGGGCGACGCCGGCCGCGGTCGAGACCGCGATCGGAGCGACCGAGGTGACGGCGATGGCTGGGGCGTACGCCTCGAGCATCCGCTGGTACTCGGCGCGGGTCACCGGGATGACCGTGCCGTGGCGGGGCTTGCCGCCGTCGGAGTTCTGCGGCAGGTTCTCCCGCAGCTTCGCTCCGAGCGGCTGCCAGGTGTCGGCGGCCAGGTCGTCGGTGCCGAACGGGATGTAGTGGTTCGGTCCCGCGTGGTAGTCCGGCTGGTCGATGAAGAGGAACCAGTCGAGGCCGTTCACGTCGCCCTCGTTCGCGGGGAAGACGTTCGGGCCCTCACCGCTGGTGAAGGTGCCGTTCGGCTCGCCGTTGGGCAGGCCGGAGGCGACGCGCTCCTTGACCAGGGTCCACTCGTCCGCGGGTCCGGAGGTGCCGGGCAGTGAGCCGCTGACCGTGGCGAGCAGGTCGGTGCTCTTCTCCTCGCGGAGCGTCATCGACGCCTCGTCCTTCGTGAAGCGGTAGTAGGTGTCGCCGTCCTTCGCGATGGTCGAGTCGATCGTGCCGCGGCCGGTGCCGCGCTGAACGTCGATCCACGGCTTCGCCTCCGAGAAGGTGACGAAGTCGTCGGTGGTCGCGTACATCATCTGGTTGTAGGTGACGGCGGTGCGGTCGGCCGCGTTCGTCGTCGGGTACATGTTCGAGGCCCAGAACACGACGTAGGTGTCGAGGTCGTCGTCCCAGTACGCCTCGGGCGCCCAGGTGTTGCCGGCGAAGTCGGTCGAGACCTTCACGTGGCGCTGCGCCGACCAGTTCACCAGGTCGGTCGACTCCCAGACCTCGATGTACTTCGAGCCCGACTTCTGCGCGGTGTCGAAGCCGCCGGCCAGGCCGTCGATCTTGAGGTCCGTCGCGAGCATGAAGAACGTGTCGCCCTCGTGCGAGCGGAGGATGAACGGGTCGCGCAGGCCCTTGGTGCCCTGGTCGGAGGTGAAGACGGGCTGTCCGCCGTTCAGGGTGTTCCAGTCGAGGGCGTCGTTCCCCTTGGAGGCGGCGAGGCTGACGCGCTCGGCGCCGGCGCCCTCACCGGTGAAGAAGGCCCAGACGTAGGCCTCGGTGTCGTCCGTGCCCGTGGGCAGCGGCTGGAGGCGGAGGGTGAAGTCGCGGGTGCGCGTCACCGATCCGCTGGTCGCGGTCGCGCGGACCGTCACGTCGACGGCCGGGCTGCCCGCGGCGGGGCGCTCGACGACGATGGTGCGGCTGTCGGCGGTGCTGCCGTCGCGGATCGTCGCGGCGCTCGAGCCGATGACGCTCCAGGCGATGCTCGAGCCGAGGGCGCCCCGCGCCGGGACCGAGATGTTGGTGCGGACGTCGCCGGCCCGGGCGACGGTCACGGCGTCGAGGTCGCGCTGGACCTTGTCGGCGTCGGCGAGCTGCGCGGTGACGAGCACCGGGTAGTCGACGGTGCGCGTGTCGCTGCCGGAGGTGAAGGTGGCGGTGAGCGTCACGGCGGCGTCGGGGGAGCCGGCGGCCGGTCGCGTGACGACGGCGCTGCCTCCGGAGACCGCGATGGCGGCGCTGCTCGAGCGCCAGGTCACGGCGACGCCGGCGCTGCTGGTGGGCAGCGCGAAGTCGGCGGTCGCGGTCGTCGGGATGCTGACGGAGGCGACGGCGCGGTCGATCGCCTGCGACGAGTACAGCGCGGTGACGGCGTCGGCGGTGAGCGCGCTGTCGTAGACCGCGAAGTCGTCGACGAGGCCGCTCCAGCCGGCGTCGTTGTAGGTCGAGCGGCCGAGGTAGCCGACCAGCGAGGCACCGAAGGACGAGACGTTGCGGGTGATCGCGTTCTGGCCGATCCGGGTGCCGTTGACGTAGACGGAGAGCGTCCCGTTCGTGCCGTCGATGACGGTCGTGTAGAGCGAGTAGCCGGCGGGGGTGCGCAGGCCGGTGCTGGCGGCGTTCGTCGAGCCGGGGCCGACTTCGGTGCCCCACGGGGCGCCGGCGTTGGTCGCGTTCGTGACGACCGACTTGACGAAGCCGGCCGGGTTCGTCGGGTTGAGCAGGTAGTAGCCGGAGGAGTAGGACGCGCCGGCCGCGACCGGGGCGCCGAGGAACGCGGCCGCGGTGTTCGCGGGTCCGGTCCGGTTCGACAGCCAGGTGGAGACCGTGAGGTCCTTCTTGCCGACGAGGCCCGCCGTCGGGATGTCGACGTAGGGGGCCGCGGCGGCCGAGCCGCCCGGCAGGCTCAGCGCGCCCGCGGCGACGGTGGCGCCGCTGCCGCGCAGGGTGCCGTTGTAGCCGTTGCCGCTGGTGTCGGCGACGGTCGTGCCGGTCGGCGCGGTGTCGAAGCTGTAGTGGAGCAGCGGCTGGGCCGTCGCTCCGGAGGCGGAGACCGGGAGGGCGGCTCCGAGCAGCGCGGTGGCTGCGATCGTCGTGGTCGCCAGAGCGGTCCGCAACGTCGATCGTGATCGTCTCATGCAGGATTCCTCGTCGTCGAGAGGGCGACGAGGCCGCGGGCCCTCGAGGGTGAGGGTGCCGGTGCTCCGTCGCACGGGTGGTGAGGAACCACACACTAAAGGCTCGCGAGGGCGACACGCGAGAACTTTGTTACCGTTAACAAGAACTGACACGACGGACGCCGCGGGAGTGCGCTCCGCGGACACCGCCGGACGCGGCGAGAGGGGCGGCGACCTCGCTATCGCCGCCCCTCTCCGCCCGTCAGCGGGCGTCAGTCGACGTGCTTGCCGGAGTTCGCGGTGGTCGCGGTGCCGCCGTTGGCGAGCAGGTCGCGGATGTCGGCGAGGAGCTCGAGCTCGGTGGGCGCCTTGTCCTCGGTGGCCGGGGCGTCGTCCATCTTCTTCTTGAACGCGGCGTTCTTGAGGTGGTTGATCGGCAGCACGAACGCGAAGTAGAGCACGAACGCGACGATCACGAACTGGATCAGGGCGGAAAGGACGCTGCCCCAGGCGATGACCGACGCCTCCTGGCCGTTGCCCTCGGGGCGGATCGTCCAGACGAGCGTCTCGAGGGAGGAGGCGTCGAAGATGACGCCGATGATCGGATTGAAGATGCCCGTCACGATCGCGTTGACGATCGTGGTGAACGCGGCGCCGATGACCACGGCGACCGCCAGGTCGATGACGTTGCCGCGGAGGATGAACTCTTTGAAGCCGTTGATCATGATCTGTTCCGTTTCTGCCGGCGGGCGGAGTGAGGTGCGCGGAGGCGGGCTCGCTCCCGGGGGAGCGGCGGCCCTAGGAGGAGGAGGAGGAGGACCCCGACCCGGAGGACGAGGGCTTGGAGGAAGAGGAGGAGCCCGAGGAGCCGGAGCCGGAGCCGGAGCCCGATCCCGAGGACGAGGAGCCGGAGCCGGAGGATCCCGACCCGGAGGAGCCCGACGAGGCGCCGGAGCCGCCCGAGGACGACCCGCCGGAACCCGAGCCGGTCGACGCGGGAGCGGACGACCCTCCGCCCGACTCGCCCTTCGACTCCTTCGAGCCGGAACCGGACCCCGAGGCGCGCGAGTCGGTCCGGTAGAAGCCCGAGCCGTTGAAGGTCACGCCGACCGCGCTGAAGACCTTGCGCAGCGCGCCCTGGCAGCTCGGGCACTCGGTGAGCGAGTCGTCGGTGAACTTCTGCTGGATGTCGAAGGCGTTGCCGCACTGGGTGCAGCGGTAGGAGTAGGTGGGCACTGGTGCTCCTGAAGCGGTGGCGGCGGCGGGGGAGAGAGGAGGAAGAGGGGGAGTGGATCAGCGGCGGATGTCGACGATGCCCGAGGGAGTGACGACGCCGTCGACCGCCTGGTCGTGCACCTCGCTGGGCACGTGCTCGACGAACTCGCTGTCGAAGACCACGGCGTAGACGGGCGGGCACTTCTCCATCGAGCCGAGCGTCTTGTCGAAGTAGCCGCGGCCCCAGCCCATCCGCATGCCCGAGCGGTCGACGGTGGCGGCGGGGACGATGATCAGGTCGACGTCGTTGATCGCGATCGGGCCGAGCAGCTGACCGACCGGCTCCGGCATCCCGAACAGGCCCTGGGTCTCGGTGTGGCCGTCGCCGACCGCCCAGTCGAGCAGGCCGTCCTGGCGGGAGATGGGGAAGAGGACCCGGATCCCGCGACTCTCGGCCCAGCCGAGGAACGGGCGGGTGCTCGGCTCGTCCGGCGCCGAGAGGTAGCAGGCGATCGACCGTGCGCCGACCCGGGTCGCCAGCTCCTCGAGGTGCTCGGTGAGGTGCAGGGTGGCCTGCTCGCGGGCGGTCGCGGTCTGCGTGCGTCGGCGCTCACGGAGCTCGGCGCGCAGCGCCCGCTTCTCGTGGGTGATGTCGGCTGGCATGCGGCCCAGTCTAGATCCGGGGTGTCGGACGGCTTTCGCGGCCGGAACGGCGATCCTGAAGAGGGACGGATGACGATCGCGAGGAGTGCAGCATCGCGATCGTGAGGAGTCCTGCGGTGGCTCTGTCCACGAGCGGGGTACACGGCGGTCAAGCCCCTCTCCGGGCCGAAACGTGCCCGACCACGGCCGCCGCTAGTATGGCGCCCCATGGGCACTCGAATCCGCAAAGCCGTCATCCCCGCCGCCGGTCTCGGCACCCGCTTCCTGCCGGCGACCAAGGCCATCCCCAAGGAGATGCTGCCCGTCGTCGACAAGCCGGCGATCCAGTACGTGGTCGAGGAGGCCGCGGACGCCGGACTCCAGGACGTCCTCGTCATCATCGGGCGCAACAAGAACGCGCTCGCCAACCACTTCGACTCGGTCCCCGAGCTCGAGCAGAACCTCGCCAAGAAGCTGGACGACGCCAAGCTGGCGCACGTGCAGTACGCGAGCGACCTCGCCGACGTGCACTTCGTCCGCCAGGGTGAGCCGAAGGGCCTCGGCCACGCCGTCTCGCGCGCGCAGCGCCACGTCGGCGACGAGCCGTTCGCCGTCCTCCTCGGCGACGACCTGATCGACGCGCGCGACCCGCTCCTCACCCGCATGATCGACGTGGCGGAGCAGCGCGACACCACGGTCGTCGCCCTCCTCGAGGTCGACCCCGACCAGATCCACCTCTACGGCTGCGCCGCGGTCGAGGCCACCGACGAGGACGACGTGGTGCGCATCACCGGTCTGGTCGAGAAGCCCTCCAAGGAGGACGCGCCCTCGAACCTGGCGATCATCGGCCGCTACGTCCTCAAGCCCGACGTCTTCGGCGTGCTCGAGCACACCGCGCCCGGCAAGGGCGGCGAGATCCAGCTGACCGACGCCCTCGAGCGCATGGCGCAGGACCCGGCCGAGTTCGGCGGCGTCTACGGCGTCGTCTTCCGCGGCCGTCGCTACGACACCGGCGACAAGCTCGACTACATCAAGGCGATCGTGCAGCTCGCCTCCGACCGCGAGGACCTCGGCGTCGACCTCAAGCCCTGGCTGAAGGACTTCGTCGCGGGCCTCTGACCGAGGATCCCGCGGGGCGGGGCCCGCCCTTGAGCGGGGCCCGCTGCGCGGGCGCTGCTCTTCGCACGGCCCGCTGCGCGGCCCGCGCATGCTGATCGTGCAGCCCGCACAGCATGCGTCCGTTCCATGCTGATCGAGTAGGCCGCGCAGCGGGCGTATCGAGATCCGCCGTCGCCTGCAGTCGGGTCTGCAGACTCGCCCTTCTGGTGGCCGTGGGTCTCGATACGCCCCTCCGGGGCTACTCGACCAGCATGAAGTCCGACGGGTTCGCCTCTTCATGAGCGGGCGGGCCTCTGCATGCTGATCGAGTAGCCCGCGCAGCGGGCGTATCGAGATCCACCGTCGTCTGCAGCTGAGCCTGCAGACCCGCCCTTCTGGCGGACGTGGGTCTCGATACGCCCCTCCGGGGCTACTCGACCATCATGGAGTGGCGGCCCCCCGCTGCTCCGGCCCCTGCCGCGTTCCGGCGCTCCGGTCCACCCCCTTCGACCGCCGCGACCGCGCAGTAGGGTCAGCACATGCCGCTGCCGATACCGACGCTCACCGAGGGTCGTGTCACCATCCGCCCGATCCGGGTCCGGGACGCCCGCCCCCTCGAGCGCGAGCTGATCGCGAACCGCGCCTGGCTGCGGCAGTGGGAGGCGTCCGACCCGCGTGGCGGCGCGGCCTTCGACGTCCGGGCCAGCATCCGCTCGCTGCAGCAGAACGCGCGCGCCGGCGGCGGCGTGCCGTTCCTGATCGACTGGGACGGCGAGCTGGCCGGCCAGCTCAACATCTCCAACATCGGCTACGGCTCCCTCTCCTCCGGCTCGATCGGCTACTGGGTCTCCGAGCGCTACGCCGGCCGCGGCATCACCCCCGTCTCGGTGGCGCTGGCCACCGATCACGCCTTCTTCGACCTCGGCCTGCACCGGATCGAGATCTGCATCCGCCCCGAGAACCGGCCGAGCCTGCGCGTGGTCGAGAAGCTCGGCTTCCGCTACGAGGGCCTGCGCCGCCGGTTCATCCACATCAACGGCGACTGGCGCGACCACTTCTGCTTCGCGCTGGTGGCGGAGGAGGTGCCGCGCGGTGTCCTGCGCCGCTACCTCGAGGGCCAGGTGCCGTCCGATGTCGGCGTGCCGACCGACGCCGACCAGCGCGCCTCCCGCCGATCGGGCCTCTCCGGGCCGCCCGACGGCGCCGGTGTCCCCCCGACGGGGAGCCGATTGATCCGCGATCCGCACGGACACACCTACCCGTAATGACGGACGGGAGCGCCCCGTGCTCCTAGCGTTGGTCGCATGAGTAGCGACTGGCTGGGCGGGGGCGTCGTCTGGGCGCTCGCCGCCGTTCTGTGGGTCGCCTACCTCATCCCCGCGTGGATGCGCCGGCGGTCGTTCTACGCGACCGAGCGCAACGCGGTGAGGCTCCAGCAGACCCTGCGGATCCTCGCCGAGACCGCGGAGGTGCCCAAGCACGTGCGTGCGGAGGCGACGGCCCGCGAGGTCGCGCTGCAGCAGCGCACCCTCCGGGCGACCGAGACCAAACAACGAGCCGAAGAGAAGGCACAGGCGATGGAGCTGGCACAGGCGGAGAAGGCGGCGCGCGAAGCGCTGCGGCGGGCGGCCGTGAGCACGCGGCAGAGCACGCGGACGGCTCCCGGCGCGATGCGCTGGCGTCAGGGCGCGGCGCTGACGGTGCTGATCGGCCTCGTCGTCGCCCTCGTCGGGCTGGTCATGCTGCCCTTCGGCGGCGCGGGAGTGGTGCCGCTGGTCGGCGTGCTGGTGCTCGCCGCCGGGCTGGGCACCCTGATCCTGCTCGCTCCGGGACGGCAGCGCAGCGCCGCGCCCGCCGCGGTCTCGACCAGCACCGCCGAGGTGGCCCGCCGCCGCGCCGAGGTCTTCGAGGCCGAGCTCGCCGAGGAGGCGGCCGCCCCCGAGGAGGAGGCCGCCGCCGCCGAGGAGACGCGCTGGACGCCGCAGCCGCTGCCCAAGCCCCTCTACCTCTCCCGCGGCACCGTCGCGGCCAGCGCGATGGCCTCGATCGACGCGGTGGAGCGGCTCCGCGCCGCCGCCGCGGACGCCGAGATCGCCCAGCGCGCCGCCGCGTCGGCCCCCGAGGTCGCGCCGATCCGCTCGCCGCGCGCGACCGGCCCGGTCCCCGTCCCCGAGGCGCCGCGCCCGTCCTCGCGCTTCGCCTCGATGGGCGTCGTCGAGGGCGTCGACGCGATCGACCTCGACCAGGCCCTGCAGCGCCGCCGCGGAGCCTGAGCGGTCCTCCGCCCCTCGGCCACGTGCTAATGTAGACGAGTTGTTCGGGCCGGTGACGGCTCGGAAGGCACGGGTCCGTGGCGCAGTTGGTAGCGCGCTTCGTTCGCAATGAAGAGGTCAGGGGTTCGAATCCCCTCGGATCCACCACCACACGGAAGGCCCGCTCGAGAGAGCGGGCCTTTTGTCGTTTCGGGGGCGGGTTCGCTCGAGCGAGCGGCCCTCCCCGACTCTCGGGTGAGGCCGGCCGAGGATGCGGTGATCGACATGTCCGGGGAGTCGTGCGGGGGTGCGCGGCCGGGCTGCGTCTCGCGCCAGCGGCTCCACCAAGGGCAATACTCGTATTGACTCAGGGGAGTCGTTCGCGGGAGCGACGTGAACACTCCGGAGGTTGCGGGCATGGGTGGAGACGAGCCGACGGCGCAGGTGCGCTGGTGTGACGGTGACGGATCCGAGGCGACGACGCGTTGGCCTCGCTCGTCCCCGACTCCTTCCGTGGAGGTGCGTCATCGGGGCCCAGGCGACCGAGCGGATCGGACGACCGGGCCGTGACCGTCGTCGCTCTCGTCGGAGGTCTCCTCGCGGGCCTGCTGATCGGAGGAGGGCGCGCACCGCGACGGCGGCAGGGCGTGCTCGCTGCAGGTGTCCTCGTCCTGGCCGTTCTCCTCGCGATGCTCGGTGCGAACTCCGTCGCCCTCGGGAACGCGCTGCTCGCGGGCACCGCCACCACCCTCGCCGCGACGGCGTACGCCGCCTCCGTCTGGAAGCGGCGGATCCCGGATCCGGAGGTCTCATGGGCCGGCTGGGCCTGGCGCGAGCTCGTCCACCCTCGGTGGGTCCGGGAGCGGTTCGAGCGGGTCGGTGGACGGTGACGCGTCGGACAGCGAGTCCCGCCCACCCCGTGCAGAGCCGGCCCGGCGGGCCGATCGGGAGGACGCTCGTCGCGCTGAGTGCCGCGCTTGTCCTCGGTCTGACCGCGTGCACGAGTGCCGCGGGTCCGGACGGGCAGTCCGAACCGGCTCTCGGCACGCCTGCTTTCAGTGGTCCTTGGGCATCGGAGTTCGCCACCGCCTACGACCGGGCGACGGACGACTTCACCCGGTCCGTCATCGAGGACGGCGTGGTCTCGGAGCAGGAGCGCGCGGAGATGATCGACCGCTTCACCAGGTGCGTCGCGGATCTCGGCTACGGCATCGACGAGTACGCGCTCGACGGGTCGTTCCACCTGACGTTCGCTCCGGATACCGACGCCGACGCCGCCTACGAAGAGGTGAAGGGCTGCTCGCGCAGCTCGGGCGAGACCGAGATCGGCGCCCTCTCCAGCTGGACGCACCGCAACCCCGAGCGCGCCGACGAGACCACGCTGGTCGTGGAGTGCCTCGCCCGCTCCGGCGTCGTGCCGACGTCGTACTCGACGTCCGACTACGCGAATGACGTCCCGCGTGACGACTACCCCTTCGCCGAGGAGGACGCGGGTCGGGAGGCGCTGCAGCGGTGCCGCGTCGATCCCCTCGGTGTGGGCTCGTGACGCTGGTGCGGAGGGTCGCGGAGCCTTCTCCAGCGAAACGATAGGTCCTCGACCACTGCTGAGAGGAGCTTCGTAGCCCTCTCGGTGGTCGTGCTCACCACAGCCGCCGTCGCGATCGGTCGCTCCGTCGCCGGGATCGTGCTGTTGCTCAGTGGGCCGCCGCGTCCGGGTCGCGCCAGTTCTCGACGGTCTGCAGGATCCAGAAGGCGGTGAAGAGGGCGAGGGCGATCGCCTCGACGATCAGCAGCCACTGCTCGCCGAGGAGCTCTGAGGCCCGGCCGGTCAGCAGGAGGACGATCGCGGCGGCGTCGACCGCGGCCAGGAGGACGGCGAGCGCGGAGTAGGCGAGCGCGTAGGCGCGGAGCGAGCCCGGTCCGCAGACGCCCTGCGAGCGAACGGCATGGGCGTGGATCCCGGCGACGGCCGCGATGAGCAGGAAGAAGAGTGCGGCGGCGGCGTAGTGGCCGAAGTCGGCGAAGGCCGGGGTGGTGGAGAACACGGCGAGGGCGGTGAGCAGCACGGCGGCACCGCCGGCGCGCAGCCAGGCGCCGCGGTCGAGCGCGCGGTCGACGGCGAGGAAGGCGAGCGAGGCGACCAGGGCCGCCGCGACGACGGCGAGGTAGGCGAGCATCCCGACGGCGATCGCGTCCTCCGAGCCGGGGGCGACGCAGCGCGCGACGCCCGCGGGGCAGCCGGTGCCCGTCAGCAGCTCCAGCTCGTCGGAGGGGATCGGCGCGGGCACCAGGGCGATGACGGGGGCGGTGAAGCCGGCGATCACGAGCAGCGTGCGGCGGACGCTGCGCCCGGCGAGGACCACCAGTCCGACGGCGACGGCGAAGAGGGAGCCGACGAAGACCGAGCGGACCGGCGTGTAGTACGCGGCGCTGATGGAGCGCAGGGGGCCGAGCGTGACCAGGTGCCACGTCACTCCGACGCCGAGGAACAGCACCGCGGCGACGAGCGACACCCGGACGTAGCGGTAGGTCCGCAGCGACGAGACGGTGCCGTCGGCCCTCAGCGCGTCGGGGGAGTGCACGGGGTTACTCCGCGCGCAGGCCCGAGGAGGCGAGGGCGAAGTCGACGTCGATGCGGATCGCGACGCGGAGCGGGTTCTCGCGGGGCGTCCGGTAGCGCTGCGAGTACAGCTCGACGGCGTGCGCGACGGCATCCGGGTCCTCCTCGATCGAGGCGGGGCCGCCGAGGCTGAGCCAGCGGATCCCGTCGACCTGGCTGACGGTCGCGGTGCCGCCGCGGCGGACGTTCAGCACCTTCTGGCTCTCGCGCGAGGTGATGACGCGGACGACGCCGTCCTCGTAGGTGAAGCCGACGGCGACGACGTGCAGGCGTCCCTGCTGCCACGGGGTCGACAGGGTGGCCAGGTGCCGCTGGGTCACGAACTCGAGGCCGTCCGCGCTGAGGATGCTCATCCCGCGAGCGTAGCCGGGCGGGCTGACCCTCCCCGCGAGATGCCACTTGTGCGCGCGACACGCCGCGAAAGGCGTGCACAAGTGGCATCTCGCGAGAGCCCGCCTGGCGTCGGGATCGACCAGGAGCGCAAACTGGGTATTGCCAGGCCTTGTGATGCAAGGCATTATGGCGGGCATGGCGACCGACACCGAGAAGATCCTCGCGAACCTCCGGAAGGGGGTTCTCGAGTTCTGCGTCCTGGCGGCCATCGCCGGGGGGCCGAAGTACGGGCGCGAGCTCGCGCTCACTCTCAGCCGCGCCGGCCTGATCGCCGGCGAGGGCACGCTCTACCCGCTCCTCTCCCGCCTGCGCGACAACGGACTGGTGTCGACCGAGCTCACCGACCCGAGGGAGGGACGCCAGCGGCGCTACTACTCGCTCGCCCCGGCGGGTCGGGCACGGCTCGACGATTTCCGCTCGGAATGGGCGCCGTTCCGCAGCACCGTTGACGACCTCCTGGAGACGAACCGATGACGACGACGCACACCACCGAGACCGGTCGGCGCGCTTACGACGCGCAGCTGCGACGCGAGCTCGCCGTCCTGCCGCGACGGTCGCAGCGGGGGCTCCTGCAGGACGCCGCCGAGCACGCGGCGGGGGCGGGAGACGAGGAGGGGTTCGTCGAGTCCTTCGGCGATCCCGCCGTCATCGCCCGCACCGCGATCGAAGAGCACGACCTCGATGCCCGCCGTCCGCTCCGTCCGAGCCTGCTTCTGCAGTCGAAACTCCTGCAGCTGGTCGCCGCCGTCGTGGCAAGCCCGTTCGTCGCGATCGCGCTGATCGCGGTCCTCGTCGACGGTTCCGTGTTCGGCCTGCCGAGCGTCGCGCTGTGGGCGCTCGTCACGCTCCCGCCGCTGCTGGCCCGCTGGACGGCGTGGTGGCGGACGTCCGTCGTCTGCACGATCCTGCACGCCTGTTTCCTCGCCGTGGGCCTCGTCATCCTCGTCGGCGGGATGTCCGTGCCGGCGGCCGGAGTCGTCTTCCTGATGAGCGGCCTGCTTCTCGCCGCTCACTGCCTCTCGCTCGCGCTGTCGGTCCTGGCCCTCCTCCGGGCACCGAGGGTCCTGCGCACCCGCTGACGTCGCACCCGCGCGCGGCGCCTTCCGCGAGATGCCACTTGTGCACGCGACACGCCGCGAAAGGCGTGCACAAGTGGCATCTCGCGGAGGGGCGTCAGGCGCGGAGGAGGAGGGCCTCGCCCTGGCCGCCGCCACCGCAGAGGGCCGCGGCGCCGAGGCCGCCGCCGCGGCGGCGGAGGGCGAGGGCCAGGTGCAGGGCGAGGCGGGCGCCCGAGGCGCCGACGGGGTGGCCGAGGGCGATGGCGCCGCCGTCGAGGTTGACGGACTCGGGCGGCACGCCGAGGTCGTCGGCGGACTGCAGGACGACCGAGGCGAAGGCCTCGTTGATCTCGATCAGGTCGAGGTCGGCGACGGTTCCGCCGCGGCGGGCGAGGGCGCGGCGGATCGCGGCGGACGGCTGCGAGTGCAGCGAGTTGTCCGGGCCGGCGACCTGGCCGTGCTCGGCGATCTCGGCGAGCCAGGGCAGGCCGCGCGACAGGGCCCAGCCCTTGCTCGCGACGACGAGGGCGGCGGCGCCGTCGGTGATCGGGGAGGAGCTGCCGGCGGTGATCGTCCCCTCGGGGCTGAAGGCGGGGCGGAGGCCCGCGAGGATCTCGACGGTGGTCTCGGGGCGGATGCCGTCGTCCTCGGACACCAGGAGGTCCGGGCCGCGGCGCTGCGCGACCTCGACCGGCACGATCTCCTCGGCGAGGACTCCGGAGTCGCGGGCCGCCGCCGCGCGCTGGTGCGAGAGGGCGGCGTAGGCGTCCTGGCGCTCGCGGCGGATCCCGCGCTCGGCGTTGCCGTCGTCGGTGACGCGGCCCATCATCCGGTCGTCGAAGGGGTCGAGGAGGCCGTCGTGCAGGAGCGCGTCCTCGAGGGGCCGCGCGCCGACGCCGAGGCCGGAGCGGGCGCCGAGCAGGAGGTGCGGCGTGTTCGTCATCGACTCCTGGCCGCCGGCGACGACGACGGAGGCCTCGCCGGTGCGGATGAGGCGGGCGGCGTCGATCACGGCGGTGAGGCCGGAGAGGCAGAGCTTGTTGATCGTGGTGGCGGGGACGTCCCAGCCGAGGCCCGCGCGGATCGCGGTCTGACGGGCGGGGCCCTGGCCGGCGCCGGCCTGGATGACCTGGCCGAGGATCACGGCGTCGATGTCGGACGGCTGCGCGCCGGAGCGCTCGAGGGCCGCGCGGACGGCGGCGGCGCCGAGCTCGACCGCGGAGAGCGGGGCGAAGGCGCCCTGGAAGCGGGCGAACGGGGTGCGGGCGCCGCCGAGGATGACGGGGGTGGTGTCGTCGGTGGTCATGGCGGGACTCCTTCGTCGGCGGGTGGATCTCGATACGCCCGCTGCGCGGGCTACTCGATCAGCATGGTGTGCGCGGGTCGCTCGATCAGCATGAGGTGCGCGGGGTGCTCGTGGCGGGTCAGGGGACGAGGAGGATCTTGCCGCGGGTGTGGCCGTCCTCGCTGAGGCGGTGGGCGTCGGCGACGTCGTCGAGGGCGAAGCGCGGGCCGAGCTCGAGCGAGAAGCGGCCGTCGGCGGCGAGCTGCGCGGCGTGGGGGATGCCCTCGCGGCGCAGTGCCTTCTCCTCGTCGGTCAGCGGGACGGGGCTGCCGCCCATCCAGGCGCGGATGCCCAGCTCGGCCGCCCGCGCGCCGACGACGACGGTGCCGACGTGCTGCGGGTCGCTCACGAGGGCGAGGGACGCGGCGAGCGCCTCGTCGGTGCCCGCGGCATCGAGCACGCGGTCCACTCCGCCGGGAGCCGCCGCGCGGAGGCGCTCCTCGAGACCGGGTCCGTAGGCGACGGGCTCGGCGCCGAGCTCGCGCAGCCGGTCGTGGTTGGCCGGGCTCGCCGTCGCGATCACGCGCGCACCCCGCTCCACCGCGAACTGCACCGCGGCCTGGCCGACGGCGCCGGCACCCGCGTGCACGAGGAAGACGGAGCCCTCGGCGACGCCGAGCGAGACGACCGCCTGATAGGCGGTGCTGATCGGGACGCCGAGCGCGGCGGCCTCTTCGAAGCCGAGGCCCGCGGGCTTGCGGTCGAGGCTCTCGGGCGCGACGACGACGGACTCGCCGTAGGTGCCGACCGCGCTGCTCACGATCACCTCGTCACCGACGCTCCAGCCGGAGACGCCCGCGCCGACGGCGGTGATCACGCCGGCGCCGTCCGAGCCGAGGCGGCGGGGGAAGGGCGGCCCGGGGCGGATGCCGGAGCGCATCTTCCACTCGATCGGGTTCACGCCGGCCGCGCGGATCGCGACGACGACGCCTCCCTCGGGCGCCTCGACCTCGGGCGCCTCGACGACCTCGAGCACCTCGGGGCCGCCGTTCTCGGTGTACTGCACGAATCGCGTCATGTCGTTCTCCTTCATCGGGCTGTGACCAGTCGAGCTGTGACCAGTCGAGCTGGGACCCATCGAGCTGTGACCGGGAAGAGGGCGGAGCCGGCCGGCTCAGCCCAGCAGCGTCTCGCGCACCTCGCGGCGCAGCACCTTGCCGATCAGCGAGGTCGGCAGCGCGTCGACCGTCACCACCCGCTTCGGCACCTTGTAGGCCGTCAGGTGCAGTCGGCAGAAGTCGCGCAGCGCCTCGGCCTCGACGACCGTCCCGGCGCGCAGCACGACCGCGGCCGCGACGCTCTCGCCGCCCTCCGCGCGGGGCAGGCCGACGACCGCGGCGCGCACCACGTCCGGGTGCGACTCGAGCACGCCCTCCACCTCGGACGGCGAGACGTTGAAGCCGCCCGTGATGATCAGCTCCTTCGCCCGGTCGACGATCGTGACGAAGCCGTCCGCCGAGACCGTGGCGATGTCGCCGGTGCGGAGCCAGCCGTCGGGCAGCAGCGTCGCCGCGGTGTCCTCGGGGCGCTTCCAGTAGCCCTGGAACACCTGCGGTCCCTGCAGCAGCAGCTCGCCGGACTCGCCGGGTCCGCGGTCGACGGAGGGGTCGGCCGGGTCGACCAGGCGGATCCGGGTGCTGGGGAACGGCACGCCGACGGTGCCCGGCCGGCGACTCGGGCCGACCGGGTTGCCGAGCGCGACGGGCGAGCTCTCGGTCATCCCGTAGCCCTCGACGAGGAGTCCGCGGCTCGCGCGCTCCCAGCGGTCGACGGTCGCGACGGGCAGGCTCATCGCTCCCGAGATCGCGAAGCGGATGCCGCGGAGGCCGAGCTCGCCGCGCTCGGAGGCGCGGGCCAGCGCGTCGTAGACCGGCGGCACGGCGGGCAGGAAGGTGGGCGGCGACTTCTTCGCGGCGGCCTTCACCAGGCCGACGTCGAAGGTGGGGAAGAGCACGACCTTGGCGCCGATGCTGATCGCGAACGTCAGGCAGAGCGTGAGGCCGTAGGCGTGGAAGAGGGGGAGGACCGCGTAGAAGGTCTCGTCGCCCTCGCGGAGCCCGGGCACCCAGGCCTGACCCTGCAGCGCGTTCGCGCGGAGGTTGGCGTGCGAGAGGATCGCGCCCTTCGGCGTGCCGGTGGTGCCGCTCGTGTACTGGAGCAGCGCGGTGTCGGCGAGCGCCGGTCGCGGGTGCGAGCGGGCGATCCGGCGGCCGCCCATTAGTCGGTCGAAGGGGATCAGCGAGCGGGTGCGCGGGCTCGTGGTCAGCTTGGCGCGCGCCTCCCGGGCCTTCTCCAGCGGGAGCCTCAGGGCGAGCCGCTTGCCGAGCGGGAAGGACGCGGTGAGGTCGACCGAGACGACGCGCTCGACGCCGAGGTCGGCGGGCAGCGCGGCGATGACGTCGGCGGTCCTGTTCCAGACCACCGCGACGCGGGCACCGTGGTCCTCGAACTGCCGGCGCAGCTCGCGCGGGGTGTAGAGCGGGTTGTGCTCGACGACGATCGCGCCGAGCCGCAGCACCGCGTAGAACGCGATCACGTGCTCGGGGCAGTTCGGCAGCACCAGGGCGACGCGGTCGCCGGCGCGCACGCCCAGGCGGCGCAGCCCCTCCGCGGCGCGGGCGACCTTCTCGCCGAGCTCGGCGTAGCTCGTCTCGGCGCCGAAGAACTCGAGCGCGATGCCGCGCTTGTAGCGGGCCACCGAGTCCTCGAGCAGATCGACGAGGGTCTGCGTGGGCGGGTCGATCTCGGCCGGGACGCCCTCCGCGTAGGAGGTCAGCCACGGCTTCATCGCCAGGTTCGAGGTTCCGGAGGTCACGGAGCGAGTATCCGGCACCCGCCTCCGGGGATCCTCCGAGCACTCGGCAGGGGGTGACGTGGCACGGGCGCGCCGAGCAGACTGGCGGGATGACTGCAGCCATCGACCTCCTCCGCGACGCCTTCGACCGGGTGCACGGGACCGTGCACGCTGTCCTCGACGACAGCACCCCCGAGCGGCTCGGCTTCCGGGCCGACGCGCAGGCCAACTCCGCCGCCTGGCTCGTCTGGCACCTGACCCGGGTGCAGGACGATCACCTCGCCCCGCTCGCCGGCCGCGAGCAGCTCTGGATCTCCGGCGGCTTCCACGAGCGCTCCGGACTGCCGTTCCCGGCCGAGACGAACGGCTACGGGATGGAGCCTTCCGAGGTCGCGGCGCTCGCCGCGGTGCCGGCCGAGCTGCTCGCGGAGTACTACGACGCCGTGCACGAGCAGACGCTCGCCTACCTCGACACGCTGGAGGACGCCGACCTCGCCCGCGTGGTCGACGAGGACTGGGACCCGCCGGTGACCCTCGCGGTGCGGCTCGTCTCGGTGATCGACGACGACACGCAGCACGCGGGGCAGGCCGCGTTCTCGGCCGGCCTCGCGGAGCGCGCCGGGCTCTGAGCGACGCCGGCCGCCCCTACGGTGGGACGGTGCGGTGGGGGATCAGGGCTCGAGGGGTCGGGGCGGAGTCCATCCCGGCGAGCGCCGTCCTCCTCGTCGCAACCCTCCTGACCCTCCTCGGCTCCTGGATCCCCTCCTACTGGAACGACGAGGCCGCGACCCTCCGCCTCGCGCGGCTCCCGCTGCCCGAGCTGCTCGCCTTCGCGCAGCAGAAGGACGCCGTGCACGTCGTCTACGCGCTGCTGATGCACGGCTGGATCGCGATCGCGGGGGAGTCGGAGCTGGCCGTCCGCGCGCCGTCCGCCCTCGCGGCGGGGGCGGGAGCGGCGGGCGTGCTGGTGCTGCTGCGCTCGCTGGGCCGGCCGCGGGCCGCGCTGCTCGCCGCCATCGTGTTCGTGCTGCTGCCCCGGACGTCGTTCAACGGGACGGAGGCGCGCTCCTCCGCGCTCGCCACGGCGCTCGTCGTGTGGGCGGCGGTGCTGGCGGTCCGCGCGGCGCGGGACGGCGGGGTGCTGCGCTGGGCCGGCTTCGTCGCTGTGGCGGGGCTCGCGAACGCCGTCTTCCTCTACTGCGTGCTCGTGCTGCCGGCCTTCGTGCTGCTCGCGGCGGTCGTCGGGCCCCGGCGCGGCCGCGCCTTCGGTGCCGGCGTGCTCGGCGCGGTGCTGTCGGTCGGCGTCGCGAGCCCGGTGATCGTCACGGCGGCGGGCCAGAGCGGGCAGATCGGCTGGCTCCGCTCGCAGCCGGTCAACGCCTACACGGTGGTCGTCGAGTCGTTCTTCGGCTCGGCGTGGTGGCTGGCGGCGCTCGCCGTGGGGCTGCTGGTCGTCGCGGCGGTCGGGACGCGGGCGGTGCGGTCGCGCGCGACCGTGGCGGGGGCGGTCCACCCGCCGCTCGTCCTCGTGCTGGCCGTCTGGCTGCTCCTGCCGGCCGCGGTCCTGCTCCTCGGCACCGCGCTGATCGAGCCGATGTTCACCCCGCGCTATCTCAGCCTCAGCTCGCCCGCGCTGGCGACGGTGCTGGGGCTGGCCCTCGCCTCCTGGCGCCCGGTGACGGCGGGCGTCCTCGTCGGTGCCCTCGCCGTCGCGGCGCTGCCCGCCCTCGTCCTGATGCGGACGGAGACCGGGAAGCCGGCCGGACAGGACCTCCGCGCCCTCGCGCAGACGATCCAGGCCGGCGCGCGCCCGGGTGACGCGTTCCTCCTCGGCGACAGCGGGACCGTGTCGCTGCGGCCGCGGATCGCCCTCGCCGCCTACCCCTCGGCCTTCGCCGGGCTCGACGACGTCGCCCTCGAGCGCTCGTACGCGACGACCGGCACCTACTCCGACGTCCTGCTCGAGGACGACGCGCTGCGGGCCGCCCTCGGGGGCGAGCAGCGCGTCTGGACCGCCGCTCCCGCCTCCGACCCGGCGGCCTTCGACTGGCTCGCGGCGGGGGGCTTCGAGGCCGGCCCCGCCTCGACCGTGCCGACCGCGACGATCACGCTGTGGGAGCGGCGCTGACGCGTCCGCTCCGCCCCGAGCCGTTACCCTGGACCCCGGCACCGTCGCTGCGCGGCGGGGCTCGCGGTGCGAAGACCGCGCCACCGGAAGGACCTGCTCACGTGACGCTGCCCACCACCTCCACCCCCTCCGGCGAGACCGGCCTGAAGCGCAAGGGGCGCGACGTCGCCCCCGAGATCGCCCGCTCCTGGCTGCTCGTCAACGCGACCCGCACCGACACCTTCGACGCCGCGCACGCCTCGCGTGCCGACCAGGTCGTCCTCGACATCGAGGACGCGGTCGACCCGAAGGCCAAGCCCGAGGCCCGCGCCGACGTCGCCGCCTGGCTCAGCGGCGAGAAGCGCGCCTGGGTGCGCATCAACGACCACTCCACCCCGTTCTGGTCGGACGACGTCGACGCGCTGAAGGGCCTGCCCGGCTTGGCCGGCGTCATGCTCGCGAAGACCGAGGCCGGCGAGCACGTCACCGAGACCTTCGACCGCCTCGGCGGCGCGACCCCGGTGCTCGCGCTGGTCGAGTCGGCCCTCGGCATCGAGGAGGCGGTCTCGATCGCCCGCGCCCGCGGGACCTTCCGCCTCGCCTTCGGCAGCGGCGACTACCGCCGCGACACCGGCACCAGCGCCGACGACCTGGCGATGGCCTACCCGCGCTCGCGCCTCGTCGTCGCCTCGCGCATCGGCGACCTGCCCGGCCCGATCGACGGCCCGACCGTCTCCAACAGCCACCCGGTGCTGCGCGAGCAGTCGGCGCTCACCGTCTCGCTCGGCCTCACCGGCAAGCTCTGCCTCGACACCGAGCAGCTCGCGGTCATCAACGAGGTCATCAGCCCGACCCCGTCCGACGTGGCCTGGGCGCGCGACTTCCTCGACGACTTCGAGGCCCGCGGCCGCGTCATCCGCGACGGCAGCGACCTGCCGCGACTGGGCCGCGCGAAGAAGATCGACAAGCTCGCGACCGCGTTCGGGGTCAACCCGCTCTGACGCTCGGGCCGCTGACACGTCGGCGGCTCCGACCGCTCCGGCCCGCGACGGGGCACACTGGGGATCGACGAGGAGGCCGGCATGGGTGCAGTCAGCACGTTCCTGTGGTTCGACGACCAGGCGAGGGAGGCGGCCGAGTTCTACACCGAGCTCGTGCCGAACTCGCGGATCCTGAGCACCGAGGTGCTGCCCGAGGGCTCGCCCTCGCCGGGCACCGTCACCGTCGTCACCTTCGAGCTCGACGGGCAGCTCTTCCAGGCCATGAACGGCGGCCCCGGCTTCCCGTTCTCCGAAGCGGTCTCGATCTCGGTCTCGGTCGAGTCGCAGGCCGAGGTCGACCGGCTCTGGGACGCGCTGATCGCCGACGGCGGCGAGGAGAGCCGCTGCGGCTGGCTCCGCGACCGGTGGGGGCTGTCCTGGCAGATCGTGCCGACGGCCCTCGGCGCGGTGCTCGGCGGCGCCGACGCGGAGGGAGCGGCGCGCGCCCTGCAGGCGATGCTCGGCATGACCAAGCTCGACGTCGCCGCCCTCGCAGCGGCCTATGCCGGCGCCTGAGCGGGGGCGCCCGCGGCGCTCGTCCGCGTCGCTTCGCGCGGCCTATCTGCGCGACTACCGCTACGCGTACGGCTCGCGGTTCACGCACCTGCGCGAGGGCTGGGACGTCTCGCGCTACGCCTCGGGTAACGGCGCGCCCGTCCTGCTGATCCCCGGGATCTACGAGACCTGGCAGTTCCTGCGGCCGATCGCCGATCGGCTGCACGCGGCCGGGCACCCGATCCACGTGCTGCCCGCGCTCGGCTACAACACCCGGCCGATCGTCGCGTCGGCCGCGCTCGGGCAGGAGTACCTGCGCGAGCACGACCTGCGCGGGGTCGTCGTCGTCGCGCACAGCAAGGGCGGCCTGATCGGCAAGCACATGATGGTCGTCGACGACCGCGACGAGGGCCGGATCGACCGGATGATCGCCGTCTCGACGCCGTTCAACGGCTCACCGCTCGCCCGCATCGCGCCGGCCCGGGCGCTGCGCGAGTTCGGCCCGCACCGCCCCGTGATCCGGACGCTGCTGGCCGAGCGCGACGCCGACCGTCGCATCGTCTCGATCTACGGGATGCGCGACCAGTACATCCCGGGCGGGAGCCGCCTCGCCGGCGCACGCGAGAACATCGCGGTATCGGTGGTGGGGCACTTCGTGCTGCTGTCGCACCCGCGGGTGCTGGCGCTCATCGCGGCCCGGGTGGAGCCGGCGAGCGACGCGCCGGGGACGGACGACGTCACTCCGGAGACGACGGTCGTCGCTCCGGAGTGACGGCCGGCCGGGTCAGGACCAGGGCGTGAGCAGCACCAGCGGGATCTGCCGGTCGGTCTTGGTCTGGTACTCCGCGTAGTCGGGCCAGGCCGCGACCGCGCGCTCCCACCAGGCGGCGCGCTCGTCGCCCTCGAGGACGCTCGCGGTGTAGTCCTTCTTCACCGGGCCGTCCTGCAGCTCGACGTGCGGCTCCTTGACCATGTTCAGGTACCAGACCGGGTGCTCGGGTGCACCGCCCTTCGAGGCGACGACGACGTAGGAGCCGTCGTGCTCGACGCGCATCAGCGCGGTCTTGCGCAGCTTGCCGCTGCGGGCGCCGACCGTGGTCAGGACGATGATCGGCTTGCCGCGGAGGAGGTTCCCCTCCGCGCCGCCGGTGGCCTCGTAGAGCTCCGCCTGCTCGCGGGCCCAGGCGGACGTGCTCGGTTCGTATTCTCCGGTGAGGGGCATGAGTCGATCGTATTGCGCGCAGAACATCAGCCGAGGAGGTCCTTCATCGGCGATGAGCGACGAACTCGGCTCGCAGCTGATGTTCTGCACCGCAGCCGCACCGTCCGGGCTCCGGGCGTGCACGAGGATGGAGCGGTGCAGCCAGCAGACCAGCTCGACCGAGCCCGCATCGCGCTCCTCGGCGACGACCTCTCCCGTGCCCGCTACCGCGTCGACGCCGTCCGCGAGCTGTGGGGCGAGGCCGCGGGCGAGGCGCTGCACCGCGGCGACCGGGTCCCGGCGCGGCGGGCGCTCGAGCGCAGCGGCGATCGCGGGCCGCTGGCCGTGCTGGCCCGGCTGTTCCTCCTCGCCGATCCGGTGCCGACGGAGCAGGCGGAGGCGGCGTTCCCGTCGCTCGGCCTCGACGGCGCCCTGGAGCTGGAGCTCGTGCGCTCCGAGGCCGGAGCGGTGGTCACCGCCGCGCTCGACCTGCGGCCCTACGACCTCGTCGACCTGCACGGCGCCGCCTCCTGGTGGATCGCCTCCGATCTCGGCGAGCTCGCGCTCGGCCGGCCGCTCGACGAGGACCACGTGCTCGGCGTCGGCGGAGCGAGCCTCACCCTCGCCGGGCTGATGATCCAGCGGCCGGTCGGCAGCCTGCTCGACCTCGGCACCGGCTGCGGGATCCAGGCGCTGCACGCCTCCCGGCACGCGGACCGCGTGGTCGCGACCGACGTCTCGCACCGCGCGCTCGCCATCGCGGCCTTCAACGCGGCGCTGAACGGCATCGACTCGATCGAGTTCCGGCACGGCAGTCTCTACGAGCCGGTCGCGGGGGAGCGGTTCGAGCAGATCGTCACCAATCCGCCGTTCGTGATCACGCCGCGGACCGCGGGCGTCCCCGCCTACGAGTACCGCGACGGCGGCCTCGAGGGCGACGAGATCGTCCGCCGCGTGATCGTCGGCGCGGCCGAGCACCTGGTGCCGGGCGGTGTCGCGCAGCTGCTCGGCAACTGGGAGTACCGGGCCGAGGCGGACGCCTTCGACCGGGTCCGCGCCTGGCTGGCCGACGACCGCAGCCCGCTCGAGCAGGCGCTCGAACCTGGGCACGCCGGACTCGCCGCCTGGATGGACGGCACCGCCTCGCCGCTCGACGTCTGGATCGTGGAGCGCGAGCAGCAGGATCCGGCGATCTACGCCGAGACCTGGATCCGCGACGGCGGGACCACCCGCGGAGCGGAGTCGGACGCCCTCGTCGACGCCTGGCTCGAGGACTTCGAGCGGCGCGGCGTGACCGGCGTCGGCTTCGGCTACGTGACCCTGCGGCTCCCCGCGACGCCCCGGCCGCCGATCCGCCGCCTCGAGCGGCTCGATGCGGCGTTCGCGACCGCGGGGCTGGGCGGGCACCTCGCGCACTGCCTCGACGCGCTCGACGCGCTGTCCGCGGTCGACGACGCCGACCTCTCGCGGCTGGCGCTCGTCGTCGCCGGCGACGTGACCGAGGAGCGGCACTACTGGCCGGGCAACGACGACCCGACCGTGCTGCGGCTGCGCCAGGGCGGCGGCTTCGCCCGGGTGGAGGAGGCGGACACGGCCCTCGCCGCGGTCGTCGGGGCGTGCGACGGCGAGCTGTCCGTCGCCGCCATCACGGCCGCGGTGGCCTCGCTCCTGCACGTGGAGGAGGCCGCCGTGCTGGACTCCGTGCTGCCGCGGGTGCGCGAGCTCGTCGCGACCGGGATGCTGCGGCTGCCCTGAGCGCGGGGTGCGCCCCCTCGGGTCAGAACAGGGTCGCGGGGGCGTCCTCGGTGTCGACGGCGGGGGTCACGGCGGGGGAGGCTCCCGGCCAGCCCGGACCGGAGTCCACGGCCGTGCGGCGCTGGTAGGCGGTCGCGGCGGCGCGGGCGCGCACGTCCGCGGCCTCGTTCATCCGGTGATTGGCGTGCCCCTTGACCCACTCGAAGGTGACGGCGCGGCCCTGCAGCTCCTCGTCGAGCGCCTTGATGATCTCGACGTTCATCACCGGCTTGCCGTCGGCCTTCCGCCAGCCCTTCCGCTTCCAGCCCGGCAGCCACTCGGTGCAGGCCTTGATGGCGTACTGGCTGTCGCAGAGGATGTGCACGGGCTCGCTCTCCTGCGCGGTGGCGCGGAGCAGCTCGAGGACCGCGGTGAGCTCGCCGATGTTGTTGGTGCCGTGCGACCAGCCGCCGGCCGCCCAGCGCTCGTCGTCGACGTACCAGGCCCAGCCCGCGGGGCCGGGGTTGCCCAGCGCTGATCCGTCTGCGGCGGCGATGATGCTCACGTGCGGTCCTCCTCGAAGTCGGTGCGCCCTCGCGAGCGCCCTTCGAGGGTAGTCGCCCGCGCCGACGCCGGTCGTCGGGCGCAACCGGGTACCCGGTGTCGGGGGCCGCTGGCAGGGTGGAGGGATGACCAGCATCCCCACCCTCACCCTCGACGACGGCACGAGCATCCCGCAGCTCGGGTTCGGCGTCTTCCAGGTCGACCCCGCCGAGACGGAGCGCATCGTCTCCGAGGCGCTCGAGGCCGGCTACCGGCACATCGACACCGCCGCGGTCTACGGCAACGAGGAGGGCGTCGGGCGGGCGCTCGCCTCCTCCGGGATCGCGCGCGACGAGCTGTACGTGACCACGAAGCTGTGGAACGACGATCAGGGCCGCGACACGGCGGCCGGTGCGCTCGACGCCAGCCTCGAGAAGCTCGGTCTCGACGCGGTCGACCTGTACCTCATCCACTGGCCGAAGCCGAAGCAGGACCGCTATGTCGAGAGCTGGGAGGCGATGCAGGAGCTGCAGGCCGCCGGACGCACCCGCTCGATCGGCGTCTCGAACTTCCTCGTGCCGCACCTGGAGCGACTGCTCGCCGCGACCGAGGTCGTCCCCGCCGTCAACCAGATCGAGCTGCACCCGTACCACCAGCAGCCGACGGTCACCGCGTTCGGCGCGCAGCACGGCATCGCGACGGAGGCCTGGGGCCCGCTCGGGCAGAACAAGTACCCGCTGCTCGAGCTGCCGGTGATCACCGGCGCGGCCGAGGCGCACGGGGTCACGCCCGCGCAGGTCGTGCTGCGCTGGCACCTCGACCGCGGCCACATCGTCTTCCCGAAGTCGTCGACGAAGGCCCGCATCGTGGAGAACATCGACGTCTTCGGCTTCGAGCTGACCGACGACGAGCGCGACGCGATCACCGCGCTCGAGCGCGCCGGCCGCGTCGGCGGCGACCCGAACGAGGTCTGACGCTAGGGTCTCGATACGCCGCTGGCGCGGCTGCTCGACCAGCATGCTCCGCGCCTGCGTTGCGCGGCTCAGCAGGTTCCGCGCCCGCCGTGACGCCCGGCGGAGCAGGAGCGGCATCCCGCTAGGAGGCGCGGTGGGCGATCGTGACGCGGGTCGCGTACGGCATGGCGACGCGGTCGCCGGGCAGTGCGTCGACGACCTCGCCGACGGCCGCGAGGACCGCGGCGCGCTCCTCCTCGGGCATCGCGATGACGTAGCTGCGCGAGGCGAACATGTCGAGCAGCGCCGGACGGTCGAGCTCGTACTTCCAGTCGAACTCGGCGTAGGCGACGCGCTCCAGCGCCGAGCCCAGCGGCGGCTGCACCGTCTCGGAGCGCTCGGCGGCCGAGGAGCCGGCGACCTCGCCGAGGCGCCGCACCCACGGCACCGACTCGTCGCGGATGTTCCAGACCAGCGCGAGCACGCCGCCCGGGACCAGCACCCGCGCGACCTCGGCGCTCGCGCGCTCGGGGTCGACCCAGTGCCAGGACTGCGCCGCGGTGACCAGCTCGACGGACGCGTCCGGCAGCGGGATCGCCTCGGCGGTCCCCGCCAGCGCCCGGACAAACGGCAGCTGCGCGGTCAGCCGCTCCAGCATCGCCGCGTCCGGCTCCACGGCGGTCACATCGAGTCCGCGCGCCACCAGAGACGCGGTGAACTTCCCGGTGCCGGCCCCGAGGTCCGCGACGCGCACCCGGTCGGAGGCGTCCGCGCCGGCCGCCCGCGCGCGCTCGGGCACGAAGGCGCCGGCCACCCGGGCGGGCGCGTGCCCGATGAGCCAGTCCACGGCGTCGTCCGGGTAGCCCGGGCGCCCGCGGTCGTAGGCGTCGACGGCCGAGCCGAAGGAGCGGCCGAGCTCGGCGGGAGAGGCGGAGGGTGTCGCGTCGGAGGGCGTCATGCCCCCGACGCTACGCCCCGGCGACTCGCCCCGGAGTTACGCGTCCGGAGCCGTCGCCCCCAGGGTCCGCGCGAGGACGTCCACCGCGTAGCCGTAGCCCGCGATGCCGGCGCCGACGATCACGGCGACCGCGATGTCCGACAGGTAGGAGTGCCGCCGGAACTCCTCGCGCCGGTGCACGTTGCTCACGTGCACCTCGACCAGCGGCAGCTCGGTGGCGAGGACGGCGTCGCGGATCGCGATCGAGGTGTGGGTGTAGGCGCCGACGTTGAGCAGCAGGCCGGCGGCCGTGCCGCGCGCCTCGTGCAGGCGGTCGATGATCGCGCCCTCCGAGTTGCTCTGGAAGAACTCGATCTCGAGGCCGAGCCGCTCCGCCGCGCGAGTGGCGAGCGCCTCCGCATCCGCGAGCGTGTCGGAGCCGTAGACCGCGGGCTCGCGGGTGCCGAGGAGGTTCAGGTTCGGGCCGTTCACGACGAGGATCTTCACGCTCCGACCCTAGCGACCCGCGGGCGCGGACCGGTCAGGCGAGCGTCGCCGCGATGCCGACCGGCAGCGCCGGCAGCTCGGCGCGCAGCCGGATCAGCTCCCGCGCGTGCTCGTCCAGGCGGCGGTCCTCGTCGCTCCGCGGCTCGAGCGCCGGCACAGCCTCGGCCGCTCCGTCGTCGCCGCGCACCACGAAGACGCTCATGCACTGCGTCGTCAGCTCGAGCTCGCCGGTCCGCGGGTCGCCCGAGCGCACGTGGATCGCGAGGTGCATCGAGCGCGGCCCGGTGTGGATCAGCCGCGCCTCCACCTCGACGAGGTGCCCGATCCGCACCGGCCGGTAGAAGTGGATGCCGCCGGAGTAGACGGCGACCGCGTCCCGCCCGCTCCAGCTCTGCGCGACGGCGTTCGCGGCCTCGTCGATCCAGCGCATCACGATGCCGCCGTGCGCGTTGCCGCCCCAGTTGACGTCGCCGGGCGCGGCCAGGAATCGGAAGACGATCCGCGGGCCGGTCCCCGCCTCGGTGTACTCCTGCGCGCGCATCACCTCGTGCAGCGCGCGCCGGCCGTCGATGCGGGCGGCGGCGCCCTCGGCCAGGGCGAGGTCCTCGATCGTGCGGGGGCTCCACTCCGGCACCGGGCGCGGGCGCTTCTCCTCGTCGACGGCGACGAAGATCAGGAGGCAGTGCGTCGCCGCCTCGTAGCGCCCGGTGCGCGGGTCGGCCTGGGCGACGCGCACCAGCACGTGCATGCTCGTGCGGCCGGTGTGGATGACCTGCGCGGTCGCCTCGATCAGGTTGCCGACGGCGATCGGCCGGGTGAAGTGCACGTTGCCGACGTAGGCGGTGACGCAGTAGCCGCCGCTCCAGCCGACGGCGCAGGCGTAGCCGGCCTTGTCGATCCACTCGAGCACGCGGCCGGCCTGGGCGCTCCGGCCGTCGGCGGTCGCGTCCTGCGGCGCGGCGAGGAAGCGGAGGGTGATGCGGTCGTCCATGGTGCCCGTCTGGTCGTGCGGTGGGTGGGGGATCTCGACATGCTGGTCGAGTAGCCGCGGCAGCGGTCCTCACATGCTGGTCGAGTAGCTGCGGCAGCGGCGTATCGAGACCCACGTGCTCGGCGGTGGTGGATCTCGATACGCCCCTGCGGGGCTACTCGATCAGCATGGCCTTCCCTCCGGGCGGGGCTGCTCGATCAGCAGAGCGGGAGTGGACCCGCGGAGGGGGATGCGAAGAAGGGGATGGTTCCCCTCCGCGGGCCACAGGGGCGCCGGCGCGCGGCCGGCGGGATCCGGGTTCAGGCCGCGTGGGCGGCCGGCAGCTCCTCGGCGAGCAGCCGGAGCCGCAGCGCCCGCAGCTCGGCGGTCAGCTCGGGCGGCAGGCGGTCGCCGAAGCGGGCGAAGAACGCCTCCGTCAGGGCGCACTCGTCGAGCCACGCCTCCACCGGGACGGAGAACAGCTCCTCCTTCGCGGCGGCCGAGAGGTTCAGCCCGTGCGTGTCGATCGACAGCGGCAGGTCGCCGATCGCGCTGGGCCGCGACTCCGCGAGCCCCTCGATCCGCCGGACGAGCCACTGCAGGACTCGGGCGTTGTCGCCGAAGCCGGGCCAGAGGAAGGAGCCGTCGGCGCCCTTGCGGAACCAGTTGACCTGGAAGATCGCGGGCGCCTTCTCGCCGAGGTCCGCGCCGACGGCGAGCCAGTGCGCGAAGTAGTCGGCCATGTTGTAGCCGCAGAAGGGCAGCATCGCGAACGGGTCGCGCCGCAGCTCGCCGACCGTCCCCTCCGCCGCGGCCGTCTTCTCGGAGGCGATGGTCGCACCCAGGAACACGCCGTGCTGCCAGGAGGTCGCCTGGGTCACCAGCGGCACGTTGCTCGCCCGGCGCCCGCCGAAGACGATCGCGTCCAGCGGCACGCCCTCGAAGGCGTCCCACTCGGCCGAGAGAGTCGGGCACTGCTGGGCCGGTGCCGTGAAGCGCGCATTGGGATGCGCGGCCGGGGTCCCGGAGGCGGGCGTCCACGGCTCGCCCCGCCAGTCGGTGAGGTGCTCGGGCACCTCGTCGGTGAGGCCCTCCCACCAGACGTCGCCGTCCTCGCGGAGTGCGACGTTGGTGAAGATCGTGTTGCCCCAGAGGGTGTGCACGGCGTTCGGATTGCTGCTCTGCCCGGTGCCGGGTGCGACGCCGAAGAACCCGGTCTCGGGGTTCATCGCCCAGAGGCGGCCGTCCTCGCCCTTCTTCATCCAGGTGATGTCGTCGCCGAGCGTCTCCACGCGCCAGCCGGGGATCGTCGGCTGCAGCATCGCCAGGTTCGTCTTGCCGCAGGCGCTCGGGAAGGCCGCGGCCACGTGGTAGCTCCGGCCCTCGGGCGAGACGATGCGGATCAGGAGCATGTGCTCGGCCAGCCAGCCCTCCTCGCGGCCCATCGCGGAGGCGATCCGCAGGGCGAAGCACTTCTTGGCCAGCAGGGCGTTGCCGCCGTAACCGGAGCCGAACGACCAGATCTCGCGCGTCTCGGGGAACTGGGTGATGTACTTCGTCGCGTTGCACGGCCAGGCGACGTCGTCGCGGGTCGTGCCGTCGGCGTCGCGGAGCGGGAAGCCGACCGAGTGCACGCCGCGGACGAAGGCGGTCTCCTCGCCGAAGGCGGCGAGCGGCTCGGCGCCGACGCGGGCCATGATCCGCATGTTCAGCACGGCGTAGGCGGAGTCGGTCAGCTGCACGCCGAGCTGCGAGAGCGGACCGCCGACCGGGCCCATCGAGAACGGGACGACGTACATCGTCCGGCCGCGCATCGAGCCGGCGAAGTAGGGGGCGAGCTCGGCCTTCATCGCGGAGGGCTCGCGCCAGTTGTTGGTCGGTCCGGCGTCGGCCTCGTCCGTGGTGCAGAGGAACGTGCGGTCCTCGACGCGGGCGACGTCGTCGGGGTCGGTGCGGGCGAGGAACGAGCCGGGCCGCCACTCCGGGTTCAGGGCGATCAGCTTCCCCTCCTCGACCATCCGGCCGGTGAGGCGGTACCACTCGGCGGGGGAGCCGTCGCACCACTCGATCGCGTCGGGCTGGAGGATCGCGGCCATCTCGCGCACCCAGCGGCGGAGGGCCAGCGGGGCGGGCGGCACGACCGGTGCGGCGACCGGGGTCGGCGCGGTCATGGTGGTCGTCTCGAGGAGGAGGGTGTTGCTGTAGATGCTCATGCTGGCTCCGCTTTCAGTGCAGTCGTCGTCGACGGGGTGGGGAGTCGGTCCTCGTGGCGGTCGTGATCCGACGGTGCGAGGGGCGCTCTCTGGCGCCTGAAGCCAGGATGGAGGAGGATCGAGGGGTATTTGCGAAGCCTTGACCTTCAAGAACCGCGGTTTTTGCGCCTCCGTCACAACCGATCGCTGGAGCTCGCCGTGACCGACACCACCGACCCCGCCACCGTTCCCACCGCCGGGACCGATGCCGCCCTGCTCGGGCAGCGCATCCGGCACTTCCGCACCCGCCGCGGGCTGACCCTCGGGCAGCTCGCCGAGCGCGTGGGTGTCTCGGGCAGCCAGCTCTCTCTGATCGAGACCGGACGCCGGGAGCCGCGGCTCTCGCTGATGCAGGCGCTCGCCACCGCGCTCGGCGTCGAGCTCGCCGCGCTGCTCTCGGACGAGCCGCCGAGCGAGCGCGCCGCCCTCGAGATCGAGCTGGCGCGGGTGCAGAAGGGGTCGCTCTACCGCTCGCTCGGGCTGCCGGAGTTCAAGGTCAACAAGGGCCTGACCACTCCCGTCCTCGAGGCGTTCCTCGGCGTCTACCGCGAGCTGGCGCGCCGCAAGAGCGAGGCCAGCGCGACACCGGAGGAGGCTCGGCGCGCCAATACCGCCCAGCGGCTGCAGCTGCGCGAGCGCAACGCGTACCTGCCCGAGATCGAGGCGGTCGCCGGCGAGATGCTCCGCACGGTCGGACACCGCGGAGGCGCGCTGACCCACAGCTCGGTCTCGAAGATGGCGCGGCACCTCGGCTTCGAGATCATCCACGTCGGCGATCTGCCGCACTCGGCCCGCTCGGTGATCGACCTCGCGAACGGACGGATCTACCTGCCGCCCGCCTCGATCCCCGGTGGCCACGGGCTCCGGGCGCTCGCGCTGCAGGCGATGGCGCACCGGCTGCTCGGCCACGAGCGCCCGGTCACCTACGCCGACTTCCTCCGGCAGCGGCTCGAGATCAACTACTTCGCAGCGGCCTGCCTGATGCCGCTGGAGCCCGCCGTGGCGTTCCTGGAGGAGGCGAAGCGCGATCGGGACATCTCCGTCGAGGACTTCCGCGACGGCTTCGGCGTCACGCATGAGGCGGCGGCGCTGCGCTTCACCAACCTGCTGACCTCGCACCTCGACATCCGGATGCACTTCCTCCGCGTGCTCGGCGACGGCTCGATCCAGAAGGCCTACGAGAACGACGGCCTGCCGCTGCCGACCGACGTGACCGGTGCGGTGGAGGGGCAGACCGTCTGCCGCTACTGGTCGGCGCGCTCCGCCTTCAGCCGCACCAACCGGACGACGGAGTACTACCAGTACGTGGACACGCCGGCCGGCACCTTCTGGTCGGCCTCGCAGACCGGCACCACCGCCACGGAGGAGTTCTCGATCACGGTCGGCGTCCCCTTCGCCGAGGCGCGCTTCTTCCGCGGCCGCGACACCGACCGCCGCGAGCAGTCGCGCTGCCCCGACGAGTCCTGCTGCCGCCGCGCCCCCGCCGAGCTCGCCCAGCGCTGGGACGGCAACGCCTGGCCGAGCGCCCGCCTGCATGCGCACGTCCTCGCCCCGCTGCCCTCCGGCACCTTCCCCGGCATCGACGACGCCGAGGTCTACGCCTTCCTCGACACCCACGCCCGCGAGTCCTGACCCTCCTCCCCAGCCCTGCCGCCCTCCGCGAGATGCCACTTATGAGGTGATTCCTCGGCGTGTCGTGCTTATAAGTGGCATCTCGCGGGAGGGGGCTGTGGAGAACGCGCGCGGGGGAGCGCGGGGTGCGGCAGGGTCCTCGCATGCAGGACGACACAGAGACCCGGATCGTGAACGCGTCGACGAGCGAGCTCGCGCGCCATCGGCTGGTGGCGGAGTACCCGGTCGGCGTCTTCCGGGGTGCTCGTGCCGCGATCGAGCCGGTGACATACGGCGAGAGGATCGCGGCGTTCGCCGCGGTGATGCGGCCGGGCGAGTTCTTCTCGCATGTCACCGCCGCTCATCTCCTCCAGCTGCCTGATCGGCGGGCGACGGAGACCACTCCGCTGCACGTCGCGGTCGCCCCGCCGATGCGAGCCGCGCGTCGGGTCGGCGTGAAGTCGCACCATCTCTGGGACGAGGCGGTGACCGTCGTCGACGCGGGCCATCCGGTGACGGATCCCGCCTCGACCTTCTGCCATCTCGCCGACTCGCGATCGCTCGACGAGCTGGTCGTCCTCGGCGATGCTCTCGTGCGGCCCGACGAGGAGCTCGGTCGCCGCGGCCTCCGCGTCGATCTCGAGATCCTCGCGGCGAGGGCGGCACGGTATCGCGGGCGGGGCGGCCGGCGCGCTCGGGAGGCGGTCGGGCTCGTCCGGGTCGGCTCCGAGTCGCCGAAGGAGACGCTCCTCCGGCTGCTGCTGATCCGCGCGGGGCTGCCCGAGCCGGAGCTCAACGTCGAGCTGTACGACGCGGACGGTGTCTTCGTCGCGCGGGTGGATCTGCTCTATCGAAATCAGTGGGTCGTCGTCGAATACGACGGCGATCAGCACCGGACGGACACGCGGCAGTACGAGCGGGACATCGCGCGCAGCGAGGCGATTCAGGCGCTCGGCTACCGCCACATCCGCGTGCGTCTCTCCGGCCTCGTCGACCACCCCGAGGCGACGGCCGCCCGCGTCCGTCGCGCTCTCGGCCTCTGACCTCCAGCGCGGCATGCCACTTATGACGAGATTCTGCGGCGTGTCGTGCTCATAAGTGGCATCTCGCGGGAGGGGGAGGGGTGGGGAGCCAGGGGTCAGCCGGAGATCAGGGCGCGGGCCGTGCCCTCGTCGAGGATGAGGTCGGTGAGGAGGCCGGCGGCGAGGGCGCCGCGCAGGCCCGGGAGCTTCGAGGCGCCCGAGACGACGCAGATGCGGCGGGAGGCGCGGCGCACGGTGGAGAGGTCCGGGCCGCTTGCACGTTCGTTCATGGGGATGTCGTCCCAGGTGCCGTCGGCCCGGTAGAACACGGTGGCGACGTCGCCGACCACGCCGGACGCACTGAGCGAGGTGAAGTCGCTCGGCTCCAGGTAGCCGCCGATGTAGACCTTCGAGGGCACCGCCGCGAACGGCGAGCCGAGGCCGAAGAGCGCGACGTCCATCCGCTGCTGCAGCTCCAGCACCCGCTTGGTCGAGCGCTCGCGCCAGACCGCCTTCTTGGTCATCGGGTCGTCGAAGAACGCCGGCACCGGGAACTGCTGCACCTTCGCGGCGTACGCGTCGCCGAAGCGCCGCAGGATCTCGCTGGAGTAGTTGATGCCGGTGGTCTCGGTGTTGCCCGCGCCGTTGAGCTGCACGATCTGGGTGTTGTGCGTCTCCTTGGCGATCAGGTGCCGGCTCATCGCGCTCATCGTCGAGCCCCAGGCGATGCCGACGATCATGTTCGAGTCGATGAACGGCCCGAGGATCCGCGCGGCCGACAGCGCGACGCGCTCGAGCCGGTCGATCTCGCTGGTGTGGTCCGGCACCGGGACGATGTGCGCCGTGATGTCGAAGTGCGCGCGCACCTCCGCCGACAGGGCGCTCGCCCGGTCGAGGGGGGAGCGGATCTGGATGTCGACCAGTCCCGTCGCCCGGGCGTGCGAGAGCAGCCGCGACACCGAGGAGCGCGAGGTGTGCAGCTCGTGCGCGATGGCGTCCATCGTCAGGTCCTGCATGTAGTACAGCTGCGCGGCCCGGAGCGCGTCGCGCGTCTTGTCCGGGTGGGTCGCGTGCGTCGTCTCGTCCAGCTCGACGACCGGTCGGACAGGGGTCATTGCCACTCCTTGCACGTATTTCCACCCGTCTTGACCGGATGTGTTGTCGGGTCAAGGATGGCTGTATTCCCTCGCGATATCAACCGTCCATCTGGGGCGGCCACACTCGCACGAGGCATTCGACGCAACACCTACGACACGAAGGCGAGTACGAAGTGGCACAGTCTGTCGGAACTCCCGGAAGCTCCTCTCTCCGCGAGAGCGTCTCCGCACTGCGGGACACCCCCCGCGCGACCGTCCTCGTGATCGGCGGTGGCATCAACGGCATCGGGACGTTCCGCGAGCTCGCGCTCAACGGCGTCGACGTCGCCCTCGTCGAGCGCGGCGACTACGTCTCGGGTGCGTCCAGCGCCTCGAGCCACATGATCCACGGCGGCATCCGCTACCTCGAGAACGGCGAGTTCCGCCTCGTCAACGAGGGCGTGCACGAGCGCAACGGCCTGCTCAAGATCGCTCCGCATTACGTGAAGCCGCTGCAGACCACGATCCCGATCTACTCGACGTTCTCGGGCATCCTGGCCGCGCCGCTGCGCTTCCTCACGCACAAGTCGGGCAAGCCCCAGGAGCGCGGCGCGCTGCTGATCAAGGTCGGCCTGACCCTGTACGACTTCTTCTCCCGCGACGGCGGCGTCGTCCCGCGCCACCAGTTCCACGGCCGCAAGCGCTCGCTGAACGAGCTGCCCAAGCTCGACCCGAAGATCAAGTACACCGCCACCTACTTCGACGCCTCCGTGCACGAACCCGAGCGCCTGGCGCTCGACGTGCTGCGCGACGCGCTCGTCGGCGGCACGAAGGCCCGCGCGGCCAACTACGTCGAGGCCGTCGGCACCGCCGAGGGCGGCGTGCTGCTGCGCGACCGCGAGAGCGGCGAGGAGTTCGCCTTCCAGGCGGACGTCGTCGTCAACGTCTCCGGACCGTGGACCGACTTCACCAACACGGCGCTCGGCACGACCACGAAGTTCATGGGCGGCACCAAGGGCTCGCACATCGTCCTCGACAACCCCGAGCTGGTCGAGGCCTGCGAAGGCCGCGAGATGTTCTTCGAGCACAGCGACGGCCGCATCGTGCTGATCTACCCGCTCAAGGGCCGGGTCATGGTCGGCACCACCGACATCGAGGCCGACCCCAACGAGCCGGCCGTCTGCACCGAGGAGGAGATCGACTACTTCTTCGACCTGGTGAACCACGTGTTCCCCTCCATCCCGGTCACCCGCGAGCAGATCGTCTTCAAGTTCTCCGGCATCCGCCCGCTGCCCCGTCACGACGACGAGACCCCCGGCTTCGTCTCCCGCGACTACCGCATCGAGCCCTCCACCCTCCCCGGCGGGAAGACCCCCGTGCTGAGCCTGGTCGGCGGCAAGTGGACGACGTTCCGCGCCCTGTCCGAGCACCTCTCGAACGAGGTCTTCAAGCGGATCGGCGTCACCCGCCGCGTCTCCACCGTGAAGACCGCGATCGGCGGCGGCAAGGGCTTCCCGCGCACGGACGCCTCGCGCGCCCAGTGGATCAGCCAGCACCGCTCCGGCCTGTCCTCGGCCCGCACCGGCCAGCTGCTCGAGCGCTACGGCACCCGGGCGGAGGAGGTCATCGAGGCCCTGGCCGACGGTCACGACGAGGCGCTCGACTTCGACAAGGACTTCACCACCGGTGAGATCCGCTACCTCGCCCAGCGCGAGAGCGTCGTGCACCTGATCGACCTGGTCATGCGCCGCACCAACCACGCCTTCACCGGCGGCCTGAGCCGCGAGCTGCTCGAGGAGCTCGCCCAGCACACCGGCGAGGTCCTCGGCTGGGACGAGGCGGAGCGCGCCCAGGAGGTCGACGCGACGATCGAGCACCTGAAGAAGTACAACGGCGTCGATGTCGGCGGCACCTCGGTGCAGGCGCCGACGGCGGTCGCGGCCTCCTAGCGGGGCGACTGGCGCGGATCGACGGGAGTCCCGGTTCGAGGAGTGATCTCGAGCCGGGACTTCCGTCGTCACAACGCACAAACGTGCACGCGGCGTTCCTTGTCCCCGGTACGGGGCGCCGATAACTTCACACTCGTCGGGCATCGATGCCCGGCGCGGACGCGCTCGCGCGTTCCGACCGATGAAAAGGAAATGGTCAACGTGGACAATCTCGGAGTGGTGTTCCTCGCGGAAGTCGTGGGAACAGCGATGCTCGTGCTCCTCGGCTGCGGCGTGGTCGCCAACGTCGCGCTCGTGAAGAGCAAGGGCCTCAACGGCGGAACTCTGATGGTCAACATCGGCTGGGGCTTCGCCGTCTTCGCCGGTGTGATCGTCTCCTACAACTCGGGTGCGCACCTCAACCCGGCCGTCACGCTCGGCCTCGTGGCCAGCGGAGCGACGGAGTTCGGCTCGGGCGTCCCGGTCAACATCGTCTCGATCCTGATGTACATCCTCGCCCAGATGATCGGTGCGATCCTCGGCGCCGTCTTCTGCTGGCTCGCCTACAAGCAGCACTTCGACCAGGAGCCCGACCCGGCCAACAAGCTCGGCGTCTTCTCCACGGGTCCTGCGATCCGCAGCTACGGCTGGAACTTCGTCACCGAGGTCATCGGCACCTTCGTCCTCGTCTTCGTCGTCATCGGCTTCGGCGGCGGACGCCAGGGCGACGGCGGACTCGCGGCACTGGGCGCCCTGCCCGTCGCCATCCTGGTGATCGCGATCGGCGCCTCCCTCGGCGGCCCGACCGGCTACGCCATCAACCCGGCCCGTGACCTCGGCCCCCGCATCGCCCACGCGCTGCTGCCGATCAAGGGCAAGGGCTCGAGCGACTGGAGCTACGCCTGGGTGCCCGTCGCGGGCCCGATCGTCGGCGGTGTGCTCGCCGGCCTGCTGTCGACCGCGCTGCTGCCGATCCTCTGAGCGTCGACCCTCCGAACTCTGCGACTCACGAGTCGCACTCCACTTCACCCCGTTACGAAGGAGTAATCATTCATGGCTGACTACGTCATCGCTATCGACCAGGGGACCACGTCGTCCCGCGCGATCATCTTCGACAAGAAGGGCTCGATCGTCTCGACCGGGCAGAAGGAGCACGAGCAGATCTTCCCGCGCGCGGGCTGGGTCGAGCACGACCCGATCGAGATCTGGAACAACGTCCGCGAGGTCATCGGCCAGGCGCTCTCCCGCGCCGACCTGACCCGCCACGACATCGCCTCCGTCGGCATCACCAACCAGCGCGAGACCGCGGTGGTCTGGGACAAGACCACCGGCAAGCCCGTCTACAACGCCATCGTCTGGCAGGACACCCGCACGCAGTCGATCGTCGACCGGCTCGCCGGCGACGAGGGCGCGGACCGCTTCAAGTCGATCGTCGGGCTCCCGCTCGCGACCTACTTCTCCGGCACCAAGATCGTCTGGATCCTCGAGAACGTCGAGGGCGCCCGCGAGAAGGCGGAGGCCGGCGACCTGATCTTCGGCACCACCGACACCTGGGTTCTCTGGAACCTCACCGGCGGAGTCGACGGCGGCGTGCACAAGACCGACGTCACCAACGCCTCGCGCACCCTCTTCCTCGACCTCGAGACGCTCGAGTGGCGCGACGACATCCTCGAGGCCTTCGGCGTGCCGAAGTCGATGCTCCCCGAGGTGTGCTCGTCCTCCGAGGTCTACGGGCAGGTCGAGTCCTCCTCGCTGCTGCGCGAGGTCCCGATCGCCGGCATCCTGGGCGACCAGCAGGCCGCGACCTTCGGCCAGGCGGCGTTCGATCCGGGCGAGGCGAAGAACACCTACGGCACCGGCAACTTCCTGATCTTCAACACCGGCACCGAGATCGTGCACTCCAAGAACGGGCTGCTCACGACGATCGGCTACAAGCTCGGCGACGGCGAGGTGCACTACGCGCTCGAGGGCTCGATCGCGGTCTCCGGCTCGCTGATCCAGTGGCTGCGCGACAACCTGGGCCTCATCGGCTCGGCCCCCGAGGTCGAGGCGCTGGCCGCGACGGTCGAGGACAACGGCGGCGCGTACTTCGTGCCCGCGTTCTCCGGCCTCTTCGCGCCGTACTGGCGAGCGGACGCGCGCGGTGCGCTCGTCGGCCTCACCCGCTACGTCAACAAGGGCCACATCGCCCGCGCCGCTCTCGAGGCGACGGCGTTCCAGACCCGCGAGGTCCTGGACGCGGTCAACGCCGACTCCGGCGTCCCGCTGCAGGAGCTCAAGGTCGACGGCGGCATGATCGCCAACAACCTGCTGATGCAGTTCCAGGCCGACATCCTCGGCGTCCCGGTCGTCCGGCCGGTCGTCGCCGAGACCACCGCGCTCGGCGCCGCGTACGCCGCGGGCCTCGCCGTCGGCTTCTGGGAGAACCTGGACGACCTGCGCCAGAACTGGCAGGAGGACTCGCGCTGGACCCCGCAGATGGACCAGGACGAGGCCGCCCGCCAGTACCGCCTCTGGAAGAAGGCCGTCACGAAGACCTTCGACTGGGTCGACGAGGACGTGCAGTAGGCACTGCACCACTGAACGACGAGGGCCCGCGCACGCAGAGTGCGCGGGCCCTCGTGCGTGGATCCACGGGGAAGAGACGCCCGCAGACATGCTGGTCGAGTAGCGCGCAGCGCGTGTCGAGACCCGCCCCCGGCGGAGCTCCGTCAGAGCAGCGGGCGGCGACGCCCCGTCGCGACCGCGACGAGCGCGAGTGCCAGCAGCCAGGCCGGGCCCGCCAGCACGGCCGCGACCGTGGGCGGCGCGGACGCCGACAGCGCAGCGAGGGGCGTGACGTCCTCGAGGGCGGTGCCACTCGTGAAGGTCGCGACGCTGAGTGGCGCCAGGGCCGCGAAGAGCACGAAGAGCGGTGCTCGGACGATCGTGCCGACCAGCGCGCCCCAGATCGCACCTCCGATCCCGGTCATGGGAACGAGGGTCACGACGCCGAGGTCCGGAGTGACCCTTCCCGCCGAGACGACGGCGACGCCGGCGACTCCGATCACGACCGCCGCCGTCGCGAGCACCGCACCGGCACCGGCCGCCACCAGGAATCGTGCCGCGAGCGCCGGCCGGAGCCCCGACGAGAGCACGTCGCGTGCGAGGATCCCCTTCTCGAAGGCGCTCGCCGTCCGCAGTGCTCCGAAGGCCGCCGCCCCGACGACGCCGCCCTGCAGCAGCGCCGCCGAGATCGAGTGCTCGAGCGAGGCCGCTTCTCCGGGCGGGAGCGCGCCGAGATCGACCTGCGTCACGGCGAGGAGGAGGGGGAGCACGGGCAGCAGTCCGAAGACCAGTCCCCAGAGCGGTGTCCGGCTCGCGACCACGCGTCGGAACTCCGCGGCGACGGCGCGGGTGAGCGGCCCCTCCGCGGCCGCGTCCGTCACCGCGCCCGCCGCTGCTCGAGGATCCGTGCGCCGCCGACCGCCAGGAGCGCCCAGGCGGCCAGGACGGCCAGCGCTAGTGGCGCGGGAAGCATCCCGTCGACCGGCGCCCCGGTCGCTCCCGCGACGGCTCCGATCGGGATCAGTCGCCCGACGTCACGGGCGACGGTGAGCAGCGGCGCGGCGAGGGCGGCGGGGAGGACCAGGACGATCGGGATGCAGGCGTAGTAGTTCCGCACCGCGTAGCCGATGCCGACGCCCAGCACGCCGCTCAGGGCACAGGAGAGGACGACGCCGACCGAGGCGGACAGCAGAGTGATGTCCGGCGTCAGGCGGCGGCCGGCCGTCGCCAGGACCACCGCGGTGATCGGCCACCAGCCCACGACCGCCACCACCCCGAAGACCGCGCCCGAGACCGCGCCGGCCAGCGCCTTCGCCGACAGGATCGCGTCCCGGCTGCCGAGCAGCAGCGTCCGGTCGAGCGAGTGGTAGTACGTCTCCCGGGTGTAGGCGTAGGACCCGTAGAAGCACGCGCCCAGGGCGGCGCAGGCCGCGAAGCCGAAGACGAAGCGGCTCGCCGGAGCGTCGTCGAGGCCGGTGAGCCGATCCGTCGTACCGGGCATGTTCAGGGCGAAGACGGGGATCAGGATCGCGTACGCGAGGAGGACCGGGAACGACGAGCCGCTGCGGGAGCGCAGGATCTCGGCCCGCGCGAGCGCGCCGGCCCCGCTCATCGGCCGGCCTCGCCGTCGACGAGGTCGAAGTAGCCGTCCTCGAGACTCCGCCCGCCCGAGCGGGTGAGGTCCTCGAGCGGGCCGTGGAAGAGCATCCGGCGCCGCAGGACGACCACCTCGTCGACGGTGTGCTCGAGCTCGGCGAGCTGGTGGCTGGAGACGAGGACCGTCCGTCCGCGCTCGGCCTCGGCGCGGATCAGGCGCCGCAGCCACCGGATCCCCTCGGGGTCGAGCCCGTTCGCCGGTTCGTCGAGGACGAGGATCTCCGGATCTCCGGCGAGGGCGGTGGCCAGGCCGAGGCGCTGGCGCATCCCGGTCGAGTAGCCGCGGACCGGCCGACGCGCCGCCTCGGTGAGGCCGACCGTCTCCAGCAGCTCGTCGACGCGGGAGAGCGGCGCGCCGACCGCGCGGCCGACGATCGCGAGGTGCCGACGGCCGGTGATGCCGTTCTCGAAGCCGAGGCCGTCGAGGTGCACGCCGACGACCCGCGCTGGCGCGCGCAGCTCCGCGAACCGGTGGCCGCCGATCCGCGCCTCACCGGAGTCGGGGCGCAGCAGTCCGACCAGCCCGCGGAGCGCCGTGCTCTTGCCGGCGCCGTTCGGGCCGAGGAGCCCGACGACCGTTCCCTGCCGCACGGAGAAGCTGAGGTCGTCCACGACGCGGCGGCCGCGGAAGGTCTTGGTGAAGTGCTGGAAGTCGAGCGCAGAGCTCATGGGCGGACCTTTCGAGGGAGGGGGTCATCGTCGTCGAGCGGTCGTCCCGCCGGCGCCGAGCGGTCGCGCGGTCAGGTCGTCGAGGAGCCGGTGCACGGGAGTGACCAGCGTCGGGTAGTCGCCGGAGACCGACCGCGCGAGCACCTTCGCGGCGGCGAAGGCGAGGGCGGGCAGTGCGGCGTCCGAGTGCAGCCGCTCGCCGAGCACCTCGACGAGGGAGCGCCGGGCGTCCGGGGCGGCGAGGGCGTGCACGTAGAGGGTCGCGACGTCGAGGTGCTCGGGTCCGCGCCCCCAGGCCTCCCAGTCGGCGAGGCCGAGCGGTGCGACGAGCAGGTTGCCGGGGTGCAGGTCGCCGTGCGCCGTCGTCCAGCACGGGGTGCCGCGCGGGAACCGGTCGCCGAAGAAGCTGTGCAGCAGCCGGTCCACCGTGGCGGGGACGGTCGACTCCCGCTGCGTCGGGACGGCGGCGAGCGCGTCGAGGATCCCGCCCAGCTCGACCCAGACCGCCGGATCGACGTCGGTCTCCGGCGCGAGCTCCGCCGTCGGGGACAGGGCACGACCGGGCAGGCGGGTCATCAGCTCGGCGCGGAGCCGGAACCCCTCGACGGAGGGCGGGTCCCACTCCTCGACGGCGAGCACGACCGGCTTGGGCAGGGCGGGGAGCACGGCGCTGGCCGCGGTGCCGGTCCACCACGTCCCCTGGGCGAGCGCGGAGGGGGAGCCGACGAGACGGAGCCAGAGCGGCTCACCCCGGCGCCGGACGGGACCGGAGAGCGTCCGGCCGCGCCAGCCGGGGACCGTGTCGCCGTCCGACTCGACGGTGAGCACGCGGAGGGCGTGCTCGAAGGCGCTCTCGAGCGCGTTCCCGCCGGTCACCGGCCGACCCACAGGCGGCGGAGCGCGTCCCCGGCGACGAGGTCGAGCACCGCGCCACCGATCGTGCCGCCGCCGAGGGAGACCGAGGCGCCGCCCACCGGGGGAGTGCTCGCGGAGTCGGGCAGGGCGAGGGGATAGCCGACGGCGGGCACGTCGTCGAGCCCGGTGAGGGGCGCGAGCGCGGCGATCGGGGCGAGCAGCGGCTCCGCGGGGCCGCTGACGACGGCCGTCGACCGCGGGGACCGCACCGCGATCCCGTTGCTGGTCAGCCGCACCGGGGTGCCCGGCACGACCCTCGGGTCGGCCGAAGTCCGCACGAGGAAGGCCTCGCCGTTGCGGACGACGTAGCCGCCCTCGATGCGCTCCTCGAGGGGGAGGGCTGCGACGCCGGCGAGAGCGGCGGCGAGGACGGCGGACGCGACGGCGACCCGGAGCGCTCCGACTCGCGCTTCTCTCGCGGCTCGCGCGAACCGGACGAGGGAGACGACGAGTGCGCCGAGGAGCGCTGCGGCGAACACGAGCGCGATGACCGCACCCGGCTCGGTGAGGATCAGGACAGGGACGCTGCGGACGTAGGCCCAGCCGATCAGGAGCAGTGCGAAGCCGCGGCAGCCGACCCCGAACAGGACGAGCCAGGGGGAGGCGCGTGGCGCGGTTCCGCCCAGCAGGCGCAGGACGGCGTCGCCGACGGCTCCGATCGCGGCTCTGCGCAGGAACGGCCGGTCGAGGACCGCGACCAGGGCGAGATAGCCGTCGAGGTGAACGAGCGGAACGAGATTGGTCACCGCGCTGAGTGCGGCCGCGACGACGAAGCACGCGAGGGCGGACCGCCCCGTCGGCGACCAGAGCAGCGCCGTGGCGGCGCCCGCCACGAGGACGAGGTGCACCGCCGGGCCGGCCAGCGCGACCGCCGCGCGGGAGCGCCGGTCGCCCAGACGCCAGCCGTCTGTGACGTCGCAGAAGAAGGCGGGGGCGAGGTAGAAGATCATCACCCCGGCGCGCCGTGGCCGTCCACCGAAGGCTGCGAGGGAGACCGCGTGACCGGCCTCATGGACCGCTCCCGCGAGCAGGAACGCGACCGAGACCGCGAGGAGCGAGGGCAGGGGCAGTGGCTCGCTGAGGACGGCGGCGATCTCCGCCGAGTGCGCGATCGCGCTCGCGGTACCCAGGAGCAGCACCGCGACGACGGCGGTGACCGCGAGCAGCCGGACCGGTCGGCGGCGCAGGAGCCGCGCGAGCACGAGCGCCGGCCGCGTCGCGTCGAGCAGGGTCAGCTGGAGACTCGCCGGCGGCCGGAACTGCAGCCGATGCGACCGGGGCTCGCGGCGCTCGGAGCCGGCGAGGAGCCCGGCCGTCGCGAACTCGCGGAGCAGGGCGGCCGTCTCCTCGTCCGTCAGGGAGGTGCTCCCGGTGCCCTCCGTCTCGTCCGTCTCGTGCGCGCTCGGGCGCAGCCCGGCGGCGAAGGTCGCCACCGCGGGACCGACCCGTGCGCGCGGGACGCCCCGCACCGAGAGGATCCACGGAGCGCCGGGCGCGATCGGTTCGTCGATCGTCACGGTGTCCGCCAGCCGGGGCGCGGGATCGCTCATGCCCGGACCAGCTGCAGCAGCGTCGAGTCCTCGGTCTCCACCAGCGCGGTCCGCGCGACGAGCCGCAGTCCCGCGCGCTCGGCCTCCACCGCGACCTGGTCGGCGTCGACGACGTTCACCCGCGAGCGGAAGAAGCGTGCCGCCGCACGCCCCTCGGGATCGAGACCGAGCTGCACGACCTCGACGTCCCGGTGGAGACCGTCGGGGGTGACGGCGGACGTCACGACGGCCGCTCCCGGTCCGCCGGACGGCCCGGGCACGGCGCGGATGCGCGAGCTGCGGCTTCCGGCGACGTAGGCGTGGTCGGGGCTCGACGCGGTGATCAGGAGGACGCCGTCCGCTCCGAGGTGCTCGCGGGCGGCTCGGAGGAAGGCGTGCCGGCCGGCTCGGTCCAGGAGCGCGATGGACGTGGCGCCGAGGACGACGGCGCCGAAGCGCTCCGGCAGGTGGAAGCAGGTCATGTCGCCGACCAGCGCCCGGGAGCCGTCGGCGATCCTGGTGGCGGGCAGTGCCGCGATCCGCGTCCGGAGGATGTCGATCATCGTCGGCGAGAGATCGAGGCCGACGACGGGGCGGCCGAGGCCCAGGAGGGGCACGGTGAGGCGTCCGCCGCCGCAGGCCAGCTCGAGGATCGGCCCCTCGGTCCGGCGGACCGCCGCCAGCAGGGGGCTGATCTCGCTGCGGTCCTCCGCGGTGAAGTGCTCGTAGACGACGGAGCCGTCCGGGCCGTAGAGGTCCTCCGGCGCCGCGGGGACGGGGGAGAGGGCGCCGAGGAGGGCGGCGCTCGCCGTGGTGAGCGGCGGCGGGTCCGAGGGGTGCTGCATGGTCGCTCCAGGTCTGAGAGGGGGCGGTCCCGGACGCTCGAGCGTCCGGGACCGCGGGAGGTGCACGGTCGGCTAGGTCGCGAGCAGCACGATGCTGCCGAGCGCGATCACGATCCTCAGACCGGCGTCGGCGGTCCGCCAGCCGTCGGCCGGAGCGACCGCGGGTTCGATCTCCTGGAAGAGAACGGGGTTCTCCATTTCTCACCTCCTCGGTGATGAAGTCCTCGGTGAAGAGGTGCTCTCCTCGAGAGCTAGGTCAGGACGATCGCGCCGAGCCCGAGGCCGACAGCGATCCCGAGCTTCGTGGCGATGTACCAGTCGGAATCGGGTGCGGCCATCGACTCGATCTCCTCGAATCGCAGGGGGGTGGGTGGTTGCATGCGTCGTCTCCTCGTGTCGTCGTCTGGAATCCGGGTGTCATCGGTCGGTCCCGGTCAGGTGAGGAGACCGACGAAGACGCCCGCGACGAGGAGCCCCGTCGTGAAGCCGGAGGCCGCCGACTCCCAGTCGGGAGCGACCGCCTGCTCCAGCTCATGGAATTCGAGCTCGTTCGTGGTGTTCATGTGTTCACCTCCCTCGTTCGGTCGTAGGGCCCGCGCCGGCGGGAAGGCCGCGCGCAGGAGTCGGAGGGCGTCGTCGAGCGCCAGGCCGGGCAGCGCCGAGCTGTCCCAGCGGGCGACGATCGCGAGTGCCGCGTCGCGGAGGGCGCGGTCGGCGACGGCCGGAGCGGTGATCCCCCACCGCTCGGACCACTGGGCGCTGCCGACGACGGGGTCCGGGTCGAGCCCGAGGGGAGCGGCGAACCACTGCCAGACGGCCCGTCGTCGCGCGCGACGCTCCGGGGAGTCGCGACTCCACAGGACGGGCAGCAGCGGCATCGTCGCCGGCACCTTCCGCAGGCCCGCGCGACTGCTCACCTCGTTCGCGAGGTACCAGTGCGTCGCCGCGAAGGGATCCGCGGTCGCCGAGCGCAGCGCGCCGTGACTGTCGGCGCTCGCCGCAGCGAGCGTCGCGCGGTCGGCGCGGCGGACGAGTCCGGCGCTCTCGGCGACGCGGCCGCCGGCCTCGCCCAGCGCCCCCAGCAGTCGCCTCGACCGGTCGTCGGCGGAGTGGTCGGCGGGCGACCCGGACCGCGAGCCGATCAGTCGCAGGGCCGCCTCCGCCGCTCCCTCGAGCACGGAGGAGCGGGTCAGCATCGCCGTGAGGTCGGCGTCGAGCACGGCGGCGTCGGCCCGGAGCGCTTCGCCGACCACGACGGAGCGGAGGCCGCCGATCTCGCGGCAGGCCGCGACGCTCGTCTCGCTGCCGGGCCCGATCGTCGTGGGCACCAGGACGAGACGAGGGACCTCCGTCGACGCGGGGAGGTCCGGGGCGAGAAGGCCGCCGTGCCTGCTCAGCAGTCCGTCGAGGCGCGATCGGAGGGCGCGGTCGGCGGCGAACAGGCGCGCCAGCGCCGCCACGTCGTGCAGCCTGCCGCCGCCGATGCCGACGAGGCGGTCGGGACGGACGGCACGGAGGGCGCGGTCGACGGTGTCGAGCAGCCGACCCTGCTCGGACGCGACGTCGAGGACGACCACCGGTCCGTGCAGTCGCTCGGGCTCGACGGCTCCGCACCGGACGAGCGCGCTGTCGAGCACGAAGAGGGTCCGCCGGGAGCCGGTGGTCGCCGCATCCGACGCCAGACCGGACCGCAGATCGGTGCTGCGGACGCTCATGCGTCGAGCGCCGCACTGATGATGCGCGGGATGTCCGCGAGGTCGTGGTCGCTGGACACCGCCGCAGGGAGGAACTGGATCCCGCCCGGCGCGGGATGCACGACCGCCCCGCGCCGCCGGATGTCCTCCACCAGGCCGAGGACCTCCTCGGCGCTGGTCACCCCCTCGATCCGCAGGGCCCGGAAGGACCCGGCGCCGGAGGATCCGAGCACCCGCGGATGTGCGGACAGCGCGGTGACGGCGCGGTCGAGGCCGGTACTCACGCGCGGGAAGCCGTCGGCTCCGAGGAGTTCGGGAAGCAGTGCGAGGCTCTGCAGGACGGCGGCGCAGACCGCGGGTGTCCCCGCCTGGGTCTCCGCGTGGACCAACGGGGCGTCGGCGGCATCGATCTCGGCGAGGAGCCGCTCGCCGACGACCACGGCGGCCGCCGCGAGCGTGCCGTTCGTCAGGGCCTTCGAGAGGACCACCGCGTCGGGCGCGAACGGCCAGCGCGAGGAGGCGAGGAACGGGCCGGTGCGGCCGAAGCCGGTCGCCACCTCGTCCGCGACGACGGGGACGCCGTCCTGGGACGCGCGCTCGAGCACCGCGAGGAGTGCGTCCGAGAGCGGGAGAGCGCCGGAGCCGAGGACGGGCTCCACGACGATGCCGCAGATGCGCCGTCCCTCACGGCGGAGCAGCGACTCCAGGGCGTCCGGATCGTCGTGCGCCACGTGCCGGACCCCCGAGCGGTCGACGCCGTAGAGGTCCTGGCCCAGCTCGTCGCCGCTCAGGGCGTGGGCGCCGTAGGTGAGCCCGTGGTAGCTGCCGGACAGGCCGACGACCAGCCGGCGCTCCAGCCGCCCGAGGAGCGCGGCCCGCTGGCGGAGCAGCTTCATGACCGCGTCGTTCGCGCTGCCGCCCGAGGTGGTGAGGAGGACGCGCCGGAAGGAGGCGTGCGGGAGCGCGTCGCCGACGACCGCGAGCAGTGCCGCAGCCGCCCGCTCCGCCCAGGGGTGACTCCGCCGGAAGAGGGACAGGTAGGAGGCCTCTGTCAGAGCCTCGGCGATGGCGGCGGTGAACTCCGGCCGGCCGCAGCCGAACGGCACGTTCCACAGCCCGCTGGTGAGGTCGATCGCCTCGACGCCGTCGGCGAAGCGGATGCGTGTCCCCGTCGCGCTCACTGCCGCGACGGTCCTGGCCGCCGCCGTCGGCGAGACCAGGGGCACGAGGACCGGCGAGGCCGTCACGCTCCTCTCCGGAGGTGGACGCCCTCGTGCTCGAACCGCTCGACGAGCCGCGCGACGAAGGCCTCGTCGGCCGGCGTTCGCACCCCGTCGTCCGGGCCCTCGCTCAGCAGCCGCTCGACGACGATCGCGGTGGCAGGAGCGAGGGCGAACCGCCGCAGGGTCCGGGGCTCCACCAGGACGCGCTCGTCGCCCCGGTGCAGGAGGATCAGATCGGAGCGCGTGAGCGTCGCCACCTCCCCGTCCGGTCGGAGGGACGTTCCGAGCCCGACCACCGACCACGCCGGGCCGGTGTCGTCGGCGGCGGCGAAGGCGAGGCCGGCGCGGTACAGCGCCAGCCAGGGGCGGCGCGCGATGTCGTCGGCGACATCGCCGCCCAGCGCGGCGAGCCGGTCGAGCGGACGGTACGACCTGTCGAGGGCGGCCGCGAGGCCGTCGGGGTCTCGGGCGTCGCCGAGGACCAGCCCGTCCGGACCGAGCGTCGCGACCCCGTCCCGGTCGACATCGACGGCGGCGACGGGTCCGGCAGCGGGGTCGTCCGTCAGCGGCAGACCGCTCACGGCGACCGCGGCTCCCAGGAGCTGCGGGATCAGCCGACCGGAGGCGCGGGCGGCGTCGGCGTCCTCCCGATAGGCTTGCCAGCCGTTCGCATCGCGGAGCCGTGCGGTCGTCGCACCGGTGACCGGAAGGAACGCGATCGAGGCGTAGTCCTCCGTCTGGACCCGCAGCTCGCCGAACCAGGCGACGTCTCCCGGCTCGTCGAGTCCACCGCGGTAGTTGAGGACGGCCGCGCCGTCGCAGGTCGGGGCCTCGCGGGTCGCATCGTCGTCGGTCACGCTCTCGGCCGGGAGGAGCAGGACGTCCTCCGGCCCGAGCAGCGGCTCCATCGCTCCTCGCCACCGCCGGTCGGCGAGGCGCACGACCCGTCGAGCGTCGACCCGGTCGCCGGTCACCCACTGGAGGACGGCCCGGGCGACTCCGCCTCGATCCACCGCGGTCGCTCGCGTGCCGTTGTCGGCATCGGCGGAACGGGACGGAGTCGAGAGCGCCGTTCGCGAGCGGCGGTCGCCGCGATCGGGGGAGCGCGTCGCGTCTCCGTCGGAGCGGATCGGTCTTGTGTCGTAAGCCATACGCGGATGGTAACCGACCGAAGCTCACGTCTGTCAAGCGCGACTCGCCGACCGAATCGACGATCGCTGCTGTGCGCCACTGGCGGGGCTCGGCACGCGCCTCCGGCCCCTCCTGCCGGCGTCGGTGCTAGACATACCGGTATGAACAACGCAGCAGCAAGCAAGCGACTCCTGGGACGGCGGTGGCTGTCGTGAGATCCCGTTCCGTCCTCGTCGTCCTCGTCGTGCTCGGTCTCTACGGCCTCGTCCGAGGCGTCCTCGACACCCCTGCGGTCATCGCGGCACCGAGCGCCCTCGGGATCGCGTCGCTGTGCACCTCCGCCGTGCTCCTGGTCGTGGCGATCGCAGCGCTCGCCCTCGAGCTGCGGCACAGACGGAGGAAGCGTGCCGCTGCGACCTCGCCCGCCGCCGCCCAGACGGCCCGAGAGGTCGGCGACGGGCAGTAGAGCCGGAAACGTCGGCCCCTCGGCCGCGTCAGTACCCACCGATGCTGGTCGAGTAGCCCCGCAGGGGCGTATCGAGACCCACCGTCCTCAGAAGGGCGGTTTGCAGGCTCATCCTCTGACGCGGGTGAATCTCGATACGCCCGCTGCGCGGGCTACTCGATCAGCATGGACACCGCTGAGCGGGCGGCGGACCGCTCCGCACCCGTCGAGACGCCGGATCGCGGCCGCTCAGCCCGTCAGCCCCGCGATCGCGTCCAGCTCGTCCAGCGAGCCGATCCGCTGCACGCCGAGCTCGACGGCCTCCGGCGGCAGCTCGCGCCCGTGCTCGGGCCCGCCGACGCGGTCGAGCCAGACCCCGCGCAGGCCGGCGTGCGCCGCGCCGATCGCATCGGTGCCCAGCCGGTCGCCGACGTACAGCGCGTCCGCCGGAGCGACGCCGAAGCGCTCGCACGCGACGCGGAAGATCCGCGCATCCGGCTTCGTCACGCCGACCTCGCCCGACGCGACGAGGTGCTCGACCCGCTCCGTCAGACCGATCGCGTCCGTCTTGGTCGTCTGGAAATCCACATCGCCGTTGGTGATCACGCCGATCCGGACGCCCGCCGCCGCGAGCCGGTCGAGCACCGGCAGGGCGTCGTCGTGCAGCGTCCACGCCGCGACGTAGTGCCCCAGGTAGGCGGCGAACCACGCGCTCGCCTGCTCCGGCGTCAGCTCGACGCCGGCGTCGGCCGCGAAGGCCGTGGCGCGGGCGCGGCGCTGCCCCTCGTAGTCGAGCTCGCCGGCGAGGTAGCGGTGGTAGTGCTCCTCCTCCAGTGCGTACCATCGCCGCTGCAGCGCGCCCGCCTCGCCCGCGTAGGCGTCGCCGAGCAACGCCGCGTACGCGACGATGCCCTCGCGCACTGCGCGGGCGTGCGCGAAGAGCGTGTCGTCGAGGTCGAAGAGGGCCAGCCGCAGCACGGTCGGCTCAGCGGCCGCGGCGCAGCAGGCCGACGCGCTCGTACACGGTCGCGAGCGTGCGCTCGGCCGTCTCGGAGGCGCGGTCGGCCGCTCGAGCGAGCATCCGGTCGAGCTCGGCCGGGTCGGCGAGCAGCTCGGCGGTGCGCGCGCGGATCGGGTCGAAGGTCGCGGCGACGACCTCGACGAGGCCCTTCTTCAGGTCGCCGTAGCCGCGGCCCGCGTACTCCTGCTCGAGCGACTCGATCGTGCGGTCGGCGAGGACGGAGTAGATCGTGAGCAGGTTCGAGACGCCGGGCTTGGCGGCGCGGTCGAAGCGCACCTCCGACTCGGTGTCGGTGACGGCGCGCATGATCTTCTTCGCGGTGACCTTCGGCTCGTCGAGCACGCTCAGCAGGCCCGCGTCCGACTCCGCCGACTTCGACATCTTGGCGCCGGGGTTCTGCAGGTCGTAGATCTTCGCGGTCTCCTTCGCGATGTACGGCTCCGGCATCGCGAAGGTCGGGCCGAAGCGCGTGTTGAAGCGGTTCGCGAGGTCACGGGTCAGCTCGAGGTGCTGGCGCTGGTCCTCGCCGACCGGCACGGCGTCGGTCTGGTAGAGCAGGATGTCGGCCGCCATCAGGATCGGGTAGGTGAACAGGCCGACCGAGGCCGCCTCCGCGCCCTGCTTCGCCGACTTGTCCTTGAACTGCGTCATCCGGCTGGCCTCGCCGAAGCCGGTGACCGTGTTGAGGATCCAGGCCAGCTCGGCGTGCGCCGGGACGTGAGACTGGATGAACAGCGTCGAGCGCTCCGGGTCGATGCCGGCGGCGATGTACTGCGCGGCCGTCGCGCGGGTGCGCTCGCGCAGCTCGGCCGGCTCCTGCGGCACGGTGATCGCGTGCAGGTCGACGACGCAGTAGTAGGCGTCGTAGTCGTCCTGCATCGCGACCCACTGCGTGAGGGCGCCGATGTAGTTGCCGAGGTGCAGCGAGCCCGAGGAGGGCTGCATGCCGGAGAAGATGACGGGCTTCGCGCCCGGAGTGCTGGGGGTCATGGTGAGGCCTCGTGAGTGACGGCGGCGCGGTCGGCGCCGGGGGAGAAGGGGGTCAGAGCTCGTAGTCGACGACGACCGGCGCGTGGTCGGACCAGCGGGTGTCCCAGGCGCTGGCGCGGTCGATCTCGTAGCTGCGGGCCAGGGCGGCGAGCTCCGGCGTCGCGAGCTGGTAGTCGATCCGCCAGCCGGTGTCGGTGTCGAACGCCTGGCCGCGCTGCGACCACCAGGTGTAGGGGCCGGGCACCTCGCCGGCGAAGCGGCGGCCGAGGTCGACCCAGCCCATCCCCGCTCCGGCGTTGTAGCCCTCCTCGCCCTCGGCGCCGACGAAGCGGTCGAAGTAGGCGCGCTCCTCGGGGAGGAAGCCGGCCTTCTTGACGTTGCCCTTCCAGTTCTTGATGTCGAGGGTGCGGTGCCCGACGTTGAGATCGCCCATCACCACGGCGAGCGGGTTGTGGGCCTGCAGCTGGGGGAGGCGCTCGATCATGGCGTCGAGGAAGCGCATCTTCTCGTCCTGCTTCGGCGTGCCGACGCCGCCCGAGTGCACGTAGGTGGAGACGACGGTCACGGTGCGGTCGCCGACCTCGTAGTCGGCCTCGAGCCAGCGGCCCGCGGAGTCGAAGTCGTCGGCGCCGAGCGCGACCCGGTGGATCGTCGCGCGCTTCCGCGACGCGAGCGCCACTCCGGCGCGGCCCTTGGCGGTCGCCTCGTCGTGCAGCACGTCCCACTCGTCGCCGAGCAGGCCGGTGAGGTCGTCGGTGGAGGCACGGACCTCCTGCAGGGCGAGGATGTCGACGTCGCGGGCGGCGAGCCAGTCGCCCATGCCCTTGCGGAAGGCGGCGCGGACACCGTTGACGTTGACGGAGGCGATGCGGAGCGGCTTTCGAGTCACCGGAGCAGTCTACGGAGGACCGCCGACACGGCGCGGCACGCGGGGGAGCGGCGCAGCGGTGCATCCCCGGGCACGCAGAAGCCGGCGGCCCCGCCCCGCGCCGCCCCCTCGGAGGAGAGGGGCGGCGCGGAGTCGGGACCGCCGGCGGGACCGCTCAGGACGGTCGGTCGATGCGGATCAGACGGCGACGGGGCGGGCCGTGGCCGGCTCCGGGACCTCGGCGACGATCGGAGCGCGCTTGATGCTCTTCGCGATGATCACGCAGACCGCCGTGACCACCATGCCGACGAGGATCGCGACCAGGTAGAGCAGCGGCTGCCCCACCAGCCCGGTCACCCAGATGCCGCCGTGCGGGGCGCGCAGCGTCGAGCCGAAGAGCGCGACGAGCGCGCCGGTGACGGCGGAGCCGATCATGGCGGAGGGGATCACGCGCAGCGGGTCGACCGCGGCGAACGGGATCGCTCCCTCCGAGATGAAGGAGGCGCCCAGCAGGTAGGCCGCCTTGCCGTTCTGGCGCTCGGCGTCGGTGAACAGGCGCTTGCGGAGCGAGGTCGCGAGGGCGAGGCCCAGCGGCGGCGTCATGCCGGCCGCCATCACGATCGCCATTACCTTGAACTGCACGGAGTTCGGGTCGCCGTCCGCGGGGACCGAGGCGAGCCCCGTGGTCGCGAAGGCGTAGGCCACCTTGTTGACCGGGCCGCCCATGTCGAACGCCATCATCAGGCCGAGGATGATCCCCAGGATGATCAGGTTGCCGCCGGTGAGGCCCGAGAGCCAGGCCGACAGTCCCTCGCTCAGCGCACGCAGCGGGGCGCCGAGGACGACGAACATCAGGAAGCCCGTGATGAAGGTCGCGATCAGCGGGATGATGACCACCGGCATCAGCGACTTGAACGCCGCCGGCAGCTTGATCCGCGAGATGTAGAGCGCCGCGTAGCCGGCGATGAAGCCGGACGCGAGGCCGCCGAGGAAGCCGGCGCCGACGGTGACCGCCACGGCGCCGCCGAGGAAGCCGGGCGCGATGCCGGGGCGGTCCGCGATGCCGAAGGCGATGAAGCCCGAGAGCACCGGCACCAGGAACGCGAAGGTCGCGCCGCCGATCAGGAACATCACTCCGGCCCAGTCGGTGATGTTGGCGATGTTGAAGCCGTTGTCGATGATCTGCTGCGGCGTGTAGCTGACGATCTGGTAGCCGCCGAAGAGGAACGACAGTGCGATCAGCAGACCGCCCGCCGCGACGAACGGGATCATGTACGAGACGCCGGTCATCAGGTTCTGGCGGATGCGCGTGCCGACGCCGACCTTCTTCGGGGCGGCGGGCGCCGCGGCCGGAGTCGAGCGGGCGGCGGACGGAGCCGTGCCGGTGCCGCGCAGGGCGAGGGCCCGGTCGAGCACCTCGTCCGGCTTCGACAGCGCCTCGGCGACGCCGACCTGGAGGATCGGCTTGCCGGCGAAGCGGTCCTTGCCGCGGATCTCGAGGTCGGCGGCGAGGATGACGACGTCCGCGGCGGCGATGTCGCCCGCGGTCATCTCGTCCGAGCCGGCGGCGCCCTGGGTCTCGACGTGGATCGGGTAGCCGCGCTTCTTCGCGGCCTGCTCGAGCGCCTCGGCGGCCATGTAGGTGTGCGCGATGCCGGCGATGCAGCTCGTCACCGCGACGAAGCGCGGGGCGCCCGTCGAGGCAACGGCGGCGGCGGGAGCGTCCTGGACCTTCGCGGCGGCGCGGTCGATGACGTCCGCGGCCTTCGCGAGCGCCTCCGAGGTGCCGACCTCGAGGGTCGGCTTGCCGGCGAAGCGGTCCTTGCCGCGGACCTCGAGGTCGGCGGCGAGGATCACGACGTCGGCGTCGGCGATCGTCTGGTCGGACATCGGGTCGGAGCCGGCGGCACCCTGGGTCTCGACCTGGATCTGGTAGCCCTTCTTCTTGGCGGCCTGCTCGAGGGCCTCGGCCGCCATGTAGGTGTGCGCGATGCCGGCGATGCAGCTGGTGACGGCGACGATCTTCACGAGACGACGACCTCTCGGGCGATGATGTCCGCGACTTCCTGGCCGCTGCCGGCGGCGCGGAGGGATCCGGTGAAGGACTCGTGGATCAGCTTGCGGGCGAGCTGGGCGAGGATCTTGAGGTGGGCCTGGTCGGCGCCGTCGGGGGCGGCGATGAGGAAGATCAGGTCCGCGGGGCCGTCCGGCGCGCCGAAGTCGACGCCGGACTTGGCGATGCCGACGGCGACGCTGGGCGAGACGACGTGCGAGGAGCGGGCGTGGGGGATCCCGATGCCGCCGGGCATGCCGGTGGCCATCTGCGACTCGCGGTCGCGGACGTCGGCGAGGAAGCCGTCGAGGTCGGTGACGCGGCCGGCGTCGGCGAGCGTCTTCGCGAGCTGCGCGGTGGCGTCGTCCTTCGTGGCGGCGGTGAGGTCGACGATGACCGTCGACGCCTCGGTGAGAGCAGTCATGCGCTCAGTTCTCCAATCGGGAGGGTGGGGTCGGGGTTCTCGACGACGGAGACGTCGTCGAGGCGGAGGGAGTCGGGACCCGGGGCTTCACTGCCCGGGAGGGTGACGGCGGCGGTGCCCCAGGCGACGGCCGTCCGCAGACGCTCCGCCTCCGAGGCCTCGGTCGCCGACAGGTAGCCCGCGAGGGTGCTGTCGCCGGCGCCGACGGTGCTGAGGGGCACGACGGGGGGTGCGCCCGCCCACCACGACGAGTCCGCCGTGACGAGGAGGGCGCCGTGCTCTCCGAGGCTCACGAGCGCTCGCGCGTCCGGGAGGCGGAGGAGTGTGCGGGCTCCGTCGACGACGTCGCCGACGGACGCGAGGGAGCGGCCGAGGAGCTCCTCGAGCTCCTCGAGGTTGGGCTTCACCAGCGTCGCGGTGCCGGCCGCGATGATCGCGGTCAGCGGTGCTCCGGAGGTGTCGACGGCGAGGGGGACGCCGAAGTGGGTGGCGAGGCGGCCGAGCGCCGGGTAGAAGTCGTCGCCGAGGCCGGGCGGGACGCTGCCGCAGGCGACGAGCCAGCGCGGGCCGGCGACGACGTGGTCGCAGATCAGAGCGGAGAGCGCCTTCGCCTCCTCCGGCGTGACGGCCGGGCCGGGCTCGTTGATCTTGGTGGTCCGGCCGGTCGCGTCGTCGACGACGGTGATGTTGGTGCGGATCGGCTCGGCGATCGCGGCGCTGGCGGAGGCGACTCCGGCCGCCTCGAGCATGGTGCGCAGGTCGAGGCCGGTGGAGGCGTCGGCCGGGTAGATCGCCGTGGCCTCGACGCCGTTGCGGGCGAGGGCCCTGGCGACGTTGACGCCCTTGCCGGCCGGGTCGCGGCGCACGCCGTGGGCGCGGTTGACCTCGCCGACGGCGAAGCCGCTCGTCGACAGGGTGACGTCGATGCTGGGGTTGGCGGTGACGGTGACGATCATGCGCGGACGACCTCCGGGCCGGCCGATTCGATGTCGTCGGCGAGCTCGTCGTCGACCCCTTGATCGGTGATGACGGTGTCGATCGCGGAGAGCGGGGCGACGTGCCCGAAGTCCTGGCGGCCGAACTTGGAGTGGTCGGCGAGGACGACGACCCGGCGCGCGGCGGCGATGAGCGCGGTCTTGACGACGGCCTCGTCGAGGTCGGGGGTGGTGAGCCCCCGCTCCCGGCTGATGCCGTTCGTGCCGATGAAGGCGACGTCCACCGAGACGGTGGGGATCACCTGGGCGACCCACGGCCCGACGGCGGCCTGCGTGACGCCGCGCAGGTGCCCGCCGAGCAGGTGCAGGTCGATGTTGGGCCGGCCGACGAGCGCCACCGCGACAGGGAGGGAATGGGTGACGACCGTCAGCCGGCGGTCCAGGGGGAGCAGCTCCGCGAGGCGGACCGTGGTGGTCCCGGCGTCGATGGCGATCGAGCCGCCGTCGGGGACCTCGGCCAGCGCGGCGGTGGCGATGCGGTCCTTCTCGGCGGCGAGGTGGCCCTCGCGGGCGGCGACCTCGGGCTCGATGCCCAGGCGCTCGACGGGGATGGCCCCGCCGTGGGCCCGGCGCAGGAGGCCGCGCTTCTCCAGGCTGGTGAGGTCGCGCCGGATCGTCTCGGGCGTGACCGCGAGGGACTGCGCGAGGTCGCGGACCTCGACCCGCCCGTCGGTGCGGGCGCGGTCCAGGATCGCCTGGTGCCGCTCCGGTGCGTACATGTGGACTCCGTCGTCTCGCGAGATGCTACGCCTCGTCCGCGGTGTCGGTGTCGACCTCGGATCTGCGTTTACATCATTTTAGACCCGTTCGTGTCCGCTGTCAACAGAAACGGACATATTCGTCGGACGTCGTTCCGCTCGGGGGCTCCGACGCCGCATCAGCGTCGAGGAGAGCGAGTGTCGCGGAGAGCGACTGTCGCGGAGTCAGGCGGCCGCGTCGGCCAGCTCGTCCTCGAGGCGCGAGAGCTGCTTCTCCAGGCGTCGGCGCTTGAGCAGCGAGGCGTCCGGCAGGGCGGCGCGCAGGCGCTCGCGCTCCGCCTCGGCGAGGGTGCGGCGGGCGAGGCGCAGCTGCTCCTCGCGCTCGCGCTCGATCTCGTCCGGCGTGCGCTTGCGCGCTGAGATGCCGGCGTCGCTCATGCCCACCGAGATCCAGGAGGCGACGATCAGGATCACCTGGCAGACCAGGTTGAACCAGATCAGCAGACCGATCAGGACGGCGAAGGAGGCGAGCAGCGGGTTGCGCGAGGCGCCGCCGAGCAGTTGCGTCCCGAGGACCTTGAGCGCGCCGAGCGCGATCCCGCCCATCAGCGCGCCGACCCAGAGGTTCTTCCACGGGATCGGGATGCCGCTGAGGATCCGGAACGAGCCGGCGAGCGTCGCGGTGTCGAGCGCGAGCATGATCAGCAGGCCGACGACGGTGCCGGTGACCCGGCCGAGGGTCGAGTCGCTGCCGATCCCGAGGACGTCGAACGCGACGTCGACGAACGAGGTCGAGAAGACCGAGAGCGCCGCCGAGACGATCAGCACGGCGCCGAAGACGAGCGCGAGCCCCGCGTCCTTGAGCTTGAGCAGCACGAACAGGACGGTCGGACCGGGCAGGGAGAACAGGATCCGCACCGCCTGCCGGAGGCTGCCGAGGAAGTTGAGCGCCGTCCAGAGCAGACCGGCGGCGGCGATCACTCCGGTCCAGCCGAGGATCGTGGAGTCGAGCAGCGTGTCGATGGAGACCAGCGAGTTCTTGTCGCCGATCAGCCCGGGCACCGAGCTGGTGAGCAGCTGCAGGAGCGAGTCGCGCAGCGCCGCGTTGTCGCGCAGGACGAAGCCAAAGACCGCGAAGAAGACGAACAGCGCCGCGAAGATCGCGAACAGCGCCTGGAAGGCGAGCCCCGACGCGAACAGCGGCCCGCCGCTCTCGGAGTAGTGCAGCATCACCCGCACCGGCCGCGTCCGCATGATCCGCTCGAACAGCGCCGGGATGCCGCGCGGTGCCTCGGTCGCCGCCTCCGTCATGCCCTCCAGCGTAGAGGCGCCGGGCGCGGCTCCGAGACGCACGCCTCCGCCGCGCGCGGCGACGCGACCTCCGGCTCGCGGGATCGCCCCCGGCTCGTCGAATGCCGCACATCCGACGTGCCGGAGCAGTTCCTGCGTGCCGGACCTCGGCGGCGCGACCTCCGGCTCGCGGAATCACCTCCGGCTCGTGGAATCACCTCCGGCTCGCAGAATCACCTCCGGCTCGTCGAATCGCCTCCGGCTCGTGGAATGCCGCACATCCGACGTGCCAAAGCAGTTCCTGCGTGCCGGACCTCGGCGGCGCGACCTCCGGCTCGCGGAATGATCCTCGGCTCGTGGAATTGCTTGCATCCCGCGTGCCGAGGTGGTCTCCGCGTGCCGAAGCTCGTCCGCGCGACCTCCGGCTCGCGGAATCGCCTCCGGCTCGTCGTCCTGCGCGCTTCTGACGAGCCGAAGCTCGTCTCGCGTGCCGAGGCGCCGACGCCGTCACGTCCGGCTCGCGAAACGATCCTCGGCTCGTGGAATCGCGGACTTCCGGCGTGCCGGAGCTGTTTCCGCGTGCCCGACCGCGACCGCGGGACCTCCGGCTCGCGGAAGCACGCCCCTCCTGCGTGCCGGAGCCTGTTCCGCGTGCCGGAGCATCGGCGCGGCCGGCCGGTCGTCGCGCGACGACCTCGGCTTCCTCAAGCCGTGCGCCTCTGATCGTCACGGGACGGGTGCTCGCGTGGGGCGGGCGGGGGCTCAGCGGAGCGGGCCGCGCGCGCGGACCGCGAGGATGCTGTCGCGGGTGCGCGGCCAGTGATGCATCACGTCCGCGTAGGTGAAGCGGAGAGTCGTGCACCCGCGCTCGGCTGCCGCTCGGTCGCGATCCCGGTCTCGCTGGAAGGCCCGGGGGTCGTCGTGCCAGGCGCGACCGTCGATCTCGAGGAGCAGCCACCCGTCGACCACCAGGTCGACCCTGCCGACGCCGTCGATCTCGACCTGGATGTCGCACCTGATGCCGAGCAGATGCAGGCGGACCCGAGTGACCGACTCCGTCCCGGACTCCGACCGGGCGTCGACGAGCTCCGCGACGACGGCGAAGCGACGGGGCAGCGCCGCCAGCGCCTGGGCGAGACCATCGGCCCCGATGAGGCGCAGGCGCAGGCATGAATCGGCGACGGCGACGGCGAGCTCGAGAGGCTGGCAGAGGAAGACCTGGGTCAGCGCCTCGATGCGCGTCGTCCGGATGGAGCGGTACTCCGCCGGCCGTGCACGGCGACTCCAGTGAGCGACCACGTCGTCGTCCAGTTCTCGCGGCCGCGGGCGCGAGCTGGAGGTGATGGCGAGGTGGAGTCGGGTGTCGGGCGGGCGGAAAGCGCCCGCCTCCGCCAGCAGCGAGATGCAGGACAGCGACCCGCAGGCCTCCGCCGCGCGCAGCTCCTCCGCCGACGCGTGCGGCGACGCGTACCAACCGCGCCTGATGCGGCGCAGCGCCCCCGATCGCACGGCGGCCGTGGCGTCGACGCCGACCGCGTGAAGGTAGCCGATGTGGTGCACTCCGTACTGCATGCGCCGACTCTGCCGTCGGACGGCGATCCGTGCGGACCTGATCGCCCGTTCGGTGGAGTGCTCGCGCTCACCGCCGACTGTGGAGGAGACGACCGAGGGCCGGCGCCGGAAACGTCGGGCTCGCGATTCGAGGTCCGGCTCGTCGATCCGCCGTCTCCGGGCATGCCGAAGGAGTTTCCGCGTGCCGGAGGTGGGATGGGCTGACGTTCGGCTCGTGATTCCGGGTCGGGCTCGTTGATTCGCCGGTTTCGAACGTGCCGAAGCCGTTACCGCGTGCCGGAGGTGGCGCGGGCGATGTTCGGCTCGTGATTCCGAGTCGGGCTCGTCGATCGGCCGGATTCGGGCGTGCCGGAGCAGTTCCCACGTGCCGGAGGGACACCGCCGGGCCCGGGGACGACGAACGGCCCGCCGGATCCGAGGATCACGACGGGCCGAACGGGGGAGGAAGCGTCAGGCGCGGCCGCGGATGACGGCCTGCTTCACCTCGGCGATCGCCTGGGTGATCTGGATGCCGCGGGGGCAGGCCTCGGTGCAGTTGAAGGTCGTGCGGCAGCGCCAGACGCCCTCCTTGTCGTTGAGGATGTCCAGGCGGGCTCCGCCGGCGTCGTCGCGCGAGTCGAAGATGAAGCGGTGCGCGTTCACGATCGCGGCGGGGCCGAAGTACTGCCCGTCCGTCCAGAACACGGGACAGGACGACGTGCACGCCGCGCAGAGGATGCACTTGGTGGTGTCGTCGAAGCGGGCGCGGTCGGCGACCGACTGCACGCGCTCCTTGCCCTTGGTGGGCGGGGTGTTCGCGATCAGGAACGGCTGCACCTCGCGGTAGGAGGCGAAGAACGGCTCCATGTCCACGACGAGGTCCTTCTCGAGGGGCAGGCCCTTGATCGCCTCGATGTAGATCGGCTGCGAGATGTCGAGGTCCTTGATCAGCGTCTTGCAGGCCAGGCGGTTGCGGCCGTTGATCCGCATCGCGTCGGAGCCGCAGATGCCGTGCGCGCAGGAGCGCCGGAAGGTCAGCGAGCCGTCCTGGTCCCACTTGATCCGGTGCAGCGCGTCGAGGACGCGGTCGGTCGAGAACATCTCGACGTCGAAGTCCTGCCAGCGCGGCTCGGTGTCCTGCTCCGGGTCGAAGCGGCGGATGATGAACGTGACGGTGAACGCCTCCGGGGCCGCGGGGGCGGCGGGGGGCTGCTCGAGAGTGGCGGACGACACGACTAGTACTTCCTCTCCATCGGCTGGTACCGGGTGATCACGACGGGCTTCCAATCGAGGCGGATGTGGTCGCCCGCGTCGGAGGAGTGGGCGTCACCGGAGAGGTACGCCATCGTGTGCTGCATGTAGTTCTCGTCGTCGCGCTTGGGGAAGTCGTCGCGCATGTGACCGCCGCGGCTCTCCTTGCGGTTCCGGGCGGAGTAGACGACGACCTCGGCGAGGTCGAGGAGGAAGCCGAGCTCGACGGCCTCCAGGAGATCGGTGTTGAAGCGCTTGCCCTTGTCCTGCACCGAGATGTTGCGGAACCGGTCGCGCAGGCGCTGGATGGTGCCGGTGACCTGCTCGAGCGACTCGTCGGTGCGGAACACCTGGGCGTTCTTGTCCATCTCGTCCTGCAGCTCCTTGCGGATCGAGGCGATCCGCTCGGTGCCGGTGGCGCCTCGGAGCGAGGCGAGCATGTCGCGGATCGCGCCGGCGGGGTTCTCGGGCAGGGGAGTGAAGTCGACGGTCTGCGAGTAGTCCGCGGCGTTGTTGCCGCTGCGCTTCCCGAAGACGTTGATGTCGAGCAGCGAGTTGGTGCCGAGGCGGTTCGAGCCGTGCACCGAGACGCAGGCGCACTCGCCGGCGGCGTAGAGGCCGGGGACGACGGTGGTGTTGTCCGAGAGGACCTCGGCCTTGACGTTGGTCGGGATGCCGCCCATCGCGTAGTGCGCGGTCGGCATGACCGGCACCGGCTCGACGACCGGGTCGACGCCCAGGTAGGTGCGGGCGAACTCGGTGATGTCCGGGAGCTTCGTCTCGAGCACCTCGGCACCGAGGTGGGTGCAGTCCAGCAGCACGTAGTCCTTGTGCGGGCCGGCGCCGCGGCCCTCCGCCACCTCCTGGACCATGCAGCGGGCGACGATGTCGCGCGGCGCGAGGTCCTTGATGGTGGGGGCGTAGCGCTCCATGAAGCGCTCGCCCGAGGCGTTGCGGAGGATCGCACCCTCTCCTCGCGCTCCCTCGGTGAGGAGGATGCCGAGCCCGGCCAGGCCGGTCGGGTGGAACTGGAAGAACTCCATGTCCTCGAGGGGGAGGCCCTTGCGCCAGATGATGCCGACGCCGTCGCCCGTGAGGGTGTGCGCGTTCGACGTCGTCTTGTAGATCTTGCCGAAGCCGCCGGTGGCGAAGATGATCGCCTTCGCCTGGAAGACGTGCAGCTCGCCGGTCGCCAGCTCGTAGGCGACGACGCCGGACGGCTTGTTCACGCCGTCGACCTCGGTCATCACCAGGTCGAGCACGTAGAACTCGTTGTAGAAGTTGATGCCCAGGCGGACGCAGTTCTGGAACAGCGTCTGCAGGATCATGTGGCCGGTGCGGTCGGCCGCGTAGCAGGCCCGGCGCACGGGCGCCTTGCCGTGGTCGCGGGTGTGCCCGCCGAAGCGGCGCTGGTCGATCTTGCCGTCCTCGGTGCGGTTGAACGGGAGGCCCATGTTCTCGAGGTCGATGACCGCGTCGATGGCCTCCTTCGCGAGGATCTCCGCCGCGTCCTGGTCGACCAGGTAGTCGCCGCCCTTGACGGTGTCGAAGGTGTGCCACTCCCAGCTGTCCTCCTCGACGTTCGCGAGGGCGGCGGCCATGCCGCCCTGCGCCGCGCCGGTGTGCGAGCGCGTCGGGTACAGCTTGGAGATGACGGCGGTCTTCGCCTTGGGCCCGGCCTCGATCGCGGCGCGCATGCCCGCTCCGCCGGCTCCCACGATCACCACGTCGAACTGGTGGTAGTGGACGCCGTCGGCGCCGAGGGTCTGGGTGAAGGCGCTCTGATCAGCGCCGCCGCTGTGGACGTGGCCTGGTGTGCTCACTGGGTGACTGCTCCGTTGAACGGGGTGGAAGGGCGGGAGTGGGGGAGGGGCGCTCCCGGGGGCGTGACGGTGTCGCGCGGACGCACCGCGCGGCACCGGGCGCCTAGGCGGCGCAGAAGGAGGGCAGCAGGCTCGGGTCCCCGCCGGTGGGGCAGGGGTTGAAGCCGAAGACGACGTAGGTGCCGAGCGCGATCAGCGCGACGACCGAGACGACGATGCCGCCCTTGAAGACGCGGGCCAGCAGCGGCGAGGTCGCGTAGTCGTTGACCAGCGTGCGCATGCCGTTGCCGCCGTGGATGAGCGCGAGCCAGAGCATCGCGACGTCCCACCACTGCCAGAACGGGTTGGCGAGCTTGCCGCCGACGAAGCCGAAGTCGATGGCCTTGATGCCGTCGCCGAGCAGCAGGTTGAAGATCAGGTGCCCGAAGATCAGGACGATCAGCACGACGCCGGAGGCGCGCATGTAGATCCAGCCCCACTTCTCCCAGTTGGTGCCGGAGGAGCGGGTCGGGACGTGCGGAGTCCGCGGTGCGGCGACGGTGCTCAATGGGCACCTCCCTCGCTGAAGACGTTGATGAGGTGGCGGGGTGCGAAGCCGAGCATCAGCACGACCCACAGGCCGATGACCACCCAGAAGAGCAGGCGCTGGTGGCGGGTGGCCCAGCTCCAGAAGTCGACCAGGATGATGCGCAGGCCGTTCATGGCGTGGAACGCGATCGCGGCCACGAGGCCGGTCTCGCCGAGGCCCATGATCGGGTTCTTGTACTGGGCGATGACCGCGTTGTACGCCTCGGGGCTCACGGCGATGAGGGCCGTGTCGAGGACGTGAACGAGGAGGAAGAAGAAGATGGCGACACCGGTGATCCGGTGCAGCACCCACGACCACATGCCTTCGCGACCGCGGTAGAGGGTTCCGGCCGGACGGCGGATCTTCCCCTGCTTCCGGGGTGCGAGGGTTTGAGCAGCTGAAACTGACACGAACAACCCTCCCTGGTTGACTGCTCCGTCGGCCTGACCGGACCCGCGACTCGAGGACGCGGGCGGGGCGGAGGAGCGGCGAGAACACTCGCTCGACGATTCTAAGCGCCGGGCCCCGTCGCCGCGGCTTAGGCGAGCCTTAGCTGCCGCGGGCCATCGACACGGGTGCGCCGACCGTCGCGTAGTGCGCGAGGAGCTCGTCCGTGAGCGCGCTCCAGGTGCGGTGCAGCACGCGGCGCCGGCCCGCCTCGCCGAGCCTCGAGCGGAGCCCCGGATCGTCCAGCAGCCGCTCGACCTGCCGACGGAGATCGGAGTCGCTCTCCGGCGCGTAGAGCAGTCCGTCGACCCCGTGCTCGATCAGATCGGTCGGGCCGCCGGCGTGCGGGGCGACGACGGCGGTGCCCGAGGCCTGCGCCTCCTGCACGGTCTGGCCGAAGGTCTCCTCGGTGCCGGTGTGCACGAAGACGTCCAGCGCCGCGAAGACCGCGGGCAGGCGCTCGCCGTCGAGCCGTCCGAGCATCCGCGCCGAGGAGCCGAGCGCCGCCGCGACCCGGGAGGAGGAGGGTCCGTAGCCGCCGACGACCAGGTCCGCGCACGGAAGAGAGGAGAGGGACGCCAGGCGCTCGACCCGCTTCTCGGGGGAGAGGCGGCCGATGTAGCCGACGAGCGCGTCGCCGACGGCGACAGGCGCCCGCACCTCGGCGGCGTAGGGGGAGGAGCGCATCCGCGGGTGGAAGCGGTCGCTCTGCACGCCGCGCCCCCAGAGCGCGGTGCGCTCGATCCCGGCGGCGGCGAGGTCGTCGAGCGCGCTGGTCGAGGGGGCGAGGGTGAGGTCGGCGCCCGCGTGGATCTGACGGATCACCCGCCAGGCCAGGGCCCGGGCGCCGCGGATGCCGTAGCGGGCGGCGAAGCGCGCGACGTCGGTCTGGTAGATCGCGACGCTGGGCACGCCGAGCCGGTTCGCGGAGGCGATGGCGCGCGCCCCCAGAAGGAAGGGCGAGGCGACGTGCACGACGTCGGGTTCGAAGTCGGCGAGCTCGCGGGTGAGCGCGAGCGTCGGGATCCCGACGGGGAAGTCGCGGTAGGCGATCGCCGGGTGCTCGACGACGCGGTGGCCGGCGTAGTGCCCGGGCGCACCCGCGGCAGGGCAGATGACGAGGGCCTCGATCCCTCGCGCCGCGAACTCGTCGAGGACCCGCAGGACGCTCGTGGTGACACCGTTCAACGACGGGAGGAAGCTCTCCGTGACGACCGCGACTCTCACCCTCCGGACGCTACGGGCGCCGTGTGAACGCGGGAGCGCGCCCGGGTGAACGGACGGACACGTCCGGGCGCCCTTGTATCCTGCGGACATGACATCACCTGAGACCGATGGCCGCGCCCCGCTCGACCGCTTCTACAGCGTGATCCCGGCAGGCGGGATCGGCTCGAGGCTGTGGCCGCTCTCGCGGGCCGACGCCCCGAAGTTCCTGCACGACCTCACCGGCTCGGGCCAGACCCTGCTCCGCGACACCTGGGACCGCCTCGCCCCGATCTCGGGTGCCGACCGCATCATGGTCGTCACCGGCCGTGCGCACCGCGCCGCCGTGGAGCGCCAGCTCGAGAGCCTCGAGGACCTCAACGTCGTCCTCGAGAGCGAGCCGCGCGACTCCTCCGCCGCGATCGGCCTCGCCGCCGCGATCCTCGAGCGCCGCGAGCCCGGCGTGATCATCGGCTCGTTCGCGGCCGACCACGTGATCAGCGGTCAGCACCTCTTCCACGACGCGGTGGCCGAGGCGGTCGTCGCCGCCGACGCCGGCTTCATCGTGACGATCGGCATCACGCCGACCGAGCCGGCGGTGGGCTTCGGCTACATCCGCACCGGCGACCACCTCGGCATCGAGGGCGCCGCGCACACGCTCGCCGTCGACTCCTTCGTCGAGAAGCCCGACGCCGAGACCGCCCGCACCTACGTCCAGAGCGGTCAGTACCTCTGGAACGCCGGCATGTTCATCGCCCGCGCCGACCGCCTGCTCGAGGAACTCGGCCGCTCGAAGCCGAAGCTGCTCGCCGGTCTGCTCGAGCTCGCGGAGGCGTGGGACACCCCGGAGCGCGGCGCGGTCGTCGACCGCATCTGGCCGGGCCTCGAGAAGATCGCGATCGACTACTCGGTCGCCGAGCCGGCCGCCGCGGAGGGCAAGCTCGCCGTCGTCCCCGGCCACTTCTCCTGGGACGACGTCGGTGACTTCGCGTCGATCGCGAAGCTGCACGCGAGCGGCCTGCGCTCCGACCTGGCGATCCTCGGCGAGGACGCCCGCGTCCTGGCCGACTCCGCCACCGGCATCGTCGTCAGCGGCGGCAACCGCACCATCGCGCTGATCGGCGTGAAGGACATCGTCGTCGTCGACACCCCCGACGCCCTCCTCGTCACCACCACCGAGAACGCCCAGAAGGTGAAGGGCGTCGTCGACGCCCTCCGCCTCTCGGGCCGCACCGACGTCCTGTAGCCGATCGCCGCGAGATCCGCCCTCCCGGGAGAGGTGGATCTCGATACGCGCGCTCCGCGCGCTACTCGATCAGCAGGGTCGTACGACCGCATGTCTGAGCGGAGCCGCGTCCTTCCCCTGCTGGTCGAGTAGCCGCGCAGCGGCGTATCGAGACCGCCGTCCCCAGCAGGGCGGCTCTGCAGGCTCACGTTCTGGCGTGGTCGGATCTCGATACGCGCGCTCCGCGCGCTACTCGATCAGCATGGGGTGGATGCGCGCCCGGAGGCAGTCGTGCCCTCACCTGCTGGTCGCAGAGCCGTCCGGGAGCGCCGCGTCCCGGACCCCCTCGCCCGCAGGGTCGAGGGCCGCGAGCGGAAATCGCGTGCCAGAGATTTCCGCCAGCCCGACGCGACCCGCTCTGCGGAACGCACCACTCCAGGTGGCCGACCGCGGGGGAGGAGCCGCTCGCGGCTCCTCCCCAAGATCAACACTGTGTAACGCTTCCCGAGTTGGCCCTCCGCGGCGGCTGAGCGTTCCGACACCTTGGGTAACGTGAGGTCATCGATGCCCTGCAGTGCCGATCGTGCGCGCGGGGCCGAATCTTGGAGGACGAATCTTGACTATCACCACGCGTAAGGCCGCGTTCGGCGGTCTCGCCGCTCTGGGCGTCACCGCGCTTCTCGCCGGTTGCGCCTCCGCCCCCGAGGAGACCGGCTCGAGCGCCGCCGCCGGTGGCGACTTCCTGCCCTGCATGGTCTCCGACGCGGGCGGGTTCGACGACAAGTCGTTCAACGAGCTGGGCTACAACGGCCTGGTCGCGGCGTCGGAGGACCTCGGCGTCACCCCGAAGACCGTCACCTCGGAGTCCGAGACCGACTACGCGCCCAACCTGACGAGCCTCGTCGACCAGGGCTGCAACCTGATCATCACCGTCGGCTTCGCCCTCGCCGAGGCCACCTCGGCCGCGGCGGAGGAGAACACCGACATCGACTTCGCCATCATCGACGACGCGTCGATCGATCTGCCGAACGTCAAGCCGATCACCTTCGACACCTCGCAGTCGGCGTTCCTCGCCGGCTACGCGGCGGCCTCGTACTCGAAGACGGGCGTCGTGGGCACCTACGGCGGCCAGCAGTTCCCGACCGTCACCATCTTCATGGACGGCTTCGCGGACGGCGTGGCGTACCACAACGAGCAGAAGGGCACCGACGTCAAGGTCGTCGGCTGGGACGTCGCCGCGCAGACCGGCTCGTTCACCGGAGGCTTCGCCGCCGGTGTCGAGGCCAAGTCGGCCGCGCAGTCCCTGATCGACCAGAACGCCGACGTCATCCTCCCGGTCGGCGGCCCGATCTTCCAGTCGGCCATCGAGGCCATCCGCGACTCCGGCAAGGAGATCGCCATGGTGGGTGTCGACGCCGACCTGTACGAGACCTACCCCGACGGCGGTGACCTGTACCTGACCTCGATCCTCAAGGGCATCGAGGCCGGCACGACCGACGTCACCTCCACCGCGGGCGCCGACGCCTTCGACGCGACCCCGTACGTGGGCACGCTCGAGAACGACGGTGTCGGCATCGCGCCGTTCCACGACTTCGAGTCGAAGGTCTCGGCCGACCTGCAGGGCGAGCTGGACACCATCAAGGAGGGCATCATCGACGGCTCGATCACCGTCGAGTCGCCGTCCGCGCCCGCCGCGTCCTGATCTCCGGATCGATCGCAGCGCACTGACGAAGAGGCCGGTGGGCCCGAGTTCTGCTCGGGCCCACCGGCCTCTCGTCGGCTGTCCCGCCGGCTCCCGCGCGCTGGCACCCCGCACCGAAAGTTAGATTGGACCCATGAAGCTCGAACTGCGGGGCATCACGAAGCGCTTCGGCGCTCTCGTGGCCAACGATCACATCGACCTCACCGTCGAACCCGGTGAGATCCACTGCCTCCTCGGCGAGAACGGCGCGGGCAAGTCCACGCTGATGAACGTCCTGTACGGGCTGTACCAGGCGGAGGAGGGCGACATCCTGCTGGACGACGTGGTCCAGCGCTTCTCCGGCCCCGGCGACGCCATGAAGGCGGGGATCGGGATGGTGCACCAGCACTTCATGCTCGTCCCGGTCTTCTCGGTCGCCGAGAACGTCATGCTCGGCCACGAGGAGACGAAGTCGGGCGGCCGGCTCGACCTGGCCGCCGCGCGCGCCCGCGTCCGCGACATCTCCGACCGCTTCGGCTTCGACGTCGATCCCGATGCGATCGTCGAGGACCTGCCCGTCGGCGTCCAGCAGCGGGTCGAGATCATCAAGGCGCTCTCCCGCGACGCGAAGGTCCTCGTCTTCGACGAGCCGACCGCCGTGCTGACCCCGCAGGAGACCGACGAGCTGATCGCGATCATGCGGCAGCTGCGTGCCTCCGGGACCGCGATCGTCTTCATCACGCACAAGCTGCGCGAGGTCCGCGAGGTGGGCGACCGCATCACGGTCATCCGCCTCGGCCAGGTCGTGGGCGAGGCCTCGCCGACCGCGAGCAACGCGGAGCTGGCCTCGCTGATGGTCGGCCGCGCCGTCGAGCTCACCGTCCAGAAGGAGCCGGCGCGGGCGGGCGACGAGGCCCTCGTCGTCAGCAACCTCACCGTCCGGGACGCGAACGGGCAGGCCGTCGTCGACGACGTCTCGTTCGAGGTCCGCCGCGGCGAGATCCTCGCCATCGCCGGCGTGCAGGGCAACGGCCAGACCGAGCTGACCGAGGCGATCATGGGCCTGCAGGAGCGCGTGGAGGGCACGGTGACCCTCGACGGCCGCCGGCTCGACGGCCTCTCCGTCCGCCGGGTGCTCGACGCCGGCGTCGGCTTCGTCCCCGAGGACCGCACCGAGGACGGCCTCGTCGCCGAGTTCACCATCGCGGAGAACCTGATGCTCGACCGCAGCGACAGCGGCCCGTTCGTCAAGGGTCTCGGCCTGCAGCTGAAGGCGCTGGAGACGTTCGCCGAGGAGCGCGTCCGCGAGTTCGACGTCCGCGCGCAGGGCATCACCACCCACGTCGGCCGCCTCTCCGGCGGCAACCAGCAGAAGGTCGTCCTGGCCCGCGAGCTCAGCCGCGAGCTGCGGCTGTTCATCGCCGCCCAGCCGACCCGCGGCATCGACGTCGGCTCGATCGAGTTCGTGCACAAGCGCATCGTCGAGACCCGCGACACCGGCGTGCCCGTCATCGTCGTCTCCACCGAGCTCGACGAGGTCGCGGCTCTCGCCGACCGCATCGCGGTCATGTACAAGGGCGGCATCATCGGGATCGTCCCCGCCGACACGCCCCGGGAGACCCTGGGGCTCATGATGGCCGGGCAGTCGCCCGCCGAGAAGGGTGCGGCCGCATGAGCGACGCGCAGTTGCCCGCCGTCGATCCGGACGCCGAGTCCGAGAGGGCGACCGGCCTCGAGCCGGGCCAGAAGCCGGGTCAGGAGGCGCGGCCCGGCCCGATCGAGAGCGGGGCCTCGCGCGTCCTCCGCGAGATCCTCTCCGGGACCGCGCTGATGTCGGTGCTGGCCGTCCTGCTTTCGCTGATCGCGGGCGGCGTGCTGATCGCCGCCACCGACCCCGAGGTCCAGTCGGCCTCGGGCTACTTCTTCGCCCGGCCGCTCGACACGCTGCAGGCGATCTGGCAGTCGGTCGCCGGGGCGTACTCCTCGCTCTTCCAGGGCTCGGTCTACAACTTCCGCCGCGAGGGCTTCGCGAACGGCATCAAGCCGCTGACCGACACCCTCGCCTTCGCCACGCCGCTGATCGCGGGCGGCCTCGGCGTCGCCCTCGCCTTCCGCGTCGGGCTCTTCAACATCGGCGGCCGCGGCCAGATGCTGATCGCCGCCGCCTGCGCCGGCTGGGTCGGCTTCTCCTTCGACCTGCCGTTCGGCGTGCACCTGGTGATCACCCTCGCCGCGGGCATCCTGGGCGGCGCGCTCTGGGGCGGCCTCGTCGGCCTGCTCAAGGCGCGGACCGGCGCGCACGAGGTGATCCTCACGATCATGCTCAACTACGTCGCGTTCTACTTCGTCTCCTACCTCCTGCGCACGCCGGGCGCCCTCCAGGCGCCGGGCTCGAACAATCCCAAGTCGCCAGGCATGAAGGACACCGCGGTCTTCCCCGACCTCCTCGGCTCCGGATACTCGCTGAACCTCGGCTTCGTCGTCGCGATCCTCGCGACCGTCTTCGTCTGGTGGCTGCTCAACCGCTCGAGCATCGGCTTCAAGTTCCGCGCGGTGGGCGAGAACCCGCACGCGGCCCGGGTCGCCGGCATCGACGTCAAGAACAGCTACGTGTACGCCATGCTGCTCTCCGGCGGCCTGCTCGGCCTCGCCGGCAGCGCGCAGGTGATGGGCACCGTCACCACCGGCTTCACCTCCGGGATCGACGCGGGCATCGGCTTCGACGCGATCACCGTCGCGCTGCTGGGCCGCTCGCGGCCCTGGGGCGTGTTCTTCGCCGGCATCCTCTTCGGCGCGTTCAAGGCCGGCGGCTACTCGATGCAGGCCGCCGAGGGCGTGCCGATCGACGTGGTCCTCGTCGTGCAGTCGCTGATCGTCCTCTTCATCGCCGCGCCGCCCCTGGTGCGCGCGATCTTCCGTCTCCCGACGCCCGGGGTCGCCCCCAAGCGCCGCACGCGCCGCACCACGGAGGTGTCCGCATGACCACCGCAGTCTCCCGTGCCCCCGGGACCGCGTCCCGGGTCGCCGTCCGCAGCTGGAAGGCCCCGATCGCGTTCGGGATCTTCTCGCTGCTGGCCGTGATCCTGTTCGTGGCCCTCGGCCGCGACGGCACCAGCTCGTTCCGCCTCGCCTCCGGCAACGACTTCTTCGCCCTGCCGGACCTGCCGTTCCCGACCCGCGCCACCGGCGTGGTCGTGGCGGTCGTCCTGGTCGGTCTGACGGCGGTCGCCGTCGCGTTCACCCGCTCGGCCCGCCGCCTGCCGCTCTGGCTCTCGGCGCTCTTCGCGCTCGTCTTCCTGGTCGGCTTCCTGGTCTGGGCGTCCGCGGGCGCGACGCTGCCGCTGCCGGGGCTGCTCCTCGGCACCGTCGGGCTCGCGACGCCGCTGATCTTCGGCTCGCTCGGCGGGGTCATCTCGGAGCGCGTCGGCGTGGTCAACGTCGCGATCGAGGGCCAGCTGCTCGCCGGCGCCTTCACCGCGGCGATGGTCGGCTCGCTGACCCGCCAGCCCGTGCTCGGCCTGCTCGCGGCGATGATCGCGAGCGTGCTGGTCTCGTTCGTGCTCGCCGCCTTCGCGATCAAGTACCTGGTCGACCAGGTGATCGTCGGCGTCGTCCTCAACGTCCTCGTGACGGGGCTCACGAGCTTCCTCTACTCGCAGGTGCTGACCAGCGACGCCGCCGTCTTCAACTCGCCGGTCAAGTTCGACCGGCTGCCGATCCCGGGACTCAGCCAGGTGCCGATCCTCGGACCGGTGCTGTTCAACCAGACGATCATCGTCTACCTGATGTACTTCGCGATCTTCGCCGTGTGGTGGGGGCTCTTCAAGACGAAGTGGGGCCTGCGGCTCCGCGCGGTCGGCGAGCACCCCCAGGCCGCGGACACCGTCGGCATCAACGTGGCCAGGACGCGGTTCTGGAACGTCTCGCTGGCCGGCGCGATCGCGGGCATGGGCGGGGCGTACTACACGCTCGACGCGGTCGGCGCGTTCGGCAAGGAGATGACGGCGGGCGCGGGCTTCATCGCCCTGGCGGCGGTCATCTTCGGCCGCTGGGACCCGATCAAGGCCACCCTCGCCTCGCTGCTGTTCGGCTTCGCGACCAACCTGCAGAACGTGCTCGGCGTCATCGGCTCGCCGGTGCCGAGCGAGTTCATGCTGATGCTGCCCTACGTGGTGACGATCTTCGCGGTCGCCGGCCTGGTCGGGCAGTCGCGGGGTCCGGCCGCCGCCGGCAAGCCCTATCTCAAATCGTGAGGACGGATCCGATGACCGACATCGACTGGGACGCGCTCCGCACCGCCGCGCTCGACGCGATGGGCAAGGCCTACGTGCCGTACTCGAAGTTCCCCGTGGGCGTCGCCGCGCTGGTCGACGACGGCCGAGTGATCTCCGGCTGCAACGTCGAGAACGCCTCCTACGGCCTGACCCTCTGCGCCGAGTGCGCGCTGGTGTCGTCGCTGCACATGACGGGCGGCGGCCGGCTCGTCGCCTTCACCTGCGTGGACGGCAAGGGCGGCGTGCTGATGCCCTGCGGGCGCTGCCGTCAGCTGCTCTTCGAGCACTCCGCCGACGGGATGCTCCTGCAGACCGTGTCGGGCGTGAAGACGATCGACGAGGTCATCCCCGACGCGTTCGGTCCGCGCACCCTCGAGGCGTACGCGGCCGAGTAGTCCCGCCCCGCCGACGCCCTCCGCGGCGCCGACGGCCCTCCGCGGCCGTGCAGCGCCGCCGCCTCCCGCTCCCACTCCTGAACCGAGGACCTCGCATGACCCCGTCCACCCCCGTCGAGGCGTTCGACGCCGTCGACGTCATCCGCACCAAGCGCGACCGCGGCACGCTCTCGACCGCGCAGATCGACTGGCTGATCGACGCCTACACCCGCGGCTACGTCCAGGGCGAGCAGATGGCCGCCTTCGCGATGGCCGTGCTGCTCAACGGGATGGACCGCGACGAGATCCGCGACCTGACCCTCGCGATGATCGCGAGCGGCGAGCGGATGAGCTTCGACGGCCTCGGCAAGCGGACGGTCGACAAGCACTCCACCGGCGGGGTCGGCGACAAGATCACGCTGCCGCTGATGCCGCTGGTCGCCTCCTTCGGCGTCGCGGTGCCGCAGCTCTCCGGTCGCGGCCTCGGCCACACGGGCGGCACGCTCGACAAGCTCGAGGCGATCCCCGGCTGGCGCGCGGACCTCAGCAACGAGGAGATGTTCGAGCAGCTGCGGACGGTCGGCGGCGTCATCTGCGCCGCGGGCTCCGGGCTCGCTCCGGCGGACAAGAAGCTCTACGCCCTGCGCGACATCACCGGCACCGTCGAGGCGATCCCGCTGATCGCCTCCTCGATCATGTCGAAGAAGATCGCGGAGGGGACCGACGCCCTGGTCCTCGACGTCAAGTTCGGCTCCGGCGCGTTCATGACCGACATCGAGCGCTCGCGCGAGCTGGCCCGCGCCATGGTCGATCTCGGCAACGACGCCGGCGTCCGCACCACGGCGCTGCTGACCAACATGAACGTGCCGCTCGGCCTCGCGATCGGCAATGCGAACGAGGTCCGCGAGTCCGTCGAGGTGCTCGCCGGCGGCGGCCCCGCGGACGTCCGCGAGCTGACCCTCGCGCTCGCCCGCGAGATGCTGGCGCTGGCCGGGCAGCCCGACGCGGACGTCGAGGGTGCGCTCGACGGCGGCGCGGCGATGGACACCTGGCGTGCGGTCATCCGCGCCCAGGACGGCGACCCGGACGGCGCGCTGCCGGTCGCCCGCGAGACGCACGTCGTCCTGGCCGAGCGCGACGGCGTCCTGGTCGAGCAGCAGGCGCTGCCCTTCGGCATCGCGGCCTGGCGCCTCGGCGCGGGGCGCGCGCGCCAGCAGGACGCGGTGCAGCACGCCGCCGGCATCGACCTGCACGCGAAGCCCGGCGACCGGGTCCGCGCCGGTCAGCCGCTCTTCACGCTCTCCGCCGACGAGCCGTCCCGCTTCTCCCGCGCGCTCGAGGCGCTGGACGGCGCGTACCGCATCGGCGACGAGGGCGACGCGATCCTCGACGGCGGCCCGCTGGTGGCGGAGCGCATCGCCTGACCCTTGCCGCCGCTCGGGTCGACCTCCGGCTCGCGGAACGGCCTCCGGCACGCGGAATCTGCGGATTCCGACGTGCCGGAGCTGCTTCCGCGTGCCGGAGGTGAGGGTGGACGTCCGGCTCGTGAAACCGCGCCCGGCTCGTAAGATCCGCAGCTTTCAGCGTGCCGGAGTCGGTTTCGCGTGCCGGAGATGGGCAGGCAGGAGCTTCGGCTCGTGGAACCGGCCTGGGCTCGTGGAAGGCGCGCGTTCCGACGTGCCGAAGGTGATTCCGCGTGCCGGGAGCGGGCCCAGAGGATGTCCGGCTCGTGGAATCAGCCCGGCTCGGGGGATTCGCGAGTTCCGGCGTGCCGGAGGTCGTTCCGCATGCCGGAGGTGGCCCGGCCTGCTCGCGCACCCGGCCTGACCCGGACGGGGTGGTGGACCCAGCGGAGGCCGGCGCGGGCGGCACCGTAAGGTGGTCGGCGAACCGTCGTCCCACCGGAGGAGCACCGTGACCGACAGCACCGAGACCGGCAGCAGCCACGAGGAGTACCTCCTCCCGGGCGAGGGCATCCTCATCGACGACCTGCCCAAGGTGTCACTGCACGACCACCTCGACGGCGGACTCCGCGCCGAGACGATCGTCGACATCGCCGCGCAGACCGGCGTCGCCCTGCCCGCCGAGGACCCCGAGGCTCTCGAGCGGTGGTTCACCACCACGGCCGACTCCGGTTCGCTCGAGGACTACATCGCCACCTTCGAGACCACGATCGCCGTCATGCAGACCGCTTCGTCGCTCGAGCGCGTCGCCCGCGAGTTCGTGCTCGACCTCGCCGCGGACGGCGTGGTGCACGGCGAGATCCGCTGGGCGCCCGAGCAGCACCTCCGCGCTGGTCTCACCCTCGACGCGGCCGTCGAGGCCGTGCAGGAAGGACTCGAGCAGGGCGTCCAGGAGGCGGCCGCGCACGGTTCGCGGCTCGGCGTCGGCCAGCTGATCACCGCGATGCGGCACACCGACCGCTCGCTCGAGATCGCCGAGCTGGCCCTGCGCCACCGCGAGCGCGGCGCGATCGGCTTCGACATCGCCGGCGCGGAGGCGGGCTTCCCCGCGTCGCGGCACCGCCCCGCGTTCGAGCTCCTCGCCGCCGCGCACTTCCCGACGACCGTCCACGCGGGCGAGGCGGACGGCCTCGACAGCATCCGCTCGGCGCTCCTCGACGGCCGGGCACTGCGCCTCGGCCACGGCGTCCGGCTCGCGGAAGACATCCGCGTCGAGCGCCAGGACGACGACGCCAGCTACGTCACGCTCGGCGAGCTCGCCGAGTGGGTGAAGGACCGGCGGATCGCGCTCGAGCTCAGCCCGTCCTCGAACCTGCAGACCGGGGCGATCGCCGCGTGGGGCACCGACCTCGCCGACCACCCGTTCGACCTGCTCTACCAGCTCGGCTTCCGCGTCACCGTCAACACGGACAACCGCCTGATGAGCGGCACGACGCTCAGCCGCGAGCTCGCGCTGCTCTCGGACGCGTTCGGCTACGACCTCGACGACCTCGAGGCGTTCCAGGTCAACGCGGCCGAGGCGAGCTTCCTGCCGCTGGACGAGCGCCGCGAGCTGATCGAGACCATCAGCGCCGGCTTCGAGGCGGCCTGAGCATGCCGCTCGACCCGCTCTCCGACGCCGCGGTGGCCCTGCGCCATCCCGCTGCCAGCTGGCGCGAGGCGGTCATGGAGGCGGGCCGCGCCCTCGAGCGCTGCGGCGCGGTCGACCCCGCCTACTCCCGCCGGATGGTCGAGCAGGTCGACGTGCTCGGCCCCTACATCGTGATCGCCCCCGGCCTCGCCCTCGCGCACGCCCGCCCGGGCAACGACGTGCTCGAGGACGGGATCTCGGTGGTCACCCTCGCCGAGCCCGTCGCCTTCGGCCACAGCACCAACGACCCGGTCTCGGTCGTCATCGGCATCGCCGCCACCCAGGCGCACGGCCACGTCGGCTTCGTCTCCGGCCTCGCCGACGTCCTCAGCAAGCCGGACGCGGTCGCCGCCCTCGCTGCCGCCCGCACCGTCCGCAGCATCAACGCCGTCCTCACCGACGACACCCCGCACCACGGAAGAAGCGCATGAAGATCGTCACCCTCTGCGGCGCCGGAATCGGCACCTCCGCCATCCTCAAGCTCGGCGCCGAGCGCGCCCTCGAGGCCCTCGACCTCGAGGCCGAGGTCGTCGCCTCCGACCTCGCCTCCGTCGACGCCCTCGCCGCCGACGCGCAGGTCATCCTCACCTCCAGCGAGCTGATCGACAGGATCGGCAAGACCTTCGCCGAGGTCGTCGTCATCGACAACTACCTCGACCAGACCGAGATCACGGCGAAGATCGAGCGCGCGCTCGGCTGATCCGCGGTGCCGTCGTCTGAGCCGCCCCTTGTGCGGCTCAGCGCAGTCGGCTTCTCGTCGTGGTGCGTTCCATGGAGCGTGTCGCGTCGCGCTGTCTCGAATCGCTTGGCACGCGATTCTCGATCGCGCGCTCTGCCTTGAGGGTGCTCGCTCCTGACCCGTGGTGCCGTTTTCTGAGCCGCTCCCTGTGCGGCTCAGCGCGGTCGGCTTCTCGAGGTGGTGCGTTCCGTGGAGCGGTCGCGTCGCGCTGTCGAGAATCGCTTGGCACGCGATTGTCGACAGCGCGCTCTGCCTTGAGGGTGCTCGTTCTGGGTGGGTGCGAGGGTGGTCCGGGTCGCGAGATGCCACTTGTGTGCGCGACACGCCGGGGGAGGCTTGCACAAGTGGCATCTCGCGAGGCGGGCGGCGGGGCGGCGGGTCAGGGGGCCAGCAGGGTGAGGGTGCGGGTGAGGAGGGCTCGGGCGCGGGCGGGGGAGAGGCGGGTCGGCTGCTCGGCGGCGCGGGCGACGGCGATGCCGTCGAGGACGGCGAGGAGGAGCGCGGCGTCGTCGGGGCCGAGCGGCGCCGTGGGGTGCGCGGCGCGCAGCAGCTCCAGGACGACGTCCTCCGTGCGCGACCAGCCAGCGGTGTGCAGGGCGCGGATCTCCGGGTCGGTGCCGGCGCGTGAGGCGAACGCGGTCCAGACGACGGCGTCGGGGACGTCGGCGTCCTCGACGCAGGCGATCGCCTCGCAGAAGGCGCGGAGACGAGCGTCCGCCGACGGCTCCTCCTCCCGCAGGTCGAGCATCCGCCGGCGGAACCGCTCCTCCACCGCTGCCATCGCGCCGGTCAGCAGCGCCTGCTTCGTCGGGAAGTGGTGCTGGACGGCGCCTGCCGAGACGCCTGCTTCAGCGGCGACGGTCCGGATGCTGAGCTGATCGGCCCCGCGCGTCGAGAGGACGGTGACGACCGCCGAGAGGATGTCGCTCCTGCTCTCGCGCCGATCGGCCACGTGCGCTCCTCTCGATCCGTCCGCTCGAGCAGGCTACGCTCTCGACCATGACCAATACGACTGTATTGCCAATCGCCGAGACGGCGAGAGCGCGCATCGACTCGCTGGACGTCGTCCGCGGCGTCGCGATCATCGGGACCCTCGGCACCAACATCTGGCTGTTCTCCCACCCCTGGGGACTGCTCGGGATGCTCAGCGAGCCGGTGACGCCCGGGACGTCCCCGGGCGCGCAGACCGTGCAGCTGGTGCTGATGGCTCTGGCACAGGGGAAGTTCCTCGCCCTGCTCTCGCTCACCTTCGGCATCGGGCTGGCGATCCAGCACGCGTCGGCGGTCCGCCGGGGGCGGCGCTGGCCCGGCCGCTACCTCTGGCGGGCGACGCTGCTCCTGCTCGACGGCGCGGTCAACTACGTGCTGATCGCGGAGTTCGACGTGCTGATGGGCTACGCGGTGACGGGAGCGGTCGTGGCCTGGCTGCTGCTCACCCGGCCGCGGACGCAGCGGCGCACGGTGGTCGTCCTCGGCGCGCTGCACGTCCTGCTGATCTCTGCGCTCGTGGCGCTCGTGGCGACGCAGCCGGGTGCCGCCGGTCAGGGTCCGACGGGTCGCAGCCCCTACGCTGACGCCTCCTTCCTCGGCCTCGCCGTCTTCCGGCTGCAGAACACGGGAGTCTTCCGTGCCGAACCCCTGCTGATCGGATTCCTGAGCCTGGCGATGTTCCTGCTCGGTGCTCAGCTGCTGCGCGCCGGCCTCTTCGCGGAGGAGGGGCGACTGCTGCGGCGGCGGCTGATGGTCCTCGGTGCGGTCGCCGCTCCGGTCGATCTGGCGCTCGGACTCACCGGGAGCGCGGCCGGTCTGCTGGCCGAGCGCTACCTCGTCGCTCCGCTGGTGGCGCTCGGGCTGCTCGCCCTCCTCGCCGAGCTCGGCCTGCGCCGGGGCAGCGACGGCTGGCTCGCGCGTCGCGCTCGCGAGGTCGGCCGGGTCGCTCTGAGCGCCTATCTCCTGCAGAACCTGCTCGGGGGCGCTCTGTTCTACGGCTGGGGCCTCGGGCTCGCGGTCACCGTGGCGCCGTGGCGGGTACCCGTGACGATCGGCGCCTTCGTCCTGATCGCGTCGATCGTCGTGCTCGCCGCGCATCTCTGGCTCCGCCGCTTCGCTGTCGGCCCGGTCGAGTGGCTCTGGAAGCGCGGCGAGCAGCTCGGGAGTCGTCCCTCGCGCTGACGACGTGGTGCGCCAGAGCCCGCGCCAGGGCGGCAGGGTCGGGACGTCCGTGCGATTCTCCGACCTGGCTCCGTCTCCGAGCCTCTTCACCGAATCGAGAGGACTGAAGTGCGCACTCGCATCCGCTGCACGATCGCCGGGCTCACCACCCTCGGGCTCCTGGCGGGAGGCGCTGTTCTGGGGGCGGGGCCCGCCTTCGCTCAGACCCCGTCACCCGCCGCGTCGACCGCCACAGCCACCTCCACTGCCGCTCCGGAGTGGAGTGCGACCGCGACCTACACGGGCGGGCAGCAGGTCACCCGCCAGGGGAGGCTCTACACCGCCGGCTGGTGGACCAGCGGCGAGGACCCGCTGCGGGTCTCGGGGGCCGTCGGGACCGGCAAGGTCTGGCAGCCCGCCGCGGGCGTGACCGCGCCGACGGTCGCGCCGACCCCCACCGCCGCGCCGACGCCGACCGCCGCTCCCGCACCGACCCGCGCTCCTGCGTCCGTCACCGTCCCGGCGCCGTCCGCGAGCCTCGCGCCGGCCGCCCCCGCGTCGAACCCGTTCCCCGGTGTCGCGGAGTGGAGCGCGTCGGCGACGTACACCGGCGGCCAGCAGGTCGTGCGCGACGGGAAGCTCTACACCGCCGGCTGGTGGACCAGCGGCGCGGACCCCCGCACCGAGTCCGGTGCGATCGGCTCCGGGAAGGTGTGGCAGCCCGCGAGCGCGGTCGCCCCCGCCCCGATCTCGACTCCGGCCCCGATCTCGACCCCGGCCTCGACGACGACTCCGGCCCCCGCGAAGACGGCGGTGCCGACGCCGGCGCCGTCCGCCGCCACGGATCCCGCGAAGGGCCCTGGCAGCGCGGCGCCCGTCACCGGAACGTCCCCTGCCGTCCTGCGCTCCGGCTACAAGGACATCACCGTCAACATGGACTGGAACACCCACCAGCTGCGAACCGCGGTCGACGGCCGGATCGTCCCGCTCGTGGGTCCGGACTCCTGGGCGAGCCGCACCGGCAGCAGCGCGGTCACGCTCGCCTTCGCCTCCGGCACCGGGGACGCCCCGAACTGGGCGGGCGTCACGGCGGACGAGTTCCGCAGCTCGATCGACCAGCTGGTCGCCGCGGACGTGGACTACGTGCTCGCCACCGGAGGAGCCTCGGCGGTGTTCACCGCGAACGCCGCGCAGCTGGACTCCTTCATCAGCCGCTACGCCTCGAAGAACCTGATCGGCATCGACTTCGACATCGAGCGCGGGCAGACCGCCGCGCAGATCCGGGAGCTCGCCGACGCCGCTGCCGCGGCCGAGGTGAAGTACCCGGACCTCCGGTTCCAGTTCACCCTGCCCACCGCGGCGGCGTCGGACGGATCGAGGTACAGCCTGACCGACGTCGGAGTCACGACCGTCGAGGCGATCAAGGCCTCGGGCGTGCAGCACTACACCGTCAACCTGATGGCCATGGACTACGGGTCGCCGACCGCCGCGAACGCGGTCATCGACTCGACGACCGGCAGGACCGACATGGGGGCGTCCGCCATCCAGGCTGCTCGGAACGTGCACGAGAAGCACGGCATCCCCTACTCGAGGCTCGAGCTGACCGCGATGATCGGCGTCAACGACGTGACCGAGGAGGTCACCTCCGTCGCGGACTTCGAGAGGATCGCCGCCTTCGTGAAGACGCAGGGCCTCGCCGGACTGCACCACTGGTCCGTCGACCGGGACACGCCCTCCACGGTGGGCGTGGTGTCTCCGCTGGGCTCCGGGACGGCCATCCCGTCAGGCGCGTTCGCCGCGGTCGTCAACCGCGCCGGCTAGCACCCGCCGTTCGCAGCGCCGCCCCGCCGACCCGCGGGGCGGCGCTGCGGCGTGCCCCGGCCCCGGTTCTCGCCGTCCGCGTCGCTCGTCCTTCTCTGCATCCGTCCTCTCCGCCCGCCCCCTTCCCAGGAGCCGCCACCCATGTCCTCGATCCCGTCCGACCCCTCCTCACCCGAACTCCGGCACGCCTCGCGGCGTCCGCGTCCGCTGCTCCGCCGACTCCTGTCCGTCCTCGCGGCGGCCGTCGCCGTCGTCCTCGGGCTCACCCTGTCGACGGTCGCGGCGGCGTTCGCGCTCGCCGTGTCCCTGCCCTTCGCGATCGTCGTCTGGGTGGTCCTGTCCCTGCTTCTCGTCCTCCTGCTGGTCTCGGCCGTGCAGCGCCTGCTCCCGCGACGGCCTCGGCCGGTCCGCCGGTCGGTGCGCCTGCGCACCCCGCTGATCGTCGCCGCGGTCGCGACCGCCGCCATCGGCGCGCTCGCCGGCGGGACCGTGCTCGCGCCGATCGGCGGGTCGTCCGTCGGCTTCGGCCCGGTGGCCCCGCAGTACTGGGACCTCTCCACCGGCTCGCACGTCGCGTACTGGAAGACCCCCGCTCCCACTCCCGGGGGATCCGAGGTCCCGATCGTGTACGTGCACGGCGGCCCCGGCGGCTATGTCGCCGCCCTGGACTTCGACTTCCTGCCCGCCCTCGCCGAGACCGGCCACGACGTCTACCTGTTCGACCAGCCGGGCGCCGGCTACTCCGACGACCTGCCGATCCACGACTACTCGCTGGAGCGGTCCGTCGCCGACATCGACGCCGTCCGGGAGAAGACGGGCGCGGATCGCGTGATCCTCGTCGGCCACTCGGCCGGGGGCTACCTCGCCGCCGCCTACACCGCCAAGCACCCCGAGCACGTGGAGAAGGCGGTCCTCCTCTCCTCCGGGACCTACGACCCGTCGGAGGACGGACGGCGCGCGGTCGCCGAGGCGCAGGCGGCAGCCGATGCGCGGCCGGTCGAAGACCCGGCAGAGCGGGCGGAGCCCGCAGCGGAGGAGCCCGCTCCTCTCCCGCTGGGCGCTCAGCTGCGCGCGGCCGCCGGAGTGGCGCTTCTGCGGTCGGTCGGCCCGGACGCCGCCGTGAACCTGCTCCCGCAGGACGCCGGCAGGCGTGTGGCGGCGGCGTCGCTGGGCGAACCCGGCGGCATCAATTTCTACTCGAACCTGCTGCTGACCGACGACTTCCTGGCGCACTGGGCGATGACGCTCGAGCAACTCCACACGGTGGACGTGCCCACGCTGGTCGTGCGGGCGCAGGACGACTTCGTCGACTGGCGCGGCCAGCACGCCCTTGCCGAGGCGATCCCCGGCGCGCAGACGGTCTTCATCCCCGAGGGCGGGCACGCCCCCTGGGTGCGGGCTCGTGAGCGCAGCCTCGCCGCCGTGTCCGACTTCCTCCTCGACCGGGCGCAGCCGATCTATACCGGCGACACCGACCCCGGGCTGGCGGACGCTCCCGATCGCGGCTGACCACCGCTCAGCGCAGGAGCTCGGCGGCTCCTGTCCGCAGGGCGTCGAGGCGGGCGGCGACCGCGCCGCGGCGGGCGTCGGCGTCGACCTCGTGCGACCAGGCGTCGAGGTAGAGCTTCACCTTGGGCTCGGTGCCGCTCGGCCGCGCGATCAGACGGGCGCCGTCGAGGGTGAACCGCAGCGCATCCGTCGGCGGCAGCGCTCCGCCCGCCGCGAGCAGGTCCTCCGTGCGCTGCACGGCGAGGCCGCCGATCGCGGCGGGCGGAGCGCTGCGCAGCCCCGCCATGATCCGGCCGATCTCGGAGAGATCGGTCACCCGGAGCGAGATCTGCTCCGAGCCGAACAGGCCGAAACGCTCGGCGAACGCGTCGAGCTCGTCGGCGATCGTCCGGCCCTCCGCGGCGAGTGAGGAGGCGAGATCGAGGAAGGCGAGCGCCGCCGAGATGCCGTCCTTGTCGCGGACCGTCTCGGGGTTCACCAGGTAGCCGAGCGCCTCCTCGTAGCCGAAGACGAGGTCCGGGACGCGCGAGATCCACTTGAAGCCGGTCAGCGTCTCCGCGAACTCCAGCCCGTAGTCGCGGGCGACCGCGCCGAGCGCGGGGGAGGAGACGATCGAGCAGGCGAGCGCGCCGCCCGTCCGGCCCGCGGTGCGGGCGCGCTCGGCGGTGCGCCAGCCGAGCAGCGCGCCCACCTCGTTGCCGGAGAGGCGACGGAAGCCGTCCTCGAGCGACGCGTCCGGGATCGCCGCGGCGAAGCGGTCGGCGTCGGGATCGTTGGCGACGATCAGCTGAGCGCGGCCCGAGCGTGCCGTCTCGAAGGCGAGATCGAGCGCCCCCGCCTCCTCGGGGTTGGGTAACGCCACGGTCGGGAACGCGGGATCGGGATCGATCTGCTCGACCACCACGGCCGGCTCGTCGAAGTCGGCGGCGGAGAGGACCCGGTGCGCCGTCTCCCAGCCGACGCCGTGCATCGCCGTGTAGACGACGCGCAGCGGGGCCGACTGCCGTCCGACCGCCGCCGTCGCGGCGATGTAGGCGTCGACGACGGACTCGTCGGCGACGCGGTACTCGCCCCGCGGCAGCTCGGTGACGCGGCGCTCGGTCGCGACCGCGAGGATCCGCTCGGCGATCGCGGAGTCGACCGGCGGCACGATCTGCGAGCCGTCGTCGTCGCCGCCGAGGTAGACCTTGTAGCCGTTGTCCTGCGGCGGGTTGTGGCTGGCCGTCACCATCACTCCGGCGTCGGCGCCGAGGTGGCGGACGGCGAAGGCGAGCACGGGAGTCGGCAGCAGGCGGGGGAGCAGCACGGCGTCGGCACCCGCGCCGGCCATCAGGGCGGCCGAGTCCTCGGCGAAGACGCGGGAGTTCCTCCGCCCGTCGTAGCCGATGACGATCAGCGGGCGCTCGAGGCCCTGGGCGAGCAGGTGGTCCGCCAGCCCGACGGCCGCCTGCGAGACGAGGACGCGGTTCATCCGGTTCGATCCGGCCGCGATCGCGCCGCGGAGCCCGGCGGTGCCGAAGGCGAGGCGCTCGCGGAAGCGGTCCGCCAGCTCGGCCGCGGCGGCGGGGTCACCGGCGGCGTCCGCCGACAGCAGGTCGACGAGCTCCTGCCGGGTCTCCGGGTCGGGGTCCTGGGCGAGCCAGTCCTCGGCGCGCGCGCGGACGTCCGCCGTCACAGCGCGCCCGTGATCCCGGCGAGGAGGCGGGCGAGGTCGTCCTCGGCGTTCCGCCCGGCCTCGAGGACCTCCTCGTGGCTCAGCGGCGTCTTCTGGATGCCCGCCGCCAGGTTCGTGATCAGCGACATGCCCAGCACCTCCATGCCCGCCTCGCGCGCCGCGATCGCCTCGAGGGCGGTCGACATGCCGACGATGTGGCCGCCGATGATCCGGGCCATCTGCACCTCGGCCGGGCTCTCGTAGTGCGGGCCGCGGAACTGCACGTAGACGCCGTCGTCGAGGTCGGCGCGGGTCTCGCGGGCCAGCGCGCGCAGGCGGGCCGAGTAGAGGTCGGTCAGGTCGACGAAGGTCGCGCCCTCGAGCGGGGAGTCCGCGGTGAGGTTGATGTGGTCGCTGATCAGGACCGGGGTGCCGGGCGTCCAGTGCTCCTTGATGCCGCCCGCGCCGTTGGTGAGGATCATCACCGAGGCGCCGGTCGCCGCGGCGACCCGGACGCTGTGCGCGACCCGGCGCACGCCGTACCCCTCGTAGTAGTGGGTGCGGGCGCCGATGATCAGCGCGCGCTTGCCGGTCGGCAGCAGCACCGAGCGGAGGCTGCCGCCGTGGCCGTGCACGGCCGACTTCGTGAAGCCGACGATGTCGGTCGCCGGGACCACGGCCGTCGTCTCGCCGATCGCGTCGGCGGCCTTGCCCCAGCCGCTGCCGAGCGTGAGGGCGATGTCGTGCTTCTCGACGCCGGTCGCCTCGATGATCTGGGCGGCGGCCTCGGCGGCGATCGCGAAGGGATCGGCGTCGGCGGAGTCGAGCGGATTGGGGGTCTGGTCAGCCATTCCCCCACCCTATCCACGCGCGACGCGGGGGCGGACTCGGCCCGCGGACCCTCCTGGACCCGCGTCGATTGGGCGAACTCCCAGCACGGGAGGACAATGGGAGGCATGCCTTACGAGTTCGAGCGCACGCAGCGGATCGCCGTCCTCGGAGGGGGACCCGGCGGCTACGAGGCCGCCCTCGCCGGAGCCCAGCTGGGCGCCGAGGTCACCCTCGTCGAGCGGGTCGGAGTGGGCGGCTCGGCCGTCATCACCGACGTCGTGCCGTCGAAGTCGCTGATCGCGACCGCCGAGGCCACCAATGCGATCGGCGAGGCCGCCGACCTCGGTGTGCAGTTCTTCACTCGCCACGAGCAGACCAACAAGCCGGTCCGGCCCGAGGTCGCGGTCAACCTCGCCACGGTCAACAAGCGCCTCCTCGGGCTCGCCCGCCAGCAGTCCGAGGACATGCGCGCGAACCTCGTGCACCACGGCGTGCGCATCGTGCAGGGCGACGGACGCCTTGACGGCTCGAACGCGCTGATCGTCGCGACCGCGCCCGGCGACGAGGGCATGGACTTCGACCGGATCGAGGCGGACACCATCGTCGTGTCCGTCGGCGCCAGCCCGCGCATCCTGCCGTCCGCCGCGCCCGACGGCGAGCGGATCATGAGCTGGACCCAGCTCTACAACCTCAAGACCGTGCCCGAGCACCTGATCGTCGTCGGCTCCGGCGTCACCGGCGCGGAGTTCGCCTCCGCCTACCGCGCGCTCGGCGCCAAGGTCACGCTGATCTCCTCCCGCGACCAGGTCCTCCCCGGCGAGGACGCCGACGCCGCCGCCGTGATCGAGAACGTCTTCAAGCGCAACGGCATGGTCGTGCTGTCCAAGTCGCGCGCCGACCGCGTCGAGCGCACCGAGACCGGTGTCCGCGCCGTGCTGTCCGACGGCCGCGTGGTCGAGGGCTCGCACTGCCTGATGGCCGTCGGCTCGATCCCGAACACCGCCGGCATCGGCCTCGAGGAGGCGGGCGTCCAGCTCACCGAGTCGGGCCACATCCGCGTCAACCGCGTCGCCCGCACCAGCGTCCCCTCGATCTACGCGGCCGGCGACTGCACCACCTTCCTGCCGCTCGCCTCCGTCGCCGCGATGCAGGGCCGCACCGGCGTCTTCCACGCCATGGGCGACGCGGTGAACCCCACCGAGGTGCGCAACGTCGCGGCGAACATCTTCACCCAGCCCGAGATCGCGACCGTCGGCTGGAGCCAGAAGGAGATCGAGGAGGGGCTCGCCCAGGGCGAGATCTACAAGCTCCCCCTCGCCGCCAACCCCCGGGCCAAGATGATGGGCATCCGCGACGGCTTCGTGAAGGTCTTCGCCCGCACCGGCTCCGGCACCGTCATCGGCGGCGTCATCGTCGCCCCCAAGGCCAGTGAGCTGATCTTCCCCCTCGCCCTCGCCGTCGAGCACCGCCTCACCGTCGACCAGGTCGCCCGCGCCTTCACCGTCTACCCCAGCCTCACCGGCTCCATCTCGGAGGCGGCGCGCGCCATGCACATCGTCGGCTGAAAGCCGACGGCAGTGTTCATTTCCGGGCCGCTCCCCGCGCGGCCCGGCGCAGTCGGCTTCGCGACGGGGTGCGTTCCGCAGAGCGGGCCGGGTCGCGCTGCCTCGAGTCGCTGGCACGCGGCTGTGCTCGTTCTGAGCCGCTCCCTGCGCGGCTCAGCGCGGTCGGCTTCGCGACGGGGTGCGTTCTGCAGAGCGTCTCGCGTCGCGCTGCCGAGAAACGCTGGCACGCGTTTCTCGGTCGCGGCGCTCTACCTTGCGTACGAGCGGCTCCGGCGGGTGCCCGACCCATGCTGATCGAGTAGAGCGTGGAGCGCGCGAATCGAGATCCGGCGCTGCCCGGGGCAGGGCGTCAGCTGTGGTGGGGGAGGCGGCATCCGACCGAGCTGTGGAGTGAGGGAGGGTCTCGATACGCCGCTGCGCGGCTACTCGACCAGCATGGGGCGGACGCGGTTCCTGCGGTCGCGCATCGGCCGTCCATGCTGATCGAGTAGCGCGTGGAGCGCGCGTATCGAGATCCGACGCTGCCCGAGGCGCGGCGTCAGCTGTGGTGGGAGCGGCGTTCACCCGCACTGCTGATCGAGGGAGGGTCTCGATATGCCGCTGCGCGGCTCCTCGACCAGCATGAACCCGCCGAGCCCTCCCGCGAGCAACGGCTCAGCCGGCCTGCGTGGAGCGGCCCGGCTCGCCCACGATCAGCGTCGGGCAGAGCGCGAGACCGAGAAACGCGTGTCAGCGTTTCTCGGCCGCGCGACGCGACCCGCTCTGCGGAACGCGCCACCTGAACGGGCCGACCGCGCTGAGCCGCGCGGGGAGCGGCTCAGGAGATGGACAGCAGCACGTGGCCCGAGGAGACCGTGGTGCCCGCCTCCGCGTTCAGGGAGCGGACGACGCCGTCCTTGTGGGCGGTGAGGGGCTGCTCCATCTTCATGGCCTCGAGGACGACGACGAGGTCGCCGGTGACGACGGTGTCGCCCTCGGCGACGGCGACCTTGACGATGGTGGCCTGCATCGGGGCGGTGACGGAGTCGCCGGTGACGGTGCTGACGGAGGCGGAGCCGCGGCGCTTGGGGGCGGCGGCAGCGGGACCGCGGGACGGGCCGGAGCCGACGAGGTCGCTGGGCAGGGTGACCTCGACGCGGCGGCCGTCGACCTCGACCACGACGCTCTGGCGGGCGGCCGGTCCGTCGATCGCGCCGGGCTCGCCGCTCCACGCCTCGATGGTGTTGTCGAACTCGGTCTCGATCCAGCGGGTGTAGATCGAGAACGGCTCGTCGCCGGCGGGGGCGAAGGCCGGGTCCTCGACGATCGCGCGGTGGAACGGCAGCACGGTGGGCAGGCCGGTGACCTCGAACTCGGCGAGGGCGCGGCGCGAGCGCTCGAGGGCCTCGGCGCGGGTCGCGCCGGTGACGATCAGCTTGGCCAGCAGCGAGTCGAACGAGCCGGAGATCACGTCGCCGGCGACGACGCCGGAGTCGACGCGCACGCCCGGTCCGCCGGGCGCCTTGAAGACGTGCACCGGGCCGGGGGCGGGCAGGAATCCGCGGCCGGCGTCCTCGCCGTTGATGCGGAACTCGAAGGAGTGGCCGCGGGGCTGCGGGTCGTCGTAGTCGAGCAGGCCGCCCTCGGCGAGGCGGAACTGCTCGCGGACGAGGTCGATGCCGGTGACCTCCTCGGAGACGGGGTGCTCGACCTGCAGACGGGTGTTCACCTCGAGGAAGGAGACGGTGCCGTCCTTGCCGATCAGGAACTCGCAGGTGCCGGCGCCGACGTAGCCGACCTCGCGCAGGATCGCCTTCGAGGCGCGGTAGAGCTCGGTGTTCTGCTCGTCGGTGAGGAACGGCGCGGGCGCCTCCTCGACCAGCTTCTGGTGCCGGCGCTGCAGCGAGCAGTCGCGGGTGGAGACGACGACGACGTTCCCGTCGGCGTCGGCGAGGCACTGGGTCTCGACGTGCCGGGGCTGGTCGAGGTACTTCTCGACGAAGCACTCGCCGCGGCCGAAGGCGGCGATCGCCTCGCGGGTGGCGGAGGCGAACATCTCCTCGACCTCGTCGCGCTCGCGGGCGACCTTGAGGCCGCGGCCGCCGCCGCCGAAGGCCGCCTTGATGGCGACCGGGAGCCCGTGCTGGTCGACGAACTCGAGCACCTCGGCGGCGCCCGAGACGGGGTTCAGGGTGCCGGGCGCGAGCGGAGCGCCGACCTTCTCGGCGACGTGGCGGGCCGAGACCTTGTCGCCGAGGCGCTCGATGGCCTCCGGCGACGGGCCGATCCAGACCAGTCCGGCGTCGATGACGGCGCGGGCGAAGTCGGCGTTCTCGGCGAGGAAGCCGTAGCCGGGGTGCACGGCGTCGGCGCCGGAGCGGCGGGCGACCGAGAGCAGCTTCTCGATGACGAGGTACGTCTCGGCGCTGGTCGTGCCGCCGAGCGCGTACGCCTCGTCGGCGAGGCGGCTGTGCACGGCGTCGCGGTCCTGGTCGGCGTAGACGGCGACGGAGGCGATGCCGCTGTCACGGGCGGCCCGGACGACGCGGACGGCGATCTCGCCTCGGTTGGCGATGAGCACCTTCGTGATACCTGGCATGGTCCCCAACCCTAGAGGGCGGCCCGCGGATGCCCGGCGCGGCTCACCACAAAGAAGGGCGAGCGCTTCGTCGGTTCCGCACAAGGGCGGCCGGGAGCGGGCGGTGTCAGCGGTTCCAGGGTGTCAGCGGTTCCAGAGCGACGGCCAGGACACCCCGAGCTCGCGGACGAGCGAGCGCAGCGTCGGCACGGACATCCCGATCACCGTCGACGGGTCGCCCTCGATCGCCGTGATGAAGCCGGCGCCGCGCCCGTCGATCGTGAACGCGCCGGCCACCTCGAGCGGCTCCCCGGTCGCGACGTAGGCGTCGATCTCGTCGTCCTCGACGTCCGCGGCGAAGGTGACGGCGGCGGAGGTGACCGCTCCGGTCTCGGCGACGATCCGCCCGCCGCGGTGGTCGATCAGCCAGTGGCCGGAGTGCAGGCGGCCGGTGCGCCCGCGCTGCGCCCGCCAGCGCTCGCGGGCGCGCTCGGGCTCGTGCGGCTTGCCGTGCACGACGCCGTCGAGCACGAAGGCGGAGTCGCCGCCGAGGACCAGGCCGTCGATCTCCGGCCCGAGGACGGCCGTCGCCTTGGCGCGGGCGAGCAGCGCCACGGTCGCGTCGGCGTCCAGCGCGGCTCCGCGCTCCCGCTCGGCCCGGGCGACGGCGGCCGGCTCGTCGACCTCCGAGGGGACGACCACGGGCTCGATCCCGGCGGCGCGCAGCAGTGCCAGGCGGGCGGGGGAGGTGGAGGCGAGGTGGAGGCGCACGAGGGCTCCCTGCGATCGGGCCCACGCTGTGGGATGCTCGACGGATGGCACAGACCCCGCCCCGCGCGTCCGACCGAGCCGCGGGGACCGGCGAGGCACTCGGGACCGAGATCGAGCTCGACATTAGCAACGTCGCCCACGGCGGTGTCTTCGTCGCCCGGCACGAGGGCCGGGTCGTCTTCGTCCCCGATGTGCTGCCCGGCGAGCGGGTCCGCGTGCGGGTCAGCGAGATCCGCCACGACAGCTTCTGGCGCGGTGAGGCGCTCGAGGTGCTCGAGGCGTCGCCGCACCGCGTCGAGCACGTCTGGGCGCAGGCGGGCATCGACCGCCGCCCCGAGGAGCGCGTCGGCGGCGCCGAGTTCGGCCACGCCGCGCTCGAGTACCAGCGCGAGCTCAAGCGCGCCGTGCTGGTCGACTCCTTCTCCCGCTTCGCCCGGCGCGAGGTCGACGTCGTCGTCGCACCGGTCGCGGGCGACGACGAGTCCGGCGGCCTCGGCTGGCGCACCCGCAACCGCCTGCACGTCGACGACTCCGGCCGCGTCGGTCCCTACGCCGCGCGCAGTCACCACGTCGTCGACGTCGAGGGCCTGCCGCTCGCGACCGCCGCCTCCTCGGCCGCGGCCCCGCTCGACCAGCGTCTGGCTCCGGGTTCCGTCGTCGACCTCGTCGACGCCGCCGGCTCGGACGGCGCGGCCGTGCTCGTGCACGACCCGTCCGACAAGCGCGCCAGGAGGGACCGCACGGTCGTCTCCGAGTTCGTCGCCGACCGCACCTTCCGCGTCGACCGCTCCGGCTTCTGGCAGGTGCACCGCGGCGCCGCGGCGACCCTCTTCGACGCGGTGCAGGCCGCCGTCGACGCCGGCGTCGCCGACGTCCGCGCCGCGAACCACGACCTCTACGGCGGAGTGGGGCTGCTCGCCGCCGCGCTCGCGGACCACCTCGGCGCCGGCGTCCGGGTCACGAGCGTGGAGAGCGACGCGCGGGCCACGGAGCACGCCCTGGAGAACCTCGCCGATCAGGTCGGTGCCCGCGCGGTGACCGCCCGGGTCGACCGCTACCTCCGCGACGCGCTCGCCCAGGCCGACGCCCGCGAGCGCGAGCGCTGGCGGGCCGCCACCGTCGTCCTCGATCCGCCCCGGGCGGGAGCCGGCCGCGCCGTGACCGACGCCCTCGTCGAGCTCGCGCCCGCGCAGCTGGTCTACGTCGCCTGCGATCCGGTGGCGCTCGCCCGCGACGTCGGCGCGCTCTCCGCGGGCGGCTACGAGCTCGAGCGGCTCGACGGCTTCGACCTCTTCCCGCACACCTCGCACGTGGAGGCCGTCGCCCGCCTCGTGCGCCGAGACACCTGAGCGCGGCGTCGCCAGCATGAGCCCGAGGGAGACCACCGATGACCGCTGAGTCCGCTGCCGCGCCGAGGGTGCGGGTCGCCATCGTGGACGACCACGAGTCCGTCCGCCTGGGTGTCGCCGCCGCCGTCGAGGCCGCGGGGATGCAGGTGGTGGCCGCGGCCGAGACGGTGCGCGCGCTCGAGGAGGTCCTCGGCGGCTCGGAGATCGAGGTGCTCGTCCTCGACCTCTCCCTGAACGACGGATCGAGCATCACGGCGAACGTCAAGTGGGGCCAGGTGCGCGGCTCGGCCGTCCTGGTCCACAGCATCGCCGACCGCGTGGTCGCCGTTCGCGAGGCGCTCGCGGCGGGCGCCGCCGGAGTGATCCCGAAGTCCTCTCCGATGTCGACCGTGGTCGCCGCGATCCGCACCGTCGCGCGCGGCGAGGTCCTGAACAATCTCGAGTGGGCGTCGGCGATCGACGCGGACGACGACTTCGCCCGCGCGGTGCTCGGGCGCCGCGAGCGCGACGTGCTGCACCTCTACGCCTCCGGCCTGCCGCTCAAGCTCGTCGCCGACCGCCTGCAGATCTCGGTGTCGACGGCCAAGGAGTACCTCGACCGGATCCGCGACAAGTACGTCGAGATCGGGCGGCCGGCCCCGACGAAGGTCGATCTGCTGCGCCGCGCCGTGGAGGACGGCATCCTGCCGGGCATCGATCCGGACGACGGCGATGCCGGGCGCTGAGGTCGTCCCCGCGCGCGCTCCGGCGAACCGCGAGCGCATCGACCGGATCATCAGCACGGTCGTCTCGTTCTTCGGCTTCGGCTTCGCGCTGCAGACCGTGCCGCCCATCCTCGGTCAGCTCCCGGTCCTGCGGCCCGAGGTCGCCTGGCCCGTGCTGGTCGTCGTCTTCGGCGCGCTCGGCGCCTCGGTGGTCACCGCGGTCGCACGGCGCGGGACGCAGGTCAGCGGCGCCGTCGTCGCCGCGTCGCTCCTGCTCGCGCTGCTGACCTGGCCGCTGACGATCCGCCCTGACGCCGTCCCCCAGGAGACGCCGTGGATCTGGTACCTGCTGACGATCGGCACGGCCTTCTGCACGATCGTCGCGCCGCTGCGGCTGGCGATCGTGTACGCCTCCGTCACCACGATCCTGTTCGGCGTCCTGCGCGTCCTCCCCTCGGGCGGCGGAGCGTCGCCCACCCGCGCCGCCCTCGACGCCGTCTACGTGGGCATCGTCGGCTTCGTCATGCTGGTGCTGATCACCGTGCTCCGGCAGTCGGCGGACCGGGTCGACCGTGCGCAGCGCACCGCGATGGAGCAGTACGAGGGGGCGATGCGCCAGCACGCCGGCGAGGTCGAGCGGGTCGAGGTCGACGCCCTCGTGCACGACAACGTGCTCGCGACCCTGCTCGCCGCGGCGACGGCCGAGTCGGGCGCCGAGCGCGCCCTCGTCTCCTCGATGGCGCGGAAGACGCTCTCGGTGCTGCTCCCGGACGAGGAGGCCGACCTCGACGCAGGAGAGGTGCCGCTGGAGCTGCTCGAGCGGCAGCTGTCGCACGCGGCCTCGACCTTCGTGGCGGAGTTCGGGGTCGTCCTCGACGGCGACGTCGACCCGCGGACGACGACGATGCCGCGACCGGTCGCGGAAGCCGTCCTCGGCGCGGTCTGGCAGGCCCTGACCAACAGCGTCCAGCACGCCGGTCCGAGCGACGCCGTCCGGCGATCGGTGCGCGGGCAGCTCTCGGCGTGCTCCGTCGAGGTCGTCGTCGAGGACGACGGCCGCGGTTTCCTCCTCGCCGACGTCCCGCGCGAGCGGCTCGGCATCCGGCTCTCGATTCTCGACCGGGTGCACCAGGTGCAGGGCTCGGCACGCGTCGACACCGTCCCCGGGGAGGGCACCCGGGTCGTCGTCCTCTGGCCCGCCGCGAAGGGCCGATCGTGATCGCCTACCCGCGCCCGCTGCTCTACGCGCTGGGCGGGGGCTTCTCGCTCTACCACGTCGTCCTCGCCTTCTTCTCCTACCGGCTGACACCCGCGACTCCCGCCGATCTGACGGCCGTCGCCGTCTACATCGCCGCCACCGTGATCGCCCTCCTGCCGAGCTCGACCACGCGGATGAACGCGGTGACCGCGTGGGCGATGGCGGGAGTGGCGGTGGGGCTGCCGCTGCTCGTCTCGCCGTCGCTGGACCCCGGTGCCTCCAACGGCTACTCCACCTGGTACATCGCGGCGGTCGGCACGCTCATGACGATCGTCTGCGCCCGTCGGCGCCCCCTGGCGGCGTGGACCGGGATGGCGTTCCTGATCGTGCACACGACGGTCTGGGCGGGTCCCGTCGCTCTGGCGACCCTCGGCGTCGTCGGCGGCATCGCCTGGGTCGGCATCGCGCAGCTCCTGATCATCGAGCTCGGCCGCGCCGGCTCCGAGGCGCGCGTGCTCGAGGCCGCCGAGCGGGCCGCCGCGTCGTGGCGCGCGGCGGAGGAGGCGCACCTCTCCGAGCGGGAGGTGCGGCTGGAGCAGACCCGCACCATCGCCTCCGAGATGCTGCTGCGCATCGCCACCAGCCCGGTGGGCCTCACCGATGAGGAGCGCCGCGAGTGCGCCCTGCTGGAGGCGTCCGTCCGGGACGAGATCCGGGGGAGGCGGCTGCTGGACGACGACGTCCGCCGGCTGGTGCTCGACGCGCGGCGGCGGGGCGTCACGGTATCGGTGCTGGACGACGGCGGGCTGGACCGGACCACGGAGGAGGAGAGCCGGCGGGTGCTGCGCGAACTCGCCCGGGCGCTCGGCGGCATCGGTAAGGGGGTCGACCGCGTCGTCGTCCGCACGGCGTCGGCGGACTCGCCGTCGGCGGTGACGGTCGTGGGCCTGCGGACCGCGGGCGACGGCAGCGCGGGCGCCCTCGGCTCGGACGACGCGGGCGACGAGGTGGACGCCTGGGTCGAGATCCGGCGCGACGAGCAGGGCGTCCTCGAGGACTGAACCGAGCCGTCCGCGCCGGTCGGTGCGCTGCGGATCCCCGGCGCGCCGAGCGACCCTGCGGCGGACGCGCCGTTAAAAGAGTGCGGCGGGCTGTCCACTCCTCCGAAGAGGGGGCCCAGCCCGCCGTCAAACCCCGAGTGAGGGTGACAACCCGAATGTCACCCTCACTCGCCCCCAAAACACCCGCCTGCTTACCCTGGTCGGCGAGTGATTGGCGATGCCCCCTCCGTGGAGTGAGCACCTAACACGCATAACTATGCCGAGGACTGCGAGGGCCGGGTAGTCGGCACTTTAGGGGACTAATCGGGGTACAAAACCCGCGTTCCACGTCGTTCCGGCCCGAACGGGCCTCCCGCAGCGCTCAGCCGGAGAACGAGCGCCAGGCTCCGGGAGCCGGCTGCAGCGGTGCCCGGACGGCGGCGGCGCGGTCGCTCCAGCCGCCGCTGGGGACGACCGGCACCTCGGCGACCGGGTGCGACTGCGCGGCGAGCGCGGTCACGACCGCGGTCACGGCGGCGATCTCGCGCGCATCGAGGCCGGGAGTGGTGATGACGACGGTGGGGGCGGAGTCGGCTGCGCTCATCCCGCGACGGTACCGCATGCCGTTCACGGTCCCGCGTGCGGGCCGGTGACTATGCTGACGCCGGACGCCGCCGGAGCGACGCCCCTTCCGTCCGAACAGGAGTGTCACCGCATGCCGTCGTGGTCCCTGAAGCGCGGCCGCGCCTCCGCCCGTCGCGTCGCCGCGGTCCTCCGGTCCTCGCCCGCGGCCTTCGCGACGACCGCAGCGGTCCTGCTCGCCAGCGCAGCGGCCGGCACCCTTCTCGCCCCGGCGAGCGACGAGACCGGCGCCTGGTGGGCGGCCGGCGCCGGCACGATCCTCGGCGGCCGGCCCTGGGCCGCGGTGACCGGCCTGCTGATCGCGTCGGGCCCGCCCGCGCTGCTCCTCGTCGTCCTCCTGCTCCTGCCGCTGCTGATCGCGGCCGAGCGCCGTCTCGGAGCGCGCCGGCTGGTCCTCGCCTTCCTGCTCACCGGGGCGCTCGGAACGACGGTCGGAGCGGCCCTGCAGAGCGTCGGCGCCTCCGTCGGCGAGTGGTGGGCCGGGGACACGGTCGGCGACCACACCTTCGACCCGCTGATCGGCGGCGTCGGTGCGCTGCTGGCCGCGACGGCCTTCATGGGCGGCCTCTGGCGCCGGCGCCTGCGCGTCACCGTCTTCGCGGTGGTCCTGATGTTCGTGCTCTACGCCGGCGACTCCGCCGACGTGTACCGACTCCTCGCGGGCATCGCCGGCCTGGCGATCGGGGCCGTGCTGGCGCACGGGGTGAGCGGACTGCGCCCGCAGCGCCCCGCGCCGAGCTCGCACCGGGAGTCGCGCGCCCTGCTCGCCGCGGTGGTCGCGGTCACCGCCCTCGGTCCGCTCGTCGCCGTGCTCTCCGACTCGGGCTACGGGCCGTTCTCGTTCCTCGGCCGGCTGCTGCAGAGCGCGTTCACCGGCGCCGCCGATCTCGAGGACCCCTGCGGCGCCACGGTCCGGCACTGCGCGCACCACGTGCGGCTGAACCTGATCTCGCCCGGGCCGATCCTGCTCACCTTCGTCCCGATGATCCTGCTGCTCGTCGCGGCGTACGGGATGCGCTCCGGGCGCCGTCTCGGTCTGCTGCTCGCGATCGGCGTCAACGCAGCCATCGCGATCCTCGACATCGTCCTTCTGCAGCGCGCGGCGCGGCACCCCGACTTCCAGTACTACGCCGAGTACCTGCTCTGGGTGGCCACCACCGTAGTCGTCCCGGTCGCGGTCATCGTCCTCCTGGCGGTCGGCAGCAGGCACTTCCGGATCCGGGCTCCGCGGGAGTCGGCGCGCCGCTGGTCACTGGTGGTCGGCATCGGCTTCGTCGTCTCGCTCGGCGGCTACCTCGCGCTCTCGGCCTCGACCCGGACCAGCTTCGAGCCGGTGCTCGGGATCGGCCGGCTCCTCCTCGACGGGCTGCTGCGCTTCGTGCCGTCGAGCTTCCTCGGTGGGCACGGCCTGCTGGCGGTGCCGCGGGAGCCGCTCGCCCGCCTCGGCTTCGAGTGGGTCGGGCCGGTCTTCTGGCTCCTCGTCGTCGTCGCGGTGATCGCGCTCCTGCGGGCCACCGACGTGCAGGGCGTGCGCGGCGACGAAGCGGTCTACCGCCGGCTGCTCGTGCGCCACGGCGCCGGCAGCCTCGGCCACCAGGGCACCTGGCAGGGCAACGAGCACTGGATCGCCCCCGACGGCGAGGGCGGAGTCGCCTACCGGGTCGTGGGCGGGGTCGCGATCACGCTCTCCGATCCGGCCTGCGCGCCCGAGCGGCGCGCGGAGGTGGTCGCCGGCTTCGTCGCCTTCTGCGACGAGCGGAGCTGGACGCCTGTCTTCTACAGCGTCCACGACGAGCTGCTGCCGGTCTTCGACGGCCTCGGCTGGTCGCGGATCTCGGTGGGCGAGGAGACGATCATCGAGCTCGGTGGCTTCGAGCTGACCGGGAAGCGCTGGCAGAAGGTGCGCTACCCGCTCACCCGCGCGATCAAGCTCGGCATCGAGCCGGTCTGGACGAGCTGGCCGGAGCTGTCGCTGGGGATGGCCAGCCAGATCGTCGACCTGTCCGAGAAGTGGGTGTCCGAGAAGGCGCTGCCGGAGATGGGGTTCACGCTCGGCGGGATCGACGAGGCGCGCGACCCGGACGTCGCGCTGCTGCTCGCCGTCGGCCCGGACGGGGTGCTGCAGGGGATCACCAGCTGGCTGCCCGTGCACCGCGACGGCCGGATCGTCGGCTGGACGCTCGACTTCATGCGCCGCTCGGACGAGGCGATGCCCGGGATCATGGAGTTCCTGATCGCGTCCGCCGCCCTCCGTGCGCAGGAGCAGGGCGCGGAGTTCGTCTCGCTGTCCGGCGCGCCGCTCGCGACGGCGCCCGTGCCGGAGGGGGAGCAGCCGCCCGAGCCGACCGCGCTCTCGGGCCTGCTCGAGTTCCTGGCGCGGACGCTGGAGCCGGCCTACGGCTTCACCTCGCTGTTCCGCTTCAAGGCCAAGTTCCACCCGCGCTACGAGGGGCTGTGGATGGCGTACCCGGACGCGCTGCAGCTGCCGCGGATCGGCGCGGCGATCGGGCGCGCCTACCTGCCGGACGTCTCCCCGCGCGAGGCGCTCGCCTTCGCCCGGGCGCTGGGAGCGCGCCCGGAGGAGAAGGCACCGCCCGCGGAGAAGCCGGGTGCGGAGAAGCCCGGTGCCGAGAAGCCCGGTGACGAGAAGCCCGCTGCCGAGAAGTCCGGCAGCGAGAAGTCGGCCGCCGAGAAGCCCGGCGCCGCGAAGCCGGCGCAGGAGAAGCCGACGGCGCCGAGGCCCGAGAAGGCGCCGACGGCCGGCTGACCGCGGCTCAGAGCGGGATGTTGCCGTGCTTCTTGGCCGGCAGGTTCGCGCGCTTGGTCCGCAGCGCGCGCAGCGCCTTGATCACCGACACCCGGGTCGCTGACGGCTCGATGACCCCGTCCAGCTCGCCGCGCTCGGCCGCGAGGAACGGGCTCGCCACGTTGTAGGTGTACTCGTTCGCCAGCCGGGTGCGGACGGCCGCGACGTCCTCGCCGGCCTCCTCGGCCTTGCGGATCTCGTTGCGGTAGAGGATGTTGACGGCGCCCTGGCCGCCCATCACCGCGATCTCGGCCGTCGGCCAGGCGAGGTTGATGTCGGCGCCGAGCTGCTTGGAGCCCATCACGATGTACGCGCCGCCGTAGGCCTTGCGCAGGATGACGGTCACCAGCGGCACGGTCGCCTCCGCGTAGGCGTAGAGCAGCTTCGCGCCGCGGCGGATGACGCCCGTCCACTCCTGGTCGGTGCCGGGCAGGTAGCCGGGGACGTCGACCAGCGTGAGGATCGGCAGCGAGAACGCGTCGCAGAACCGGACGAAGCGCGAGGCCTTCTCTCCGGCCTCGATGTTCAGGGTGCCGGCCATCGCGCTGGGCTGGTTGGCGATGATGCCGACCGAGCGGCCCTCGACCCGGCCGAAGCCGATCACGATGTTCGGCGCGAAGAGCGGCTGCACCTCGAGGAAGTCGCCCTCGTCGACGATGTGCTCGATCACGGCGCGCATGTCGTACGGCTGGTTCGGGCTGTCGGGGATGACGGTGTCGAGGAAGCGGTCGGAGTCCGTGGTCTCGAGGTCGACCTCGTTGTCGAACACCGGCGCGGGCGAGAGGTTGTTGTCGGGGAGGAAGGAGAGCAGGGTGCGCGCGTAGTCGAGCGCGTCGTTCTCGTCGCTGGCGAGGTAGTGCGAGACGCCCGAGATCTTGTTGTGGGTGAGCGCGCCGCCGAGCTCCTCCATGCCGACGTCCTCGCCGGTGACGGTCTTGATCACGTCGGGGCCGGTGACGAACATCTGGCTGGTCTTGTCGACCATGATCACGAAGTCGGTGAGGGCGGGGGAGTACACCGCGCCGCCGGCCGCGGGGCCGCAGATGATCGAGATCTGCGGGATGACGCCGCTCGCCGCGGTGTTGCGGCGGAAGATCTCGCCGTACTTGCCCAGGGCGACGACGCCCTCCTGGATCCGCGCTCCGCCGGAGTCGAGGATGCCGATGATCGGGACGCCGGTCTTCAGCGCCAGATCCATCACCTTGATGATCTTCTCGCCGGCCACCTCGCCGAGCGAGCCGCCGAAGATCGTGAAGTCCTGCGAGTAGACGGCGACCTGGCGGCCGTGGATGGTGCCGGTGCCGGTCACGACGGCGTCGCCGTAGGGCCGCTTCTTCTCCATGCCGAACGCGTGGGTGCGGTGGCGGACGAACTCGTCGAGCTCGACGAACGAGCCGGGGTCGAGGAGGGTGTCGATCCGCTCGCGGGCGGTCATCTTGCCCTTGGCGTGCTGCTTCTCGATCGCGGCCTCACCGCTGGCGGTGACCGCCTCGTGGTAGCGGGCCTTCAGGTCCGCGATCTTCCCCGCGGTCGTGAAGAGATCGGGCGCGGGACGTTCGATGTTCGCGGTCACTCGCCCACCTTATCGGCGCGGATGGACCCCTCCGTTGTCGCACCCGCACAGGGAGCGGCGGGTCCGGTGGGAGGGTCCGCACAAGCCGCGGCGCCGGCGACCGGCTCCGGGGCTTCTCGCGGGGCCCGCCGGTAGCGTGGCCGCATGCAGCTCCCGCTCTCCCTCTCCGTGTCGCCGCAGGTCCTCTGGCTCGAGAGCGCGGGCTCGACCAACGACGAGCTGCGCGAGCGCGCGACGGCCGAGCCCGCAGCCTGGCCGCACCTCTCCGTCGTGGCGACCGACGACCAGCGCGCGGGCCGCGGACGCCTGGGGCGGGTCTGGCAGGCGCCCGCCGGGCGGACGCTGGCGGCCTCGACGCTGGTGGACGCGGCGGCCCTCCCCGCCGCGGCGGTCGGCTGGCTGCCGCTACTGGCCGGCGCTGCCCTCGCGCGGGCGCTCGCCCCGCTGGTCGGCGCCGCGGTCGAGGTCAAGTGGCCCAACGACGTGCTGATCGACGGGGGGAAGACGGCGGGTGTCCTCGCCGAGCGCCTCGCCGACGGCCGCGTGATCGTCGGCACCGGGATCAACCTGCTGCTGAGCGAGGAGGAGCTGCCCGTGCCGACGGCGACCTCCCTCGCCCTGGCCGGCGCGGCGACGACCGGCGCCGACGCCGTGCTCGCCGCCTTCCTCACCGAGTTCTCGGCGCTGCTCGCGCCGCTCCTCGCGCTCGGCGACGCCGACTCCGCGGGGTCGGCCGCCGTCGTGCGCGCGCACCTCGGCACCCTCGGCCGCTCCGTCCGGGTGGAGCTGCCGGACGGCTCCGTCGAGGAGGGCACCGCGGTCGCGCTCGACGACGACGGCTCGCTCGTGCTCGAGCAGGACGGCGCCCGGCGCTCGTTCTCCGCGGGCGACGTCACCCACCTGCGCCAGTGAGCGCCGGCGGCCGGGACCGGCTCGCGGAGGGGGACCGGGAGCTCGCCCGGCTCACGCCGCGCGCCCGCCGCGCCGTCGCGCCGGTCGCCGGCTTCCTCCTGCTCACCTGGGCGGGCTTCTACTTCGCCGCGCAGTTCGAGCTGGAGCTGCAGCGCTGGATCATCGCCCTCGGCACGGCCGTGCTCGTGCTGCTGCTCTGCGTGCCCGGCATCGCCGGCTGGGCGAGCATCCGCTACCGGATCACGCAGCGCGGGCTGCACGCCCGCCGAGGCGTCCTGTCGGTGCGCCGCGCCGACCTCGACTTCGACCCGCGGATGGCGGTCGGCGTCTCGCGGAGCCTGAGCCAGCGCGTCGCCCGCTGCGGTGACGTGCGGATCACCCGGGACGGCGCCGAGGCGTTCGTGCTGCGCGACGTGGAGGACCCCGAGCTCGTCGCCGAGCTGCTGCGGGACGCGATCGCGGCGATCCCGATGCCGCTGCCCGACTGGCCCGCGCCCGACCCGCTCTGACCGCCGCGTCCGCGACGGAGCCCTCGCCGCGTCCGCGCCCCTCGCTACCATGGAGCCGCCCCGCGCCCGCGGGCGGAACCAGGAGGATCGTCATGCGCGTCGGTGTGATCGGAGGCGGCCAGCTCGCCCGGATGATGATCTCCGCGGCGGTCGAGCTCGGCCTCGAGATCGCGGTGCTCGCCGAGGCCGAGGGCGCTCCCGCGGGCCTCGCCGCGACCCGCGTCGGCGACTACCGCGACGAGGAGACGGTGCTCGGATTCGCCCGCACCGTCGACGTCGTCACCTTCGACCACGAGCACGTGCCGCAGGCGATCCTGCGCCGGCTCGTCGCCGAGGGCGTGGCCGTGCACCCGGGCCCGGACGCCCTCCTCTACGCCCAGGACAAGCTGATGATGCGGCAGCGCCTCACCGAGCTCGGCGTCCCCGTGCCCGACTGGGCGGCGGTCTCCTCCGCCGACGAGCTGGCCGCGTTCCTCGACGAGCACGGCGGCCGCGGCGTGGTCAAGACCGCGCGCGGCGGCTACGACGGCAAGGGCGTCCGCGTCGTCCACGGCGCGCACGAGGCCGACGACTGGTTCGCGGCGCTCGCCGAGGACGGCCGCGGCGGCGCGCTGCTCGTCGAGGAGCTGGTCGGCTTCCGCCGAGAGCTCGCGCAGCTCGTCGCCCGGCGCCCCTCGGGCGAGAGCGTCCTCTGGCCGGTGGTGGAGTCGATCCAGCGCGACGGCGTCTGCGCCGAGGTCCTCGCTCCCGCGCCCGCCTCGGCGGGCCGCCTCGCGGACGCCGCCGCCGACATCGCCGAAACGATCGCCGAGAGCCTCGGCGTCACCGGCGTGCTGGCGGTCGAGCTGTTCGAGACGACGGACGACCGCCTGCTCGTCAACGAGCTGGCGATGCGCCCGCACAACAGCGGGCACTGGACGATGGACGGCTCGACCACCTCGCAGTTCGAGCAGCACCTGCGCGCGGTGCTCGACCTGCCGCTCGGCGCGACCGGCTGCCGCGATCCGTGGACCGTGATGGTGAACGTCCTCGGCGGTCCGGTGGGGGAGTCGCTGACCGACCGCTACCCGCTCGTGCTCGCCGCGCACCCGTCGGTGAAGGTGCACAACTACGGCAAGGAGCCGCGTCCGGGACGCAAGGTCGGGCACGTCAACGCCACCGGCGACGAGCTCGAGCTCGTCGTCTACGAGGCGCGTGCCGCGGCGGCCGTTCTCACCGACTGAGACGTACCATGGTGGCCGTGACCCGCCCCACGCCCTCCGCCACCCCCGCCGGTACCGCCCCGTGAGCGCCGACGCGCTCGTCAACGGTCCCTCTCCGCTCGTCGGCGTCGTGATGGGCTCGGACTCCGACTGGTCGGTCATGCAGGCCGCCTCGACGACCCTCTCGGAGTTCGGCGTGGCGCACGAGGTCCGCGTGGTCTCGGCCCACCGCACCCCGCAGGCGATGATCGACTACGGCCGCGGGGCGCGTGCACGGGGTCTGCGCGTCGTGATCGCGGGCGCCGGCGGAGCCGCCCACCTGCCCGGGATGCTGGCCGCGGTCACCTCCCTCCCCGTCGTCGGCGTCCCCGTGCCGCTCGCGCGCCTCGACGGCCTCGACTCGCTGCTCTCGATCGTGCAGATGCCGGCCGGCGTCCCCGTCGCCACCGTCTCGATCGGGGGCGCGCGCAACGCGGGACTGCTCGCGGTGAAGATGCTCGCGATCGGCGACGACGCGCTGTCCGAGCGCCTCGACGCCTTCGCGGCGGACCTGGAGGCGCAGGTCGCCGCCAAGAACGACGCTCTGGTGGCCGGCCTGTGACGGCGATGACGCTGCCGCTGCGGCATCCGGACGTCCGCTCGAGCTCGTTCATGACCCGGCGCGCCTGGTGGCTGCTGATCGGCAACCTGCTCGTTCCCGGCTCCGCGCAGGTGCTCGCGGGCAACCGCCGCCTCGGGCGGCTCGGCCTCGGCTTCACCCTGGCGCTCTGGACGGCGCTGCTGGTCGCCGTCCTCCTCTACTTCGTCTTCCCGACGGGCCTCTACACGCTCGCGACCTTCGATCTGTCGATGCTCGCTCTGCAGGCGGCCCTGGTCGTCTACGGCGTGGTCTGGCTCGTGCTCACCCTGGACACCCTCCGGCTGATCCGGCTGGTGCGGGCGCGGCCGCGGATGCGGGCCGTGCTCGCCTTCGCGACGATCGCGCTGATGGCCGTCTCGGTCGGCTCGACCGCCTACGGCACCTACCTGATCGGGATCACCCGCGGCACGCTGTCCTCGATCTTCGGCGGCGGGGCGATGGAGGCGCCGATCGACGGCCGCTACAACATCATGCTGCTGGGCGGCGACGCCGGCGAGGACCGCGACGGCCTGCGTCCGGACAGCATCTCGGTCGTCAGCATCGACGCGTCGACCGGCGCCGCGACCACGATCGGCGTCTCCCGCGAGTTCGTGAACATCCCGTTCCCCGAGGACAGCCCGATGCACGAGCTGTATCCGGACGGCTACACGACCGACAACTGCGCCGTCGACGTCTGCAAGCTCAACTCGATCTACACCGAGGTCGAGCTGAAGCACCCCGAGCTCTACCCGGACGCGGTCGCGGAGGGCAGCGAGCCCGGCATCGAGGCGACCCGCGACGCGGTCGAGGGCATGCTCGGCATCCCGATCCAGTACTACGCGCTGATCGACATGGAGGGCTTCGCCCAGCTGATCGACTCGCTCGGCGGCATCGACGTCGACTACCAGGGCACCGAGCCCCTGCCGCTCGGCGGGCTCCCCGACTCCGACGGCGTGATGCAGGGCGTGAACCAGTGGATCGACCCCGGTCCCTGGCACTTCAACGGCGAGCAGGCGCTCGCCTACGCCCGCTCGCGCTACACGACGAGCGACTACGACCGGATGGCACGGCAGCGCCAGGTGCAGACCGCGCTGCTCGAGCAGTTCGAGCCGGCCAATGTGCTCTCGAAGTTCCAGGACGTCGCCGCCGCCGGCTCCCAGGTGATCAAGACCGACGTCCCGCAGGGGATGCTCGGCTACTTCGTGCAGCTGGGCCTGAAGACGAAGTCCCAGCCGGTCGGCGTCGTCGAGCTCGTCCCGCCCGCGGTCGACGTCGACGGCGACCCCGACTACGACGTCGTCCGCTCCCTCGTGCACGAGGGCCTCTTCCCGGACGCCACGGCGCAGTAGCGTCGGCGTCCCGAGGGCCGCTGTGCCGGCGGGCGCGGGTCTCCTTCATGCTGATCGAGTAGCCCGCGGAGCGGGCGTATCGAGATCCACCGGTGTCCGGAGTCGGGTCTGCAGGCCCGCCCTTTCGATGACGGTGGGTCTCGATACGCTCCTGCGGAGCTACTCGACCAGCATGAGCGCGGCCCCTGCGGGGCTGCTCGACCAGCATGGTCGGGCCCCGCGGGGTTGCGCGACCGGCCGATGCGATTGCTCGCCTTCATGATGATCGAGTAGGCCGCGGAGCGGCCGTATCGAGATCCATTGGCACCAGGAGAAGGGTCTGCCGACCCCGCATGCCTCAGAGGTCGGCGTGCAGGGCCCAGACGCGCTCGGCGGAGTCGCGCCAGCTGAAGGCGCGGGAGCGGTCGCGGCCGGCGACCGAGAGGCGCTCGCGGAGGCCGGTGTCGGAGAGCACGCTGCTCATCGCGAGCGCGAGCCGCTCCGGGTAGTGCTTGGCGTCGGCGCGCTCGACGGCGACACCCGCGTCGGCCGCGACCTCGAGCAGCGCCGGGTCGTCCGAGTGCACGACCGGCACGCCGAAGTGCATGGCCTCAAGCACCGGCAGGCCGAAGCCCTCGGCGATGCTCGGGTAGACGAACAGGGTGGCCCGGCTGAGCACGAGCGCGAGGTCGGTGTCGCTGAGGACGCCGAGCGCCCGCACCCTCTCCTCGCCGAGGCCCTGCTCGTCCGCGACGGAGGCGATGTCGAGCTCGCCCCAGCCGGTCGGCCCGACGATCAGGAGCGGGAGCTCCGGAGCCGACGCCTCGCCGAACGCCGCGATCAGCGAGACCAGGCCCTTGCGCGGCTCGAGCGTGCCGACGCTGAGGACGTACTCGGCCGGCAGCCCGAGGGCCTCCGCGCGCTCGTCGGCGTCGTCAGGAAGGACGAGCCCGGAGCCGACGGCACCGCCGATCACGCGGATCCGGTCGCCGAAGTCGAGGACCTGGGAGAGCTGCTGAGCGACCGCGTGCGTCGGGACGACGACGGCATCGGCGAACTTCTGCGCGCGCTTCGCCATCGCGCGGTGCCACTTGGCGCCGTGCGGGGTGAGCGTCTCGGGGTGCGTCCACGGCACCGTGTCGTGGATGGTGACGGCGATCTGCTCGCCCTCGCGGCCCTCGTGACTGCGCAGCGGGGCGAACAGGCTCGGAGCGTGCATCATGCCGCCGCCCGAGGGGATGCCGATGCCGTACTGCCAGGCGCGGGACAGCTCGCGGCGGCCCAGGTGCAGGCGGTGCAGTCGGGCGAGGCCGGGCAGGCGCAGCCGCAGATCCTCCTCCTTCTCCGGCGGATGCGCGGAGAAGACCGCCTCGACCTCGCAGTCGCGCGGGGCGGTGCGGATCAGCTCGCGGGTGAGCTCCTCGGTGTAGCGGCCGATGCCGCCGGGGACGCGGGCGAGCATCTGGTCGACGACCACCCGGAGCGTGGTGGTCACGGCGTGACCGCCTCGAGCGGAGCGGCGGCCAGCGCGTCCTGCCAGGAGCGCATCGGCGCGAGACCGGCGGCGGCCCAGGCGTCGTGGCCGAGGACGGAGTAGGCGGGCCGCGGGGCCGGGCGGACGAAGCTGCCGCTGTCGGTCGGCCGGATCCGCTCCGGGTCGAGCCCGGCCTTCTCGAAGACGGCGCGGGCGAAGCCGAACCAGGTCGTCTCGCCGGCGTTCGTGCCGTGGTAGATCCCGGCCGGAGCCGCGGCGTCGACGAGCGCGATCAGGCGGTCGGCGAGGTCGCCCGTCCAGGTGGGCTGCCCGCGCTGGTCGTCGACGACGGTGAGCGTGGGGTGCGCGCCGGCGAGGCGGACCATCGTCTTGGCGAAGTTGCCGCCGTGCGCGCCGTAGAGCCAGGCCGTCCGGACGACGTAGCCCCGTTCGGGGTTCGCGGCGAGCACGAGCTCCTCACCCTCGGCCTTCGTGCGGCCGTACGCCGAGATCGGGCCGCGGGGGTGGGACTCGGCGTAGGGGCTGGTGGCCGAGCCGTCGAAGACGTAGTCGGTCGAGACCTGGACGATCGCGGCGCCGATCTCGGCGGTGGCGATCGCGAGGTTCTGCGCGCCGAGGGCGTTGACGCGGCGGGCCTCCTCCTCGTCGCTCTCCGCGTCGTCGACCCGCGTGTACGCCGCGCAGTTCAGCACCGCGTCGTGGCCGGCGACCGCGGCGCGGACCGCGTCGAGGTCGGTCACGTCGAGGTCGGCGCGGCCGAGCGCCGTGACGGCGCGATCGCCGAGGGAGGAGCGGAGGTCGGTGCCGAGCATGCCGGAGGCGCCCGTGAGGAGGAAGGTCACCCGCTCATCATGCCGGAGGCCTCCGACGTGCGGACCCCCGGCGCACCGGCGGCGACGGTCCACCGGGGCGTCGGCGGGCCGCCGAGCGCTCAGTACACTCGTGACCGTGCAGATCAGAGAGCTCGAGATCCCCGACGCCTACGAGGTCACACCGCGGCAGTTCCCCGACGACCGGGGGGTGTTCTACGAGTTCTACCGCTTCGACCGCCTCGCGGAGAAGGTCGGGCACCCGCTGTCGCTGCAGCAGGGCAACACCTCGGTCTCCAAGCGCGGCACCGTCCGCGGCATCCACTTCGCCCAGATCCCGCCGTCGCAGGCCAAGTACGTCTCCTGCTTCTCCGGGGCGGTGCTCGACTACATCATCGACGTGCGCGTCGGCTCGCCGACCTTCGGGCAGTGGGACTCGGTGCTGCTCGACGACGTCGACCGCCGCTCGGTCTACCTCGCCGAGGGCCTCGCCCACGCGTTCGTCGCGCTGACGGAGGGGGCGGTCGTCTCCTACCTCGTCTCCTCGACGTACGACCCGATCCGCGAGAAGGGCATCGACCCGCTCGACGAGCGGATCGGCCTGCGCTTCCCGCCGGAGGCGGGCGAGCCGCTGCTCTCGCCGAAGGACACCGACGCGCCGACTCTGGCCGAGGCCGAAGCGCAGGGCATCCTGCCGACCTGGGCCGAGGCGAAGGCGCTCTACGCCCAGCTGGACGGAGCGCACTCGTGAAGGGCATCATCCTCGCCGGCGGCTCGGGCTCGCGGCTCTGGCCGATCACCAAGGGCATCTCGAAGCAGCTGATGCCGATCTACGACAAGCCGATGGTCTACTACCCGCTGTCGACGCTGATGATGGCCGGGATCGACGAGGTCCTGATCATCACCACCCCGGAGTACAACGACCAGTTCCGCGCGCTGCTCGGCGACGGCTCGAGCCTGGGCATGACCCTCTCCTACGCGGTGCAGGAGTCGCCCGACGGCCTCGCGCAGGCGTTCCTGATCGGCGAGGACTTCATCGGCGACGACTCCGTCGCTCTGGTGCTCGGCGACAACATCTTCCACGGCACGGCGCTCGGCACGGCACTCGCGGCGAACACCGACATCGAGGGCGCGGTGATCTTCGCCTATCAGGTGGCGGATCCGCGGGCCTACGGCGTCGTCGAGTTCGACGACGCGTTCCACGCGCTCTCGATCGAGGAGAAGCCGGCGAAGCCCAAGAGCAACTACGCGGTGCCGGGACTGTACTTCTACGACAACTCCGTCGTCGGCATCGCCAAGACGATCGAGCCCTCCGCCCGCGGCGAGCTCGAGATCTCGACGGTCAACGAGCGCTACCTCGAGGCCGGAACGCTGAACGTGCAGGTGCTGGACCGCGGCACCGCCTGGCTCGACACCGGGACGTTCGACTCGATGATCGAGGCCACGGAGTTCGTCCGCGTGATCGAGCAGCGCCAGGGCTTCAAGATCGGCTGCATCGAGGAGATCGCCTGGCGCCACGGCTGGATCGACGACGCGGCGCTGGCGGACCTCGCCGCCCCGCTGGTGAAGAGCGGCTACGGCGCGTACCTGCAGCGCCTGCTCGAGCTCGGTCGCTGACGCGGCGGGCCTCGATGCGCCGCTGCGCGGCTACTCGACCAGCATGGCTCTCATGCTGATCGAGCAGCCCGCGGAGCGGGCGTATCGAGATCCCGGCGTCAGCGGCTGGGCCGCAGGCGCATCAGCGCGACGCGCACGCCGAGGCCTAGGCGGACCGCCAGGCGGACGGGCGCCTGGTACCAGGCGTCGTACTTCTGCGCGAGGTAGAGGTAGGCGCTGCGGTGGTGCACCGCGAGCATCCGCGCCGAGGCCAGTCGCGTCGAGTGCCCGCCCAGATGCGACACGACCGCGTCGGCGAGGTAGACGTTCGACCAGCCGCGCTGCCCGAGCGAGTCGCCGAGCTGCACGTCCTCGAAGTACATGAAGTAGCGCTCGTCGAAGCCGCCGATCTGCTCGAACGCGGTGCGCCGCACCATCACGCAGGCGCCAGACAGCCAGCCGGCCGTCATGCTGCCGTGCTGCATCGTCTCGACCGCGCGCGAGCGGCGGTACCGGCGCGACCAGGGGTTGCCCGGCCAGACGTGCGCGAGCAGCGCATGGCCGACGCCCGTGCCGAGCGAGGGCAGTGCGCGGGCCGAGGGGTAGATCGTGCCGTCCGAGTCCAGGATGCGCGGGCCGATCGAGCCGATCCCGGGGTCGGCGGTCGCCGCCGCGTAGAGGGCGTCGATCGAGCCGGGGAGGAAGACCGTGTCCGGGTTCGTGACCAGGATCCACTCGATCTCCGGGCCGAGCCGGTCGACCGCGTAGTTGATCGCCCTGCCGTAGCCGAGGTTCTCGCCGGTCTCGTGGAAGAGCACCTCGGGGCGGCGCTCGACGACGCGGCGGACGGAGTCGTCGGTGGTCGCGTTGTCGACGACGACGACGCGCACGTCGTGCTCGGTCGCCTCCGGGATCGACTCCAGGCAGGCGCGGAGGACCTCACCCGAGAAGTGGGTGACGACGACGACCGCGATGGGCAACGTCGAGCGGGCGATGAGAGCCTCCGGGGGAGCGGCGTCGACGGGCGGGGGCACCGTCGGAAGAACTCGACGAGGCTAGCACGGGCCCCGAGCGGGGCTCCGGCGCTCAGCGCGCGGCGGACTCCACCTCGTCGACGACCTCGCCCAGCTCGGGGGCGACGGCCGCGGACGGCGCGCGGAACACGACGAACTTGTAGAGGCAGAAGTTCCAGACCAGGCCGACCATCACCGCGACGGCCTTCGCGACGTTGATCGCGAGGAAGGCCTTCTCGCCCGCGCTGGGAAGGAAGAGGAGCGAGGTGCCGAACCGGGTGTCGAAGAAGACCTCGAAGCCGTAGATGATCAGCGACTGGAGCACGAGCGAGCTGAAGCCGGTGACCAGGAAGAACTGCGCGAAGGTGCGCACGGTCGGCCGGTCGGGGTGCCGGAAGACGAAGAAGTGGTTGAGGAAGTACGAGATCGAGATGCCGACGGTCACCGAGGCGACGTTCGCGACCAGGGTCGGCAGGCCGACCAGCAGCGCGAGCGCGTTGAGGATGAGGAAGTCGAGGGCGGTGTTGAGCGAGCCGGCGACGAGGAACCGCACCTTCTGCGATTCCAGCAGGCGCGCCGCTCTCCCCGCAGACGGACTCGACTGACGCGACACGGTGCTCCTCGGGGTCCTCGCGACCCGGGCGGGAGCGATGAGGGCGAGAGTACGCGGCCGATCTGTACTGGAACCCTCCGTAGGGGGAACTGAACCTGAGAACCGCGACGCGACGTCCTGCTTCCTCTCACACAGGACGGCATGGTGCACGCTGATACTGTTCCACCGCCTCCGCCCCGGCGGACCGTCCACGTCCCCGCCCGAATCGGAACCAGATGCTCTCGCTCACCATCGTCACCCCCACGTACAACGAAGCGGACAACATCGCCGAGCTGCTGCGCCGGGTCGCCGCCGCTGTGGCCCGCGAGACCGACGTCGTCGTCCGCTCGGTCGTCGTCGACGACTCCTCGCCGGACGGGACGGCGGAGAAGGCGCGTGCCCTGGCGGCCGAGCTCGAGACCCCGTCGTACTCGGTGCAGGTGCTCGAGCGCGCGACCAAGGAGGGGCTCGGCGCGGCCTACCTCTGGGCGTTCGAGCGGATCCTCGAGGCCGACGACGCCCCGGACTGCATCCTGCAGATGGACGCCGACCTCTCGCACGACCCGAAGTACCTCGCCGACTTCCTCCGCGAGGTGCGCGCGGGCGCCGACCTCGTCGTCGCGTCCCGCTACATCCCCGGCGGCGGCACCCCGGACTGGACGCTCGACCGCAAGATCCTCAGCCGCGGCGGCAACATCTACGCCCGCGCGATCCTGGGCTCCCGCCTCACCGACTGGACCGGCGGCTTCAACCTCTTCAGCCGCGAGCTGCTCGAGCGGATCCACTTCGAGACCGTCGACGCCACCGGCTACGGCTTCCAGATCGCGCTCAAGCACCGCGCGCTCACCGCCGCGCGGCGGGTGCGCGAGATCCCCATCGTCTTCCTCGATCGCACGGAGGGGACCTCGAAGATCCCCGGCAACACCCTGCTCCGCAGCCTCCTGCTCGTCCTGCGCATCCGCCTCGGACGCGACGGGTCGCGATGACGGCGGTCGCCACCGCTCCCTCCCGCCGCTGGGCCGTCGTCCTCGAGGCGGCCGGCCTGCTCCTCGTCCTCGCGGCGACGCTGCTCGTGCTCGGCCGCCTGTCGTCGACGCCGTGGTGGGAGTACCTGCTGTCGGACGGCGACTCGCTGGCGCTCCCGCTCCTGGTGCGCTCGGTCGCCGAGGGCGAGCCGTTCCAGTGGGTGATGACGAGTCAGCTCCTGCTGTTCCCGGAGCTGCCGCTCTACCTGGTGAGCCTCGCGCTCGCCGGCGGATCGGTCGTCGGCGCGCTCGTGGTGAACGCCTTCGTCAACGCCGCCGCGCTCTACGGCTGCGTGCGCTGGCTGGCCGCGCGGGTGCTGGCCGGGCGCACCCGGCCGTGGCGGGTGAGCGCCGCCGCGCTGGCGACCGGGACCGTCGTCGTGCTCGCCGCCACCGAGGGCCGGGGGCTGATCAACTCGGGCGCCTTCGCGAGCGGCATCCTGCTGACCACCTACTACTCCGGGGTCGCGCTGGCCGCCGTGCTCGCCCTCGCCCTGATGGCCGAGGCGAGCGGCGGCTTCGATCCCGCGCGGCCGCCGTCGCGGGTCCGCACGACGTGGGCGCTGATCGGGGCGGTCCTGGTGTCCGCGGCGACGACGCTCTCGAATCCGCTCTTCGCCCTCCAGTTCACCGCGCCGGCCGTCGTCTCGCTGCTGGCGGTGCTCGTGCTCCGGCGGATGTCGTGGCGGCGCGCGCTGCTGATCTCCGCCGCGCTGGTCGCGGGCGCGGGGATCGGCTACGCGGCCCGGGACGCGGTCGCCCGGTTCGTCGCCGTCGACGCCGGGACGTACGTGCACCTCGAGCGCGCGGGTGCCGCGGTCGACGGCTTCCTCCTGCAGCTGCGCGACGTGGGGTCGGCTCCCACCGGGAAGCTCGAGATCCTGATCGTCGGCGTGCTGCTGCTGGCCGCGCTGGTCACCCTGGTCCTCGCCGTCGCGACCCAGGTGCGGCCCGAGACGCCGTGGGCGGTCGCGGACTCGAGCGTGGTCCTGGCGACCTTCGTGCTCGTCGCCTCCGCCTCCCTCGTCCTCGGGCAGATCGTCACCGGCAGCCTGGTCAGCCGCTATCTGCTGCCGCTCGCGGTCTTCCCCGCGCTGATGCTGCTGCCCGCCTCCCAGGACTGGATCCCGCGCCGTCTCGCCGCGCGCGTCCCGCTGCTCCGGCCGCGCAGCTTCTCCACCGGCGTGCGCGCGGCGCTCGCCGGTGCCGTGGCGCTCGTGGTCGTCGCAGCGGGCGTCGTCGCCGGGCCCGCGGTGCGGGCGGCGGCGGAGCAGGCCGGCAGCACGCCGGAGCGCGCTTGCCTCGAGCAGTGGCTCGACGGTCGCGAGCTCTCCGGCGTCGGCTCGTTCTGGAGCACGCGTCCGCTGGAGCTCTACGGGGACGCGTCGGTCGACGTGCAGCAGGTGAACTTCGACTTCACGGCGCAGCTCTGGATGAACAACGCCGCGTCCTACCGCGGCAAGGACTTCAGCTACGTCCTCGCCGACCGGGAGCCGGACTGGGCGGAGCTCGCGCTCGGCCACCTGGGCGAGCCCGCTGCCATCACCGCCTGCCCGACCTTCGACGTCTACGACTACGCGGGCACCCCCGGGGAGGCCGCGCTGAACGCGATCGTCGGCGCCAGCATCGAGAAGGCGAGCGCCGAGCGTGGCTTCTGAGACGCGGGCCGCCCCCCGCCCCCGCCTGCGGCGGATCGGGCGCGAGCTCGGCTGGGCCGCCGCCGCCGCGCTGGTGAGCGTGCTGGCGGCGATGATCGCCCTCGGCGCGACCCCGGGCTCGCTCGCCGAGCGCTGGCGGGCGGGCGGCGACGACCAGATCCTGCACTACCTGCTGTTCCGCAGCGCCACCCAGGCCTTCCCGTTCGCCGAGAACGGCGCGCTCGCCTTCCCCTCGGGCTACAACTCGTTCTACACGGCGCAGTTCGACGTCGCGTCCGCGCTGACCGCCTCGGCCCTCGCGCTGGTGATCCACGACGGCTTCCTGCTGCTCAACGTCTTCTACCTGCTCACCTTCGCCTTCGTCGCGCTGACCGGCTACGCCTTCTTCCGCTGCCTGCGCGTGCCGGCCTGGACGAGCGCGCTCGTCGCCGTCGTCTTCAGCCTCGCGCCGTACCACTTCCAGCGGATCGGGGCGGGGCACGCCTTCCTCGCCAACTACTGGGCGATCCCGCTGCTGGGCATCCTGATCCTGGTGGTGGCGGGGGAGCGCACCGATCCGTTCCGGGCCTGGCGGCTGCGCGGGGCGACCCGCCGGGCGCGGCTGCTGCGCGGCGCCGTCCCGGTGGTGGTGCTGCCGCTGCTCATCGCGACGACGGGCGGCTACTACTACGTCTTCAGCGTGCTGGTGCTCGGCGGCGTCTGGCTGCTCGGCGCACTGGCCGGGCTCGCGACCCGGGTGCCGCTGCGCGCGGTGCTGGCGCGGGTCCTGCCGCTGGGCGTGCTCGGCGTCCTGGTGGCGATCGAGCTGGTGCTGCTCGGCGGCGACTGGGGGGAGCGCTACGCGCCGTACTTCGAGAGCCGCGGGGTGGGGGAGTCGGAGGACTTCGCCGGCAAGATCCTCTCGCTCTTCCTGCCGTGGCAGGGCACCGAGGTGCCCAAGATCGGCGCGCTGACGAACATCTACCAGGTGACCACGGCGGTCGCGGTCAACACCGAGCCGCCCGGGCTGCCGCTGATCGCGATCGCGGGGCTGTGCCTGCTGCTGGTCAGCCTGCCGCTGCTCGGGCTGGTCGGCGGGCGCGCGCTCCGGGTCACCGCCTTCGGCCGCTTCGTCTCGGACGAGCACGTGCGGGTGCTCGCCGTGGCGGCGCTGTGGACGCTGCTGTTCTACGTGGTGACCGGCCTCGGGATGGCGGTCGCGCTGATCGCGGGGTCGACCATCCGGGCCTGGTCGCGGCTGTCGATCGTGCTGGCGCTGCTGGCGCTCGGTGTCGTGGCGATCGGACTCGCGCGGATCGGCCGGCGCTGGATCCGGATCGCGGTGGTCGCGCTCGTCGTGGTCGTCGGCGTGCTCGACCAGCTCGCCGGGGTCGCCCGGATGGTGCCGATCGCGCCGACCGAGGACGCCGAGATGACAGCCTTCGTCGCGCAGGCCGACGCGGCGCTGCCGGACGGCTGCGGCGTCGTGCAGCTGCCGATCAAGAGCTTCCCCGACAGCGGGTCGGTCGGGCGGATGGCCGACTACGACGAGGCGCTGCCCTACCTCTACACGGAGGGCGCGAACCTGGAGTGGAGCTACGGCGCGGTCCGCGGCACCACCGGGTTCGACGTCTTTGGCGGGGCGAGCACGCCCGAGGACTTCGCCGCCGCGGTCGAGGCGAGCGGCGCGTGCGCCGTGTACGTCGACACGGCGGCCTACGTCGGCCGCGAGGGCGCCTGGTACGGCGACGTGCTCGCGGCGAGCGGCTCGCTCACCCCGATCGCGCAGTCCTCGTCCGGACGCTGGCTGGTCTTCCCCGTCGAGGGCTGACGGGGCGGGTCTCGATACGCCGCTGCGCGGCTACTCGACCAGCATGGAGGGGACCCTGCGGGGCTGCCGGCATGAAAGGGCCCTGCGGGGCCTCGCTGTTTTCGGGGAGCGGGCTGCACTCCATGCTGATCGAGTAGCCCGCGGAGCGGGCGTATCGAGATCCACCGTCGTCCGGTGGGTGCGTCTCGATACGCCGCTGCGCGGCTACTCGACCAGCATGAGAAGGGCGGCCGTGCGCCTCCATGCTGATCGAGTAGCCCGCGGAGCGGGCGTATCGAGATCCACCGTCGTCCGGTGGGTGGGTCTCGATACGCCGCTGCGCGGCTACTCGACCAGCATGGGGGCCCTGCGAGCTTCTACCGGCATGACCGGTCGCGTCAGTACAGGCCCCAGGGCTGCGAGGTGACGGCGAACGGCTCGTCGTAGAAGTAGACGGTGTAGCCGCCGCGGACGATGCGCTCGTGCGGGGGCAGAAGGGTGGAGGTCCGCAGCTCCTGGTCGTTGTAGTCGCCGGTCGTGACGACGATCACGGGCGGGCCGTCGGCCTGCGCCAGGGCGTCGTAGCCGGGGTAGCGGCGGGTGACGAGGGCGGCGACCGTGACCTCCTCGTTCGTGGACGCGGTCATCGCGTAGCTGAGCCAGTAGTCGCCCCAGACGTGCTCGGCGCCGCGGCGCTCGAGCAGCTCGACCACCGCGCGGTAGCCGCCGTCGAAGCGGTTCGAGGTGTCGCTCCGGAACCCCTCCGAGCGGTCCCACACTCCCGAGACGGTCAGCGCCGCCGCGACGAGCACCGCGACCAGGGCGACCGGTCGCCAGCGCGCGAGCAGCCACGCGCCCGCCAGGGCGAACGCGGGCATCAGGAAGACGCTGTACCGCACCGAGTCGTAGTCGAGGTCGAGCCCGGCGCCGAGGATCAGCACGGCGCAGAGCAGCAGCGTGCCGGTGCCGACCAGCACCGGGGCGAGACGCCGCCGGACCGCGCCGACGAGGACCAGCCCGGCCAGCAGGACGACCGCGGTCCAGCCGACGATCGAGTCGGCCGGCTCGCCCGGGGCGACGGTGAACGCGACGGGGAGCATGTCGTGGAAGAGCGCGGTGACGCTGTCGATCGTCGGCTCCCAGTCGCTGGTGCCGGCGCCGAGCGGCGCGGTCGCGCTCGAGCTGCGCAGCGCCTCCAGGAGCCACGGCGAGCCGGCGACGACCGCCGTGCCGATGCCCAGCAGCCAGTGCAGCGGGCGCCGGATGTCGCGGATCACCAGCGCGAGGACGGCCGGGGCCGCCAGCGCGACGCTCATCGGCGAGGTCCAGAGCGCGAGACCGCTGAGCGCGCCCGCGGCGATCCAGGAGAGCAGCGGTCGCCGCAGCGACGCGGTGGCGACCGCGATCACGCCGAGCGCGACCACGATGCTCGGCCCGTAGAAGCCCGGGTCCCTGGTCGACACCTGGAGCAGGACGACGCCGGGGAACCAGAACAGCAGGCCGGCCGTCGCGCCCGCCACCGGACCGGCGAGGCGCCGGGCGATCACGCGCAGGAGGACGGCCGCCCCGAGGAACCAGAGCGAGGAGACGATCGCGAGCACCTCGATGTGCGCGCCGAAGACGAGCATCGCCAGCCCGGCCGTGGTCTGCAGCAGCGTGCCGCCGTAGGACTGGCCCCAGAAGAAGGCGGGGAGCTCGCCGTCCGCGACGTGCTTGGCCATCAGGTAGACGACCGCGTGATCGGCGTCGAAGGTGTGCGCGGGACTGACGATGAAGAGGACCCGCAGAGCCAGGCCGACGGCCGCGAGGATCCAGAACACGAGACCCGCGGAGTGGGCGCCGAGCCGGCGCAGCGTGCGGGTGCCGCGACCGGGAGCCGGCGCGTCCTCGGTCGTCATCGTCAGCTCCCTGGGCGCCCGGGCCGACGGATCGCAGCCGCAGAGAATCTAGTGCATGCGGGTGACAGGCACCGTCGTCGCGCGCCGGCCTCCGGGCCCTGGATCGGCCCCGTGCTAATCTCTCCGATTGCCCGTCCGACGGGCGACCCCTCCCTCCCCTCCATCGAAAGGCAGCCGTGACCGCATCGCGTCGCTTCCTCCTGGCCGGCGGGGCGGGCTTCCTCGGCTCGAACCTCGCCGCTGAGATCCTCCGCCGGGGGGACGAGGTCGTCGTGATCGACGACCTGATCACCGGGTCCACCCGCAACATCGGTCCGCTGCTGGCCCACCCGTGCTTCAGCTTCGTCCAGGACGACGCGGCGAACGCGCTCGCGGTGCCCGGTCCGTTCGACGTCGTGCTGCACTTCGCCTCGCCGGCGTCGCCGCCGCGATACCTGGCGCACCCGATCGAGACGCTGCACGCCGGCTCGACCGTGACCGAGGCGCTGCTCGAGGTCGCCAAGCGCGACGGCGCCCGCTTCGTCGTCTCCTCCACCTCGGAGGTCTACGGCGACCCGCACGTGCACCCGCAGCACGAGGACTACTGGGGCAACGTCAACCCGAACGGGCCGCGCAGCGTCTACGACGAGGCCAAGCGCTACGCCGAGGCGATCACCTTCGCCTACCGCCGGTACTTCGACGTCGACACCGGCGTGGTGCGCATCTTCAACACCTACGGCCCGAACATGGACATCGACGACGGCCGCGCCGTCCCGGCGTTCGTGAAGGCGGCGCTGGCCGGCACCTCGATCCCGATGCACGGCGACGGCACCCAGACCCGCTCGCTGCTCTTCGTCGACGACCTCGTCGACGGGATCCTGCGGATGGCCGACTCGAAGGACTCGGGTCCGATCAACCTCGGCAGCGTCGACGAGCTGGAGTTGGGCGAGATCGCCCGCCGCATCGTCGCGCTCGTCGGCAGCGACTCGGAGATCCACTACGAGCCGCGCCCGATCGACGACCCGGAGCGCCGCAAGCCCGACATCACGAAGGCGCGCGAGATCCTCGGCTGGCAGCCGACGATCCCGCTCGAGGACGGACTGGCGCGGACCATCGCCTGGTTCCAGGCGACCGTCGTCGCCGCGCCGTAGGCCGCCGCACCCTGCCCTCCACCGCGCCACGAACCCCTCGCGCCCCGAACCCCTCGCGCCCTGACCCCACCGCGCGCCGCAGCCCGCCCGGCGCCGTACGAGAGAGAATCCCGACGTGAAGCTTTCCATCCTCATGCCCGTCTACAACGAGCAGGCGACCCTCCAGAAGGCCGTCGACCGCGTCCTCGCGATCCGGTTCCAGGACGGCGTCGAGATCGAGTTCGTCATCGTGAACGACGGCAGCCGCGACCGCACGAAGCAGATCCTCGACGCGCTCGACGATCCCCGCATCCGCGTCTTCCACCAGCCGGTGAACCAGGGCAAGGGCGCGGCGATCAGCCGGGCCGTGCAGGAGGCGACCGGCGACTACGTCATCATCTGCGACGCCGACGAGGAGTACCGGCCCAGCGAGATCCCCTCGCTTCTGCAGCCCGTCCTCGACGGCGAGGCGCAGCTGGTCTACGGCAGCCGCACCTTCGGCAGCCACACCTCGTTCTCCTACTGGTACGTCATCGGCAACAAGGGCGTGAACCTGATCACGAATGTGCTCTTCAACGCCTACGTCTCCGACGTCGAGACCTGCTTCAAGCTGATGCCCCTGAGCCTGTACCGCTCGCTGGAGATCAAGGAGAAGGGCTTCGGCATGGAGGCGGAGGTCACCGCGAAGCTGCTCGCCCGCGGCTACCGCCCCTACGAGGTCGGGATCAGCTATAAGGCCCGCACCCGCGAGGAGGGCAAGAAGATCACCGTCAAGGACGGCTTCGAGGCGCTCTGGATCCTCCTCAAGATCCGCGTCCGCGAGGGCTCGCGCACCCGTCCGCCGCAGACCGCGGGGATCTGAGCCGATGGCCAGGAGGGGTCCCGTCGCGCTCGCGAAGGCGCTGTACAGCGGCCTGATCTCGTACGTGCTGAAGTTCGGCGTCGTCGGGATCCTCGGCCTCGTCGTCGACGTCACCGTCTTCAACCTGCTGCGCGTCGGCGGAATCGGTGGCGAGCACCTCCTCTCCGGGCCCATCGGTGCGAAGGTCGTCGCGGTGGCCGCCGCGACGGTCGTGACCTGGTTCGGCAACCGCTACTGGACCTTCCGTGAGCACCGCCGCGCCAACTACCTGCTCGAGCTCGCCGAGTTCAGCGTCGTCGCGGTCGCCGGCATGCTGGTGAACCTGCTGCCGCTCTACATCTCGCACTACGTGCTCGGCTTCGACAACCTCGTCGCCGACAACATCTCCGCGAACGTGATCGGCCTCCTGCTCGCGACCGCCTTCCGGTTCGTGCTCTACCGCTTCTGGGTCTTCGGCCACCACCGCTCCGGCGGCGTCGTCGAGAAGCGCGAGGCGCAGATGGCGGCGGCGGCGCTGTTCGAGGACGACGCCGCGGCGGCGAACGACACCGCGTCGATCAAGCTCCGCTGACGTGCCCGCCTACAATGGCGGGGTGCCTGAAGAGACGACTGCCCTCACGCCCGCCGGAGACGGCCCGGACGCCACGGCTCCGGACGCCTCGGTTCCGATGACCGCGGCTCCGACCGCCACGACTCCGGACGCTCCGACGTCCGAGTCGCGGACGCCGGAGACCGTCGAGGAGCTCCGCGCCCGCCTCGACGAGCTGCTGAACGACCCGCTCGACGAGTGGGCCGCGAACATGCACTTCGGCGGTGGCGCCCACTACGTCGCCGACTTCGAGAGCACGCTCTCGTGGCGGGTCACCCGCCCGCTCCGCGCGGCGCGCACCTTCCAGATCCGGGTCGGCCAGCTCGGCCTGCCGGGAGCGGTGCAGCACTCGATCCGCTACGCGCAGCGCCGCTTCGGCGGTCGCAGCCGGTGAACGCCGCCGACCTCGCGGGCCGTGACGCCCGCCGCGCCTTCGTGGTGCAGCGACTCGAGCAGATCGCCCCCTTCGTCCTCGACGACCCCGAGCAGACCGCCGATCTCGCGCTCCGCGGTCCCGGCCCGTTCCTCGACGAGATCGCGCGCACCGTCCAGCGGCGCGACGCCGACGACCTGACCTGGCTGTCGCTCACCGCGTTCCTCGGCGTCTACCCGGTGCCGCACCTGTTCAGCTGGTTCAAGCGCTCGCTGCAGCTCGCGAAGCCGCACGAGGCGATGCGGGTCTTCCTCGTCGCCGGCACGCGCGCCTCGACCGGCTACCACGACCTCTCGACCACGCTCTCCGTCGTCACCGGCGCCGTCGTCGTGGACGTCGACTTCTGCGCGCGGAACTCGCACGCCACCGGCATCCAGCGCGTCGTCCGTCAGACGATGAAGCGCTGGCACCGCGACCACGACCCGATCCTCACCGCCTGGGAGCACGGCTCGATGGCCCTGCGCCGCCTCGGCGAGGGCGAGCTCGAGCGCGTGATCGACTTCGAGACGAGCAGCACCCGGGAGTGGGATCCGGGCCGCCCGGAGAGCGTCGACTTCATCGTGCCGTTCCGCTCCACCCTCGTCCTGCCCGAGGTCCCGGTGATGGGGATCTGCGCGCCGCTCGCCGCGCTCGCGGAGTTCTCCGGCAACACGGTGAGCCTGATCGGCTACGACGCGATCCCGGTCGTGAGCGCCGACACCGTTCCGCCGCAGGAGAGCCTGCGCTTCGTCAACTACCTCACCGTCGTCAAGCACTCCAGCCGGGTGGCCGGCATCAGCGAGGCCGCGACCCAGGAGTTCGCGGGCTTCAACGCCGCGCTCCCCGCGCAGGGCCTCGAGGGCCCCGAGCTCTCCACGGTCTCCCTCCCGGTCGAGGCGCCGCCGCTGGACGGCGAGCACCTCGAGGAGGAGGACGACCTCCCGCTGGTGCTCTCGGTCGGCAGCCACGAGCCGCGGAAGAACCACCTCGCGATCCTGTTCGCCGCCGAGGTGCTCTGGCGCGAGGGCAAGCGGTTCCGCCTGCGCTTCATCGGCGGCGGCAACCCGTGGGCCACGCAGGTCTTCGACGTCCGGATCCGCGAGGCCCAGCGCCGCGGTCGCACCGTGGAGGTCGTCCGCGGGGCCGGCGACGACGTGCTGCTCTCGTCCTATCGCAACGCGCGCTTCTTCGTCTTCCCCTCCACCCACGAGGGCTACGGGCTCCCGGTCGCCGAGGCGCTCGCGCTCGGCATCCCCGCGATCACCTCGGACCGCGGCTCGCTCGCCGAGATCGCGGCCGACGGCGGCTGCATCACGGTCGACCCGTACGACGACGACCAGCTCACCGCCGCGATGCGCGAGCTGCTCGACTCCGACGAGCGGGTCGCCGAGCTCACCGCCGAGGCGCACGCGCGCCCGAAGCGGACCTGGAACGACTACTCCGCCGAGCTGTGGGCGGCCCTCGTGCCCTCCGCCTCGAGCGAGCAGGAGGAGAACGATGCGTGAGTCCACCGCCCTCGAGCGCCTGACGCTGCTGCTCGAGACCCTCGAGCCCACCACCGCGCCCTCGCGCGAGGTGCCGGCGCTCGTGCAGCAGGTCGCCGACGCGGTCGGCGAGCCGAGCTTCGAGCAGACCTGGCTCATGCTCGCGGTGGTGAACGCCGAGCTGCCGGTGCGCGAGCAGGTCGTCGAGTCGCGCCGCAGCGCCCGTCTCGACGGCGTCGCCGCGCTGCTGACCGGGCTGCTCCGGCCGACCCCGGCCTCCCGCGTGCTCGACGCCGTCCGCGCGCCGAGCACCGTCGTGATCGCCCGGCACGCCGTCCTGGTCGACGTGCACCACACCGCGCGCACGGGCCTCGCGACCGGGATCCAGCGGGTCGTCCGCACCACGATCGTCGAGTGGAACAGCCGGCACGACATCGGCCTGATCGTCTGGGACGACGCGATGACGGGCTTCCGCGAGGTCGGCAACGAGCTGCGGACGAACGCGCTCTACGGCTCCGCGCCGGACGCCAAGCTCGACGCGCACGCGCCCGTGGTCGTCCCGTGGGAGTCGCTCTACGTGCTCCCCGAGCTCGCGATCGAGGACGAGCGCAGCGGACGCCTCGCCGCCTTCACCGAGTTCAGCGGCAACGCGACGACGATGATCGGCCACGACTGCGTACCGCTGACGACCGCGGAGACCGCGCACGGCGGGATCAGCGGCCAGTTCCCGCGGACGCTCGTCGCCGTCTCGCACATGGACCGGGTGACCACGGTCTCCCGTGCCTCCGAGACCGAGTACCGCGGCTGGCGCGGCATGCTCGAGGGCGAGAAGGGGCCGGAGATCGACGCGATCCCGCTGCCCGCCTCGGCCGGCGGCGACGACGACTTCGACGAGGCCGCGACCCGGCTGACCCTCGGCGCCGTGGGCGACGAGCCGCTGGTGGTCTGCATCGGCAGCCACGAGCCGCGCAAGAACCACCTCGCGGTGCTGCACGCGGCCGAGCTGGCCTGGCGCTCCGGCGTCGAGTTCACGCTGGCCTTCATCGGCGGCAACGCCTGGAGCAGCGAGGAGTTCCAGGGGCGGATGCACGCGCTCCAGGACGAGGGCCGTCACGTCGACTCCTTCTCGGCGATCACCGACGAGCTGCTCTGGAGTGCCTACCGCAGCGCGACCTGCACGATCTTCCCCTCGCTGAACGAGGGCTTCGGGCTGCCCGTGGCCGAGTCGCTCGCGGTCGGCACGCCGGTGATCACCTCGGGCTTCGGCAGCATGAGGGACATCGCGGAGCAGGGCGGTGCGCTGCTCGTCGACCCGAGAGACGACCACTCGATCCGCGACGCGCTCGTGACGCTGCTGACCGACGACGAGGTGCACGCCCGGCTCACCGCCGAGGCGCGCGCCCGGGTCAACCGCACCTGGACCGAGTACGCCGACGAGGTCTGGACCTACGTCACGGCCGTCGCACCGGCGGGCGTCTCGACGCTCTGAGTTCGGGCCCGCGGGCGCTCGCCGTCCGCGGGCTCAGCGGTCCGCGAGCTCCCGCGCGGCGCGCACGAGCGCCTCGGCGGCGTCGCCCCACGGGGCGATCCGCCCGGGCTCGACCCGTCGGGGGCGCGCGAGAGCGGTCTCGATCGCGCTCCGCAGCGCGTCCTCGTCGCCGACCGGGACGAACGTCGCCGCCGCCTCGTGCCCGCGGAGCGCGTCGTGGATCCCCGGGATGTCGGAGACGATGACGGGCGTGCCGGTGGCGACCGCCTCCAGGGCGGGCAGGCCGAAGCCCTCGTGCAGCGAGACGAGCGCGAGCGCGTCGGCCCCGGTCATCAGGGCGGGCATCTCCGCGTCCTCGACGAAGACCGGCGAGAGCCGGACGTCGGCGCCCGCCGCGGCGGCCCGGGCGACGGCCTCGCGGACGTCCTCGTCGTCCCAGGCCGTCGCGCCGACGATCAGCAGGGTGCAGCCGGCCGGGCGGTCGGCGGCCGCGAAGGCGCGGACGAGCGCCGCGACGTTCTTCCGCGGCTCGACGGCGCCCACGTAGAGCAGGTAGCGCTCGACGCCGACGCGCGCGGTGACGGCGGCGACCTCGTCGGCCTGTCGGGGACGGAAGTCCGCCGCGTCGACCGTCGTCGGCAGGATCCGCAGCCGCTCGCCCGCGACGCCGAGGTGCCGCTCGATCTCGCCGGCCGCGGAGGCGGTGCCGGTGGCGACCAGGTCGGAGCGGGCCAGCCAGCCGGGCATCCGGGCCTGCAGGAGGGCGCGGCGGGCCGCCGGGACGAGCTCGGGCGCGACGGCGAAGCAGGCGTCGTGCACGAAGGTGATCGCCCGCGAGCGGCGGCTGAGCGCCCAGTTGCGGTAGTTGGGGAAGAAATAGACCCCGCGGCCGACCAGCGGGTCGATCGGCAGCGGCGTCCGGGTCAGCAGGCCGACCAGGCGCCGGGGGAGCGGGATGCCGCGCACGCGGAAGCCGAGCCCGTGCCGGGTGATCGCGGCGGTCTCGGACGCGGGGGCGAAGAGGACCACCTCGACCTCGCGGCGGAAGCGCTCCTCGCCGAGGGCGCGCAGCGTCTCCAGCAGCACGTGCCCGACCCCGGTGAGCCGCTCGGCCGCGAGGGGGCTCGCGTCGACGAGCAGCCGCACCGGGCGTGCGGTCACGCCCGGGTGACGCCGTCGACGGTGGCCGAGGCGGCCACGCTCACGAGGCCGACGCGCTTGTCGCTGCGCTCGACGGTGAAGCGGGCGCCGACCGGCACGCGGACGAACTCGCCGTTGCCGAGCGTGGAGGCCGACGCGTGCACGGCGTAGGTGCCGCCGCCGAAGCGGATGTCCGGGAGGGAGAACGTGATGGTCGTCTGCTCCGTGAGCGGCGGGTGCTCGAAGCCGAGGCGCATGGTGTTGGTGCCGAAGACCACCTGGCCGAGCGGAGTGTCCACGCCCATGCCGACGAACCAGTTCTCGACCGGGGCGCCGCTGAGCGGGCGCAGGGTCACCGACACCGTCAGGTCGTCGCCGGGGCGCAGGGTGCGGTTGCCCTCCTCGACCGTGCCGCCCTGGAGCTCGACGCTGACGATCTCGGCGGCGGGCAGCGGCTCGGGCTCCTCGCCGGCCTCCTCCGCCTCGACGATCGCCTCGGCGGTCTCGCGCTCGACGCGCTCCTGGCGGGAGTTCTCGAAGCCGTTGCGCAGGACCTCGAGGCCGCGGGCGGTCTCGCCGTCGTAGATGACGTTGCCGTGCTGCAGGACGACCGTGCGGTCGCAGAGCTCGCCGACCTGCTCGAGCGAGTGGGTGACCAGCACGATGGTCTTGCCCGCGCGCTGGAAGGCGCGGATGCGGTCCATGCACTTGCGCTGGAACGGCTCGTCGCCGACCGCGAGGACCTCGTCGACCAGCAGGAGGTCGGGGTCGGTGTGGATGGCGATCGCGAAGGCGAGCCGCACGTACATGCCGGAGGAGTAGAACTTCACCTGCGTGTCGATGAAGTCGACGATCTCGGAGAACTCGACGATCGAGTCGAACTTCTCCTCGAGCTCCCGGCGGGAGAGCCCGAGGATCGCGCCGTTGAGGAAGACGTTCTCGCGGCCGGTGAGGTCGGGGTGGAAGCCCGCGCCGAGCTCGAGCAGCGCCGCGAGGCGCCCGCGGCGCTCGACGGTTCCGGTGGTGGGCTGGATGATGCCGCCGATGAGCTTGAGCAGCGTGCTCTTGCCGGAGCCGTTCGCGCCGATCAGGCCGACCGTGGAGCCGAGCGGGATCTCGAGGTCGATGTCGCGCAGCGCCCAGAAGTCGTCGCGGTGCTGCTTGCCGCGGCCGAAGTTGACGATGCGCTCCTTGACGCTCTTGTCCTTGCGGATCACGAAGCGCTTGGAGGCGTTCTGGACGCGGATGATGGTCGGCATCTCGGTCGACTCGGGAAGGGCGACCTCGGACTCGAGCGTCATGGGATCAGATCTCCTGTGCGAAGTTGCCCTCGAGGCGGCGGAAGACGCGGTGGGCGAGCCACACGAGCACGACCCCGACCAGGAAGACGATGAAGAGGTGGAGGGCCATGTCGGCCGGCCACGGCTGACCGGCGACGGTGTTGAAGCTGCCGTCGGCCTGCTCGACCTGGGTCTCCCGCGAGCCGGGGCCCCAGATCGCCCGCTGGAAGGCGAGCATCGCGTTGGTCATCGGGTTGAGCAGGTAGATCTGCTCGAGCCAGCCCGGCACGGTCTGGACGACGAAGGACCACGCGTAGGTGATAGGCGAGAGCCAGAAGAAGATCAGCAGGCCGACCTCGACGAGGAACTGGATGTCGCGGAGGTAGACGTTGAGCGCCGAGAGCGCGAGCGCGAGGGCCAGGCCGTAGACCAGGGTGACCGCGAGCGCCGGGATGATGAAGAGCAGCTGCCAGCTGACGTTGAGCGCCCCGAGCGCGATCGCGCCCACGATCAGCACCAGGAACTGCACGGCGAAGTTGAACAGCGCGGCGCCGATGGTGGCGACCGGGAAGATCTCGCGCGGCAGGTAGACCTTCTTGATCAGTCCCGCGTTCGCGAGGATCGAGGTCGTGCCGGTGGCGACGATCTCGCTGAACAGGTTCCACAGCGTCAGGCCGCAGAAGACGAAGATCGCGAAGACGGGGATGCCGCGGGCGGCGCCGAGGAACTGGCCGATCGCCACGTAGTAGATCATCAGCATCACGAGCGGGCGGATGAGGGTCCAGACGAAGCCGAGGCTCGAGTCCTTGTAGCGCGCCTTCAGTTCGCGGTTGACGAGCAGCTTGAGCAGCTCGCGGTGCCGGAAGATGTCGATCAGCGACGAGACGAAGCCGCCCGAGCGCTGACCCGGCTGGGTCCCGCTCTGATGGAACGGCTCCTGTGCGATCGCGTCGACGCGGTCGGCCGCGCGCGTGATCGTCGTTTTCCTGCTGCTCATCGGACTCCCAGCCCTAGCACTGCCGGGGCGGCAGCCAGATCATTGTACGTAACGCCTGCGCCGCCGCACGGCGACGGGCGCTGGACGGCGGCGGGTGCTCAGCCCGCGGCGCGGGAGAGCTCGAGGTCGTGCTCGACCATCCGGGCGACGATCTCCTCGAAGGCGACCGTCGGCGCCCAGCCGAGCTCGGCCCGGGCCTTGGAGGCGTCTCCGCGCATCTCCGGGGCGTCGACGGGGCGGGCGAAGCGCGGGTCGATCCGGATCCGGTCCTCCCAGGCGTCGATGCCGGCGGCGGCGAAGGCCGCGCCGACGAACTCGCGGACGGAGTGCGCGACACCGGTCGCGACGACGTAGTCGCCGGCCTGCTCGGCGCGCGAGGCGCGGACGAGCGCGTCGACGTAGTCGGGCGCCCAGCCCCAGTCGCGGCGGGCGTCGAGGTTGCCGAGCGAGAGCTCGGTCGCGGTGCCCGCGGCGATGGCGGCGACGCCGGCCGTGATCTTCCGGGTGACGAAGCTCTCGGGGCGGCGGGGCGACTCGTGGTTGTAGAGGATCGCGGAGGACGCGTGCAGGCCGCGGCCGCGGTAGACCCCGACGAGGTGGTGCGCGAAGGCCTTCGCCGCGCCGTAGGGCGAGACGGGGCGGATCGGCGTCGACTCGGTCTGCGGGTTCTCGGTCGCCGCGCCGAAGATCTCCGAGGAGGAGGCCTGCACGAAGCGCACCTCGCGGCCCGCCGAGTCCTGCAGGGCCAGCGCGGCCTCGAGCAGTGCGGCGACGGCCGTGCCGGTCACCTCGGCGGTCAGCACCGGCTCCTGCCAGGACTGCGCCACCGAGGAGATCCCGGCGAGGTGGAAGACCGTGTCGGGCCGCGCCTCGGCGATCACGCGGCCGAGGCCGGCGGCGTCACGGAGGTCGCCCTGGAAGGGGCGGACGGACGCGGGCAGGGAGGCGTCCTCGTCGCGCACGAGCGCGGAGACCTCCCAGCCGTCGGCGAGCAGACGCTCGACGAGGTAGCCCCCGTCCTGTCCGCTCGCCCCGGTGACGAACGCTGCGGGCACGGCGGCTACTTGATCAGAGCGGACTGCTCGGCGAGGTCGTTCTCGACCATCATCGAGACGAGCTCCGGGAAGGAGACCTTCGGCTGCCAGTCGAGCACGTCGCGCGCCTTCGCCGGGTCGCCGATCAGCAGGTCGACCTCGGCCGGGCGCATGAACGCGGGGTTCTGCGTGACGTAGGGGGTCCAGTCCTCGATGCCGACGTGGTTGAAGGCGATGTCGAGGTACTCGCGGATCTCGTGGGTCTCGCCGGTGGCGACCACGTAGTCGTCGCCCTCGGGCTGCTGCAGCATCCGCCACATCGCGTCGACGTAGTCGCCGGCGAAGCCCCAGTCGCGCTTGGCGTCGAGGTTGCCGAGCTCCAGCGTCTCCTGGAGGCCGAGCTTGATGCGGGCCACCGCGAGGCTGATCTTGCGCGTGACGAACTCCGGGCCGCGGCGGGGCGACTCATGGTTGAAGAGGATGCCCGACGAGGCGTGCATGCCGTAGGACTCGCGGTAGTTGATGGTCATGTAGTGACCGAAGACCTTGGCGACGCCGTAGGGCGAGCGCGGCCAGAGGAGGGTCTCCTCGCTCTGGGGGACCTGCTGGACCTTGCCGAACATCTCGGACGAGGACGCCTGGTAGAACTTCACGCGCGACATGTCGTCGCCGGCGTAGAGGCGCACGGCCTCGAGGATGTTGAGCACGCCCTTGCCGGTCACGTCGGTCGTGAGCGACGCGTTCTCCCACGAGTAGGCGACGAACGAGATCGCGCCGAGGTTGTAGACCTCGTCGGGCTGCGAGGCGGCGAGCACGCGCACGAGGCTCGACACGTCGGTCAGGTCACCGGTGAGCAGCGTCACCTCGGGGACGGTGCGGCGGACGAGCTCGTACTTGGGGTTGTTCTGCCCACGGACGAGCCCGAAGACCTCGTAGCCCTTCTCGAGCAGCAGCTCGGCGAGGTAGAGGCCGTCCTGGCCGGTGATTCCGGTGATCAAAGCGCGGGGCACGTGGTGGTCCGTTTCGTCGGGGTCGGTGACAGCGGGCTACATACTACCCACCGGCCTCCGCCGCGCCGGGGAGCACCCGCCGCGAACGCTCCGCGGGGCGGAGGGCGGGCGCGGGTAGTCTGACCCGGCCCTCACCGCGAGGGTGCCTCGATCCGATCGGACGCCATGCCGGAACGCCTCGCCGTCACGCTCGCCGTGCTCACCGTCGATCCCGGCGGAATGGGCGGCGGCGAGACCTACGCCCGCGCGCTGACCCGGTTGCTCGTGACGCGGCCGGGGGAGGAGGGGCTGCGCGTGCAGGCGCTCGTGCCGGAGAACGCGCGGGGCTTCAGCGAGGGCGTGCCCGAGATCGTGGCCGAGGGCGTCGTCAGCGGCGCCGGCCACCGGCGCCGGGCGACGGGGATGCTCCAAGCGTTCGCGCGCACTCTCCGGCTCCGGCGCCTGCTCGGGCCGGACGAGATCCTCTACTTCCCCTTCACCGTCCCGCTGCCCTGGCCGTCGCGCCGGCAGGGGCACGTGCAGATGGTCTTCGACCTCCAGCACCGCGATCTCCCGCAGCTCTTCCCGCGCGTCGAGCGCGTCTTCCGGCGGATCGCCTACGAGGCGACCGCGCGCCGGGCCGACGCGATCATCACCATCAGCGCCTTCACCAAGGGGAGGATCGTCGAGCTGCTCGGCATCCCGGAGGAGCGGATCCACGTGTCCCACCTCGGCGTGGACACCGAGCGCTTCCGCCCGCACCTGGGCGCGCGCGAGGACTTCGTCTTCTACCCGGCGCGCGCCTGGCCGCACAAGAACCACGCGCGGCTGTTCGAGGCGATGCGCCTGCTCCGTGCCGAGGGCCACGACCTGCGGCTGGTGCTCACCGGAGGCGACCTGGAGAAGCTCGGCCCGCTGCCCGACTTCGTCGAGTGGCGCGGGCACGTGGGCACCGAGGAGCTGGCGGAGATCTACCGGCGCGCCGCCGTCCTCGCCTTCCCGAGCCTCTACGAGGGCTTCGGCTTCCCGCCGATCGAGGCGATGGCCTCCGGCTGCCCGGTCGCGGCCGCCGACTCCGGCTCGCTGCCCGAGATCTGCGGCGACGCCGCGGTGCTCGTCGATCCGCTCGCGCCGCGCTCGATCGCGGACGGGATCCTCGAGGCGATCGAGCGCTCCGCCGAGCTCGGCGCGAAGGGCGTCGAGCGCGCGGCCCGGTTCAGCTGGGAGCGCTGCCGGGAGGAGCACCTGGCGGTGCTGAGGGCTGTCGCGGCAGCCCGCCGGGCCGGTCGCCGGGGTGCAGGAGCCGCCGCCAGCTGAGCCCCTGCGCGGCGCGCATCGCGCAGATCACCAGCAGCAGCCAGCCGGCGTCGACGAGGAGCGAGCTCTCGGCGAGCGAGGTGACGACGAGGACGCTGAGCACCAGCACCGGCCAGACGTGCACGACCGCCTTCCGCTCGGAGGCGATGAGCCACGAGCGCCAGAGCGCGAGGCCGACCAGCACGAGGAAGAGGGCGACCCCGACGACGCCCACCTGCAGCGCCAGGTCGAACACCGCGTTCAGGCTGGAGGAGTGCGGCCGGCCGGAGAGGAAGTCGATCGCGTTGAACGGGTAGAGGTCGGTGCGCCAGTAGCCCACCCAGCCCCAGCCGATGATCGGCGCCAGGTCGGTGAAGCGCCAGACCTGCTGCCAGAGGGTGACCCGGAACTCGAACTCGCTGCCCGCGTTGAGCAGGTCGACGATCCGGAAGCGGAAGAGCCCTGCGGTGAGCGCGGACGCCACGAGCACCGCGAGCGTCGTGTACTGCCGCCGCCGCCGCTGCTCGCCGGTGGCGCGGCGCACCCAGCGCAGGATCAGCGCGACGACCGCGGCGACGACGAGCACGCCGGCGCTGACCGCCGAGCGGGTGAGCACCAGGGTGACCACGGCGAGCGCGAGCGAGGCGAGGGCCGGGCCGCGCGCCACGGACCGGGTCATCAGCTCGACCGAGAAGGTGACGACCGCCAGCAGGCAGACCAGCCCCAGCTGGTTGCGGGTGCCGACCAGCCCCTGGATCGGGCCGCCGACGGCCAGGAGGCCCTCGACGCCGAGGAAGCGCAGCGGCCGGTCGATCAGGGCGCCGGAGAGCACCTCGACGGCCAGCGAGCCGATCAGCACGAACCGCATCACGTCGCCGACCGCGCGGATCACCTGGATGATGTCGCGGGTGAGGCCGATCGCGATCGCGAGGAAGGCGAGGGCGAGCTGGTAGAGCACGCTCGAGGCGGTGGCCCACTGGTAGCCGCTCCAGAGCGTGCTGAGGGCGATCCAGCCGAGGAAGACCAGGATGCTGGTCGGCAGGAGCCCCTCCCAGTCGAGCAGCTCGCGCCGCAGCACGAGCATGACGGCCGCGAGGGCGGTGAGCGTCGCGATCGCCGCGATGTAGCCGGGCCAGCCGATCATCCCGCGCACCGCCGGCGCGCAGAGCACGACGACGAGGGAGGTCTGCGCGAGGGCCGCCGCGAACTGCGGGGACGCCAGGGCGTCCGCGAGGGCGGCCGGCAGAGCCGACGGCCGACCGCCCCTCATCGGACGGCGCGCTGGCCGGCGAGGGGGATCGGCTCGGCGGTGAGCGCGTCCTCCTCCTCGTTCGCGGGCTGCTTGGTCAGGACCGCCAGGGCGGCCAGCAGGAGCCAGCCGCTCTCGATCAGGAGCCGGCTCTCGAACAGCGCCTGCGCGAGGAGGGCGGCGAGCAGCAGCAGCGGCGCGAGGGACACGGCCGAGTAGGGCAGCGCCGTCGTCGCACTGCGGCGCGGGCGGTCGACGGCGCGGAACCAGGCGCGCCAGAGGGTCGAGACCACGAGGGCGGTGAAGAGCACCAGCCCGACGATGCCGAGCTGGAACCAGACGTCGAGCCAGGCGTCGTGCGCCTGCAGGTAGAGGACGCCCTTGCGCTCGGCGAGGGTGTCGAACGGGGCGGCCCAGGGCGCCCAGTAGCTGACCCAGCCCCAGCCGAGGACGGGCCGCTCGGCGGCGAGCGCCCAGACCGAGCGCCAGATGTCGAGCCGGCCGGTCGCGTCCTCGCTCTTGCCGAGGAGGCCGAGCAGGGTGCCCCAGCCCGCGATCGCGCCGCCCGCGAGCACGACGGCGGTCGCCGCGGCCGTGACGTAGACGGGCCGCCGCTCCGACTCGCCACGGCGTCGCGCCCAGAGCGCGAAGGCCGCGGCCGCCGCGACGGCGACGACGCAGAGCAGCACGGTGGCGGAGCGGGTGAGCAGGAGCGTCGCGGCGAACAGGACGATCCAGACGACGCCCCAGCGGGGACGGAGGCTGCGCGCGGCCAGCTCGATCAGCACGACGATCAGGCCGAGCAGGGCGAGGAAGCCGAGCAGGTTGCGGTTGCCGACGAGCCCCTGGATCGGCTCGCCGGTGAACAGCGCGGCCTGCGACCAGTAGAAGGCGTCCGGGATGCGGCCGGCCGGCAGGTCGATGACGAACGGCAGCACGGGCGCGCGGACGACGACCGCCACGACGAGCTCGAACAGGAGCGAGGCTCCGACGGTGATCCGCAGCGCGCGGCCGAGGGCGGTGACGAACTGCGCCGTGCTGAGCGTCAGGGCGAGGGCGACCGCCCCGAGCGAGGTGGCGAGCTGCGCGACGACGCCGATCGCGCTCGCCCCGGGGTACGCCGACCAGAGCAGCGAGAGCACGGCGAGGGCGAGGAAGGCGACGAGCGCCTTGGGCGTCCGGCTCCAGCGCAGCCGAGGCCGCACCCGGACCAGCAGCACGACGACGCCGACCAGCAGCGCCGCGACGACGACCCCCCAGCCCCACCAGCCCGCGAGGTTCCGCAGCGCCTGGCCGCCCAGCATCACCGTGAGCACGGCCACCGCGAGCGCTCGGGGAGCGGCGGGCGCGGCGCGTCGGATCATGGCGAACAGTCTAGGGAGCGGGCGGCCGGCGAGCGGGCGGGCTGCGCCTCAGACGAACGCGGCGCTGCCCGTGATCGCGCGGCCGACGATGAGCGTGTTCATCTCCCGGGTGCCCTCGTAGGAGTAGAGGGCCTCGGCATCGGCGAAGAACCGGGCGACCCCGTAGTCGAGGACGATGCCGTTGCCGCCCATCACCTCGCGGCACCAGGCGACCGTCTCGCGCATCCGCGCCGTCGTGTAGGCCTTCGCGAGTGCGGAGTGCTCGTCGCGCTGCTCGCCCGCGTCGAGCATCTCGGAGACCCGGGTGGCCAGGGCGATGCTCGCGGTGATGTTGCCGATGCTCTTCACCAGCAGGTCCTGCACCAGCTGGTGCCCGACCAGCGGCTTGCCGAACTGGACGCGCTCGCGGGCATAGCGCAGGGCGGCGTCGTAGGCGCCGATCGCGACGCCGATCGCCTGCCAGGCGACCTCGGCGCGGGTCAGCCGGAGGACCTTCGCCGTGTCGCGGAACGAGTTCGCGCCCTGCAGTCGCAGCGACTCCGGCACGCGGACGCCCTCGAGCACGATGTCGGCGTTCTGCACGGTGCGCAGGCTCTGCTTGCGGGCGATGGCCGTGGCTCGGTAGCCCGGGGTCGAGGTCGGGACGAGGAAGCCCTTCACCTGGCCGTCGGCGACGTCCTTCGCCCAGATCACGGTGACGTCGCTGAAGGTCGCGTTGCCGATCCAGCGCTTCTCGCCGTCGAGGATCCAGGTGTCGCCCTCGCGGCGGGCGGTGGTGCGCAGGCCCTGCGCGGAGTCGGAGCCGGAGTGCGGCTCCGTCAGGCCGAAGGCGCCGATCACCTCGCCCGAGGCGAGCTTCGGCAGCCACTCGGCCCGCTGCTCCTCGGAGCCGGCGACGCCGACCGTCCCCATCACCAGGCCGTTCTGCACGCCGACATAGGTGGCGATGCTCGCGTCGACCCGGCCGAACTCGAGGGCGACCCAGCCGCGGAACACCGACGAGTTCTCGATCGTCCGCGTCTCGGGCCAGGAGAGGCCGATCACACCGGTGGCATGGATCCCGGGGATGAGCTGGCGCGGGAACTCGGCGCGCTCCCAGTACTCGTCGGCGATCGGGCGGACCTGCTCCTCGAGGAACGCGCGGACGCCCACGAGGAGCTCCTTCTCGGCGGGGGTGAGCCGCGACTCGAAGCCGTAGAAGTCGGCGGTGAGCAGTTCGAAGGTCGTGCTGTCCATGGTTCATCGCTCCATCGCTCGGGCGCGCAGCGACTCGGCCCGCAGGAGCGGCGGCGGTGCGGCTCCCCCCAGCGTACGAAGGGGGTGCCCGGGCGGCGCGGACGCTGGCGATCGGCGCCAAGCGGCGGCCGCTCCTCCGGGGCCGCTCTTGTAGATGCTGCTAGCGTCGGGCCCGGCCCGCCCCGGCAGGATCCGGACGGTGCCGTCTCGCACACCGCTCCCGGAACGGAAGGCCCTCGCCGTGTTCATCCCGATCGGCAACACCCCCCGCGACTACGCCTGGGGCTCGCTCACCGGCATCTCGGACGCCCTCGGCACCGCGCCGTCCGGCCGACCCGAGGCGGAGCTGTGGCTGGGGGCGCATCCGGGCTCGCCGGCCCGCATCCTCGACCCCGCCTCCGTCGGCGCGTCGACCCTCGCCGAGTGGATCGCCCGCGAGCCCGAGACGGCGCTCGCCGGAGTCGCCGGCTCGGTCGACCCCGTGTCCGGTGCGCCGCGGCTGCCGTTCCTGCTGAAGATCCTCGCGGCGGGCGCACCGCTCTCGCTCCAGGCCCACCCGTCGTCAGCGACGGCGCAGCGCCGGTTCGTCGAGGAGGACGAGGCCGGCGTCCCGCGCGACGCGGCCGAGCGCAACTACAAGGACCCGTTCCACAAGCCCGAGCTGATCTACGCGCTCACCGAGAGCTTCGACGCGCTCTGCGGCTTCCGCGAGCTCGACGGCACCCGGGCGCTGCTGGCCGAGCTGGCCGGTCGCGCGGCGGGGGAGGAGGCGGCGGCGATCACGCGCTTCGCCGCGGAGCTCGAGGGCGAGCCGACGGTCGTGCTCCGCCGGGCGGTCTCCTGGCTGCTCGCCGACGGCGACCGCGCGGAGGTCGCGGCGCTGATCGCCGCGGTGGTGGGAGCGTCGCACGGTGACGACCGCCTCGAGACCGAGACGGTGCGCTCGCTCGCCGAGGCCTACCCGGGCGACCCGGGCGTCGTGCTCTCGCTGCTGCTCAACCGCGTGCGGCTCGCCCGCGGCGAGGTGCTCTACCTGCCCGCCGGCAACATCCACGCGTATCTCGCGGGCACCGGGGTCGAGCTGATGGCCGCCTCCGACAACGTGCTGCGCGGCGGGCTCACGCCCAAGCACATCGACGTGCCCGAGCTGGTCAGCGTGCTCGAGTTCTCGCCGCTGCCGGTGCCGTACCTGCCGGCCGAGGAGCCCGCGCCCGGGCTGCGGGTCTACCGGCCGGACGTGCCGGACTTCCTGCTCGCCGTCGTCGAGCCGACTTCGGACGAGCCGGTGCGCGTCGAGCTCGACGGACCGGCCATCGCGATCGCCACCGCCGGCGCGTTCACCGTGCACGGCGCAGAGGGCTCCGTCGAGGTCGAGCGCGGCGGCAGCGTGTACGTGACGCCGTCGGAGCGCGCCCTCTCGGTCACCGGCCGCGGCACCCTCTTCGTCGCCACCGTCTGACGGCCTGCCTGCCGATCGAGCAGCCCGCGGGGCGCACCATGCTGGTCGAGTAGCGCGCAGCGCGTATCGAGACCCACCTCCGTCAGCCCGCCGTTCTTGCAGCGGTGGATCTCGATACGCCCGCTGCGCGGGCTACTCGATCAGCATGATTCCGCTCGGCGCGCGGAGCACGCGCGCAGCACGGTGTACTCCGAGCAGGGAGACGTCGGCGATCGCGCCGGTCAGGAGGCGGCCGCGGCCGCCGACGCGAAGGTGCGGCGGTAGGCCGCCGGCGTCGTCTGCAGCACGCGGGCGAAGTGGTGGCGGAGGACGGCAGCGGTGCCGAAGCCGACGCGGGTGGCGATCGCCTCGAGGGTCAGGTCGGACTCCTCCAGCAGCTGCTGGGCGCGGAGGAGCCGCTGGCGGTTCAGCCAGGCCAGCGGCGTGGTGCCCAGGTCGGCGCGGAAGCGGCGGGCGAAGGTGCGCGGCGACATCAGCGCTCGCCGGGCGAGCAGGTCGACGCTGAGCTCCTCGTCGAGGTGGTGCAGCATCCACTCGGTGACGTCGGCGAGCGAGTCCGCGCGCGCCTCCGGGATCGGCGTCGGGATGAACTGCGCCTGGCCGCCGTGGCGCTGCGGCGGCACCACCATGCGGCGCGCGACGACGTTCGCGGCCGCGGCGCCGAGCTCCTCGCGGACGATGTGCAGGCACGCGTCGATCCCGGCCGCGGTCCCGGCGCCCGTGACGATCCGGCCCTCCTGCACGAACAGGACGTCCGGGTCGACCTCGACCGCCGGGTGGCGCCGGGCGAGCTCGTCGGCGTGCATCCAGTGCGTCGTCGCCCGCCGCCCGTCGAGCAGTCCCGCCTCGGCCAGCACGAAGGCGCCGCTGCAGACGCTCACGATCCACGCCCCGCGCTCGTGGGCGCGGCGCAGCAGGGCGAGCACGCGCTCGTCGGCGGGGCCGATCGGGTGCGCCGGCACGGCGATCAGGTCGGCGTCCTCGGCCGCCTCGAGGCCGTCGGCGATCGTCAGCTCGAAGCCGAGCGAGGTGCGCACCGGCCCCGGATCCGCGGTCGCGATGCGGAAGTCGAACACCGGCCCGCCGTGGTCGCGCCGGTCGATCCCGAACACCTCGCAGACCACGCCGAACTCGAACGGGGCGACCCCGGGCAGGGCGAGGACGGCGACGGAGTGGAGCACGGCGGCAGGATATCGCGACACCACGAGATCCCGCCACCTGGCCCGCGCCACCCCGCCGCTAGGGTTGCGTCGGTGCGCGCGCGGCGCCCGTCATCGAGGAGGATCCACATGGCATGGCTGGTCACCGGGGGAGCCGGGTACATCGGAGCGCACGTGGTGCGCGCGTTCGCCGAGCAGGGCATCGACCCCGTCGTCCTCGACGATCTGTCGTCCGGCCACGAGGGCTTCGTCCCCGAGGGCGTGCCGTTCCACCGCGGCTCGATCCTCGACGAGGCGCTGCTGGACGAGGTCTTCGCGCAGCACGACATCCAGGGCGTCGTGCACGTCGCCGGCTTCAAGTACGCGGGAGTCTCGGTGCAGCGCCCGCTGCACACCTACGAGCAGAACGTCACCGGCACGATGCGCGTGCTCGCCGCGATGGAGCGCGCCGGCGTCCGCTCCATCGTCTTCTCCTCCAGCGCCGCGGTGTACGGCGCGGTCGACGTCGAGCTCGTCACCGAGAGCACCCCCAAGAGCCCCGAGTCGCCCTACGGCGAGTCGAAGCTGATCGGCGAGTGGCTGCTGGCCGACGCCGGCCGCGCGCACGGGGTGCGCCACGCCTCGCTCCGCTACTTCAACGTGGTCGGCTCCGGCTACCCGGACGTCTACGACACCAGCCCGCACAACCTCTTCCCGCTGGTGTTCGAGGCGCTGCTGGCCGGCCGGACGCCGCGCATCAACGGCGACGACTACCCCACTCCGGACGGCACCTGCGTCCGCGACTACATCCACGTCGCCGATCTCGCGCTCGCGCACGTCGCGGCGGCGCAGCGCCTGGCCGCCGGCGAGCCGATCGAGCCCGTCTACAACCTCGGCAGCGGAACCGGCGCCTCGGTCGGCGAGATCATGACCGCGATCGCCGACAGCACCGGCATCGCCTTCACCCCGGAGGTCGCGCCGCGCCGCCCGGGCGACCCGCCCCGCATCGTCGCCTCGGGCGAGACCGCGGCCCGCGACCTCGGCTGGGAGATGCGCCACACCGTCGCCGAGATGGTGGAGAGCGCCTGGCGCGCCCGGAGCGCCGCGGGGTCCTGACGCCGGCCGGGAGCTTCGACACGGTCGCGACACGCCGGTGTGTCGTGAACCCTCCACGGCGGGTTGAGGGTTTATGGTCCGCGACTTGACCTCAGCGAATGACACCGGTGTAATTACTGAGGCGGCCCACCCTCCGGGAGGAGCCGGTCGCCGATCATGTTCGCGGGCGGGGTAGGAGACGGTATGGCGATTCCCGACAGCGTCTCTGGCAGCGACAGAGGCTTCGGAAACGACAGAGGTCGCGGAAACGACAGAGCTCCGGGCGACGAACGGACCTCCGGCATGAGCGCGGTCCCCGAGGACTGGTTCGTCGATCCCGTCCGGCTCGGCGTCCCCGGCGTCCGCCAGGGCATCGACTCGGGCAGCGAGGCGCCCGGCGGCGCCCTCTCCTGGCAGGTCGACTCGCTCTGCGCGCAGACCGACCCCGAGGCGTTCTTCCCCGAGAAGGGCGGATCCACGCGCGACGCGAAGAAGATCTGCACCTCCTGCGAGGTCCGGGCGCAGTGCCTCGAGTACGCGCTCGAGAACGACGAGCGCTTCGGCATCTGGGGCGGCCTCTCCGAGCGCGAGCGCCGCAAGCTGCGCCGCCGGGCGTGACGACCGCCGCTCACCGGAGGCGGCGAGCCGCCGCGGGGCGCCCCGCGCCCATCGCTTAGGGTGGTCCGCGATGTATCCCCGAGTAACCGCCGTCCTGGTCGCCCACAACGGCGCGGCCTACCTGGAACGCACCCTCGCGGCGCTGCGGGCCCAGACCCGACAGCCCGATGCGACCGTGTTCGTCGACGGCGGATCGAAGGATGCGACCGGGCAGCTCCTCTCCGGCTGGGGTCCGACCCAGTTCGTCCAGGTCGCCGAGAACCTCCCGTTCGGCCAGGCCGTCGCCCGCGCCGTGCGCGTCATGCAGGCGCCGTCGGGGGAGGACGAGTGGCTGTGGCTGCTCGCCGCCGACTCCGCTCCTGAGCCGGGTGCGCTCGCCGCACTCCTCGGCGCGGTCGAGGTCGCGCCCTCCGTCGCGGTCGCCGGACCGAAGGTCATGGACTGGACCCGCTCCGGCTACATCCGCAGCTACGGCGAGTCGATCACCAACTACGGCACCACCGTGCACCTCGTCGAGGACGAGCTCGACCAGGGCCAGCACGACGCCACGCCCGACGTGCTCGCCGTCGCCGCCGGCGGCATGCTCGTGCGGCACGCGCTCTGGGAGGAGCTGGGCGGCTTCGACCCCGGGCTGCCCGTGGTCGACGACGCCCTCGACTTCTCGATCCGCACCCGCCTCGCCGGACACCGGGTCAGCCGCGTCCCCGACGCGCGCGTCACCACCGCGCGCATCGGCCTCCAGCGCCCCGACGGCCGCCGGATCGACAGCGGGGAGCGCCGCCGCGCCCGCCAGCACCGCACCGCGCAGCTGCACCGCCGCCTCGCCTACGCCCCGGTGGCGCTGCTCGTCGTGCACTGGCTCTCGCTCGTGCCGCTCGCCGTCGGCCGCGCGGCCGTCCGGCTCCTACGCAAGCAGCCCGGCCTCGTCGGCGGCGAGCTGCTCGCGGCCTTCGTCGTCGCGTTCGGCGGCACCAAGGTCTTCCACGCCAGGCGCGTCCTCCGCTCGTCGAAGAACGTCGGCTGGAAGGCCATCGCGCCGCTGCGCATCCCGCTCGACGTGGTCCGCCAGCTCCGCTCGGTCCGGCACGACGCCGTCCGGGTGCAGGCCAGCCGCGAGCGGCACCCGCTGCACTTCTTCCAGGGCGGCGGAGTCTGGATCGTCCTGGTCGCCGCGATCGCCGGGCTGATCGTCTACGCGCGCCTGCTCGCCGCCACCGCCATGGGCGGCGGCGGTCTGCTCACCCTCTCGCCGTCGGTCGGCGAGCTGTGGCGGAACGCCGCGTACGGCTGGCGCGACCTCGGCTCCGGCTTCATCGGCGCGGCGGACCCGTTCGCCGCGGTGCTCGCCGTGCTCGGCTCGCTCACCTTCTGGGCGCCGAGCTTCTCGATCGTCCTCCTCTACCTCACGGCTCTGCCGCTCGCGACGATGGGCGCGTGGATGATGATCGCCCGCCTCACCGCGCGGCCGATCGCCCGCGGCGCCGGAGCCTTCGTCTACCTGCTCGCGCCGGCCTTCTTCGCCGCCCAGTCCGAGGGCCGCCCGGCCGCGATCCTGGTGCACGTCCTGCTGCCCTGGCTCTTCTTCGCCGGCTTCGGCGCCTACCGCTCGTGGTCGTCCTCGGCGACCGCGTCGATCCTCGCGGCGGCGGTCGTCGCCTGTGCGCCGGTGCTCGCCGTGCCGCTCGCGCTGATCTGGATCGTCGTGCTGGCCACCTCGGGGCGCCGGATCGGGCGCTTCGCCGGACTGCCGATCCCGGCCCTCGCCCTGCTCTTCCCGATCATCGTCGCGCACGCCCAGCGCGGCGACTGGTTCGCGATCCTCGCCGACCCCGGTGTGCCGCTGCCCTCCGCCCGGGCGGACTTCTTCTCGCTCCTCGCCGGCTTCCCGTCCGGCGTCACGACCGGGTGGCTCGGGTTCCTCGGCGGTCTCGGCATCCCCGCGTCGGCGGCGGGTCTCGCGACCGCGGTGCTCGTGCTGCCCCTGGTGATCTCGGCGCTCGCGGCGCTGCTGCTGCCGAACAACCTGTCCGCCCTGGGCGGGGTGGGCGTGGCCGCCGCCGGCCTGCTGACCGCGGCGCTCGCACAGGGCATCCAGGTCGTGACCACCGGGTCCGAGGCGGTCGCCGTCTGGAGCGGCACGGGCCTCAGCCTGTACTGGCTCGGCCTGGTCGTCGGCTTCTCGCTCTCGGTCGCCGCGCTGCCGTCCTACCGGGTCGTCCCGGCGCTGGTCGTGACCGCCGCCGCCGTCGTGGCGGTCGCTCCGCTGGCGGTGCTGTTCCCGACGGGCGGCGGGACCGTGACGACCGCCGGCTCCGACCGCTCGCTGCCGGCCTACGTCGCCGCCGAGGCGCAGAACGAGCCGCGGGTGGGCACGATCGTGCTCGTCCCGCAGTCGGACGGCGGGATCCTCGCGCGCCTCGAGCGCGGCGCGGGAGCGACCCTCGACCAGCAGTCGACCCTCGCCGCGACCGGCACCGAGCAGACCGACGCCATCGACGAGCTGGCCGGCAACCTCGTCTCGCGCACCGGCTACGACATCGGCGCGGCCCTGCAGGACCTCGGCGTCCGCTTCGTCGTGCTCGCCCCGCCGACCAGCACCGACGCCGGTGACGCGGCCTCGGCCGTCAGCGCCCGCGCCGCGGTGTCGCTGGACGGGAACGCCGCGTTCTCCGCCGTCGGCGACACCCAGTACGGCCTGCTCTGGACCGCGGTCGACACCGAGGGCACCCGGATCGACGCGGCGCCGCAGGGCGTCGTCGGCCCCTTCGGCGTGGCTTACACGATCGCGCTGCTGATCGTGTTCCTGGTCGCCTTCCTGCTGGCCGTCCCGACCGGCCTCTCGCTCGAGCGCTCCCGCTCGGGAGCCGCCGTCGCGGGGATCGACGACGAGCCCGGCGAGGCCACCGGCCAGTTCGACGACGGGACCGACGATGCCTGACCGGTCGAACCCCGGATCCGCGACACCTGACCCCGCCGACCAGGAGAAGCGCATGTCGCAGTCCCCGTCCCGCCCCTCCCGCGCCGACCGGCGTGCCGAGCGCGGCGGCTCGAAGCCCGCTCCGGCGAAGCCGACGGGCGCCCGCGACCGGACCGTCTCGGCCGCCCGCCACCGCCGGACCGTGCTCCGCAGTGCCGCCGGCGCCGCCGGACTGGCCCTGGCCGTCGCCGCGGTCGTGCTGCCGCAGATCCTGCCGACACCGCTGGCGACCGTCGCCGCCGACGGCGTGGTCGTCACGCCGGTGGCGGCGGACGGCACCCTCGTCTGCGCGGGCAGCCTGATCGACGCGAGCGACCCCGAGGAGCTCCGCGCCCTCGACGACTCGGGCACCTCGCTCTGGCCGCGGGACGCGACCGGCGACCAGTCGGTCCTGGACGAGGCCGACGTGGCCGCCCCGGGCACCGGCATCACCCGGCTCGCCGTCCCCGCCGAGTCCGACCCGACGCCCGGCGGCGTGACGACGCAGTCGATCGCCACCGAGCAGCTCTCCGGCCTCTCGGCGCTCGGCTGCGCGGAGCCCTCGGCCGACAGCTGGCTCGTCGCCGGATCGACCGACGTCGGCCGGACCTCGGTGCTCGTCCTCGCCAACGCCAGCGAGGTCGCGGCCACCGTGGACCTCTCGCTCTACGGCGAGAACGGCGTCGTCCCGGCGACCGGCGCCACCGGCATCGTCGTCCCCGCCGGCACCGTCCGCGCCCTCCCGCTCGCCGGGCTCGCTCCCGACGTGGTCCAGCCGGTCGTGCGGATGACCGCGCGCGGCGGCGAGATCGCGGCGAGCATCCAGAGCAGCGCCATCTCCGGCCTGACGCCGCAGGGCGTCGAGACGACCGGCCCCGCGGCGACGCCGGCCACCCTCACCGTGATCTCCGGCTTCACCGTCGCGACGCCCCCGGCGGACACGGCGGGCGACGACGGCACGGGCGGCGAGGGCACTCCCGTCCTGCGGATCCTCGCGCCCGGCGAGGCGGACAGCACCGTCTCGATCGAGGTCGCCAACGAGGACCCGAGCGGCATCGGCACCTCGACGCAGGTGGTGGTCCCGGCCGGCCGCGTCGGCGAGGTCCCCCTCTCCGGCCTGGCGGACGGCTCCTACCGCGTCACGCTCACCTCGGACCAGCCCGTCGTGGCGGCCGGGCGCACGACGTCGACCGGCGGCGCCGGGACGGACTTCGCCTGGTTCGTCTCCGGGACCGCGACCGACGTTCCCTTCGGCGTCGGCAACACCGGCGAGGCGGGGGCCGTGCTGCACCTCGCGAACGGCAGCGACACCTCGGCGTCGGTGCAGCTCGAGTCGGAGGCCGGCAGCCGCACGCTCGACATCGGTCCGTTCGCCTCGGTGTCGGCCGAGCTCGGCGTCGACGCCGTCGTCGTCACGAGCGATCAGCCGGTGCAGGCGTCGGTCTCGATCGCGAGCGAGGGGCGGATCGCGGGCTACGCGATCGTGCCGCCCGGGCCGCTGTCCTCGCCGGTCACCGTCTACTCGCACTGAGCGGTCGGCGTCTCGGAGGCGCCGCTCGGCTCCGTGGTGCCGGACGCTGGTGCCGGAGGCTCAGTGGTGCCGGACGCTGGTGCCGGAGGCTCAGTGGTGCCGGACGCTGGTGCCGGAGGCTCAGTGGTGCCGGAACCGGTCCGGGGAGATGTCCCAGGGGTCGCGGCCGAGCAGCTCCGCGACCGCGCGGAAGACGTAGCTCTCGATCATCATCCGCTGGTGCCACTCGTCGCGGCGGTGCAGCTTCGCCAGCCGCTCGATCGGCACGCGGTACAGCGTGATGCGCCGCGCGGCGTGGTCGACCCGCCAGCGCGCGATGCCCGTGCCCTCGAGCCGGGCCGGGTCGACGTCGGGCGTGGAGGCGAGCTCCACCCGGATCCCCGCCAGCTCGTCCGGCCAGGCGTCGCGGAGGTAGTCGAAGGCCGAGCCGATGGTCGTCTCGAAGAAGTCCGCCCGGGTCTGCAGCGGCGGCAGGTGCGGGCCGGTGACGGCGCCGCGGATGCCCCGGCCGTGCCGGTCGCGCGAGCCGCCGCGCACCGAGCTCGACTGACGAGCGGTGGAACGGCGTGCGCGGGGCATTGGACCAGCTTATGGCCCCGCGGCCTCTTGCTACTGTGGCGCGATGGACCGACGGCAGTGCTCGCGCACCGGGTGCAGCCTCCCCGCGGTCGTGACGCTCACCTACGACTACCGGGACTCGCTCGTCGCGGTCGGGCCGCTCAGCCCGCAGCCCGATCCGCACGGCTACGACCTGTGCGCCGAGCACGACCGGCGGCTGCTGGTGCCCCGGGGCTGGGAGACCGTGCGCTATCTCGAGCCGCCGTCGGCCTGAGCGTCCTGCGGAGCCGGAGCGCTCGGTGCAGCCCGAGTTCCCCGCGGAGCCCGAGGGGCCTCGCGCACCGGGAAGCCGCGCGGCGCGTCCGCGAGCACCGGTGCGAGCCGGCTCATCCGCCGGTCGACGAGTTCCAGCGCCCGCTCCTCGCGGCGGCGGCGCAGCGCGGCGACGGCGAGCAGGAAGTCCTCGGCGGGTGCGGCCGGGAGCGGTGAGACGAACGCGGCGGCCTCCTGCGCCAGCGAGCGGGCGAGCTGCGAGCGCGAGGGCTCGGTCATCCCGGAGCGCTGGCGGAGGAACTGGGCGAGCCGGCGCGCCAGGGCGTCGGGCAGCCGGGCCACGTCGGCGGTCGCCGCCCAGCCGGTGAGCGGCGCCGGGATCTCGACGACGAGCGGGGGCGCGGCCGGTACCCGCTCGAGCTGGCTGTGCGTGCCGGCGAGCACGTCGCCGAGCCGGCGAGAACGGCGCGACAGCAGGCCCACCACCGCGGCCAGCCCACCTGCTGTCATCACGATCTCGAGCACGCCGGTGAGACCCCGGACGAGGGCGTGGCGGAAGCCGATCGCGCCTCCGTCGTCGCGGACGACCCGGGCGCCGACGGCGAGCTTGCCGAGCGAGCGCCCCCGCGTCGCGGTCTCGACGGCGACGGGCACCAGCACGATCGAGACCACCAGGGCGGCGATCGCGACGGCGGCCGAGGCGGCGGCGTCGAGCCCGCCGTCGCTCGCGAGGACGGCGACGAGGTAGAACAGACCGAAGGCGAGCAGGAACTCCGCGACGAGGTCGATGATCGCGCCGGCGGCCCGCAGGACGAACGAGGTGACGGGGATCTCGAGGGCGATCGCCTCGCCGGTGACCAGGCCCGCCGTGTCGAAGCCGGTGCTGTCGAGGCGGGCGTCGTCGCGGTCGTCGGACATGCAGCAGCTCCCTCGATCGTCGGCCCCGGCTATCATCTCAGCAGATGGACATCGATGCTCTCTCGGCCGCGCGCGGCGGCCAGTGGACCCGCCTGGACGAGCTCGCGCGCAAGCGCCGGCTGACCGGCGGCGAGGCCGACGAGCTCGTGGAGCGCTACCAGTCCGCCTCCGCCGATCTCGCCGCGATCTCCTCGACCGCGGGGTCGACCGCCGTGGGCACGCGCCTGGCAGTCTCGCTCTCGCGGGCGCGGGGCCGCCTGACCGGGACGCGCGAGGATCCGCTCGCCGCGGTCGCCCGCTTCGCCGTCGTCTCGTTCCCCGCCGCGCTCTACCGGATCCGCTGGCTGACCCTGGCCGTCGCGTTGGCGACCGTGCTGGTCGCCGGCCTCTTCGCGGTCTGGATCCTCGGTGACCCGCGCCTGCTCGCCGCGCTCGGCGACGACGAGCAGCTGCGCCGCTTCGCGCAGGAGGACTTCGTCGACTACTACTCGGAGAACCCGGCCGCGTCCTTCGCCGGTCAGGTGTGGACCAACAACGCCTGGATCGCGGCGCAGTGCGTCGCCTTCGGCATCGTCGGCGTCTACGTGCCGTACATCCTGCTGCAGAACGCGCAGAACCTCGGCACGTCGATCGCCGTGATGTTCCACGTCGGCGAGGGCGACACCTTCTTCCTCTACATCCTCCCGCACGGCCTGCTCGAGCTGACGGCGGTCTTCGTCGCCGCGGCGGCCGGGCTGCGGATCTTCTGGGCCTGGATCGCGCCCGGGCCGCGCACCCGGGGGCAGGCGCTCGCGGAGGACGCGCGGAGCCTGTTCACGGTCGCGATCGGGCTGGTCTTCGTGCTGCTCGTCTCGGGCGTGATCGAGGGCTTCGTGACGCCGGCGCCGTGGCCGTGGTGGCTGAAGATCGGCATCGGCGCGCTCGCGCTCGGCGGCTTCATCGCGTACTTCCTGGTGCTCGGCGGCCGGGCCGTGCGCGCGGGGGAGACGGGCGACCTCGGCCGCTTCGACGCCGGTTCGCGGAGCATCAGCGAGGGCTGAGCGCGAGGTCCGGGCTCAGAGCCGGCCGGTGGCCTTCAGCGCGAGGTAGCGGTCGGCGAGGGCGGGCGGCAGCTTCTCCGGCGAGGCGAGCACCACGTCGCCGCCGAGCCGCCGCACGGCGGCCGCCAGCCGGTCCGCGTCGGCGAGTGAGCGCTCCGCCGCCGCGGCCGCGTAGACCGCACCGCGGTCGCCGCGGTCGGCGGCCATCCGGGCCAGCTCGGGGTCGATCGCGCAGGCGACGACCACGGTGTGCTGCCTCGTGAGCTGCGGGAGCACCGCGAGCAGCCCCTCCGATGCGCCGACGGAGTCGAGCGCGGTGAGCAGCACGACGAGCGAGCGCTGCGAGACCAGCGTGCGCACCTGGCCCGGCACAGCCGACCAGTCGGTCTCGATCAGCTGCGGCTGCACGGGGGCGAGCGCGTCGACGACGCGGCTCAGCACCTCCGTGCCGGTCGCGCCGTGCACGCGGGCGCGCCGGGCGCGGTCGAAGGCGAGGACGTCGATGCGGTCGCCGGCCGAGGCGGCCAGCGCCGACAGCAGCAGTGACGCCTCGATCGCCGTGTCCAGGCGCGGCTCGTCGTCGATGCGGGCGGCGGAGGTGCGGCCGGTGTCGAGCACGAGCACCACCCGCCGGTCGCGCTCGGGCCGCCAGGTGCGGACGACGGGCTCGCGGCGCCGGGCGGTGGCCCGCCAGTCGAGCGAGCGGACGTCGTCGCCGCGGACGTACTCGCGCAGGCTGTCGAACTCGGTGCCCTGACCGCGGATCATCACGCTGGTGCGCCCCTCCAGCTCGCGCAGGCGGGCGAGGCGCGAGGGCAGGTGGCGGCGGGAGCGGAACGGCGGCAGCACCCGGACGACCGCGGGCGCCGCGAGGGTCGCCTGCCGGCCGGCCAGCCCGAGGACGCCGTTCGAGCGGATCGTCGCGTGCAGCGCCCGGCGCTCTCCGCGGCGGCGCGGCTCGAGGACCGTGCGGACCGCGCGGCGCTCGCCCGGCGGCAGCCGCAGCGGCGAGCGGGTCGCGAGCGCCCCGGCGGAGGGCTCCCAGGCGTCGCGGACGACGCCGGTGATCCGGCGCCGTCCCGTGTTCGTGATCAGCAGCGTCGCCTCCGCGCGCTCGCCGAGGCGCACCCGGTCGGGGGTCCGCCGCTCGAGCGCGACCGCGCGCGCGGAGCCGGCCACCGCGAGGTCGACGCCCACCAGGATCAGCCAGATCAGCAGCCAGAGCCCGAGCACGGCGAAGGCGACCTCGGCCCGGCGTCCGAGCAGGACGACCGGCACGAGGCCGACGAGGAGGACGAGGACGGAGCGTCCGGTGAGGTGCACGGCTCAGACCGGGACGCGGACCTGCTGCAGGATGCCTCCGAGGACGGCCTCCGTGCGCACGCCCTCGAGCTCCGCCTCGGGCTGGAGCTGCATCCGGTGCCGCAGCACGGGCAGGACCATCGCCTGGACGTGGTCCGGGGTGATCGAGCCGTAGCCGTTCAGCCAGGCCCAGGCGCGGCTCGCGGCGAGCAGCGCCGTCGATCCGCGGGGGCTGACGCCGAGCTTCACACTCGGGCTCTCGCGGGTCGCACGGGCGAGGTCGACGATGTAGCCGAGCACGTCGGGGCCGGCGCCGACGCGGCGGACGGAGGCCTGGGCCGCGCGCAGCCGCCCCGCCTCCAGCACCGGGTGGACGCCCGCGGCGGCGAGGTCGCGCGGGTCGAAGCCGGCCGCGTGCCGCGAGAGCACCTCGACCTCGACCTCCCGCGGCGGCACGTCCAGCACCAGCTTGAGCAGGAAGCGGTCGAGCTGCGCCTCGGGGAGCAGGTAGGTCCCCTCGTACTCGACCGGGTTCTGCGTCGCCGCGACGAGGAACGGGTCGGGGAGGCGGAGCGTGCGGCCGTCGACGCTGACCTGGCGCTCCTCCATCGCCTCGAGGAGGGCGGCCTGCGTCTTCGGCGGCGTGCGGTTGATCTCGTCCGCGAGCAGCAGGTTCGTGAAGACCGGGCCCTCGCGGAAGGCGAAGCCCGAGGTGGAGGCGTCGTAGACGAGCGAGCCGGTGATGTCACCGGGCATCAGATCGGGGGTGAACTGCACGCGCCGGGTGTCCAGTCCCAGCGAGACCGAGAGTGCGCGCACGAGCAGCGTCTTCGCGACGCCCGGCACGCCCTCGAGCAGCACGTGCCCGCCTGCCAGCAGGGCGATCAGCAGCCCGGAGACGGCGCCGTCCTGGCCGACGACGGCGCGGCCGACCTCGGAGCGGACGCGGTCGAGCTCGCGGCGGAGCTCGTCATCCGCGATCGGGGGGAGGGAGGAGTCGCTCATCGGAGGGGGCCTTCCGGTCGTTCGTGGTCGGGCTGATCGTGGTCGAGGCGGTCGCGCGCGGGGCGCCCGGTGCCGGGTCCTGCGGTGCCCGACCCTGCGGTGCCGGCCGCGGCGGTGCCCGTGCTGGGTGCGCGGGCGGCGCGGAGCGCGCGCTCGAAGCGCAGGAGCTCGTCGGAGGCGGCCACGAGAGCGGTGTCGTCGGCCGGCTCGTCGTCGACGAGGAGCCGGCGCACGGCGCGCGGGTCGCGCTCGAGCAGGGCCGCGGCCGCCGCGACGACCTCGTCCACTCCGCTCGAGGGGGCCAGGCCGAGCAGGGCGGCGGAGCGGTGCAGCGTGCCGATCCGCAGGGCGTCCAGCGCGCGCACCCGGGTGGCGCCGTGGGCGTAGAGGCGGGCCCGGCCGCGCGCGGTCTCGCTCGCGTGCACGACGACGGGCAGCGGCTCGACGGCGAGCGGGCCGAAGCGCCGCCCGCGCCAGACGGCGGAGGCGACGAACACCCCGACGAGCAGCAGCAGCGCCGGCGTGACCCAGCCCGGCGCGAGATCGGCCGGGTCGACGGCGGCGGAGGTCGCGTCGGCCGCGCCGGCGCGGTACCAGACCAGGCGGTCCTCGCCGCCGAGGAGGCCCAGCGCGAGGGCGGCGCGTCCCTCCTCGGCGACGGTGCCGTTGCGCAGGAGGTCGGCGTCGCCGACGGCGATCACGTCGGGGCCGCCGGCCGCGGAGTCGGCGACGAGCGCGAACGCGTCGTCACCGGACGGGAAGCAGCCCACGGCGCCGCCCTCGAGGACGCGGAAGGTGCTGCCGCCCGCGGGGATCCCCTCGGCGCGCTCCGCAGCGGGCAGCGCGCAGGAGGCGGCGAGCACGCCGTCCTCCTGCGGCGCGCCGGCGAAGGCGACGCCGGGCAGCAGCGCGTCGAGGGCCGCGCCGGACGGCTCGACGAGGACGACCGCGGCGGGGTCCTCGGCGAGCCGGGCGTACTGCTCCTCGTCCAGGGCCGAGCCCGGATCGTCGATCAGCAGCGTGCTGCCCGGGCCGACCGCGCGCAGGGCCTCGTCGAGCGAGTCGGCGCGGACGACGTCGACGCCCTGCTCGCGCAGGACCTGGGCGACCGCGCGGGCGCCGTCCGGTGCCGCGCTGTCGACGTCGAGGTCGGCGGCGGGCACCGGGGAGCCGGTCGCCACGGTCAGCAGGACCGTGCCGACGACGACGATCGCCGCGAGGAGCACCCAGATCCGTCCCCGGCGCAGCAGCGCGCCGAGGGTGGGGGAGGAGACGGTGTCGACGGGAGCGTCCGACGCCGGCGAAGCAGCGGGCGCGGTCATCGCAGCGCCTCGAGCGGGACCGGCGCGGCCGCGAGCGCGCGGTCGAGCTCGGCGACCCGCTCGCAGTCCTCGCGCCCGCAGGGCAGGCCGAGGTAGCGGACCCGGTCGAAGGCGTCCGCCGAGCGCCGGAGTGCGTCGGCCGAGGCGGGGAAGACGGCAGCGGCCCGGCGGGAGAAGCCGTGCGCGGTGGTGCCGGGCGAGACGGCGAGGATCGTGCGCTCGTCCAGGGCACGCACCAGGGCGCGGAACCGCTCCACCAGCGCCTCGTCCCAGTCGCCCCGGGCGGCCGCCGCCTCGGCGAGGGCGCGCAGCTCCGCGGCCGAGCGGCCGTCGTCGTCGGCGAGGACCGCCCCGGTCACGCGACTGCGCTGCCGCAGTCGCGGCCGTCCCGCGAGGACGAGGGCGACCACGACGAGCGCCACCAGCACGAGCACGCCGATCAGCGCCGCGAGCGGCACGCCGACGCCGTCGCCCGGCAGGGTGAGCGAGGTGAACCAGTCGCGCACGGCCTGCACCAGGCGGTCGAACCAGTTCGGCTCGGCGGCGCGGTAGCGCGGGTCGGCGAGCTCCTCGAGGAGCAGGCGGCGGGCCTCCTGCGCATCGGGGTCGAGCGGCGCCGTGGCGAGCGCGAGGCGGATCACGGCGCGGTCCGCTCCGGAGCGGGGAAGGGGTCGGGGGACTCGCGCCCGGCCGCGCGCTCCTCGACGTGCCGCATCAGCACGAGGTCGAAGCCCTCGCGCCGGATCCGGCGATCGAGGTAGACGAGCCCGGTGACCGCCGACTGCAGCACCGTGCCGACCGCGCCGACGACGAGGCCGACGGCGACCGAGAGCAGCGCGACGACGATCGACGCGACGACCTGCGCGTTCGGATCGGTCGGCGCGACCAGCGCCCCGCCGATCGGGATCAGCAGGCTGAACGGCGTCGAGACGACCTGCCCGGCCGCCTGGATGATGACCGGCATCAGCGCGAGCGCGCCGAACGTCCGCCAGAACCCGCCGGTGACGAGCCGCCAGGAGCGCGCGACCGCCCGGCGCAGCGGGAGCCGCTCGAGCACCAGGAGGCTCGGCACCAGCGCGAGCTTCGTCGCGAGCCAGACGCCCACCGCGGTCGCGGCGAGGCCGGCCAGCACGAGCACCAGGATCCCGCCGACGACCGCGCTGGCCCCCGCGTCCTGGGCGCCGAGGAGGAAGAGCGGCACCGAGAGCGCCGCCGCGGCGAGGACCAGCACCAGGACGCCGACGCCCTGCAGCACGGTCCAGCCCACCAGCGCCCAGAAGCGGCCGCGGAGCCGCCGGAGCAGCGCGCGCAGCGTCGGCCGCTCGCCCAGGACGGCGCGCGACACCTCGAGCACGACGACGCCCTGCACGAGCGCGCCGGTGGCCAGGGTGACGGCGAGCGGGATCAGCGCCGCGAGCACGACGATCGCCAGCGACCCCGACGCGACGGCGTCCCGATCGGCGACCTCGGCCTGGGTGATCCGGCCGACCGCGAGAAGTGCGACGGCGCCGTAGAGCACGAGGGCGAGCAGCGAGCCGAGGCCCTGGACGAGCAGCGCGACGCCGAGGGTGGTGCGCGGGCTGCGGCGGAGGACCGCGAAGGGCGCGCCGAGCAGGGTGCCGAAGCCGAGCGGCCGCAGCGGGATCAGTCCGGGCTTGGGCGGGGGAGTCCAGCCCTGCGGCGGGGGCGGGCCGGCGGGACCCGCGGTCGGAGACCAGGACACGGGCGCGACCGGTGCGACGCGCGGCCGCGCGTGGTCGCCCTCCGGAGCCCCGGCGGGCGGTGGCCACTGAGCTGCGTCGGTCATCCCTCCCATGCTGTCACAGCCGCGCTCGGCCCTCGCGGTCGGGCGCGGCCGTGCTCCCACTCGCGTCGGTTAGCCTGACCCCATGAGCGCGCGAATCCTGGTGGTCGACGACGATGCGGCCCTGGCCGAGATGATCGGCATCGTCCTGCGCGCGGAGGACTGGGACGTCTCCTTCTGCGCCGACGGCACGGGCGCCCTCGAGGCCTTCCGGCGGGCCCGGCCGGACCTCGTCCTGCTCGACCTGATGCTGCCCGGGATCGACGGCATCGAGGTCTGCCGCCGGATCCGCGCCGAGTCCGGCGTCCCGATCATCATGCTGACCGCCAAGTCGGACACCTCCGACGTCGTGCAGGGCCTCGAGTCCGGCGCGGACGACTACATGGTCAAGCCGTTCGACCCGAAGGAGCTGGTCGCGCGGATCAAGACGCGCCTGCGCCCCTCCCAGGTCGCCGCCAACGCCGTCCTGCAGGTCGGCGACCTCAGCCTCGACGTCGCCGGGCACGAGGTCCGCCGCGGCGAGACCCGCATCGGCCTGACACCGCTCGAGTTCGACCTCCTCCTCGCCCTCGCCTCCAAGCCCCAGCAGGTGTTCACGCGCGAGATGCTGCTGGAGCAGGTCTGGGGCTACCACTACAAGGCCGACACCCGGCTCGTGAACGTCCACGTGCAGCGCCTGCGCGCGAAGGTCGAGAAGGACCCGGACGATCCGCGCATCGTGATGACCGTGCGCGGCGTCGGCTACCGCGCCGGCTCCGTGCTGCCGAGCTGACGTGAGCCTCGCGCGCCGCTTCCGGGCGCCGGCACTCCGGCGCTGGCCGCGGAGGGTGCTCCGGGCCTGGCGGAGCTCGCTGCAGTTCCGCGCCGTCGCCATCACCGTGCTGCTCAGCGGCATCGCGATCGGCTCGACGGGCGCGTACCTCTCCTACAGCATCAGCGACAACCTGTTCCAGTCGCGGCTCGACCAGGTCACCGGCGACACCTCGCGCGCCACCCGCGCCGCGCAGGGCTACCTCGACGCCGCGACGGTCTCGACCCGGCAGGACATGGAGGAGGTCATGAACTCGGTGCGCACCGCGGTGCGCGACGCCTCCTCCTCCGCCCTGATCGCGGTCGTGCGCGCGCCCGATCAGGAGGCGTCCTCGCTCGCCCCGCAGGACAGCTACAACCGCGAGCTGCAGAACGGCGTCATCAGCGACGACCTGCGCGCGCGGGTGCAGGCCGGCGCCGACGGCCAGTACTGGCAGTCGGTGAGCCTCGGCGCCTCGGGCCAGCAGCTCCCGGGCATCGTCGTCGGCTCGACGATCGAGCTGCCGAGCTCCGCGGGGCGCTACGAGCTCTACATCGGCTACTCGCTCGCGGATGCGGAGCGCACGCTGCAGTTCGTGCAGCAGGTCCTCAACATCGCCGGCATCCTGCTGATCCTCCTGATCGGCGCGGTCAGCTGGGTCGTCGTCCGGATCGTGGTCGCGCCCGTGCGGGTGGCGGCGGAGACCAGCCAGCGCCTCGCCGCGGGCGACTTCGACGTGCGCATCCCGGAGAGGGGACAGGACGTGATCGCCACCCTCGCCCGCTCGTTCAACGGCATGGCCGACAGCCTTCAGGAGCAGATCAGCGAGCTCGCCACGCTCAGCCGGGTACAGCAGCGCTTCGTCTCCGACGTCTCGCACGAGCTGCGCACCCCGCTGACCACGATGAAGCTCGCCGGCGACGTGCTCTACGACCAGCGCGAGGGCTTCCCGCCGGTCGCCGAGCGCACCGTCGAGCTGCTGCACGGCCAGATCGGCCGCTTCGAGAGCCTCCTCGCCGATCTGCTGGAGATCTCCCGCCACGACGCCGGCTCGGCCGAGCTCGAGCTGGAGCCGGTGAACCTGGTGCGCCTCGCCGGCGAGGAGATCGAGGGGATGCGCGGGATCGCCGAGGCGAACGGCTCGCGGCTCACGCTCTCCGCCCCCGGCGGCTACTTCGACGCCGAGATGGACGCCCGCCGCATCCGCCGCATCGTGCGCAACCTGCTCGGCAACGCCGTCGAGCACGGCGACGGCCGCGAGATCGTGGTCACGGTCGACAGCAACGCCACCGCGGTGGCGCTCGCCGTCCGCGACTACGGTCACGGCATGAGCTCCGAGGAGGTGGTCCGGGTCTTCGACCGCTTCTGGCGCGCCGATCCGTCCCGCCGCCGCACCCTCGGCGGCACCGGCCTCGGCCTCTCCATCGCGCAGGAGGACACCGCGCTGCACCACGGCTGGCTGCAGGTCTGGTCGATGCCCGGCCGCGGCGCGTGCTTCCGGCTCACGGTCCCGCGCCGGCGCGGCGAGCGGATCGACGCCTCCCCGCTGCCGCTGCCGCCCGTGGACGCGGGCGAGCAGGCCTACTCCGGCCCCATCGTCCTGCCGCCGCTGCCGCTCGGCGGCGTCCCCGAGCACGGGGTCGTCCAGTGAGGCGCCTGCGCTCCGCGGTCGCCGCCGTGCTGCTGCTGGCCGCGCTCGCCGGCTGCGCGGGCATCCCGCGCGGGGGCGACGTCGGCGTCGGCCGCCCGGACACGGCGCCGCAGGACCTGCAGTACGACTTCCTCCCCTCCGGCCCCGCCGACGGCGCCGACCAGTTCGAGATCCTCACCGGCTTCATCGACGCGGCGTCGAGCCCGCAGAACAACTACAAGATCGCCCGCGAGTTCCTCTCCACAGGAGCCGACTGGACGCCGGGCGAGCACGTCACCGTCGACGAGGGCCAGCGCTCCTCGACCCAGCCCGGCGCGTCGACGCTCTCGCTCACCATCACCCCCGTGGCCGAGGTCGACGCCACCGGCGTCTACTCCGAGGTCGCGACGACCACCGCGCTGGAGCTGGACTACGGCTTCGTCCAGGAGAACGGCGAGTGGCGGATCAGCTCTCCGCCCAGCGGCGTCGTCATCGACCGCACCACCTTCGAGCAGGTCTTCTCCACCTACGCGCTCTACTTCTTCGACCCGAGCTACTCCTACCTGGTGCCGGATCTGCGCTGGTTCGCCTCGCGCGCGGACAGCTCGACCAGCACCACGATCGTCACCGAGCTGCTGCGCGGGCCGACGCCGTGGCTCCGCGACTCGTCCGCCGTCGTCTCGGCCTTCCCGACCGGGACGGCGCTCGCCGCCGAGACGGTGCCGGTCGAGGCGCAGCGGGCCGTCGTCGACCTGAACTCCGCGGCGCTCGAGGCCGACGAGCGGCAGTGGCGCCGGATGGCGCTGCAGCTCGGCAGGAGCCTGGCCAACGTCTCGAACGTCACCGGGGTCTCGCTCTCGGTGCAGCAGAACCCGATCGAGATCCCGACCGAGGTGACCGGGCTGCCGACCTCGCCGCGGGTGGACACCCGGCCGCTGGTGCTGACCGACGGCGACTTCGGCTTCCTCGGCTCCTCGGGGCTCGCCGAGACCGCCGTCTCGGACCGGATCGCGGCCCTCTCGCCGCGGGCCGCGGTGCTGGGCGAGCAGCGGGGCGCCGACTCGAGCGCCTCGGCGGCCGTCCTCACCTCGGCCGGCGTCTCGCTGCTCACCCCCGGGGTCGACGATGTGCTGCTCGACGCCCGGAGCGGCCTCGCGGCCCCCGGCATGGACCCCTTCGGCTACGTCTGGTCGGTGCCCACGGCGTCGCCGGGCCAGCTGGTCGCCTACTCCTCCGACGGCTCCCGGTCGCTGCAGGTCGCGACCGCCTGGCCGGAGATCGAGTCGATCGCCTCGTTCGCGCTGTCCCGCGACGGCACGCGGATGCTCGCCCTCGCGCAGGACGGGCAGCAGGCGACCGTGCTCGTCGCCGGGGTCACCCGCTCGGCCAACGGCGATCCGATCGCGGTCGGCGAGCCGGTCGTGCTGCGCTCGACCCTCGGCACGGCGGTCGCCGCCGCCTGGACGGACGAGCTCGACGTCGTCTCGGTCGTCCGCGGCTCCACCGGCGAGGACACGGTGACGATGAACCAGCTCGGCGGAGGGGACACCCCGCTGGGGACGACCACCGGGACCGTGCAGATCGCGGCCGGCAACGCCTCGACGCAGATCCGCCTCCTCGCCGAGGGCGGCGAGCTGCGACAGCAGCGCGGCTCGGCGTGGCAGACGGTCGCGACAGGCATCGAGCTCCTCGCGACGCAGACCGGCATGGGGTCCTGAACCCGGGCACACTCGCCCGATGCTGCGCGATCACCTCCTCGACGCCCTCGCCGTGCTGCTGCCGGTCGACTGCCCGGCCTGCGGGCTGCCGGCGACGCGGGTGCCCTGCCCGGACTGCGCCGCGGAGCTCGCCGCGCAGGCGCGACCGGACGTCCGCCGCCTGGGGTCCGCGGACGACCCGCTCGAGGTGCGCGTCGGCGCGGAGTACGCCGGAACGGTGCGGCGGCTCGTCGTCGCGCTGAAGGCGGAGGGACGGGTGGCCGCCGCGCGACCGCTCGGCGCGCTGCTGCGACCCGTGCTGCTCCAGGCGCTCGACGGCGCTCCGGCGCTGCTGGTCGCACCGCCCGGCTCGCGCCTTCGGCACCTGCGGCGCGGCTTCGACCCCGTCGACCTGCTGGTGCGCGCGGCGGGCGGGCGCCTCGCCCGGCCGCTCACGAGGACCCGGCTCGCGCTCGACCAGGTCGGCCTCGCCCGGGCGGAGCGGCACGCGAACCTCGACGGCGCGTTCCGCGCCAGGCGTCCGCTCGACGGCGAGCGGATCCTGCTGGTGGACGACGTGGTCACCTCGGGGGCGACCCTGCTCGAGCTGCGCCGGGCCGTCCGCGCGGGCGGGGGAGACGTGGCGGGGGCGGCCGCGCTCGCCGGCACTCCGGAGCGGGGAAGCGCGACTTCCTGATGAACTCCCGAGGACGATCCGGTGACCGCGGGTCTACGCTCGGGGGACGGCGTGAACGGTCCGCCCGGAGAAAGGCGGCACGCCGTACTCGACTGGGAGGTTGTCATGGACATCGACATCACAGGCCGCAACATGGGCATCACCGATCGCTTCCGCGCCTACGCGACGGAGAAGTCGGAGAAGATCGCCCACCTCGCCGACCGGGCGCTCGCGCTCGAGATCAAGGCGAGCCGTCACAGCGAGGGCAAGGGCGCCGCCGGCGGCGACCGGGTCGAGCTCACGCTCATCGGCAAGGGGCCCGTGGTGCGGGCCGAGGCGAGCGGAGCCGACAAGTACGCGGCCTTCGACGTCGCCCTCGGGCGCCTGCTCGAACGGGTGCGTCGAGCCAAGGACCGCAAGAAGGTGCATCGCGGTCAGCATCGGCCGACCTCGCTGCGCGACGCGGCGGCCGACGACTTCAGCGTCGTCGCGATCCAGCCGGCGGACGCCGAGGTGCTCGAGCGCCTGAGCACGGGCGTGATCCCCGTGCAGGAGGAGCCGGCCCCGGAGCCTGTCGCCGCGGACGAGGACGACGCGGAGGAGCCGTACTGCCCCGTCGTCATCCGCAAGAAGGTCTTCCCCTCCGTCTCGATGAGCGTCGACGACGCCGTCGACTACATGGAGCTGGTCGGCCACGACTTCTACCTCTTCATCGACGCGGACACCGACCGCCCGAGCGTCGTCTACCGCCGCAAGGGCTGGGACTACGGCGTGATCGGCCTCGGCGACGAGGCGGACGCGCAGCCCGAGGCCGCCGCGGTCTGACCCGGGAGCCCCCCGGAGGTCCGCCTCCGGGGGGTTCTTCGCGCCCTGTCGGACCGCGCACAGCCCGCCACGGCTAGTGTTGTTCCGTCCGCGCCGTGCCGTCGGGCACCTGTCTTCTACGTTTTGGAGTACCCCGTGGCCTCAGTTCTCGAAAAGGTCCTTCGCGTCGGGGAGGGCCGGGTCCTCCGCCGCCTCGAGAACTACGCGAAAGCCGTCAACGCCCTCGAAGAGGACTTCACGCACCTCAGCGACGAGGAGCTGAAGAACGAGACCGTCGAGCTGCGCGAGCGCTACTCGAACGGCGAATCGCTCGACGACCTGCTGCCGGAGGCCTTCGCGGCCGTCCGCGAGGCCTCGCGCCGCACGCTCGGCCTGCGCCACTTCGACGTCCAGCTGATGGGCGGCGCGGCACTGCACCTCGGCAACATCGCCGAGATGAAGACCGGAGAGGGCAAGACCCTCGTCGCGACCCTGCCGGCGTACCTCAACGCCATCGCGAGCCGCGGCGTGCACATCGTCACGGTGAACGACTTCCTCGCGAACTACCAGTCCGAGCTGATGGGGCGCGTGTTCCGCGCCCTCGGCATGACGACCGGCGTGATCCTCTCCGGCCAGACGCCCGAGCAGCGCCGCGAGCAGTACGCGGCCGACATCACCTACGGCACGAACAACGAGTTCGGCTTCGACTACCTCCGCGACAACATGGCCTGGCAGGCGCAGGACATGGTCCAGCGCGGCCACTTCTTCGCCGTGGTCGACGAGGTCGACTCGATCCTCATCGACGAGGCGCGCACCCCGCTGATCATCTCCGGCCCCGCCTCGGGCGAGGCGAACCGCTGGTTCGCCGAGTTCGCCGGTCTCGCCACGCGCCTCATCGAGGGCGAGGACTACGAGGTCGACGAGAAGAAGCGCACCGTCGGCGTGCTCGAGCCCGGCATCGAGAAGGTCGAGGACTACCTCGGCATCGACAACCTCTACGAGTCCGCGAACACCCCGCTGATCTCGTTCCTGAACAACTCGATCAAGGCCCGCGCCCTGTTCAAGAAGGACAAGGACTACGTCGTCCTCAACGGCGAGGTGATGATCGTCGACGAGCACACCGGCCGCATCCTGGCCGGCCGCCGCTACAACGAGGGCATCCACCAGGCGATCGAGGCGAAGGAGGGCGTGCAGGTCAAGGCCGAGAACCAGACCCTCGCCACCGTCACTCTGCAGAACTACTTCCGCCTCTACGGCAAGCTCTCCGGCATGACCGGAACGGCCGAGACCGAGGCCGCCGAGTTCATGTCGACCTACAAGCTCGGCGTGGTCTCCATCCCGACCAACCGCAAGATGCAGCGCATCGACAACGCCGACCTCGTCTACAAGAACGAGCAGGTCAAGTTCGAGCAGGTCGTCGAGGACATCGTGGAGCGCCACGCGGCGGGCCAGCCCGTCCTGGTCGGCACGACGAGCGTCGAGAAGAGCGAGTACCTCTCCCGCCTGCTCGCCAAGAAGGGCGTGCGGCACGAGGTGCTGAACGCCAAGAACCACGCGCGCGAGGCCGCGATCGTCGCCCAGGCGGGCCGCCTCGGCGCCGTCACCGTCGCGACCAACATGGCCGGCCGCGGCACCGACATCATGCTCGGCGGCAACGCCGAGTTCCTCGCGGTCACCGAGATGTCGACGAAGGGCCTCAGCCCCGTCGACACCCCCGAGGAGTACGAGTCCGCGTGGGACGACGTCTTCGCGGGCGTCAAGGCCAAGGTCGCCGAGGAGGCCGAGAAGGTCCAGGCCGCCGGCGGTCTCTACGTGCTCGGCACCGAGCGCCACGAGTCGCGCCGCATCGACAACCAGCTCCGCGGCCGCTCCGGCCGCCAGGGTGACCCGGGCGAGAGCCGCTTCTACCTCTCGCTCACCGACGACCTGATGCGCCTGTTCAACTCCGGAGCGGCCGAGGCCCTGATGGGCCGCGGCAACGTGCCGGACGACATGGCGATCGAGTCGAAGGTCGTCTCGCGCGCCATCCGCAGCGCGCAGTCGCAGGTCGAGGCGCGCAACGCCGAGATCCGCAAGAACGTCCTCAAGTACGACGACGTCCTCAACCGCCAGCGCGAGGCGATCTACTCCGACCGCCGCCACATCCTCGAGGGCGACGACCTGCACGAGCGCACCCAGAAGTTCCTCGTCGACGTGATCGACGAGATCCTCGAGGTGCACACCGGCGAGGGCAACGGCGACGACTGGGACTTCGACGCGCTCTGGACCGAGCTGAAGACGCTCTACCCGGTCAGCCTGTCGATCGACGAGGTCGTCCAGGAGGCCGGCAGCCGCGGCCGGATCAACAAGGAGTTCATGCGCCGCGAGATCCTCTCGGACGCGAAGCTCGCCTACCAGGGCCGCGAGGAGCAGCTCGGCTCCCCCGCCATGCGCGAGCTCGAGCGCCGCGTCGTGCTCTCGGTGATCGACCGCCGCTGGCGCGACCACCTCTACGAGATGGACTACCTCAAGGACGGCATCGGCCTGCGCGCGATGGCCCAGCGCGACCCGCTGGTCGAGTACCAGCGCGAGGGCTTCACCCTGTTCCAGCAGATGATGGGCCAGATCCGCGAGGAGACCGTCGGCTTCCTCTTCAACCTCGAGGTCGAGGTCACCCAGAAGCAGGGCGAGGTCGCCGGCGTCGCCGCGAAGGGCCTCTCCGAGCCGGTCGCTCCGGTCGAGAAGCTCAGCTACTCCGCGCCGAGCGACTCGGGCGGCGTCGAGGTCCGCGACCAGCGCGGCCGGGTGCAGCAGGCGGCGACGGCGAAGGCCAGCGCCGCGGCGGCCCGCGAGGCGCGTCCGGACGACGCGGAGGACGCCGCGACCACCGGCGCCTTCGGCCAGCAGACCGGCGGCTCCGACGAGACGCCGAACAACCGCCAGGAGCGCCGCGCGCAGACCAAGCGCCGCTGATCCCGGCCCTGCCGACCGGCACGACGAAGGCCCCGGTCCCGACTCCGCTCGAGCGGAGCGCGGGATGCGGGGCCTTCGTCGTCGACAGCGCGGGCGCGTGGTCGGCGGCGTCAGGCGCGGTGCCGCACCAGCGCCGAGACGAAGCCGCCGGCGAAGGTGTCGCCGAGGCCGATCGTGGTGGGGCGGTCGGTCTCCAGCACGAGGCCGGGCGTGCAGACGGCCTGCAGCCGAGCCGTGACCGCGGTGCAGACCGTGACTCCGCCGGGCTGCGCCGGCAGTTGCGCGACGCGGTCGTAGTCCGCGGCGGTGATGCCGTCGCCGAGCAGGTAGCGGGTGCTCGCCATCGTCACTCCGCCGAGGAGCGCCGCGCGGTAGCGCTCGGCCTCCGCTCCGACGGCCGCCGACCAGTGCCGGGTGTGCACGACGAGCACCGGGCCGGGGAGCAGCGCCGCGGCCGCGCCCAGCGCCTCGACCACGGCATCCGGGTCGAGCAGGTCGAGCCGGTGCCCGAGCAGCGCCTGCAGCTCGTCCTCGTTCATGCTGACGACGTCGACGCAGCCGAGCAGGGCGGAGCGGGCCCGGTCCTGCAGAGCGGGCAGGTGGAAGCCCGCGTCCTCGTAGATCACGTCCGCGGAGGCGGGCAGCGCCGCGAGGTGGCGCTGCAGCGTCTCCAGCCGGTCCGTCAGCACCGCCCCGTCCTGGATGCTGTTGAAGCCGGAGACCAGGAAGACGCCCGCGTCGGCCAGCACGCCGCCGAGTCCCTCCGCCAGCAGCAGCTCGCGGTTGGGCGGGTCGTTCGCGAAGATCACCCGGTTCGGGTGCGGCGCCACCAGCACGCGGTCGCCGAGGAGCACCCGGGCGCCGCGCGGGAACTGCACGATCAGGTGCGGGTCGGTGCTGTCGGCGGTCGCGCTCGAGACGTACTCGGTGCCGACGGGCAGGAGCCGGCGGACGTGGTCGTCGATGCTCACCAGGTGCTGCACCGCGGCGAGGCCGTGCACGGCGAGCGCGTAGCCCGCCCGCACTCCCGTGCCGCCGAGGGTGATGCGCCGGGGGAAGCGCTGCGCGAACTCCTCGACGATGCGGGAGGAGGAGGCGAATCTCTCCCCTCCCGCACCGTCGGCGAGGAACGCGAGGAGCGCCACGACGAGGTCGCGCTCGGTGCTGACCGGCGCCGTCCTCGTCAGCTCGTCCGCGCGGATCCCGTACTCGTCCGCGAGCGTCTGGACGACGTCGTCGTCCCAGTCGATCTCGTAGTCGACGGTCCCGCCCAGTCCGAGCACGATCCTCTCGTTCACCGCGCTGCTCTCCTGCGTCTCGCCGGGCCTAGTAGAGCTCGGCCTTGCCGGCGGAGCCGAACAAGTCGATCTTCTCGGCGGCCGTCTCCTTCATCGCGGCGACGGAGGGCGGCTGGATCGTGTTCGGCTCGCGGACGGAGGGGTCGGCCAGCACCTCGCGCATCTTCTTGTGGTACGCGGCCTTGATGTCGCTGGAGATGTTGATCTTGTTGACTCCGCGCTTCACCGACTCGGCGATCTCGGCGTCGGGGTTGTTCGAGCCGCCGTGCAGGACGAGCGGCACGGCGACGCGCTTCTTGATCTCGGCGAGCAGGTCCAGCTTGAGCGCGGGCTTCATCGACGCCGGGTAGAGGCCGTGGCTGGTGCCGATGGCGATCGCCAGGCTGTCGACCCCGGTGGAGGCGACGAAGTCGACCGCCTCGTCGGGCTCGGTGTAGATGATGTTCGCGGCGCCGTCCTCGGCCTCGTTGTCGGTCTTGCCGATCGTGCCCAGCTCGCCCTCGACCGAGACGCCGACGGCGTGCGCCGCGTCGACGACGCGCTTGGTGATCGCGACGTTCTCGTCGTAGGGGAGCATCGAGCCGTCGATCATCACCGAGGTGAAGCCGGACTTGATCGCGAGCAGGACCTGCTCGTAGGTGGCGCCGTGGTCGAGGTGGATGGTCACGGGGACGGTGGAGCGGTGGGCGCGGGCGATGATCGCGTGCAGGATGTCCACTCCGGTGTGGCTGAGCTCGTCGGGGTGGATCGCGATGAGCAGCGGGGAGGCCTTCTCCTCGCTGATCTCGAAGAGGCCGTTCATCATGGCGTAGTCGCTGACGTTGAACGCCGGGACGGCGAAGCCGTTCGCGTTGGCGACGTCCAGCAGGTCTTTTCCGGAAACAAGCATTCTCTGACTGTCCTTCTCGTGGTGGTGGTGGTGTTCCGGACGCGCGGACGCGCGCCTCAGCTCTTGACGGCCCCGGCGGTCATGCCGCCGATGAAGTACCGCTGGAAGAAGAGGAAGAGGAGGAGGACGGGAACGCATCCGAGGATGCTCATCGCCATCATCTCGTTCCACTCGTAGGAGTTCTGGCCCATCAGCAGCTGGATGCCGATCGGCACCGTGCGCATGTCGTCGGTGCGGGTCAGGGTGAGCGCGAAGAGGTACTCGTTCCACGCGATCATGAAGGTGTAGACGCCGACCGAGACGATTCCGGGGATCGCGATCGGCACCAGGATCCGCCAGAGCACCGTCATCGGGCCGGCCCCGTCCATCCGCGCCGCCTCGTCGAGATCGCGGGGGAGGGTGTTGAAGTAGCCGGTCAGCATGATGATCGCGTAGGGCAGCGTGAAGACCAGGTAGGTGAGGATCAGGCCCTGGTAGGTGTTGTAGAGCCGCAGCGTCACCATCAGCCCGAAGAACGGGATCAGCAGGGTGATCGGCGGCACCGCCTGCACGCTGACGATGATGATGTTGATCGGCCGCTTGAAGCGGAACTCGTAGCGGCTGAACGCGTAGGACGCGAGGATCGCGACGACCAGCGTCAGCGCGACGACCGCGAGCGCGACGACGTAGCTGTTGATGAAGAAGCGGACCTTCGTCGGGTCGCCCAGGATCCCGGCGTAGGCCGAGAACGAGAACGTGTCGGTGATCAGCCGGGGCGGGTACTCGAAGATCTCGGTGTTCGACTTGAACGAGCTGGCGGCCATCCAGACGATCGGCAGGCCCGCGAAGGCGGCGCCGATCAGGAGGAGGACCCAGACCCCTGCCTTCGCAGCGAGGAGCCGCGGCGTGCGGACGGCCGGGCGGGTGGCGGTGGCGGTCACGTCAGTCCCTGGCTTTCTGGTTCCGCACGTAGAAGAACGCGAGGACCATGGTGAGGAGGAGGATCAGGACGGCGCTCGCCGAGGCCACCGAGAACTCGTAGCGGCTGAACGCGAGCTTGTAGGTGTAGGTGCTGAGCATCTCGGTCGCGTCGATCGGGCCGCCGCCGGTGGTCATCCAGATCAGCGCGAACTGCTGCGAGGTCCAGATGATGTCGAGCACCGACATGCTGATGATGATCGGCTTGAGCTGCGGGATCGTGACGTTCCAGAACCGCTGCCAGGCGCTCGCCCCGTCGACCTTCGCCGCCTCGTAGAGGTCGTGCGGGATGCCCTGCAGACCCGCCAGCAACGTGATCATGTAGAACGAGTAGCCCGCCCAGATGTTGATGAAGGTCACCGAGAGCAGCGCGGTCGCGGGGGAGGCGAGCCACTCGATGCCCTTGTCGGTCAGCCCGAGCGAGATCAGCGCGTAGTTGATCACGCCGTTCGGGTTCAGCAGCAGCCGCCAGAGCACCGCGATGATCGCGACGGTGAACAGCCACGGCAGGACGTAGACCACGCGGAAGAGCGACTTGGCGACGGTCGGCACGAGCGGCGAGTTCAGCAGCATCGCGAAGCCGAGGCCGAGCACCAGGTGGGCGGCGACGCTGACGCCGACGAAGACGATCGTGTTGCCGGTGGCCGTGCGGAACTTCGGGTCGCCGAGGACCTCGAGGTAGTTCGCGAGGCCCACGAAGGCGGGCTTCGGGTTCGTGATGACGTTGTCGAAGAACGAGTACCCGATCACCAGCAGCACCGGCACGAGCATCAGGACGAGCATCACGATCGCCGTGGGGGAGAGGTAGAGGTAGGGCGCGAGGTCGCGGCGCCTCCGGCGGCCCGCGGGGGCGGGGGCGGGCGTCCCGGAGACGGGACGCTGGGGGGCGCTCAGCAGGGAGACCACGGCGCTCCTCCTTCGATCGGGGACGGGGTGAGGGGGGACCGCGCCGCGGGAGAGGACTCCCGCGGCGCGATCGGGGACGGACGCGTCACGGCTCAGAACTCGCCGAGCCAGGCTTCCTGGGACTTCTCCAGCGCCTCGTCGACGCTCTGGTCGCCGTTGAGGGCGGCCTGCAGCTGCTCGTCGAAGTCGCGCATCAGCTGCTCCGCGACGGGCAGGCCGACGAACTCGTTCGCCGGGTAGCCGGCCGAGTAGATGTCGAAGGCCTCCTGGTACAGCGGGTCGCTGTCCGAGAAGTCCGGCGTGGAGGCGGTGTTGCCGGGGAAGGCGTTCGCCAGGGTGGACAGCGTCGAGTTGGTGTCGGCGCTCATCAGGAACGACACGAGCTTCGCGGCCTCGGCCGGGTGCTCGCTGCTGGCCGAGACCCCGATGCCCCAGGAGGCGAAGGGGATGCCGCGCTCGCCGCTGAAGCCGTCCTCGGCCGGGATGGCCGAGATGCTGAACTTCAGGTCGGGGTTGGACTCGCGGATGGTGGCGATGTGCGAGAGGGAGTCGATCACCATGCCGACCCGGCCGTTGGTGAACTCCTCGACCTTGTCCTGCTCCTTCATCGTCGCGGCACCGGGGGCGATCACGCCGTCGGCGTCGAGCTGCGCGATGTAGTCGACCGCGCTGGTGACGGCGTCGTTGGTGAGGTCGGGCTTGCCGTCGTCGAGCATGCTGCCGCCGGAGGCCCAGACCCAGGACATGACGTCGTTCTGGATCCCGTTGGGCGCGTCGCTCGAGAGCGGGAGCACCCAGCCGCTGGTGTTCTCGCCGAGCGCCGTGATCGCCTTGGCCGCGGACTCGAACTCGCTGCGGGTCGAGGGCGGAGCGCTGACGCCCGCCTCGGAGAGCAGGGCGTCGTTGGTGAAGAGCGGGTAGACGAAGTTGACGACGGGGACCATCGCGGTCTTGCCGTCGACGACGACGGTCGAGGAGAGCTGGCTCTCGTCGAAGCCCGCGTCCGAGAGCATGGGACCGAGGTCGGCCAGCGCGCCCTGCTTGGCGAAGTCGCTGATCCAGGCGCCGTCGAGTCCGACGACGTCGGACATCGTGCCGGCCGCGGCGCCGGCGAAGAGCTGCTCCTTGGTCGAGGCGTACGGACCGCTGAGGAGGTCGACCGTGATGCCGGGGTTGGCGGCCTCGAAGTCGTCCATCAGGCCGCGGAGGGCGCCGTCCGAGAGCTCGGGCTCCCACCACTGCGCGAATTCGAGGGTGACGTCTCCGCCTGCCGCGGAGTCGCCGCCACCCTGGCTGCAGCCGGTCAGCATCGTCGCGGCGAACGCCGCGCTGACGGTGAAGACGACGGCTCTCTTGATGCGAGCACCTTTGCTCATGTCACTCCCTGCAACTCTGCAGTTATCTGCTGTTGTGTGCGCATTCTTGCGCTTGTGTTCTGCGAATGTACCTGGCGATGCGTGGTCATGCAAGAACCGGCAGGAAATTGCCGAGATGTGCGACAAAAGAGGACCAGACCGCAGGATTCAACGCGGCCCGAGTGCGACAAGTTGCAGGATCCGGCACAGCGGTGTTAGACAACGCACATGCCCGACACCGACGACGCCCCCGCCGCGAACGACGTCCCGCTCCGTCTGCCGGCCGGCCGGAAGGCCGATCTGGCCGCCTACGTCGCCGAGGCGGGCGAGGTCACGGTCACCACGCTCGCCCGCCGCTTCGCCGTCTCGGCCGACACCGTGCGCCGCGATCTCGACCAGCTCGACGCGGACGGCTACCTCGTCCGCACGCACGGCGGCGCGGTGAGCCTCTCGGTGATGCCCGCGACGGAGAAGCGCCTGGACGTGCGCCTCGGCATCCAGCGCGGCGCGAAGGAGAAGATCGGCGCGCTCGCCGCCGGCCTCGTCGAGAACGGGGCGGTGGTGATGCTGAACGCGGGCACCACCTCGCTGGCGGTCGTCCGGCATCTCAACGACCACCGCGAGCTGACCATCGCGACGAACAACCTGCGCGTCCCCGCCGAGATCGGCTCGAAGACCTGCCGCGACCTCTTCGTCTTCGGCGGCGCCGTCCGCCTCGGCGGCCAGTCGACGGTCGGGCCGGTGGGCTTCGCCGCCGCGGAGCCGGGCGGCGCCGTCGACCTGCACTGCGACATCGGCCTGATCTCCGTCGGCGCCGTGTCCGCCGAGAACGGCTACTCGACCAGCAATCTGGCGGAGGGCGTGATGATGAGCGAGATGATCGCCCGCTGCGAGCGCGTGGCGATCCTGGCCGATCAGACCAAGTTCGGCCGGACCCTCTTCGCCCAGGTGGCGGAGCTCGGCCGGGCCGACTACCTCGTCACCGACGCGCCGCCGCCGCCGGAGCTCGAGGAGGCGCTGCGCGAGAAGGGCGTCCAGGTGGTGCTGCCTCCGGTGGCTCCCGCCCGCGAGCGCTGACCCGGGAGTGCCGGCGTGCTAGTGCCGAGCCGCGAGCGCTGACCGGTCTCAGAGCACGTTGATCGCGGTCGCGCGCCAGCGGGCGTCCGTGCCCTCCAGCCGGATGGCGACCGCTCGGGTGCGGACCCGGTTGTGCACGAGGACGACCGCCTCGACGATCCCGTCCCGCGGCTCCGTGACGACGACCCGGCCGACCGTGGACGGGAGGCGCTGCGTCGACCGGCCCTTCAGGCTGCGGGCGCGGGCGGCCATCACCACCCGCTTCTGCAGATGCCGGTAGACGTCGTCGCTCAGCCAGCGGGCCAGCTGGTCGATCTCGCGGGAGCCGGCCAGGACCTCGACCACCTGCAGCGTCAGGCAGGCGAGGATCGGCTCGGGATCGGGCAGCTCCGCCCGCGTCGCCGGCTGCGGGGCGAAGAACGCGGCGGCCGACGTCGCGGAGGCCGCCGCGTCCGCATCGAGCGGCAGGGTGCGGTAGTCGAACGCGTTGGTGGGGTGGATCATGCGGCGTGCTCCAAAGGCAGGACGAGCGACTCACGGTTCGGATCTCCTCTCGGCTCGGGCGGTGCGTGCCGCAGCAGGACGAGCGCGACGGGGTGCCCTCATCGAAGCAGCCGAGCGATGCTCACGTCGGGCTCAGCGCCGGACTGTGGATAACCGGGCGCGGGGCACCGCAGGTGCGGTGCGCGCGATGACGGGACCTAGGCTTGTCGGGTGTCGACCCTCAGTGATCTCGTCCTCTCCCACGGCCGCTCCACGGACGCGGACGTCGAATGGCTGCACCTCCTCGTCGGCGACCTCCAGCTCCTCGCCGACCTCGCCTTCGCGGACATCGTGCTCTGGGTGCCGACCGCCGAGGGCGGCTTCGTCGCGGTCGCGCACGCCCGGCCCTCGAGTGCGGCGACGCTCTTCTACCGCGACTTCGTCGGGCAGAAGATCAAGGCGGAGTGGCGCGCCCAGGTCGCCGAGGCCTTCGAGAGCGCCCGCATCGTCGACACCTCGGCCCCGGACTGGTTCGAGGAGACGCCCACCCGCGTGCGCGCCGTGCCGGTCATCCGGCGCCTCGGCGGCTCCGACAGCGCGACCACCGATCAGCCGATCGCGGTCGTCACCCGGCACACCAACCTCAGCGAGACGCGCACGCCCAGCCGCCAGGAGCTGACCTTCAACGACTGCGCGAACGACCTCTTCTCGATGATCGCCTCGGGCGACTTCCCCGACCTCGGCGCGCCGACCGGGCCGCGTCGCGGCGCCCCGCGCGCCTCCGACGGCCTGATCCGCCTCGACGTGGACGGGATCACGACCTTCGCCAGCCCGAACGCGCTGTCGGCGTTCAACCGCATCGGCTTCGCGGACGAGCTCGAGGGCGAGTCGCTCGCCGAGGTCACCACGGGCCTGGTCGCCGGCAAGGTCGTCATCGACGAGTCGCTGCCGCTGGTCGTGACCGGCCGCGCGCCCTGGCGCACCGACATCGAGGCGCGCGGGGTCACCGTCTCGCTGCGCGCGATCCCGATCCGCGACCGCGGGGAGCGCGTCGGCGCCGTCGTGCTCTGCCGCGACGTGACCGAGCTGCGCCACCAGGAGCGGGAGCTGATCACCAAGGACGCGACGATCCGCGAGATCCACCACCGGGTGAAGAACAATCTGCAGACCGTCGCGTCGCTGCTGCGGATCCAGGCCCGGCGCACCCACTCCGATCTCGCCCGCGAGGCGCTGACGCAGGCGATGCGCCGCGTCGCGGCGATCGCGGTCGTGCACGACACCCTCTCCGAGGGGCTCGCGCAGAACGTCGACTTCGACGCGGTGTTCGACCGGGTGCTGCTGCTGATCGCCGAGGTCGCCTCGACGCACAACACCACCGTGCACCCCACCTTCACCGGCAGCTTCGGCGACCTGCCGAGCGAGTACGCCACTCCGCTCGCCCTCGCGCTGACCGAGCTGGTCACCAACGCGGTCGAGCACGGCCTCGCCGGCCGGGAGGGCGACGTCGAGATCGTCGCGACCCGCGGCGACGACGAGCTCACCGTCAAGGTGCGCGACACCGGCGTCGGACTGCCGGAGGGCAAGGTCGGCTCGGGTCTGGGCACGCAGATCGTGCGCACTCTGATCCAGGGCGAGCTCGGCGGCACGATCGACTGGCACACGCTGGTCGGCCGCGGCACCGAGGTGACCATCGAGGTGCCGCTGCGCTGGCTGAAGGGCCCGCGGGTCTGAGCCGGACCGGTCCGATCCCGCGGGTGCGGCTCCCGCCGGGCGTCTCCGGGAACGACGCGACCCCCGCTACCGGAGGGCGAGCGGGGGCCGGGGTCGTGCGGTGCCGGGCGGTCCCGGTGCCGGCGCTACGAGGCGCGGCGGGCGCGGGCGGCGCGGCGCTTGAGGGCGCGGCGCTCGTCCTCGCTGAGGCCGCCCCAGACGCCCGAGTCCTGACCGGTCTCGAGGGCGTACTGCAGGCAGACCTCGGTGACGGTGCAGCGACCGCAGACGGTCTTCGCCTTCTCGATCTGGTCGACCGCGGGTCCGGTGTTGCCGACCGGGAAGAAAAGCTCGGGGTCAGCGGTGAGGCAAGCGGCCTTGTCGCGCCAGTCCATGCGGGTGCTCCTTGTGTGACAGCGTGCGTGGAGGAACCACGCAGTGTTCGGGTGGGATGATCGAGTCACACCGACGGCCTGGACCATCGGTATGCACCGGGCGCCCGAACCGGCGCACGCCACGAGACCCTGCGCAGCTGCGCAAGGCGGTTCGGGTGCGGGACCGGACGGTGCTCGGTTCTTCCCGACAGATCGCCCCGCTCGCACGCATGCCTCTCGGCACGGCAGGATCGGGGTGTTCACATCGGCGGTAACCCACGACCCTGTGAGCGGTGAAACGAACTGCACTAGCCTGTCACGGAGGCAGGCTCGAATCAAGAGTGCTGGATGGGATGCAGCTGTGATCATGGACGGGAACCGGCCTCCGACCAGGCCGGGAAGCGGCCGGCGGCCCCTCGGCCTGCTCCTCCTGGTCGCTGTTCTGGCGCTGGAGACCGCTGCCGTGGCGTGCATCACGGGGTGGCTCGTGATCGAGCTCCTCACCACCCGGGCCGGCTCCATCGGCGGCGGGATCGCGATCGTCGCGCTCTCCTTCATCGCCCTGGCCTGGGTCGCCGCGACGACCGTCGGCACCGCCCGGCGCCGCAGCTGGATCCGCGCCTCCGCCCTGACGATCCAGCTGGTGATGATGGCCGTCGCCCTCGGCGCGTTCCAGGGGCAGTACGCCGTGCCGGACATCGGCTGGGCGCTGCTGGCGCCGGCCCTGCTGGCCGTGGTGCTGCTCTTCCTGCCGAGCACGGTCGCCGCCACCCGCCGCGACCCCGGGCTGGGCTAGCGTCACCGAGCCGGCCGCCCCGCGCCGGCGTCACTGGGCTAGCGTCGGAGGATGGACTCCACCCGACTCGGCCTCAGCGGCCTCCAGGTCTCCCCGATCATCCTCGGCTGCATGAGCTTCGGCGCGCCCGACCGCGGTGCGCACGGCTGGAGCATGGGGGAGGAGGAGTCGCGGCCCTTCCTCCGCCGGGCGCTCGAGCTCGGCATCACCACCTTCGACACCGCCGACGTCTACTCCGACGGCACGAGCGAGGAGTTCGTCGGCCGGGCGCTGGCGGACTTCGCCGTCCGCGAGGAGGTCGTCATCGCGACCAAGGTGCACGGCACGATGCGCCCGGGCGCGAACGGTGGCGGGCTCTCGCGTCGGCACATCCTCAGCGCGATCGACGACAGCCTCCGCCGCCTCGGCACCGACTACGTCGACCTCTACCAGATCCACCGCTGGGACCCGCAGGTCCCGATCGAGGAGACGATGGAGACTCTGCACGACGTCGTCCGCTCCGGCAAGGCGCGCTACATCGGCGCGTCGAGCATGTGGGCGTGGCAGTTCGCGAAGGCGCAGTACACCGCCGACCTCGGCGGCTGGACCCGCTTCGTCTCGATGCAGGACCAGTACAACCTGATCCAGCGCGAGGACGAGCGCGAGCTGCACCCGTTCTGCCTCGACCAGGGCGTCGGAGTGATCCCGTGGTCGCCGCTGGCCCGCGGGCGCCTCACCCGCGACTGGGACGCGACCACGTCGCGCACCGAGACCGATCTCTACGGCAAGACGCTCTACCACCAGCAGGAGGAGGCCGACCGCCGCACGGCGGGCACGGTCGAGCGGATCGCGGCCGAGCGCGGCGTCCCGCGCGCGCAGGTCGCCCTCGCCTGGGTGCGCCAGCAGGAGGCGGTCACCGCGCCGATCGTCGGCGCGACGAAGATGCAGCACCTCGAGGACGCGGTCGCCTCCGTCGACGTCGAGCTGACGGCCGACGAGCTCGACGCCCTCGGCGCCGACTACGCCCCTCGCTTCAACGAGGGCTTCTAGCCGCCGGCGGATCTCGATACGCCCGCTGCGCGGGCTACTCGATCAGCATGTACCGCCAGGATGGCGGGCGGCCGCCTTGCATGGATCACCGAAACGGCGGGCGGGTGCCCTGCATGGATCGCCCGAAGGGGCGGGCGGCTGCAATGCATGCTGGTCGAGTAGCCGCCGGAGGCGGCGTATCGAGACCCGGCGGATCAGGCCAGCTTGAGCTTCTTGCGCAGCGCCTGCACGTGGCCGGTGGCGCGCACGTTGTACTGGGCGAACTCGAGGGCGCCCTCGGGTCCGACGACGAAGGTCGACCGGAGCACGCCGACGACCGTCTTGCCGTAGCTGTTCTTCTCGCCCCAGACGCCGTAGGCGCGGTGCACGGCCATGTCCGGGTCGCTCAGCAGCGGGTAGGCGAGGCCGTGCTCGTCGGCCCAGCGGCGCAGCGCCTCCGGGGTGTCCCGCGAGACGCCGAGCACCTCGTAGCCGGCCGCCTGCAGGGCCGCGGTGCTGTCGCGGAAGTCGCACGCCTCGGTCGTGCAGCCGGGGGTGTCGGCCTGCGGGTAGAAGAAGAGGATGACGCGGCGGCCGCGCAGGCTTTCGAGGGCGACGGGTCGGCCGTCCTGATCCGGCAGCGTGAAGTCCGGGGCGGCGTCGCCCGCGGCGAGGCGCTCGTCGACGGGGATCGGGGGGAGGGCGGTGTCGGTCATCGTCTGCTTCCGTCGGTGGTGGCGAAGGTGGTCAGGAGGCGCTGGAGCGAGTCGAGGCGCTCCGGCCCGCTCGCGCCGAGCAGCCCGCCCTCGACGGCCTCGATGATCGCGCAGTCGGGGGAGTCGGGGAGGTGCGTGCAGCCGCGCGGGCAGTCCTCGGCGAGCACGGCGAGCGTCGTGAAGGCGCCGAGGATGTTGTCGGTGTTCACGTGGCCGAGGCCGAAGGAGCGCACGCCCGGGGTGTCGATCACCCAGCCGTGCCGGTCGCCGCGCTCGACGCGCAGCGAGACGGTGGAGGAGGAGGTGTGCCGGCCGCGCCCGGTCACCGTGTTCACCCGGCCGATCGCCCGGTGCGCGTCGGGGACGAGCTTGTTCACGAGCGTCGACTTACCGACTCCGGAGTGGCCCACCACGACGGTCTCGTGGCCGAGCAGCGCCTCGGCGATCTCGTCGACGGGCGGCTCGTCCTGGCTGGAGAGGAAGACGCGGAGGTCGAGGCCCTCGAAGTTGCGCAGGAACGGCGCGGGGTCGGCGAGGTCGGTCTTGGTGATGCAGAGCATCGGGGTGATGCCGGCGTCGAAGGCGGCGACCAGGTAGCGGTCGACCAGCCGGGTGCGCGGCTCCGGATCGGCGGCGGCCACCACGCACACCATCTGGTCGGCGTTGGCGACGATCACCCGCTCGATCGCGTCGGTGTCGTCGGCGCTGCGGCGCAGCAGCGTCGAGCGCTCGCGGATCCGGACGATGCGGGCGAGGGTGCCCTCGTCGCCGCTGGAGTCGCCGACCACGTCGACGCGGTCACCGGGGACGATCGCCTGCTTGCGCAGCTCGCGGGCGCGCGCCGCCGTGAACTCGTGCTCCTCCGGGGTGCCGTCGCCGATCATCACCGTGTAGCGGCCGCGGTCGACGCCGAGGACCATCGCGATCTCGGCGTCCTCGTAGGCCGGCCGGTTCTTCGTCCGCGGCTTGGTGCCCTTGGGGTTCGGCCGCACTCGCGCGTCCGACTCGTCGTAGCCGTCGAAGTCGTCGAGCACTCCGTCGGCGTCGAGGCCGCTGTCCGTCCACCACGACACGGGTCAGACCCCGCCCGCGAGTGCGGTCCAGAGCTCGGGGAACTGCGGCAGGGTCTTCGAGGTCGTCGCGATGTCCTCGATCGCGACGCCGGGGACGACCAGGCCGATCAGCGCACCGGCGTGGGCCATGCGGTGATCGGAGTAGGTGCGCCAGCGGCCGCCGTGCAGCGGCGCGGGCTCGATCCGCAGACCGTCCTCCAGCTCGGTGACGGAGCCGCCGAGGCCGTTGATCTCGGCGGCGAGCGCGGCGAGGCGGTCGGTCTCGTGGTGGCGGATGTGGCCGATGCCGGTCAGCGTGCTCGGGCCGCTCGCGAGCGCGGCGAGGGCCGCGAGCGCGGGGGCGAGCTCGCCGCCCTCCGAGAGGTCGAGCTCGACGCCGAGGATCTCGTCCCCGCCGCGGACGACGAGGTCCTCGCCGTCGCGCTCGACGCTCGCGCCGAACAGCGGCAGGATCCGCTCGAGGTGCGCGCCGACCTGGGTGGTCTCGGCCGGCCAGTGCCGGAGGCGGACGGTGCCGCCGGTGACGAGTGCGGCGGCCAGGAACGGCGCGGCGTTGGAGAGGTCGGGCTCGATCAGGACCTCGGCACCGGCGATCCGCTGCGGCGCGATCGTCCAGGTGCCGGGGGTCGAGGCGTCGACGCTCACGCCGCGGGCCGCGAGGGCGGCGATCGTCATGTCGATGTGCGGCTGGCTCGGCAGCGCGCCGCCCTCGTGCGTCAGGCGCAGGCCCTCGTCGAACCGGGCCCCGGCGAGGAGCAGGGCCGAGACGAACTGGCTCGAGCGGGTGGCGTCGACCACGGCGTCGCCGCCGCGGATCGAGCCGGAGCCGTGCACGGTGAAGGGGAGCGAGCCGCGCCCGTCGTCCGCCACGTCGACGCCGAGCGAGCGGAGGGAGGCGATGGTCGCGCCCATCGGCCGCTTGTAGGCGTAGGCGTCGCCGTCGAAGGTGGTCGGCCCGAGCGCGAGCCCGGCGAGCGGCGGCAGGAAGCGCATCACCGTTCCGGCCAGGCCGCAGTCGATCGTCGTGGAGCCGAAGAGCTCCTCGGCCGGCTCGACGACGAGGTCGGCGCCGAAGGAGCCGGTGGCGCCCTCCTCGCGGATCGTCGTGCCGAGCGAGCGCAGGCCCTCGATCATCAGGGCGCTGTCGCGCGAGTGCAGCGGTGCGCGCAGCACGGACGGAGCGTCGGCCAGAGCGGCGAGGACGAGCTCGCGGTTGGTCAGCGACTTGGAGCCGGGCAGCTCGACCACGGCGTCGAGGGCGCCGGCGGCGGACGGCGCGGACCAGTCCTCCTCGCCGGGGAGCGCGCGGGCGTCGCCGTACGGATCGAACTCGGGAGCGGAATAACGCGAGAAGACCATCGGTTGTCAGAGTAGTCGGCGAACGGACCGACGGCAGGATCAGGCGGAGGGCGAGGCATGACGGCGACGATCGACCTCGTGCGACCCCGGCCGGCCCGACCGGCCGCCTCCCGGCGCCGCGGCCTAGAATCGCGTGTGATGACTCGCGACGACAGCACACGCCCCAGCACCGCCGACGAGGCGCAGGCGATCGAGGAGACCGAGACGATCGAGGAGACCGTCGAGGAGGCTCTCGACGACGCCGCTCCCGACGCTCCGGTCGATCTCCGCGCGCTGTTCGAGCAGCAGGCGCTGCCCTTCATCGACCAGCTCTACGCGGCCGGCCTGCGGATGACCAAGAACCCCTCCGACGCTCAGGACCTCGTCCAGGAGACGTTCGCGAAGGCGTTCGGCGCGTTCAAGCAGTTCGAGCAGGGCACGAACCTCAAGGCGTGGCTCTACCGCATCCTCACCAACACGTTCATCAACTCGTACCGCAAGAAGCAGCGCGAGCCGTACCAGAGCGCGATCGACGAGCTCGAGGACTGGCAGCTGGGCGGCGCCGAGTCGACCACCGCCACCTCGAGCCGCTCGGCCGAGGCCGAGGCGATCGACCACCTCCCCGACACCGCCGTCAAGGAGGCCCTGCAGGCGATCCCGGAGGACTTCCGGCTCGCCGTCTACTTCGCCGATGTCGAAGGCTTCTCGTACCAGGAGATCGCCGACATCATGAAGACCCCCGTCGGGACCGTGATGAGCCGGCTGCACCGCGGCCGGCGCATGCTGCGCGAACGACTCACCGACTACGCACGCGAGCGCGGGATCCGCGCCGCTTTCACCACCGGGAGCACGAAATGACCGACTGCGGCTGCACGAAGGCGAAGGCCGAGCTCGAGGAGTACCTCCACAACGAGCTGTGCAAGGAGGACGCCGCCGACATCCGCGAGCACATGGCGAACTGCCCCGACTGCTCCGGTGAGGCGAAGGTCGGCGTCGTGCTGACCGTCGCCGTGCAGCGCGCGTGCAAGGAGACGGCGCCGGAGGACCTCCGCGCCCAGGTGCTCGGCATGCTGCGCGATGCGCAGGCGAGCCACGCGGCGGCTCCGGCGCGGGTCTAGCGCTCCGCACTCCCTGCTCGACGACCTCCGGCTCGTCGGAACGTGCCCGGCTCGCTGGAGCCGCCCGTTCCGGCGAGCCGGAGGTCTTTCCGCGTGCCGGACTCTCGTGAGGCGAGAGGTCGCCGAGGTCCGGCTCGTGGAACGACGTCCGGCTCGCCGGATCCGAGGATTCCGACGAGCCGAAGTCGATTCCGCGAGCCGGAGCCGCCGCCGAGGGGGCGGCTCCGGTCGGTCGGTCAGCGCTGCAGTGCGCGGCCCAGCAGGTCGGCCTGCTCGGACGCGTGCCGCTTCGCCGAGCCCGCGGCGGGGGAGGCCGCGGCCGGGCGCGAGACGACGCGGATCGGCCGGTCCAGCTGCGGAGCGACGTTCAGCGCGATGAACGGCCAGGCGCCCTGGTTCTCGGGCTCGTCCTGCACCCAGACGAACTCCGCGTCCGGGTAGCGCGCGGCGATCGCGCGCAGCTCCTCGATCGGCGCCGGATAGTACTGCTCGACGCGGACCAGCGCGATGCCGTCGTCCGGCTTCTTCTCCAGCTCGGCCTTGAGGTCGTAGTGCACCTTGCCGGCGTGCAGGAGCACCCGGGTCACGGCCGACGCGTCCTGGATGCGGGCGTCGTCGATCACGGGCTCGAAGCGGCCCGAGGTGAAGTCCTCGACCGGGCTCGACGCCCCGCGCAGGCGCAGCATGGCCTTCGGCGTGAAGACCACCAGCGGGCGGCGCGGCCGCGAGTACGCCTGGCGGCGCAGCAGGTGGAAGTACGACGCCGGGGTCGACGGGCGCGCGACGGTCATGTTCCGCTCCGCGCACATCTGCAGGTAGCGCTCGATGCGGGCGGAGGAGTGGTCCGGGCCCTGGCCCTCGTAGCCGTGCGGGAGCAGGAGCACGAGCGACGAGCGCTGGCCCCACTTCTGCTCGGCGGAGGAGATGAACTCGTCGATGACGATCTGGGCGCCGTTCGCGAAGTCGCCGAACTGCGCCTCCCAGAGCACGAGCGAGTCGGGACGCTCGACCGAGTAGCCGTACTCGAACGCCATCGCGGCGTACTCCGAGAGCAGCGAGTCGTAGATCCACAGGCGGGCCTGCGAGTCCGACAGGTTCATCAGCGGCAGCCACTCCTGGCCGTTCTCGCGGTCGTGCAGCACCGCGTGGCGCTGGACGAACGTCCCGCGGCGGGTGTCCTGGCCGACGAGGCGCACCGGGGTGTCCTCGAGCAGCAGCGAGCCCAGCGCGAGCAGCTCGCCGAACGCCCAGTCGATCGAGCCGGAGCGGCTCATCTCCTGGCGCTTGGTGAGGAGCTGCTGCAGCTTCGGGTGCACGGTGAAGCCCTCGGGCGGCGAGGTGAACGCGTCGCCGATGCGGGTGACCACCTCGGCCTTGACGCCGGTCACCTCGGGCTCGCCGGGGTAGTCCTCGCCCTGCTGGGCGTCCGGCAGCTCGAGGTCGGCCACGGAGTCGCCGTCGGCGCTGATCACCGGGATCGCGCCGGTCTGCGCGGCGTGCGTCTCGGCGAAGGCGCGCTCGAGGCGGTCCTGGAAGTCCTGGTGCGCCCGGTCGTACTCCTCCTCGGTGATGTCGCCGCGACCGACGAGCGCCTCGGTGTAGAGCTTGCGCACCGAGCGCTTGGCCTCGATCAGGCTGTACATCAGCGGCTGGGTCATCGAGGGGTCGTCGCCCTCGTTGTGGCCGCGGCGGCGGTAGCAGATCAGGTCGATGACCACGTCGCGGTTGAACCGCTGGCGGTACTCGAACGCGAGCTGGCCGACGTGCACGACGGCCTCGGGGTCGTCGCCGTTCACGTGGAAGATCGGCGCCTGGATCGTCTTCGCCATGTCTGTCGAGTAGATCGAGGTGCGCGCCTCGTGCGGCGGGGTCGTGAAGCCGACCTGGTTGTTGATGTTGATGTGGATCGTGCCGCCGGTGCGGTACGCCCGCAGCTGGGACATCTGCAGGCCCTCGACGACCACGCCCTGGCCCGCCATCGCGGCGTCGCCGTGGACGAGGATCGGCAGGGTGGTGAAGGTGCCGATCGGCTTGCGGTCCTGCTTGGCGCGGACGATGCCCTCGAGCACGCCGTTGACGGCCTCGAGGTGCGAGGGGTTCGCCGCCAGGTAGACGGGGATCTCCTCGCCGCCGGCGCCGCGGAAGGTGCCCTCGGTGCCGAGGTGGTACTTCACGTCGCCCGAGCCCTGGACTGTCTTGGGGTCCTGAGTGCCCTCGAACTCGCGGAAGATCTGGCCGTAGGTCTTGCCGGCGATGTTGGTCAGCACGTTGAGGCGGCCGCGGTGGGCCATGCCGATGGCGACCTCGTCGAGGTCCGCGTCCGCCGCGCCCTGCAGGACGGCGTCCAGCAGCGCGATCAGCGACTCGCCGCCCTCGAGCGAGAAGCGCTTCTGGCCGACGTACTTGGTCTGCAGGAAGGTCTCGAACGCCTCGGCCTCGTTGAGACGGCCGAGGATCCGCAGCTGCTCGTCGTGGCCCGGCTTCTCGTAGCCGCGCTCGAGCTTCTGCTGCATCCAGGCGCGCTGCTCCGGGTCCTGGATGTGCATGTACTCGACGCCGACGGTGCGGCAGTAGGAGTCGCGCAGGATGCCGAGGATGTCGCGGAGCTTCAGCTGGCGGGAGCCGCCGAAGCCGTCGGTGACGAACTCGCGGTCGAGGTCCCAGAAGGTGAGGCCGTGGTTCTCGATGGCGAGGTCCGGGTGCGAGCGCTGGACGTACTCCAGCGGGTCGACGTCGGCCATCAGGTGGCCGCGGACGCGGAAGGAGTTGATCAGCTCCTGCACGCGCGAGGTCTTCGAGACGCGCTCGGCGAGGTCGACGGCGATGTCGGTCGACCAGTGGATCGGGTCGTAGGGGATGCGCAGCGCGGAGAAGATGTCCTCGTAGAAGCCGCGCTTGCCGAGCAGCAGCTCGTGCACGATCTTGAGGAACTCGCCCGAGCCGGCGCCCTGGATGACGCGGTGGTCGTAGGTCGAGGTCAGCGTGATCGTCTTGCCGATGCCGAGCTCGACGAGGGTCTTCTCGGACGAGCCCTGGAACTCCGCCGGATACTCGAGGGCGCCGGCGCCGATGATGCAGCCCTGGCCCTTCATCAGCCGGGGCACGGAGTGCACGGTCCCGATGCCGCCCGGGTTGGTCAGCGAGAGGGTGGTCCCGGCGAAGTCGCCGGCGGCGAGCTTGTTGCCGCGGGCGCGCTTGACGAGGTCCTCGTAGGCGGCGAGGTAGGCGGTGAAGCTCAGCGTGTCGGCGCGCTTGATGCTCGGGACGAGCAGGGCGCGGGTGCCGTCGGGCTTGGGCATGTCGATCGCGATGCCGAGGTTGATGTGCGCGGGGGCGACCACCGAGGGCTTGCCGTCCGGCTCGTCGTAGTAGACGTTCTGGCTCGGGAAGTCCTTGAGCGCGCGGATCAGCGCCCAGCCGATCAGGTGGGTGAACGACACCTTGCCGCCGCGGGTGCGCCGCAGGTGGTTGTTGATGACGATGCGGTTGTCGATCATCAGCTTCGCGGGGATGGTGCGGACGCTGGTGGCGGTCGGGATCGACAGGCTCGCGTCCATGTTCGTGGCGAGGCTCTTGGCCATGCCGCGCAGGGGGGAGACGACGTCCTCCTCCACGGCGGCGGCGGGCTCGGCCGGCTTGCTCACGGGCGCGTCGGCCGGGATGGGCTGCGCCTTCGGCTGCTTCGAGGTGGTCTTCGCCGTGCTGGTCGCCGAGGTGGCCGGGTGGCTCACCGCTCCGCCCGCGCTCGTCGACACGCGCTCGGCGACGGGCGCCTTCGCCGGGGCGGCGGGGGCGGCGGCCGCGGGGGCCTCCGCGCCGGCGGGTGCGGCACCGCCGAGCTGCTTGCCGTAGCGCTCGAGGATCGGCCACCAGGACTCGTCCACCGAGGCCTTGTCGGCGCTGTACTGCTCGTACAGCTCCTCCACCAGCCACTCGTTGGCCCCGAAGTCCTCCGAGCCCTGATCTGTTCCCGCTCCGGTCAACTGGCTCGACACAGCCGATCGCCCACTCTCTCCGTTGATTCGTTCTCGATCATCCGGACGGCACCGTCGCATCCGACACGCATCTGGGCGTCGTCGCCCGGTCCCGTCCCGGTCGTCAAGCCTAGCCCGGATCCTCCGGCGAAGGTCCCCAGCCGGGCCGGAGTAGCGTCGTCTCCATGCGCTTCTACGGTGGAACACCCTCCGGCGACCTCACCTACTCGGACGTCTTCCTCGTTCCCGGCCGGTCCTCCGTGACCAGCCGGCTCGATGTGTCGCTCGCCCCCGGTGACGGCACCGGAGCCAGCATCCCGATCGTCTCCTCGAACATGAACTCGGTCACCGGGCCCCGGCTCGCGGCGACGCTCGCCCGGCGCGGCGGGCTCGGCGTCCTCCCGCAGGACATGCCGCTGCAGCAGCTCGACGCGGCGATCCGCTGGGTGAAGGACCAGCCGGTCGCCTTCTCCGGGGCGCTCACCGCCTCGCCGTCGACGACCGTCGAGGAGGCGCTCGCGATCCTCCCGGCCGTCGCGGGCCACGGCTTCGTGGTGCAGGAGGAGGACGGCACGATCCTCGGCTGCGTCCCCGCCGCGCGGCTCGCCACTGCCCTGGAGGACGCCAGGCTCGGCGACCTCGTGCACGGCGCCTCCGCCTCGATCGACGCCGATGACGTCACCACCGCGCGCGCCGCCTTCGACCTGATGGTCGCGGCCGACCTCGACTTCGCCCCGGTGCTGCACCACGGCACGCTCGTCGGCACGCTCTCGCGCACCGGCGCGCTGCGCTCGACCATCTACGACCCCGCGCTGGACGCCGACGGGCGGCTCCGCATCGCCGCGGCGGTCGGCATCAACGGCGACGTCGCGGCCAAGGCGCGCGCCCTCGTCGCCGCGGGCGTCGACGTGCTCGTGCTCGACACGGCCCACGGCCACCAGGAGGGGATGCTGCGCGCGCTGCGCACCGTCTCCGCGCTGAAGCTCGGCGTGCCGATCGCGGCCGGCAACATCGTCACCGCCGACGCGGTGCACGACCTCGTCGACGCGGGCGCGGACATCCTCAAGGTCGGCGTCGGCCCGGGCGCGATGTGCACCACGCGGATGATGACCGCTGTCGGGCGGCCGCAGTTCTCCGCGGTGCTCGAGACGGCGGAGCGGGCCCGCGAGCTCGGCGCGCACGTCTGGGCCGACGGCGGCGTGCGCTACCCGCGCGACGTGGCGCTCGCGCTCGCGGCCGGTGCGGCCTCGGTGATGATCGGCTCCTGGTTCGCCGGCACGATCGAGGCGCCGGGCGAGCTGCGCAGCGACGCGGCCGGCCGGATCTACAAGGAGAGCTGGGGGATGGCCTCGGCCAAGGCCGTGCAGGAGCGCTTCGACCGCCTCGACGCCTACGAGCTCGCCCGCAAGCGGCTCTTCGCGGAGGGCATCTCCTCGTCGATGATCTACCTCGACCCGCTGCGCCCCTCGCTCGAGGACCTGCTCGACATGATCACCTCGGGCGTGCGCTCCTCCTTCACCTACGCCGGGGCGCGCAGCGTCGCCGAGTTCCACGAGCGCGCGCTGGTCGGCCTGCAGTCGGCGGCGGGCTACGAGGAGGGCAAGGCGCTGCCGGTCAGCTGGTGACCGCTCGCCGGTGACCGTCAGCCGGTGCCCGGCGCGCGCGTGCTAGAACCGAGCCCATGACGATCGTCGACAACGCCGTGTACGTGGGCGGTCACCGCATCCGGAACCCCGACTCGCTCGAGGACACCTTCGAGCTGATGCGCGACGAGCACGGCATGGCCTGGATCGGGCTCTACCGCCCGAGCCGCGAGGAGGTCGAGGCGGTCGCCCAGGAGTTCGGGCTGCACCCGCTCGCCGTCGAGGACGCGCTGAGCGGCCACCAGCGGGCGAAGCTCGAGCGCTACGACGACGGGCTCTTCGTGGTGCTCCGTCCTGCGCGCTACGTGGACTCGGCGGAGACGGTCGTCTTCGGCGAGCTGCACGTGTTCGTGGGCCCCGACTTCGTGGTCACCATCCGGCACGCGGACTCGCCGGACCTGGCGGCGGTGCGCAAGCGGCTCGAGGGGGACCCGTCGCTGCTCTCCCGCGGACCGGAGGCGGTGCTCTACGCGATCCTCGACCAGGTCGTCGACGAGTACGCGCCGGTGGTGCAGGGCGTGCAGGGCGACGTCGACGAGATCGAGGACCAGCTCTTCGGCGACGGCTCGGACGACGGGCTCTCGGAGCGCATCTACCGGCTCTCCCGCGAGGTCATCCACTTCCAGCGCTCCGTGCAGCCGCTGACGGCGCTGCTGCGCGAGCTCGCCGAGGCGCCGGACGCGGCCCCGGGCGCCGACGCGACGCTCGACCACGTCGAGCTGCACCGCTCGCTCCGCGACGTGCTCGACCACACCATCCGGGTGACGGAGGCCGTCGACGCGCTGCGGGCGATCCTGGACAAGGCGCTGACCGTGCACTCGACGCTGGTCTCGCGGCGGCAGACCGAGACCGGGCTGGCCCAGAACGACGTGGTGCGGAAGATCTCGTCCTGGGCCGCGATCCTGTTCGCGCCGACGCTCGTCGCGGGCATCTACGGCATGAACTTCGACGACATGCCGGAGCTGCACTGGCGGCTCGGCTACCCGTGGGCGATCGGGCTGATGCTGGTCTTCGGCTTCGTGCTCTACGCCGTGTTCAAGCGCAAGAAGTGGCTCTGAGCGCGGCCCTGCCGGAGCCGGGCTGCCGCTAGACTCGACGCCACAATGGACGACCCCCCTTCTGCGCATCCGCCCTCGCACCGGCTCGTTCGGATCTCCCCGATCCCCTCGGGCACGATCCTGCAGCCGCTCCCGCTTCCGCTGACCGGGGGTGATCCCCGTGGGCACTGAGTGGCTCCTGCTCGGCGTCGGCCTGCTGCTGACGCTCGGCACCGGCGTGTTCGTCGCGAGCGAGTTCGCGCTGGTCAACCTCGACCGCGCCGATCTCGAGGCCCGCCGCGACCGCGGCGAGACCCGCCTCGGCATGACGATCGCCGCCCTCCGCGTCACCTCGACGCACCTCTCCAGCGCGCAGCTCGGCATCACGCTGACGACGCTGCTCACCGGCTACACGATGGAGCCGGCGCTCTCGACCCTGCTGCGGGTGCCGTTCGGCGGTCTCGGGATCCCGGACGAGGTGCTGACGCCGATCATGACGGTGCTCGCGATCGTCATCGCGACGCTGCTGTCGATGATCCTCGGCGAGCTGGTGCCGAAGAACTTCGCGCTGGCGCTGCCGCGGGCGACGGCGAAGCTGGTCGTGCCGATCCAGACCGCGTTCACGACCGTCTTCCGCCCCGCCGTCGCGCTGCTGAACGGCAGCGCCAACGCCCTGCTCCGCCTGGCCGGCATCGAGCCGAAGGAGGAGCTCTCGGGCGCCCGCAGCGCCGAGGAGCTCTCGAGCCTGGTGCGCCACTCCGCGAGCGCCGGACTGCTCGAGGAGGACACGGCCGACCTGCTCGGGCGCACCCTCCGCTTCTCCGCGCTCTCCGCGGGCGACGTGATGACGCCGCGGCTGCGGCTGTCCACGCTCGAGCGCTCCAGCACCGCCCAGGACGTCCTCGACCTCGCCCGGACCACCGGCCTCTCGCGCTTCCCGATCACGGACGACGACATCGACGACATCGTCGGCGTCGTGCACGTCAAGCAGGCGGTCGCGGTGCCGCGCGGCAAGCGCTCCGAGGTGCCCGTCACCGCCCTGCGCTCGGAGCCGCTCCGCGTGCCCGAGACGATGAAGCTCGACGTGCTGCTCACCGAGCTGCGCGGCCGCGGCTTCCAGCTCGCCGTCGTCGTCGACGAGTACGGCGGAACGGCGGGCGTCGCGACGCTCGAGGACCTCGTGGAGGAGCTCGTCGGCGAGGTGGCGGACGAGCACGACCGCTCGCGCCCCGACGTCGTGAAGCTGCCCGGCTCGACCACCTTCCCCGGCATGCTGCGGCCCGACGAGGTGCGCGACCGCGCCGGCGTCGTCATCCCCGAGGAGGGGCCGTACGAGACGGTCGCCGGGTTCGTGATGAGCGAGCTCGGCCGCCTGCCCGCCGTCGGCGACGAGGTGCCCGTCGAGGGCGGGTCGCTCCGCGTCGAGCGGCTCGACGGCCGGCGCATCGACCGGCTCCGCTTCACCCCGGACCCCGACGCTGCGGGCGAGGGCATCCCCGACCCGCTCGCCGACGTGGGCCGGCCGCACCGAGGACGCCAGGAGGCCGACCATGAGTGACTGGGCAGGAATCGCCTGGCTCGTGGTGCTGCTCGCCGCGAACGCCTTCTTCGTCGGAGCGGAGTTCGCGGTCATCTCCGCGCGCCGCTCCCAGATCGAGCCCCTCGCCGAGAGCGGACGCCGCAGCGCGATCACCGCGCTCGCCGCGATGGAGCACGCCACCCTGATGCTGGCGACGACGCAGCTGGGCATCACCGTGTGCTCGCTGCTGATCCTCAACGTCAGCGAGCCGGCGATCCACCACCTGCTCGAGGTGCCGCTGCACGCGGTCGGCATCCCGGACGAGTTCTCGGGCACGGTCGCCTTCGTGATCACCCTGGTGATCGTCTCGTTCCTGCACGTCGTGCTCGGCGAGATGGTGCCGAAGAACATCTCGTTCTCGATGCCGGACCGCGCCGTGCTGCTGCTCGCGCCGCCGCTCGTCGCGATCGCCCGCGTGATCAGCCCGATCATCGTCGCGCTCAACGCGATCTCGAACGGGGTGCTGCGGCTCTTCCGGGTCGAGCCGAAGGACGAGGCGAACAGCACTTTCACGCTCGAGGAGGTGCAGACGATCGTCGACCAGTCGACCCGCGAGGGCACCCTGCGCAGCAACGGCACCCTCCTCGCCGCGTTCGAGTTCACCGAGAAGAAGGTGCACGACGTGGCGCTGCCGCTCGACGGCATCGTCAGCCTCCCCGCCGGAGCCTCGCCCGCCGACGTGGAGCGCGCCGTCGCGAAGCACGGCTTCTCGCGCTACGTCGTGCTCGGCGAGGACGGGCAGCCCGAGGGGTACATCCACCTCAAGGACGTCCTCGACCTCGACGGCGACACCGAGGGGCCCAAGTTCCGCCTGCCCATCCCGGCCAAGCGGATCCGCCAGCTCGCCTCGATCTTCGAGGCCACCGACCTCGAGGACGCCCTCGCGATCATGCGCCGCACCGGCGCCCACCTCGCCCGCGCCTTCGACGAGCAGGGCCGCGCCACCGGCGTCCTCTTCCTCGAGGACATCATCGAGGAGTTGGTCGGCGAAGTCGACGACGCCACCCGCCGCTGAGGCGCGGGCCGGGGAGGCGGCGCTCGCGGCGTTGTCGTCGGTCGCGATACCGCCGGTATCGCTCCCTCCTCCGCCTTGCGATCACCACCTCCCCGGCCCGCGCCTCGACTTCTGATGAGGCGGGGGCAGCGGCTTCGCCGACTGCGGGGGCAGCGGCTTCGCCGACTGCAGTGGGCAGCGGCTTCGCCGACTGAGATGGGCAGCGGCTTCGCCGACTGGGCTTCACGGCGGCAGCGTCGCAGGCTGCGGGTGCAGCAGCGGCGGCCTTTCATGCTGGTCGAGTAGCCCGCAGGGCGTATCGAGACCAGGCGTCATCAGGCGCGCGGCTGCCGACGTTCTGCTGCGGGTGGATCGCGCAGAGGGTGGCGTCGGGGGAGCGACCTAGGCTGGCGGGATGACGGATGGGCAGAGGGAGTTCGGGCTCGCGGAGGCGGCGCTGGTTGTGCGGGTGCCGCGCGCCGAGGACGACAAGTACAGCCGCGGGGTGCTCGGGATCGCGACCGGGTCCGAGCGCTACCCGGGGGCGGCGGTGCTCGGCGTCGAGGCGGCGGTGCGCACCGGGCTGGGCATGGTGCGCTACCTCGGGCCGGAGCGGCCGTCCGCCCTCGTGCTGGCGCGTCGTCCCGAGGTCGTGACCTCGGCCGGGCGGGTGCAGGCCTGGCTCCTCGGCTCCGGGACGAGCGCGGACGACCGCTCGGAGGACGAGCGCGCCGCGCTGCTCGAGCAGCTGCACTCGGGGATCCCCGTGGTGCTCGACGCGGGCGCGCTCGACCTGATCGGCGAGGCCCGCGGGCCGGTGGTCATCACTCCGCACTACCGCGAGCTCGCCGGCCTCCTCTCGCGCGCCGGGGTGGACGTCGACGCGGCCGCGGTCGCCGCCGACGCGAGCGGCTGGGCGCGGCGCACCGCCGAGCGCTTCCGGGTCTGCGTGCTGCTCAAGGGCAGCACCACGCACGTGGTCTCCGGGAGCACCGCCCACGAGGTCAGCGGCTCGACGCCCTGGCTCGCCACGGCGGGCAGCGGGGACGTCCTCGGCGGAGTGCTCGGCGCGCTGCTGGCCGGCCGGGCCGCGGACGCGGAGAGCCGGGGGACGGCGCTCGGGGACGAGGATCTCGCGGCGGTCGCCGCCGCCGCGGCCGTCCTGCACGCGCAGGCCGGCGCGGCGGCGTCCGGAGGCGGGCCGATCGCCGCCCTCGACATCGCCGAGCAGCTCCCCGGCGTCGTCGCGCGGCTGCTGAACTGAAACGCCGGCATCGACTGCCGGACTGAACCGATCGCGTCCCCGGCCCGTTGACACAGGAGAGACGGCCTTCCCTCGCGACCCGGACATCGGAGCCGCACAGCCGTCTCATCGGAACCCCCGAGCTCCCGGCCCTAGCGTCGGAGACGACAGCCGCGTCCGACCCCCACACAGGAGAACAGACATGACCGCGAAGACCACGACTCCCGTCCGCTACGCCCTCACCCTCCTCGCCGGCGCCGGCACCCTCGCGGCCCTCGCCGCCTGCTCGAGCACCGCCACCGCCGGGACCGAGGACGCCGGCTCGAGCGCCGCCGCGACCAGCGCGCCCGCCGCCACGTCCAGCGCCGCCCCCGAGTCGACCGGTTCCGCGTCGACCGGCTCCACCGCGACCGGCGCCTACGCCGACGGCACCTACGAGGCCGACGGGTCCTACACCTCGCCCGGCGGCAACGAGTCGGTCGGCGTCGAGCTGACCCTCGAGTCGGGCGTCGTCACCGCCGTCACGGTGACCCCCGAGTCCGAGAACCCGACCGGCCAGGAGTACCAGACCCGCTTCGCCAGCGGCATCTCGGGCGAGGTCGTCGGCAAGAGCCTCGACGAGCTCGACGTGACCAAGGTCTCCGGCTCCTCGCTCACCTCCGGCGGCTTCAACGACGCCGTCGAGACGATCAAGGCCGATGCCGCGGCCTGAACCTCTGCACCCTGACGCCGCGCCGGCCGCGACCCGGCGCGTCCTCGAGAGCGCCTGGCGGTTCGAGGCGATCGGCACCACCTGGCAGATCGACACGGACGCGCCGCTGGACGCGCTCGTGCGCGAGCGGGTCCAGCGGCGCGTCGAGGCCTACGACCGCACCTGGTCGCGGTTCCGCGACGACTCCGCCGCCTCGCGCCTTCGGACCGAGCCCGGCGAGCACGTCTTCCCGGCGGAGGCGGTCGAGCTGTTCGCCCTCTACGACGAGCTCTTCGCGCTGACCGGGGGCGGCGTCACGCCGTTCGTCGGCGACGCCCTCGAGCAGCTCGGCTACGACCCGGCCTACTCTCTGGTGCCGCGCGGCCCCGTCGCGCCGGCTCCGTCCTGGGCCGCGGTCCGCGGCGGCGGGGGAGCGACGCTCCGCACCGCAGCCGGAGTCGTGCTCGACGTCGGCGCGGCCGGCAAGGGTCAGCTCGTCGACCTCGTCCTGCACGAGCTCGCGAGCGCGGGCGTCGAGCGCGCCGTCGTCGACGCGAGCGGCGACCTGCGCGCCCGCGGGGTCGGCGCCTACCGCGTCGGCCTCGAGCACCCCTTCGACGCGAGTCGCGCGATCGGCGTCGCCGAGCCGGGCGAGCGCGCGCTCTGCGCCTCGGCCGGCAACCGCCGGGCCTGGGGCGACGGGCTGCACCACGTCCTCGACGGCCGCACCGGCCGCCCGGTCGACACCGTCATCGCTACCTGGGTCGTCGCCGACAGCACCCTCGTCGCCGACGGTCTCGCGACCGCCCTCTTCGTCTGCCCGCCCGAGGTGCTCGCCGAGCGCTTCGACTTCGAGTTCGTCCGCGTGCTCAGCGCCGGCGGCCTGCACTACTCGCCCCGCTTCCCCGGAGAGGTCTTCTGATGATCGGCACCCTCGATCGCGCCCTCGGTCGCATCACCATGTACCGGCTGGTCTGGCTGACGCTCGCCGCGCTGCTCGTGGTCGCGCTCGGCTACTCCGCCGCCGGGCTGATCTTCTTCACGCCGATCGAGATCGCGGCGACCGCCGTCGTGGCGATCGTCTCGACGACCGGGGCGACCTGGCTGATCGCCCGGCTGGTCGGCTCGCCCGCCCACCTCGAGTCCTCGCTGGTGACCGGACTGCTGATCGCGTTCCTGCTCTTCCCGACCTCGGAGCCGCGCGCCCTGCTGGTCGTCGCGCTGATCGGCGTGATCGCGGCGGCGTCCAAGTACGTGCTGGTCTGGCGCGGACGCCACCTCTTCAACCCGGCCGCCGTCGCGGTGCTGATCGTCGGCATCGCGCAGGGCCTGCTGCAGGACACCCCGTTCGCGGGTTCGCTGACCGCCGCGGCCTGGGCGCTGCCCACCGGCGCGCTCTGGCCGTGGGTGCTGCTCGGCGCGCTCGTCGTCGTCGCACGGGTGCGCCGCTGGGCGATCGTCGTCGTCTTCATCGCGGTCGCCGGAACCGTCTCCGTGCTCAACTCGGTGATGAACGGACAGGAGCCCGGAGCCGCGCTGTCGCTGGTCCTGACCGCGTACCCGTTCGTCTTCGCCGGCGCCTTCATGCTGACCGAGCCGCTGACCCTCGCCCCGCGCCGCTCCCAGCAGCTGATCGTGGCCGTCGTCGCGGCTCTGCTCACGACGGTCCCGTTCTCGCTCGGACCGCTGCACGCCAGCCCGGAGCTCGGCCTCGTCGCGGGCAACGCGATCGCGTTCTTCTTCGGCCAGCGCCGGCGGCTGTCGCTGGAGCTGCGCTCCTCGAGCGTCATCGCTCCGGGCATCACGGAGTACCGCTTCGCTCCGCGGACGCCGGTGCGCTTCGAGGCGGGCCAGTGGCTCGAGCTCGACGTGCCGCACCGCTCCGACGGCCGGGGGAGCCGCCGCACCTTCTCCATCGCCTCCGCTCCCGCCGACGGCGAGATCGCCGTGGCCATGCGGCTGCCCGAGAAGGCGAGCAGCTTCAAGCGGGCGCTCGCCGGTCTCGAGCCCGGCGCCGTGGTCCGCGCCACGAGCGTCGGCGGCGACTTCGTGCTGCCCGCCGACCCGGCGACACCGCTGCTCCTGGTCGCGGGCGGCATCGGCATCACGCCGTTCGCGAGCCAGCTGACGGCGATCGCGGCCGGACCGGAGCGCGACGTGGTCGTCGTCTACGCGGCCGCCCGGCTGGAGGACGTGGCGTACCGCGAGCTCCTCCGCGCCTCCGGGGCCCGCGTCGTGCTGGTCTCGCCCGAGGTGCCGGATCGGCTGCCCGAGGGCTGGTCGCACGTCGCCGGACGGATCACGGCGGAGCGCCTCGCGGACGCCGTGCCCGACGCGCCCCGCCGCGTCGGCTTCGTCTCCGGCTCGCCCGCGTTCGTCGACTCCGTCCGCGGCGCCCTCCGCTCGGCCGGTGCGAAGAAGGTCCGCACCGACGCCTTCGCCGGGTACTGATGCGGCCGGTGGCCGCTCAGGGAGGAGTTCCCAGGGCTGTTCAGGGGTCCGATGAGGGCGCCGTCTACACTGACGCGGTGCCGACCCCTGCCGCCTCAGAGACCGCCGCCACCCGCGCCTCCCTCCGCCCCTCCGCCCGCCCGATCGCGTGGCTGCGCGAGAACCGCGACTCCGCCGCCGTGCTGTGGGGCGGCTTCGCCCTCGTGCACGTCCTGCTCTCCCTGCTGGCGCTCTACGCCCCGGGACTGCCGATGGGGGACGTCAGCATCGTCTACAAGGGCTGGATGCGGACCGCCGTCGAGGGCGGCGGGCTCGTCGGCTTCGACACCGGCTGGGTCTACCCGATCCTCGCCCTGGTGCCGATCAGCGCCGCCTGGCTCTTCGGAGAGGCGGGCTACGACCTGACCTGGCTCGTCGGCGTGATCGCCGTCGATGCGGCGGCCTTCGCCCTGCTCCTGCACCGCGGGATCCCCGCCCGGCTCGCTGCGGCGCGCTGGTGGCTGCTCTTCCTGGTGCTCCTCGGGCCGATCGCCGTCGGCCGGATCGACGCCTTCACCGTTCCGCTCGCCATCGCCGGACTGCTCTGGGCCTCCAGCCGACCGGTCGTCGCCGCGCTCGCGCTGACCGTCGCGACGTGGATCAAGGTCTGGCCCGCCGCCCTGCTCGGTGCCGCCGTCCTGGTGCTGCGCGGCCGCTGGCGGCTCGTCGCCGTCGGCGCCGGGCTCTCGGTCGCGATCATCGCCGGCGTGTATGCGCTCGGCGGCGGCGAGTACGTCTTCAGCTTCGTCACCGACCAGACCTCGCGCGGTCTGCAGATCGAGGCGCCCGTCAGCACGCTCTGGATGTGGCTCTCCATCGGCGGTTGGGCCGGCAGCTACGTCTGGTACGCCGCCGACATCAACACCTTCGAGATGCACGGCCCGTTCACCGATGTCGCCGCGGAGCTGATGAACCCGGCGCTCGCGCTCGCGGTGGTCGGCACGGTGCTGCTCGGTCTCCGGGCGCTGCGCGCGAAGGCGTCGCCGGTGCGGCTGCTGCCGCTACTGAGCCTCGGACTCGTCCTGGTGCTGATCGACATCAACAAGGTGCTCTCGCCGCAGTACATCGTCTGGCTGGCGCCGCCGGTGATCGTCGGGCTCGTCGTGGCCGGTCGCGACTTCGCGACGCCGGCGAAGCTGACCCTCGCGATCGCGGTGTTCACGCAGATCGTCTACCCGTACCTCTACCTCTTCCTGCTGTACTCGAACGCGGGCATGGTGCTGGCGCTGACCGTGCGCAACGTTCTGCTGCTCGTGCTGCTCGGCTGGGTGCTCCGCGAGCTGTGGCGGACGGGGAGCCGCGCTCGCGCTGCCGAGGGCGTGCGCGCCTAGGCTGGACGGCGGGTCCGGTGGTCGGATCCGCTGGGAGGTCCCTCGTGCTGGTCGCATTCTCCGTCGCTCCGTCCGGCGGTGAGGGTCCCGACGCCTCCGTCCACGACGCCGTCGCCGCCGCCGTCCGCATCGTCCGCGACTCCGGCCTGCCGAATCGCACGACCTCGATGTTCACAGAGATCGAGGGCGAGTGGGACGAGGTCTTCGACGTGATCAAGCGCGCGACCGAGGCGGTCGGCGCCTACGGGTCGCGGGTCTCGCTGGTGCTGAAGGCCGACATCCGGCCCGGCTACTCGGGCGAGATCGACGCCAAGATCGAGCGGCTCGGCCGCGCGCTCGAGGAGTGAGGCGCGCGGGAGCGCTCTCCGACTCGAATCGTTTCGATCCGCTTCCGATCCTCGCTATCGTGGTCCGGTGACCCTCTCCCCGGCCCGGACCCGCCTCGCCCTGCTCGCCCTCGCGATGGGGGGCTTCGCCATCGGCTCGACCGAGTTCGTCGCGATGGGGCTGCTGCCGCAGCTCGCCGCCGACCTGCTCCCGGACGTCTACGCCGCGAGCTCCGAGCAGGCGAACTCGCAGGCCGGACTGCTGATCTCCGCCTACGCGCTCGGCGTCGTCGTCGGTGCTCCGACGATCGCCGCGGCCGCCGCGCGCTGGCCGCGCAAGCGCCTGCTGCTGATCCTGCTGGCAGCGTTCACGATCGGGACCGTCGCCTCGGCCCTGCTGCCGACCTTCCCGCTCGTGCTGGCCGCTCGCTTCGTCGCGGCGCTGCCGCACGGCGCGTACTTCGGCATCGCCTCGCTCGTCGCCGCGGACCTGATGGGGCCGGGCAAGCGCGGCAAGGGCGTCGCCTTCGTGCTGTCCGGGCTCACCATCGCGAACGTCGTCGGGGTGCCCGCCATCACCTGGGTGGGGCAGAACGCGGGCTGGCGCAGCGCGTACCTCGTCGTCGCGGCGATCTTCGCGGCGACCGTGGTGGCCGTGTGGCTGCTCGTGCCGTTCCAGCGGGGGAACCCGGGCGCGACCATGCGCAACGAGCTGAAGGCCTTCGGCCGGCTGCAGGTCTGGATGACCCTGCTGATCGGTGCGATCGGCTTCGGCGGACTCTTCGCGATGTACAGCTACATCACGCCGCTGTCGACCGAGGTGACCGGGCTGCCGCTCGGCGCGGTGCCGTGGATCCTGGTGGTGATCGGCCTGGGCATGACGGTCGGCAACCTGGCGGGCGGCTGGGCGGCCGACCGGAACGTGCGGCTCGCACTCGTGGTGCTGTTCCTCGGGGTGCTCGTGTCGCTGACCGGCCTGGCACTGACCGCGACGTCGGTCGTGGGTCTGGTCGTGTTCACGTTCCTCGCGGCGGGCTTCTCCGCGGGGGCCTCGCCGGCCATCCAGACCCGGCTGATGGACGTCGCCCGTGACAGCCAGACCATCGCCGCGGCGCTCAACCACTCCGCGCTCAACATCGGCAACTCCGTCGGCGCCGCGCTCGGCGGGGTGACCATCGCCGCCGGCCTCGGCTACCTGTCGCCGATCTGGGTCGGCGTGGTCCTCACCGCGGCCGGCATCCTGCTCGCCTTCGCCAGCATCGCCATCGACCGCGCCCGCGGCACCGTCGACCCGCCGCGCGACCCCGCTCGCCCCGCCACGGGCAGCGTCCCGGTCAACGCCCTGTAGGGGCGCCGCGGCGGCGGCACATGCTGATCGAGTAGCCCGCGGAGCGGGCGTATCGAGATCCACCAGCACCGGACGGTGGCCTGCAGGCCGCCCTGTTGACGCCGGTGGGTCTCGATACGCCCCCGCGGGGCTACTCGACCAACATGGAAGCGGGCACGCATCTTCTGTGACTGAGGACCGCGCATGCTGATCGAGTAGCCCGCGGAGCGGGCGTATCGAGATCCGCCAGCACCGGACGGTGGCCTGCAGGCCGCCCTGTTGACGCCGGTGGGTCTCGATACGCCCCTGCGGGGCTACTCGACCAACATGGGGTGGGGCACTATTCGGTGGGTCTTGCCTGCAGACCAGCCAGCCACGGAGCGGTGCAGACGGAAATCCGCGTGTCAGCGGATTTCCGCAGCCGCCGCAGGACGCTCTACGGAACGCGCCCACTTCGTGAAGCCGACTGCGGCGGGGGCGGGCGGGGACCGCCCCCGCGAACGGATTGAATTCGTCGCGCCGCGCGGCGCGACGAATTCAATCCGTTTCGATCAAGATCCCGTCGTGGATGGCGCGCTTGCGCAGTGCGACCTTGGTGCCGACGTCGATGCCGACCACGCGGTACTTCTCGCGGATGCGCTTGAGGTAGGACTTCGCGGTCTCCTCGGAGATGCCGAGCTCGAAGGCCACGGACTTGACGGGCTCGCCGCCGCCGTAGAGCGCCATCACGCGGCGCTCCTGCGCGCTGAGCTTGGGGGCGCCGTCGGAGTCGCCGGTGGAGAGCGCCATGTCGAGCTCGTGCGAGATGTAGGAGTGGCCGTCCTTGGCCGCGCGGATCGCCTCGACGATCATGTCGGCGTCCTCCGTTTTGACGAGGTAGCCGAGCGCGCCCGAGGCGAGCGCCTCGCGGACCACGGCCGGCTCGGAGTAGGTGCTCATCAGCACCGTCTTCACGCCGGTGGTCTTCAGGGTGGAGAGCTTGACCGAGATCGGGATGTTGTCCTTGAGGTCCAGGTCGAGCAGCACGACGTCGACAGGGAACTCGGGGTGAGTGAGCAGCTCCGGCCAGGAGGCGACCGCGGCGACCAGCTGGATGTCCGACGCGGCGCCGCGGATCCACTCCGTGAGGGCACCGAGGAGCATCTTGTGATCGTCGACCACGGCGAGCGTGATCTTCGGTTCTGCGGTGGAGGTCATCGGTGTCCTTCGGCTCGGGCGGGAGGGCGGGGCGGTCGTCTCTGCTCAGCGATCGGCCGGATTCTCGACGTAGCAGTCGATCTCGATCCGGAGCGCGTCATCGTGCGACGTGTCGCGGAACGCACCGACCTGTGCGATAGCCTCCCACGTCGCGGGATCGACTCCGCGCACGGGCACGCCCTCGGACTGCAGAGTGAGCGGCACGAGCAGGGAGCGCGGCGGGGCGTCGGCCTCGGGTTCGCGCGGTGCTCCGGCTTCGACGTGCAGCACGACGGTGAGCCCGGAGGCGCCGTCGAGGATGAGCCAGATGGCGGAGAGCAGGCCGTCCCGCTGCTGGTGGCCGAGGAGGCCGGCAGTGCCGTCGGGGTCGTGCAGATCGACGAGCGGGGCCAGCAGCTCGGACTCCTGGATCGCGTGGTGCAGCCAGGTCTCGCGACGCCCCTCGATGAGGTGCAGGCGGAGGCTGGTCGCGAGCGCGGCGGCGTGCGCGGCGCGGTGCGGATCGAGCGGCAGAACGGTCGTGCCGTCGCCGACCTCGGCGAGCAGGCGCTCGGCCGCGAGGTCGAGGCGGGCGAGCTCCTCCGAGGCGAGCATGCCGACCGCGTAGCGCGGCCCGAGGGTGGTGCTCTGGACGAGGGCGCGGTCGATCTCGAGCTGGACCATCCGGCGGAAGCCGCGCATCATCACGACCGCGACGACGGCGGGCGCGAGGGTCACGGCCATCGCGCTGATCCTCACCGAGAACGAGGTCTCGTCGCCCGAGCCCATGGCGCTGTAGGCGACGAGCTCGGCGACCGCGATGGCGAAGGCGACGGCGAGGACCTCGATGCTGCGGCGGTGCACGATCATCGCGGCGTGGGCGACCGCGGCGGCCACCGCGGCGGTCGGGACGGCGGCGGACGGGCCGTGACCGGCGACGGCGATCAGGTCCAGCGCCACGGCCCCGGTGATCCCGACGAGCAGGCCGACGTAGGCGGCGGTGGGCAGCCGCTGTCCGCAGACGTGGATGGCGACCACGGTCGCCGTGAAGGAGGCGACGAGGAGGAGCCAGGCGACGACGACCAGCCCCGGCCGCGCGTAGTCGTCGACGGTGGCGAGGAAGACCAGGAGCTCGTAGGCCATCAGCGCCGCCGCGATGCCGGTGAGGCCGCTGCCGAGGTAGCTGGTGCCCAGGGTCTCCTGCTGTCCCTTCCGCGCGCGGGCGGAGCGGGGCGAGCCGTCGGGCCGGCGAGGAGCGGCGCCGGGTCCGCCGAGGAGGGGGGAGGCCCGCTCGGTGCCGGCGCTCACTTGGGCACCTCCAGCACGACGGTCGTGCCGGAGCCGGGCGAGCTGAAGAGCCGGGTGCGCCCGCCGACGTCCGCGAGCCTCGCGACGACCGACTCCTTGAAGCCGAGCTTCGTCGCGGGCACCGTGGCGATGTCGAAGCCGGCACCGGCGTCCGTCACCATCGCGCGGACGGTCTGCTCGTCCTCGGTGATGGTGACGTCGGCGGACTCGACACCGGAGTGCCGCCGCACGTTCTCGAGGCACTCGGCGAGGGCGAGCAGGAAGGAGTCGAGCGCGGCGCCCTCGAGGACGACCTCCCCGGAGCCGTGCAGGACGACCTCGAGGCCCAGGCGGCCGAACCGGTCCCGGACGTCCTCGAGCGAGGTCGCGGCGGGCGACGCGGTGACGCTGGTCAGCTGGTACGAGCCGGACGCGCTCGGCGTCGGCGTCCCGCCGAGGCGCAGCTGGCGCAGGAGCTGCGCGTCCTGCGCGGCCTGGCGGCGGAGCGCGTCCTCGGAGACGCCGCGGCCGGAGTGGGCGAGCAGGGTGAGCGTCGCGAGCACCGTGTCGTGCAGGAGCCGCGCTCCCTGACGGCGCTGCGCCTCCGTCTCGCTGGCCTGCCGCTCGACGCGGTGCGCGTTGCCGATGCTGTCGATGCGCCGGACGACCCGGGGGACCGCCGTGCTGATCCAGAGCGCGAAGCCGGCGAGCGTGCCCCAGGGCAGCAGGCTCTGCACGAGCGCGTTGGACAGCATCGCCTCCTCGGCGACCAGCACGGAGACGACGACGCTCGGCACCAGGACGGGCAGGAGCAGCAGCAGCCGACGGGCGGAGGTGGTCACCACGACGGCGACGGTGCTGGTGACGGCGTTGGCGGTGCCGACGAGCACGTAGCCCTCGAAGCCGCTGTCGCCGCCGAGGGCGCTCGCGAGGCCGATGCTCAGCACCAGGCCGCCGGCGGCGAGCAGGAGCACCCAGAGCGTTCGTCCGCTGCGGCCGAGCTGCAGGTGGAGGACGGCGAGTGCGAGGAGCAGCGCGACCGCGAACGGCACGGCGTCGGGCGCCACCGCCCCGGGGCCGAGGACCAGGGCGATCGCCGTGGCGTCGATCAGAAGGCCGATGCCGCACGCGGACTGGCGGAGGAGGCGGTCGCGCTCGCGAGCGCTGCGGACCAACGGCACGGGCACGCTCCTTCCGGTGGGCGGCGCGGGGCGGACCCCCCGTCTCACGATAGTCACAGACCGGCGGTCGGCCCGCGGGACGGCCGGGATCGGGTCAGACCGCCAGGAGCCTCGCGAGGTGGCCGCCGACCGCGTCGTCCTCGATGAGGAAGGCGTCGTGCCCGAAGGTCGAGCTGATAACCGCGACCTCGTCGCCGTCGATGGTGCCGCGGGCGTGGGCGGCGATGATCCGCTGCCCGTCCACCGGGAACAGCCGGTCGCTGTCGATCCCGAGCACGAGCGTCGGGCTGGTGATCCGCTCGAGCGCCTCGGCCTCGCCGCCGCGCCCGCGCCCCACGTCGTGCGAGTTCATCGCCTCGACGAGGGTGATGTAGCTGTTGGCGTCGAAGCGCCGGGTGAACTTGTTGCCGTGGAAGTCGAGGTACGACTCGACCGCGAACCGGCCGCCGCCGCCCAGTGGGCTGAGGCCGGACTGCCAGCTCCGCTCGAAGCGGTCGTTGAGCTCGGACGGGCTGCGGTAGTTGAGCAGCGCCATCCGGCGGGCCAGCGCGAGGCCGTGGTACGGGCCCTTGCCGTCACCGGCGTCGTAGTAGGCGCCGCCCGCGAAGGCGGCATCGTTCCGGATCGCCTCGAGCTGGACGAAGTTGAGCGCGATCTGGTCGGAGGTGGCGCGCGGGGGAGCGGCGAGGACCGCGAGCCGGGCGACCCGCTCGGGGTGGTCGATGCCCCATTCCAGCGCCTGCATCCCGCCCATCGAGCCGCCGATGACGGTGTGCCAGCGGTCGATGCCGAGCCGGTCGGTGAAGAGCGCCTGCACGGCGACCTGGTCGCGGATCGTCGTGTACGGGAAGCGCGCGCCCCACTCGTGCCCGTCCGGTGCGAGGGAGGCGGGGCCGGTCGAGCCCTGGCAGCCCCCGAGCATGTTCGGGGCGACCACGAAGTAGCGGTCGGTGTCGATCACGAGACCGGGCCCGACGAGTCCGGACCACCAGCCGTCGGTCGCGTGACCCGGGTCGCCGCGGCCGATCAGGTGCGAGTCGCCGGTCAGCGCGTGCAGGACGAGGATCGCGTTGTCGCGCGCGGGGGAGAGCTCGCCCCAGCTCTCGTAGGCCACCCGGACGTGGGGGAGGCGGCCGCCCGCCTCGAAGGCGAACGGGCCGATCTCGACGAAGCGCCGCCCGCCGGGGTGGTCGCCCTCGCGCCAGGCCCCGGTGGCGGGCGGCTTGCCGATCACCGAGCGGAGCTGGCGCTCGGTGACGAACGCCGAAGGGACGGTGTCCTCGAGTGTCTGCTGCCAGTCCATAGCGGTGTCCATCGTGGCAGAGCGCGGCGGGCACCCGGCCTTTGTTACGCGGGGGTGACGCTCGCCTTGCTGATCGAGTAGGCCGCGGAGCGGACCCCTGCTGATCGAGGAGGCCGCGCAACGGCCGCCCGCCCATGCTGATCGAGTAGGCCGCGCAGCGGCCGCCCGCCCATGCTGATCGAGTAGGCCGCGCAGCGGCCGTATCGAGATCCGCCGTTGTCAGCACGGTGGGTCTCGATACGCCGCTGCGCGGCTACTCGACCAGCATGACGGGGCCGTCAGGCGTTGGCGCGGGAGGCCTCGACGACGCTGCGGGCGGCCTGCAGGGCCTGGGCGAGGTCGGCGCGGAGGTCGTCGATGTTCTCGAGGCCGACGGAGAGGCGGACGAGCCCGGGGGTGACGCCGGCGGTGAGCTGCTGCTCCGGGGTGAGCTGCGAGTGCGTGGTCGACGCCGGGTGGATGACGAGCGAGCGGACGTCGCCGATGTTCGCCAGGTGCGAGAACAGCACGAGCGAGTCGACGAAGGCGCGTCCCGCGTCCACCCCGCCCTTGAGCTCGAAAGAGAGCACGGCGCCCACGCCCTTCGGCGCGTAGTGGTTCGCCGCCGCGTACCAGGGCGAGGTGGGCAGTCCTGAGTAGTTGACCGTCGCGATGTCGGAGTGGTTCTCCAGGTACTCCGCGATCTCCTGCGCGTTCTGCACGTGCCGCTCGATCCGCAGCGACAGCGTCTCGATGCCCTGGATCAGCTGCCAGGCGCTCGCCGGCGCGATCGAGGCACCGAGGTCGCGCAGCAGCTGCACGCGGGCCTTGATGATGTAGGCGAGGGCGTCGCCGACCGCGTCGGTGTAGACCGCGCCGTGGTACGAGTGATCGGGCGTGGTCAGCCCGGGGAACTTCGCCGCGTTCGCGGTCCAGGAGAAGGTGCCGCCGTCGACGATCGCGCCGCCGATCACGGTGCCGTGACCACCGAGGAACTTGGTCGCCGAGTGCACGATGATGTCCGCGCCGTGCTCGAACGGGCGGATCAGGTACGGCGTCGCGATCGTGTTGTCGACGATCAGCGGGACGCCCGCCGCGTGCGCGACATCGGCCACGGCGCGGATGTCGAGGATGTTGATCTTGGGGTTGCCGATGGTCTCGGCGAAGAAGAGCTTGGTGTTCGGGCGGACCGCGCGGCGCCACTCCTCCTGGTCGTCCTGGTTCTCGACGAAAGTCGTCTCGATGCCCAGCTTGGCCAGCGTGTACTTGAAGAGGTTGTAGGTGCCGCCGTAGATCGACGACGACGAGACGAGGTGGTCGCCCGCCTGCGCGATGTTGAGCACCGCCGCGGTCTCGGCCGCCTGGCCGGACGCGAGCAGGAGCGCGCCGGAGCCGCCCTCGAGCGCGGTGAGGCGCTCCTCGACGACCGCCTGGGTCGGGTTCTGGATGCGGGTGTAGATGTTGCCGAACTCGGCGAGCGAGAAGAGGTTCTTCGCATGCTCGGCGTTGTCGAAGACGTAGGAGGTGGTCTGGTAGATCGGGGTCGCGCGCGCCTTGGTGACGGGATCGGGCGCGGCTCCGGAGTGGATCTGCTTGGTCTCGAACTGCCACTTCTCGGAGTCGGTCATGGTGCATCCCATCGCATCGTCGGTTCGGAACGGAAGGCCGTTCCCCGTCGCGACGAGCCTAGGTGCGGGTCCCCGGTGCGGCCAGGGCGCCCGACACACGGGGTAACCGCGACGGATCAGCGGCCGGTGCGGATCCCGGACGTCGGATGCGGGTCGCGCTTGGACCCGGTCGGGTCGGCCCGGTTCGGGCGCTCGGGCCGCTCGTCGACGACCGGCGCGAAGAGCCAGGCCGCCCGCGGCTCGACGATCTTGTGGAAGACGGTGCGCGTCCAGCCCAGCGAGAGCGCGATCGCGACCGCGATGCAGAAGACGATCATCAGGATCAGCGCGACCGTGCTCTCGGTCGCGGACAGCAGCCCGGACTCGCGCAGCGGGTAGAGGACGAAGCTGTGCAGCAGGTAGACGTACATCGTCGACTGCCCCCAGGCCGTCATCGCGGTGCGTCGGCGCGGGATCAGGCTGAACAGCGCGAGCGAGAGCACGACCGCGGTCGCCATCAGCGCCAGGCGGACGAGCCCCGCCCACCAGGCGGTCTCGCCGAGCGCGTCGTACGGCCGGTCGTAGAAGAACCAGTAGCGCAGATCCGCCGCGCGGAAGGCGTCGATGTTGACGGTCATCACGACGACCGTCGCCGCGAAGAGGGCGACGGCGATCACCCGGGAGAGCAGGATCTGCCGCGGCGTCAGGTCGAGCCAGCGGTCCACCAGCAGCCGCGAGCCGGCCTTCCAGCCGCGCAGCCGCCAGCCGAAGACGAAGAACGGCAGGATCCCGATCGCCCGCGCCAGCGAGAAGGTCGAGTCGATGTTGTCGTAGTAGCTGACGCCGACGGCGAGGACCACGCTGATCAGCAGCGGCCAGCGCAGCAGCGCGAGGTAGGGGAGGACCAGCCGGAAGATCCCGAGCGCGAGCAGGAACCACAGCGTCCAGCTCGGCTTGGTCGGGTTGAACTCCTGCTTGCCCTCGACCGCGAACTGCACCAGCGTCCAGATCGTCTCCATGATGAGGTAGGGCAGCAGGATGTCGGTGAGCACCCGGCGCATCGCGCGGGCGTTCGGCGCTCCGCCCTTGGAGAAGTAGCCGGAGATGATCGCGAAGGCCGGCATGTGGAAGGCGTAGATCGTCAGGTAGACGACGAGCGACGTGTCCGAGTTCGCGGTCAGCCGCTGGATGCCGTGGCCGATCACCACGAGCGCGACGCAGACGAAGCGGGCGTTGTCCCAGAGGGGCACGCGGCGCTTGGGGGGAGTGGGCGACCCGGCGGTGGCGGGAGCCGGGTCGGCGGGCTGCATGCGGCCAGGCTAGCGTTGGCTCCGACGACGGAGTCGATGGTGTCCGAGGCTTGACGGAAAGAGGACGAGCGTGGTTCGACGCGTCGTGGTGACAGGAGCGAGTTCGGGGATCGGTGCGGCGACGGTCCGCCTGTTCCGCGAGCACGGCTGGGACGTGGTGGCGGTCGCCCGCCGCCGGGAGCAGCTGGAGGCGCTCGCCGCGGAGACCGGGGCGAGCCTGTTCGTCGCCGATCTCACCGACGCGGCGCAGGTCGACGCGCTGCGCGACCACCTCGCGGAGACCGGCCCCGTGCACGCCCTCGTCAACAACGCCGGCGGCGCGCTCGGCCTCGACTCGGTCGAGGCGTCCGACCCCGCCGACTGGACCCGGATGTTCGAGATCAACGTGCTCTCGGTCAAGCTCGTCACGAGCGCGCTGCTCCCGCTGCTGCGTTCGGGCATCGCCGACGAGGGCTCCGAGGGCTCGGCCGACATCGTCACCGTCACCTCGATCGCCGGCCACGTCGCCTACGAGGGCGGTGGCGGCTACAACGCCGCGAAGTTCGCCGCGCACGCGCTCGTCGCGGTCCTCCGCCTCGAGCTCGCCGGTGAGCCGATCCGCGTGATCGAGATCGCGCCCGGGATGGTGCACACCGAGGAGTTCTCCCTGGTCCGCTTCGGCGGCGACAAGGAGCGCGCCGACAAGGTCTACGCCGAGGTCCCCGCCCCGCTGGTGGCCGAGGACGTCGCCGCGGCGATCGTCTCCTCCGTCGAGCTGCCGCCGCACGTCAACCTCGATCTGGTGACGATCAAGCCGGTGGCGCAGGCCGCCCCGCACAAGGTGATCAAGGGCGCGCTCACCCCGAAGGCGTGACAGGCGCCCGTCGCGGGGCCCCGTGATGTGACGCGGGGCCTGGCGACGCTCTAGCCTGTCCCTCATGGTTTCCGACGCCGACGACTCCGCCGCCCTCCTCGCCGCCACGGAGAAGGAGGTCCTCGGCTGGCTCGAGTTCGGTGACGCCGCTCGCCACCTCGCCGACGACGTCGTCGCCTCCGGCTACCGCCCGGAGCTGGTCGTGGCCATCGCGCGCGGCGGTCTGCTGCTCGCGGGCGCGGTCGCCTACGCGCTGGGCATCAAGAGCTGCGGTGCGCTGAACGTCGAGTTCTACACCGGCGTCGAGGCGCGACTGGCCGCTCCCGTCGTCCTGCCGCCCCTGCTGGACGAGGCGTCCGTGCGCGGGAAGCGCATCCTCCTGGTCGACGACGTCTCCGACTCCGGCCACACCCTCGCCCTCTCGGTCGACCTGATCCGCGCGATGGGCGCCGAGGTGCAGACCGTCACGCTCTACACGAAGCCCCGCACGGTGCTCGAGCCCGACTTCTTCTGGCGGCGCACGCCGCGCTGGATCGTCTTCCCCTGGTCGGCGCTGCCCCCGGTGGCGGGCGCCCTCGCGGAGGACGACGAGTGAGCGTCCACCTGATCGGCGGCGGCGGCGGCGCCGAGCACGACCCGCAGCTCTACGGAGCCTTCCTGGCGGAGGCGCACGACCGCGCCGTCGACGCCGGCCGCATCGAGGGTCCGCGGATCGCGATCGTCGTCGTGCACGACGGCCTCGGCCCCGAGGTCTACGCGGGCTGGGCCGCGACGCTCGCGACGGTCGGCAAGCTCCTCCCGTTCGCGGTCATGAAGCCCGAGGGCGGCCGGATCGACCCCGCGGTCTTCGACGACGTCGACGGGATCTTCGTCGGCGGCGGCCTCACACCCGCCTACCGCGACGCGCTCGAGGCGTCCTTCCCGCGCCTGCGCGACCTCGTCTCCTCCGGAGTGCCGTACGCCGGCTACTCCGCGGGCGCCGCGGTCGCCGCCGACCGCGCGATCGTCGGCGGCGACCGCATCGGCGGCGTCGCCGTCGCGCCCGAGCACGCGGCCGAGGAGCTGGACGAGGTGACGGTGCTCGAGGGCATCGGCCTGGTCGACGTCTCGATCGACGTGCACGCCGCGCAGTGGGGCACGCTCGGCCGCCTGGTCGCGGCCGTCGAGGCCGGACTGGTCGACGGCGGCGTCGCGATCGACGAGTCGACCGTCCTCACCGTCGGCACGGGCGCGCTGCGCGTCCGCGGCGCCGGCTCGGTCTGGCGCGCGAGCGCGGGCGAGGCCGGAGTGTCGGTCGCCACCCTCGCCGCGAGCTGAGCGTGGATCTGCAGGAGCTGGCCGGTGCCGGCCTGATCGACCGCGGCTGGGCCGAGGCGCTCGCCCCGGTCGCCGGCGACATCGCGGCGATGGGCGACTTCCTCCGCGCGGAGACCGCGGCCGGGCGCCCCTACCTCCCGGCAGGCGCGCAGGTGCTCCGCGCGTTCGCCGCGCCGCTGGAGGACGTCCGCGTCCTGATCGTCGGGCAGGACCCGTATCCGACGCCCGGGCATCCGATCGGGCTGTCCTTCGCCGTGGACCGGCACGTCCGGCCGCTGCCGCGCAGTCTGCAGAACATCTACCGGGAGCTGCGGGACGACCTCGGCGTCGCGCCGCCCGAGCACGGCGATCTCAGCGGCTGGACGCGCAGCGGCGTGCTGCTGCTCAACCGCGTCCTCACCGTCGCACCCGGCGCGCCCGCCTCGCACCGCGGCAAGGGCTGGGAGCGGGTCACCGAGCACGCGATCCGCACGCTCGTCGCCCGCGAGCAGCCGCTCGTCGCGATCCTCTGGGGGCGCGACGCGGCGAACCTCCGGCCGCTGCTGGGCGACTCCGGGATCGTCGAGAGCGTCCACCCCAGCCCGCTGTCCGCCTCCCGCGGCTTCTTCGGCTCGCGCCCGTTCAGCCGCGCGAACGAGCTGCTCGCCGAGCGCGGGGCCGAGCCCGTCGACTGGGCGCTCCTGCCCTGAGCCTCGGGGCCCGACAGCGCGGCCCGCCGCGCGTGCGGTGCTCCGCCACCCCGGCTACGCTGGCCCGGATCGCGGCCGCCGCCCGGGATCAGCGACGCCGACCACCACCGCCGAGAAGGAGCGAGATGCTCGAGGAAGAGTACGAGCAGCGCCGGGTCCTCCCGCCGCACCTGCGCCGGGCGCCCGCCCCCGAGCCGGAGTTCTCCTTCGAGATCCGCGAGGCGCGCAGCGCGGACCTGCCGGACATCCAGGAGATCTACAACCACTACGTCCGGAACACCGTGGTGACCTTCGACGAGGACGACTCGACGCTGAAGGAGTGGCGCTCGAAGTTCGCGCGCAACCAGAAGCTGGGGCTGCCGTTCATCGTGGCCGTGTCGCCGTCAGGGCAGATCCTGGGCTACGCGATGGTGTCGCCGTGGTCGTCCAAGCGCGCCTACCGCTTCACCGTCGAGAACTCGATCTACCTGCGCGCCGCCTCGACCGGCAAGGGCCTCGGCAAGGCGCTGATGACCGAGCTGCTCGAGCGCGCGAAGGCCGTCGGCATCCGCCAGGTCATGGCCGTCATCGCGGACAAGGGGGCCGAGGCGTCGCTGACGATGCACGCGAAGTACGGCTTCGTCGAGGTCGGCCGGATGGGCCGCGTCGGCTTCAAGTTCGAGCGCTGGCTGAGCACCGTGCTGATGCAGAAGACGCTGAAGTAGCGCCACCCGCGTCTCTGCGAATGCGCCGGACTGCGGGGAACGGCGCGGGGTCCTTCCCTACACTTGTCGGCATGGAATGGCTCGTCCCGCTCATCGTCGTCGTCGTGCTCGTCGTGATCCTCGGGATCTACCTCTGGGCCACCTACAACTCCCTCGTCACGCTGAACGTCCGCGTGGACGAGGCCTGGAGCGACATCACCGTCCAGCTGAAGCGGCGGGCGGATCTGATCCCGAACGTCATCGACTCCGTGAAGGGCTACGCCTCGCACGAGCGGCAGGTGTTCGACTCGGTGACCCGTGCCCGCGCCGAGACGCTCTCCGCGCAGGGGCCGGCCGAGGCGTCGGCCGCCGAGGACCACATGCAGAAGGCGCTGAAGTCGATCTTCGCCGTCGCGGAGGCGTACCCGCAGCTGCAGGCGAGCCAGAACTTCCTGCAGCTGCAGGGCGAGCTGGTCGACTCGGAGGACAAGATCCAGTCGGCCCGCCGCTTCTACAACGGCGGCGTCCGCGAGATGAACACCAAGGTCACCGTATTCCCCAACACGCTCTTCTCCCGCCGCCTCGGCTTCTCCGAGCGCGAGTTCTTCGAGGTCGGCGACCTCGCCGCCATCTCGGAGCCGCCCCGCGTCCAGTTCTGACGCCACGGAGGAAGCGGCCCCGGCGGCGCCCCCCTCATGCCGGTCGAGTAGCCCCGCAGCGGCGCCCCTCATGCCGGTCGAGTAGCCCCGCAGCGGCGCCCCTCATGCCGGTCGAGTAGCCCCGCAGGGGCGTATCGAGACCCACCGTCATCGACACGCCGGGTCTGCAGACTCGACTTCCGACGGTGGTGGATCTCGATACGCCCGCTGCGCGGGCTACTCGATCAGCATGTGCCTTTCGACCCGCCGTCAGCGCGCTGCCGGGGCTGCCGCCGCGAGCGGGCCGCCGTCGAGCGTCGTGAGGTACTCGTCGAAGACGGGGGCCGGGTCGGTGCCCGTCGCGACGGCGTCCACGAGGGCCCGCCGCACCAGCGCCAGCACGACCGTGGCGAGCACGGCCGCGCGCGGCTCGTCCGCCGCGGGCAGGCCCATCCGCTGAGCGATGCTCGGGGTGAGCGCACCCTCGCCGTCGTGCAGCGACTGCACCCAGACCGCGCGCATGCCGGGCGTCTCGGTGAGCAGCGGCATCAGCCGCAGCGTCCGCTCGAGCTGCGGGCCGGACGCGGCCGCGGCGAACGCGGCGCCCAGCGCGGTGTTCAGCGACTCCGACTCCGGCCGCGCGACGAGCTCCCGCGCCATCGCCGCGATGGCAGCGTAGAGCACGGGCCGCACGCAGTCCTCCTTGCCGCCGAGGTAGCGGTGGAAGGTGCGCAGCGAGATGCCGGCGGCGTGCGCCAGATCGATCGAGCTGACGCCCTTGGTGGTCCCGCGCTCGAGCAGCAGGGCGACGCACTTCTCGGACAGGGCGAGCGCGATGGTGCCCTGCCGCTCCTGCGGACCGCTCATGCGAGGACCTCCCGGTGGCCGGTGGTGAGGGCGACGAGGAGCTCGGGCGCGAGGGTGCCCCGCCCGACGACGTCGACCGTGTCGAGCCCCTGCCAGTGCGCGGCGGTGACGAGCAGCGCGGCGAGGCGCTCGGCCGTGTCCGGCGGCGCTCCGGGCTCGCGCCAGGCCGCCTGCACCCGCAGCACGCCGTTCTGCCGGTCGCTCTTGAGGTCGACGCGCGCCGCGATCACGTCGTCGAGCAGCACGGGCAGCACGTAGTAGCCGTGCACGCGCTGGGCCGCCGGGGTGTAGATCTCGATCCGGTAGTGGAAGTCGAAGAACAGCTCGGCGCGCGGGCGGTGCCAGACCACGGGGTCGAAGGGGGAGAGCAGTGCGTCGGCCCGCAGCTCGCGCGGCCGCCGCGCCGCCGTGTGCCGCCAGAGCGGCAGCGGGCGTCCCGAGCGCTCCCAGCCGCGGACCTCGACCGGCACCAGCTCGCCCGCGTCGACCAGGTCGTGCACGGCCGCGAGCGTCGGCGCCTTCAGCAGCCGGTGGTAGTCGGCCAGATCGCCGAGCGTCCCGACGCCGAGCGCGAGGGCGGAGCGGCGCACCAGCTCGCGGACCGCGTCCTCGGTGGAGACCTCCGCCTCGAGCACCCCGCGGGGCAGCACCTGCTCGGCGAGCGCGTAGGAGCGCTCGAAGCGCGTGCGCCCGGCGGTCACCACCTCGCCCCAGCGGAAGAGCACCTCGAGCCCGCGCTTCATGTCGGACCAGCCCCACCACGGTCCGGTCCGGATGTTGGCCTCGTGCTCGATCTCCGACGCGCGCAGCGGGCCGTCGGCGAGGGCCACCCGCAGCCAGTCGAGCGTCGACCGGTTCTCGGCCGCCCAGCCCTCGTGCTCCGGCAGGCGGACGCGGCGGTAGTGCTCCATCCGCCAGCGGTAGAGCGGGAGGTCGGCGCGACGGATCAGCGCCGCCTCGTGTGCCCAGTACTCGAGGTAGTGGCCCTTCGGCGAGAACGCGACCGCGTCGAGGAGGGCGCGGTCGTAGGGGCCGAGCCGGGCGAGGACGGGGAGGTAGTGGCTCCGCTCGAAGACGTTGACCGAGTCGAGCTGCAGCGGCCGGATCCGGTCGATCACGCCGAGGATCTGCCGCGTGCCGACCCGCGGCGGCGGCGCGGCACCGAAGCCCTGGGCGGCCAGGGCGATGCGGCGCGCGAGCGCGGGGCTGAGCTGCTCGGTCATGGTGTCCCCACGCTAGCGAAGGCCGCCGACATCGGCCGATCGGAGGCGATCCGGCTTCGGCGCCGAGTGTTCCCGTCCGGTTCATCCGGGCGGCCCCGGGATGTCGGGAGCCGCCCCTACGTTTCCCGAGGCGCCCGCAGGGGCCCACCCACCCGACTCCTGGAGGACTCTTGACGACCCAGCGCTTCCCCCGCGCCGGCGTGCTCGCCGCCGCGGCCGCCGCTCTCGCTCTCACCCTGACCGCCTGCTCCGGCGACGCCGGCGCCTCGTCCGGCGACGCGTCGGTCGACGCCTCGACCGCGACCTCCGCCGCCGACCTCGGCGGGCTCGACGCCCTGGTCGAGGCCGCGAAGGCCGAGGGCGAGCTCAACGTGATCGCGCTGCCCGACAACTGGGCCAACTACGGCGAGCTCATCTCGGGCTTCGAGGACGAGTACGGCATCACCGTCAACTCGGCCGACCCCGACGTCTCCTCCGCCGAGGAGATCAGCACCGCGCAGAACCTGGCCGGCCAGGACACCGCTCCGGACGTCTTCGACCTCGGTGCCGCCGTGGCGCTCGCGAACACCGACCTGTTCGCGCCGTACAAGGTCGAGACCTGGGACGACATCCCGGAGGGCAACCGCGAGGAGACCGGCCTCTGGGTGAACGACTACACCGGCCTGATGTCGATCGGCTACGACGCCGACGCCGTGCCCGCGCCCGAGTCGCTCGACGACCTGCTCGGCGCCGACTACCGCGGCTCCGTCGCGATCAACGGCGACCCGACCCAGGCCGGCGCCGCGGCGGCCGCCGTGCAGCTCGCCGCCCTGCAGTCGGGCGGCTCGGCCGACGACGTCCAGTCCGGCATCGACTTCTTCGAGAAGCTCAACGACGCGGGCAACTTCCTGCCGCTGGACCCGACCGACGCGACCATCGCCTCCGGCGAGACCCCGGTCGTCTTCGACTGGAGCTACAACAACCTCGCCGCCGCGAAGGCGAACGAGGGCACCCGCGAGTGGACGACGACGGTGCTGCCCGGCACCGCGGTCGGCAGCTACTACAACCAGGCGATCAACGCCGACGCGCCGCACCCGGCCGCCGCGCGCCTCTGGCAGGAGTACCTCTACTCCGACGCCGCGCAGAACCTCTACCTCGCGGCCGGCGCCTACCCCGTGCGCCTGGCGGCCATGGTCGACGCCGGCACGGTGGACACGGAGGCCCTCGACGCCGTCGGCGCCGCTCCCGAGGACCTCGTCCAGTTCACCTCCGAGCAGACCGAGGCCGCCTCGGCCCTGCTGGCCGAGAAGTGGGGCGCGGCGATCCAGTGACGACCGCCGCCGTCCGCGCCGTCCCCGGGGCCCGCGTGCCCCGGGGACGGCGCGGTCTCCCCGCAGCGCTGGGCGTCGCTCCGTTCGCGGTGTACGTCCTGCTCTTCCTCGCCGTGCCGACCGTCCTCTCGGTCGGGACGGGCTTCGTGGACGGCGACGGGCGGCCGACGCTCGCGAACGTCGCGGCGCTGGGCGACCCGGTCGTCCTGTCCGCCTTCGGCGCCTCGCTCGGACTGTCGGCGCTCACCGCCGTCGTCGGCGCGGTCCTCGGCGGCATCGTCTGCCTCGCCCTGCTCGGTGCCGATCCGCGCGGACCGCTGCGCACGATCGTCGACGCCGCGGCGAGCGTCCTCGCCCAGTTCGGCGGCGTGATGCTCGCGTTCGCCTTCATCGCCACGATCGGCGTCCAGGGCCTGGTCACGACCCTCCTGGCCGGCGCCGGTGTCGACCTCTACGCCGACGGCGTCTGGCTCTACCAGCTGCCCGGGCTGATCCTGCCCTACCTCTACTTCCAGGTTCCGCTGATGGTGCTGACCTTCCTGCCCGCGCTCGAGGGACTGCGCCCCGAGTGGGCCGAGGCGAACGCCGTGCTCGGCGGGGGAGCGGTGAGCTACTGGTGGCGCGTCGCGGTCCCCGTCCTCGCGCCCTCCTTCCTCGGCTCGGTGCTGCTGCTGTTCGCCAACGCGTTCTCCTCGTTCGCCACGGCTGCCGCGCTGATCAGCCAGGGCGCCCAGATCGTGCCGCTGCAGATCCGCGCGGCGCTCGTCAGCGAGACGGTCCTCGGCCGGGAGAACCTGGCCGGCGCGCTCGCGCTGGGGATGCTCCTCGTGATGATCGTCCTGATGTCCGGCTACGCGCTGCTGCAGCGCCGGGCCCGTCGGTGGCAGCGGTGACCCGCGCTCTCTCCCGCATCGTCCTGGTCGTCACCGGCCTCGCCTTCGCGGTGCCGCTGATCGCGATGGCGGAGTTCACCCTCCGCGGCGCCGGCGGCTACGACCTCTCGCACTGGACCGCGATCCTCGACTCGGAGAACGAGCGCGGCTACCGCGCGCTCTTCCAGGGCATCGGCAACTCGCTGATCCTCGCGGTCGTCACCGCCCTGATCGTGCTCGTGCTGCTGGTGCCGACGATGCTCCTCGTCGAGATCCGCCTGCCGCGCCTGCGCCGGGCGCTCGAGCTGGTCTGCCTGCTGCCGCTGACCGTCCCCGCGATCGTGCTGGTCGTCGGGCTCGCGCCGGTCTACTCGGTGATCACCCGCCTCGTCGGCTCGGCGCCCTGGACGCTCGCGCTCGCCTACGGCGTGCTCGTGCTGCCCTACGCCTACCGCGCGATCGCCGCGGACCTCGCAGGGCTCGACGTGATCACGCTCTCGGAGGCCGCCCGCTCGCTGGGCGCCGGCCCGTTCGGCGTGCTCGTCCGGGTGCTGCTGCCGAACCTGCGCCGCGGCCTCGTCGCCGCCGCGCTGATCACCGTCGCCGTGGTCCTCGGCGAGTACACCATCGCCTCGCTGCTCAGCCGCACGACGCTGCAGACCGGTCTCGTGCAGGTGTCGAAGCAGGACGCCTACGTGGCCGTGATCTTCTCCCTCCTCTCCCTCCTGTTCGCCTTCGCCCTGCTGCTCGGGATCGGCCGCCTCGCGCGGATCGGCCTCGTCGCCACCGGGCGCCGCGCCTCGAAAGGCACCTCGTGACCGCGCCCCTCTCCCCGGGCGCCCGCGTCCGCTTCCTCGACGTCGCCCGGCACTTCGGCGCGGCCAGAGCCCTCGACGGCGTCTCGTTCGACGTGGCGCCCGGGGAGTTCATCGCCCTGCTCGGCCCCTCGGGCTGCGGCAAGACCACCGCCCTCCGCGCCCTCAGCGGGCTCGAGCGGATCGACTCCGGCCGCATCCTGGTCGACGAGCGCGACGTCGCCGGCCTGCCGGTCGCCCGCCGCGACATGGGCATGGTCTTCCAGTCCTACTCGCTCTTCCCGCACCTGCGCGCCCGCGAGAACGTGGAGTTCGGTCTGCGCACCCGCGGTGTCGCGGCGAAGGAGCGGCGGACGGCAGCCCAGGACGCGCTCGACCTCGTCGGCCTCGGTGCCCTGGGCGACCGCTACGCGCACCAGCTCTCCGGCGGGCAGCAGCAGCGGGTGGCGCTGGCGCGGGCGCTCGTCACCCGCCCCCGGGTGCTGCTCCTGGACGAGCCGCTCTCCGCGCTGGACGCGAAGGTCCGCGTGCAGCTGCGCGACGAGATCAAGCGGCTGCAGTCCGAGATCGGCATCACCACCTTCTTCGTCACCCACGACCAGGAGGAGGCGCTCGCCGTCGCCGACCGGGTCGCGGTGATGAACGCGGGGCGGATCGAGCAGCTCGGCGCGCCGGAGGACCTCTACGCCCGGCCGTCGTCGCCGTTCGTCGCCCACTTCGTCGGGCTCTCCAACGTCGTGCCGGGGGTCGTCTCGGGCGGGGCCGTCTCCGTGCTCGGCGCGCGCCTGCCCCTGGTGGACGGCGCGGCCGTCGACGGCGCCGTCTCGGCGTTCCTCCGGCCCGAGGACATCGAGATCGTGCCGGGCGGTGCTCCGGGCGATCTGCCTGCCGTGGTCCTCGCGACCAGCTTCCTCGGACCGGTGCGCCGCTCCACGGTCCGCACCGAGCAGGGGGACGAGCTCGTCGTCCAGCACGCGGCCGGGATCCGGCTCGAGCCGGGGGAGCGGGTCGGCCTCGCGCTCGCGCGGCGGCCGGTGGCCGTCCGCGCGGCCTCGTGAGCTGTCGCGGATTCCGCCCGCGGAATGCGGCGGGGATTAGTCTGGGCGGATGAGACTCGGCCGGTCCCGCCGCACGTCCGGCGCCCGCGACGCCGTCCGCGCCGCCGCGGCTCCCGAGCGGGCTCCGCAGCCCCGCCCGCTCGACCCGGACGCCGCCTTCGTCAGCACCGGGATGCGCATCGCCGGGGCCTGGGCCTGGCGGATCCTCGTGGTCGCCGGCGCCCTCGCCGTGATCGGCCTGCTGGTGATCGAGCTGCGGCTGATCGTCATCCCGCTGCTGCTCGCGATCGTCATCGCGGCGCTCCTCGTGCCGTTCTCGATGTTCCTGCAGCGGCACCACTGGCCCAAGTGGCTCGCGATCGTGGTGGCCGAGCTCGGCATCGTCCTCGTGATCGGCGGCCTGCTCTTCCTCGTCGTCACCCAGGTCACCTCCGGCTTCGACGACCTCAGCCGCCAGACCGTGCAGTCCTACGACGCCCTGAAGTCGTGGCTGCTCGAGGGGCCGCTGCACCTGACCGAGACCGACATCAACCAGTACGCGCAGCAGGCGCTCGCCGCCGTGCAGCAGGACTCGGGGATGCTCGTCAGCGGCGCGCTGAGCGTCGGCTCGACGGTCGGGCACGTGCTCACCGGCGTGCTGCTGACGTTGTTCTCGACCCTCTTCATCCTGATCGACGGTCCGAACATCTGGCGCTGGGTCGTGCGCCTCTTCCCGCACCGCGCCCGGAGGGCCGTCGACGGGGCCGGCCGCGCGGGCTGGATCACGCTGACCAACTTCGTGAAGGTGCAGATCCTGGTCGCCTTCGTCGACGCAGTGGGCATCGGGCTCGGCTCGTTCCTGCTCGGCGTCCCGCTCGCGATCCCGATCGGCGTGCTGGTCTTCCTCGGCTCCTTCGTGCCCGTGATCGGCGCGGTCGTCACCGGCGCGCTGGCCGTCTTCATCGCCCTGGTCTACAACGGACCGGTCATCGCGCTGATCCTGCTGATCGTCGTCCTCGGCGTGCAGCAGCTCGAGGGGCACATCCTCCAGCCCCTGATCATGGGCTCCGCCGTCAAGGTGCACCCGCTCGCCGTCGTCCTCGCGGTCGCCGGCGGCTCGATCGTCGCGGGCATCGCGGGCGCGTTCTTCGCGGTCCCGGTCGTCGCGACCCTCAACGTCATGGTCAACTACGTCGCGAGCGGAGCCTGGCGCTCGCCGACCCGAACCCCCGAGAGAGTTGCCGAAGAGCATGCAGACTAGCCGCGTCGTCGGACCGACCCTGAGCGAGTTCGAGGCGGCCCGAACCGTCCTCGCCCCCGTCATCGCGAACACCCCGATGGAGACGAGCACGTTCCTCGCCGAGGTGCTCGGCTCGCCCGTCTTCCTCAAGTGCGAGAACCTGCAGCGCACCGGCTCGTACAAGATCCGCGGCGCCGTGTTCCGGCTCTCGCACCTCACGCCCGAGGAGCGGGAGCGCGGCGTCGTCGCCGCCTCGGCCGGCAACCACGCCCAGGGCGTCGCCTTCGCCGCGCGCGAGCTCGGCATCAAGGCGACCATCTTCATGCCGATCGGCGTCGCGCTGCCCAAGCTCGCGGCGACCCGCGACTACGGCGCGGAGGTGGTGCTCAGCGGGCACATCTTCAACGAGGCGCTCGCCGCGGCGGCCGAGTTCGCCGAGAGCACCGGCGCGGTCTTCATCCCGCCCTACGACCACCCCGACGTGATCACGGGCCAGGGCACCATCGGCCTGGAGATCCTCGAGCAGGCTCCGGGCGTCGAGACGCTCGTCGTGCCCATCGGCGGCGGCGGGCTCATCGCCGGCGTCGCGTCGGCCGCGAAGCAGAAGGCCGCCCAGGAGGGCCGCACGCTGCGCGTCATCGGCGTCCAGGCCGCGAACGCCGCGCCCTACCCGCTCTCGCTCGCGGCCGGCGAGCCGATCGCCATCACGATCTCGCCCACCATCGCCGACGGCATCGCGGTCGCGAAGCCCGGCCAGCTGAACTTCGAGATCATCCGCGAGGTCGTCGACGAGGTCGTCACCGTCGAGGACGACGACACCGCCCGGGCGCTGCTGGTGCTGCTCGAGCGCGCGAAGCTCGTCGTCGAGCCGGCCGGAGCCGTCGGCATCGCCGCGATCCTCACCGGCAAGATCCGGAACGCGGGCCGCACCGCCGTCATCCTCTCCGGCGGCAACATCGATCCGCTGATGATGGAGCGGGTGATCAGCCGGGGCCTCGCCGCCTCCGAGCGCTACCTGAAGATGAGCATCGGCCTGCCGGACCGGCCGGGTCAGCTCGCGCGGATCGCCGACCTGATCTCGGAGGCCAACGCCAACGTCGTCGAGGTGCTGCACACCCGGCACGGCCGCGGCCTGCAGATCAGCGAGGTCGAGCTCGAGATCAGCGTCGAGACCCGCGGCCCCGAGCACGCCGACCGCGTCCTCCAGGTCCTCCGCGACGCCGGCTACAGCCCGCGCCTGTCACGCGGCTAGCCCTGCAGATACGCGAGATGCCACTTGTGACGGCCCGACACGGCGTGTCGAGCGCACAAGTGGCATCTCGCGGAGTGCGTCAGCGCTGAGGGTCAGTGGCCGTTCCAGGTCTCGACGTTCACGATCTTGACGGTGATGTTGCGGCCGTTGGGGGCCTCGAAGGTGGTGGAGTCGCCGACCTTCAGGCCCATGATCGCGCCGCCGAGCGGGCTCTGCGGGCTGTAGACGTCGAGGTCGCTCTCGCCCGCCATCTCGCGGTTGCCGAGGAGGAAGCGCGACTCGTCGCCGGCGATCTCGGCGGTGATGATCGTGCCGGCCTCGACGACCCCGTGGCTCTCGGGCGGTGTGCCGATCTCGGCCTCGCGCAGCAGCGCGGTCAGCTGGCGGATGCGCGCCTCGATCTTGCCCTGCTCGTCCTTGGCGGCGTGGTAGCCGCCGTTCTCCTTGAGGTCGCCCTCCTCGCGCGCGACCTCGATGCGCTTGGCGATCTCGAGGCGTCCGTTGGTGGACAGCTCGGTGTGCTCCGCCTGGAGGCGGTCGTACGACTCCTGGGTCATCCAGGTGACCTGAGGCTGGTCGGCCATGGTGGGCTCCTCACATGACGGCCGCGCGCGACCGACGGTGCTGTCGGGCGCCTGGCCCGTCGAGCGGATCGACCGAGGGCGTGCGGCGGGGGAAAAGACAAGGCCCCGACGAGTCCGTCAGGGCACCCCGACACCCTACGGGAGCCAGCAGGAGGAGATCAAACCTGTCGTGGCGAGCTCCGTGGTGCGCACCGTCTCGGTGTAGGAGCGGAAGCGATCGGTGGACGCGGGGTACTCGACGACGAGCCAGCCGACCACGGCGGACTGCTCGTTGAGCGCCTGGACAGCGCAGGCCGCGTCGCGCCCGGTCGGGACGGTGAGGTCGAAGGACACCTCGACGGTGCGGTCGTCCACGACCACGTGCGCGGTGTCCTGCACGTCGACGCCGTCGCGGGCGCCGTCGAGGCCGGCCCAGATCACCCAGGCGGCGAACACCGCGACGAAGGCGACGGCGACGAGGGCGAAGAGCCGGCGGTCGCCGCGGCGGCTGCGCGGCGTTCTCCCGTAACGGGAGGCGAGGGGTCCGGCGGCGCGGACGGCGTCCGGGTCGAGGGCGGGGTCGCTCGCGCGCTCGTCGCTCTCGGACGTTCGGGCGGCCACGGAACTCCCTGGGTGAAGCGACTATTCTGGCGGATGACGTGCGCGGGTGAGAACCGAGCGACGCCCCCCATTAAACCCCGAGGAATCGAGCGATCGTGTCCCAGGCCGTCCAGGTCTCCGCAGATTCAGAGGCGCGTGCGGACGCCGCGCCGCGCGAGGTCCCGCGCCTGCTCGCCGTGCACGCCCACCCGGACGACGAGTCCAGCAAGGGCGCCGCGACTCTCGCCTCCTACGCCGATCGCGGCGCCGAGGTCATGGTCGTCTCCTGCACCGGCGGCGAGGCCGGCTCCGTTCTGAACGAGGCGCTCGGCGCCCGCGCGCACGCCGAGCGCGACATGGGCGGCCTGCGCCGCTACGAGATGGCCGCCGCGCAGCGGGCGCTCGGCATCGAGCACGCCTGGCTGGGCTTCGTCGACTCCGGGATGCCCGAGGACGGCGCCGTCGCCGCGGACTCCTTCGCCGGCCTGCCGCTGCCGACCGCTTCGGCACCGCTGGTGCGCCTCGTCCGCCGGTTCCGCCCGCACGTGATCATCAGCTACGACGAGAACGGCGGCTACCCGCACCCCGACCACATCCGCGCGCACCAGGTCGCGGTCGAGGCGTTCCGCGCCGCGGGCGAGGCCGACGAGTACCCCGGCACCGGCGCCGCCTGGTCCGTCTCGAAGCTCTACTACGACCGCGTGTTCTCCTCGCAGAAGCTGCGGGCCATCGCCGAGCACATCCGCTCGATCGACCCGGAGGACCCGCTGCTCGCCTCCTTCGAGGAGATGAAGCGCTGGAACGAGGAGACGCCCTACCTCGCCACCACGAAGATCGTCGTCTCCGGCTTCCACGACCGCCGCGACGCGGCCCTGCTCGCGCACGCGAGCCAGGTCGCTCCCGACAACAAGTTCTTCTTCCTCCCGCACTCGGCGATCGACGCCGCGTGGCCGACCGACGACTTCCAGCTCGTGCAGAGCCGGGTCGACGCGCCGACGCCGGAGACCGACCTCTTCGCCGGGATCGACGTCGCGCTGCCGGGTGACGCCGCCCTCGCCGCCCCCGCCTCCGAGGAGCAGTCCGCATGATCGCCGCGACCGTGCTCGAGGCCGCCCACGTCGCCCTGATCCGCGCCGCCGAGGCCACGCCGGTGCCGACGACCGCGCCGGAGTTCAACGAGGACACGGTGACGCCCGGCCTGTTCGGCTTCATCACGATGTTCGTGATCGCGCTCGCCGCCGTGTTCCTCGCGCTCGACATGGTCCGCCGGGTCCGCCGGACGACCTACCGCGCCCAGGTCAACGAGCAGCTCGACTCCGAGGAGCGCGAGCGCGCGGAGGACGCCCCGTCCGGACGCTGACGCCCGGACGCCGAGCGCGGTGCGCCGACGCGCCCGGCGCTCAGCCGACGTTGTAGGTCGGGTGCAGGCAGACGATCAGCGCCGCCGTCCAGTGGCAGAGGAACGCCACCGCGGTCAGCGCGTGGAAGATCTCGTGGAAGCCGAAGACCCCGGGCACCGGGTTCGGCCGCTTGATCCCGTAGACGACCGCGCCGACGGAGTAGCAGAGGCCGCCGACCAGCACGAGCACCATCATCGCCGCGCTCGCCTCGAACAGCGGGCCGAGGTACATCACCGCCGCCCAGCCCAGCAGCAGGTAGAGCGGCACGTAGAGCCAGCGCGGCGCGGAGATCCAGAACACCCGGAAGCCGATCCCGAGCAGCGCCCCCGCCCAGACCAGCACGAGCAGCAGCGAGCCCTGCGCGGGCGGCAGGGCGAGCGCGGCGAGCGGCGTGTAGGTGCCGGCGATCAGCAGGAAGATGTTCGCGTGGTCGATCCGCTTGAGGATCATCTTGGTCCGCGGCGACCAGTCGAAGCGGTGGTAGAGCGCCGAGTTGCCGAAGAGCAGCAGCGACGAGACGGCGAACACGGTCGCCGCCCACTTCGCCGGTGCGCCGTCGGCGACGCTGACCAGGACGATGCCCGCGACGATCGCGACCGGGAACAGTCCGGCGTGGATCCAGCCGCGCCAGGTCGGCCGCGCCTCCGTCGCCGCACCGTGCTCGATCTCGTCCTCGACGAGCGGCAGGGCGGGGAGCGAGGGGCCGGTCGCGTCGTCCTCCGGCACGGCGCGCGCATCCGGATCGGGCGTGGGGGAGGTCGGCCGGTGGCTCATACCGACGAGGATACGACCCGCCGCGGCAGGGCGACCGGGAGAGCCTGCTCGAACGGGGGAACAGCCGTGGTCCGGTACCGGGCCGCGGTTTCGACTACCGTGGCACCGTGCCGAAGCCGAGACTGCCCGTGGGGAGCGACCTGCTCTACGGCGTCTACAAGAAGCGGCTGCGCTCGAGTCTCGAGGGCGCCGCGCTGCCGAACCACGTCGCGATGATCATCGACGGCAACCGCCGCTGGGCCCGCCAGCGCGCGCTGGAGACGGCCGCGCACGGCCACCGCGCGGGCGCGGCGAAGGTGCACGAGTTCCTGCAGTGGTGCGACGAGCTCGGCATCCGGCACGTCACCCTCTACCTGCTCTCGCAGGACAACCTGGTCGGCCGGGAGAGCTCCGAGCTCACCGAGCTGATCGCGATCATCGCCGACCTCGCCGAGGAGGTCTCGCAGCAGCCCGAGTGGCGCGTGCAGCACGTGGGCTCGGACGACGGGCTGCCGGAGTCGCTCGTCTCGGCGCTCGACCGCGCGGAGGAGCGCACCGCCGCGCACACCGGCCTGCACATCAACCTCGCGGTCGGCTACGGCGGCCGCCACGAGATCGCGCAGGCGGTCCGCAGCATCCTCGACGAGCACGGCAAGCGCGGCTCCTCGATCGAGGACGTCGCGGGCCTGCTCACGCCCGAGCTGATCGGCGAGCACCTCTACACGAGCGGTCAGCCCGACCCGGACCTCGTCATCCGCACCTCGGGCGAGCAGCGCCTCTCCGACTTCATGCTCTGGCAGAGCGCGCACAGCGAGTTCTACTTCATGGAGGCGCTCGGCCCCGACATCCGCGAGGTCGACTTCCTCCGGGCGCTGCGCGACTACGCCGGCCGGCACCGCCGCTTCGGCAGCTGAGCTGCCCTCCCGCGCGCGCTGTTCACATAGCTGTTACACGTTCGTCTCGGCAAGAACCACACGGCTGTCATTTCCGGGATTAGGTTCGGATCATCAGGTGACGCACCTGGTCGAGTCGGCCACACAAGTACGACTCGATGACTGCCAGTGAAGGAACTGCGCGGTGCCGAGACGCACCACCGGCCGACTCGAATCCTCTGAAGTGAGTCGGGGGCTCCGGCCCCCGGAATGTGGAGAGTCGACGTGACAGTTCCCCAGGGTACGGATCCGCAGAACGGCACGCAGGGCGCGGTCCACCGCCGCGCGCAGCACGGCTCCTCGGATCGCACCGAGCAGCTCCAGCGCACCTACGTCCTCGACACCTCGGTGCTGCTGTCGGATCCCTCCTCGATGTTCCGCTTCGCGGAGCACGCCGTCGTCCTGCCGATCGTCGTGATCAGCGAGCTCGAGGGCAAGCGCAACGACCCCGAGATCGGCTACTTCGCCCGCCAGGCGCTGCGGCACCTCGACGAGCTGCGGGTCAAGCACGAGCGGCTGGACTTCCCGATCCGGGTCGGCCGGGGCGGGACCCTCCGCGTCGAGCTGAACCACTCGAACATGTCGGTGCTGCCCAGCGGGCTGCAGCTCGGCGACAACGACTCGCGGATCCTCGCCGTGGCGATGAACCTGCAGAGCGAGGGCGCCCTCGTCACCGTCGTGTCGAAGGACATGCCGATGCGCGTGAAGGCCGCCTCGATCGGCCTCGCCGCCGAGGAGTACCTCGCCGAGCTCGCCCCGGAGTCGGGCTGGACGGGCATGGACGACGTCACCCTGAGCGGCGACCAGATGAGCGAGCTCTACGACCGCGAGCGGCTCTTCACGGACGAGGTCGCCGACATCCCGATCAACACCGGGCTCGTCGTGCACTCGGACCGTGGCTCCGCACTCGCCCGGGTGACCGGCAAGCGCCAGATCGCGCTGGTGCGCGGCGACAAGGACGTCTTCGGGCTGCACGGCCGCTCGGCCGAGCAGCGGCTGGCGATCGACCTGCTGCTCGACCAGGAGGTGGGCATCGTCTCGCTCGGCGGCCGGGCCGGCACCGGCAAGTCGGCGCTCGCGCTCTGCGCGGGGCTCGAGGCGGTGCTGGAGAAGCGCCAGCACAAGAAGATCATGGTGTTCCGGCCGCTCTACGCGGTCGGCGGCCAGGACCTCGGCTTCCTGCCCGGCGACGCCGCCGAGAAGATGAACCCCTGGGCGCAGGCGGTCTTCGACACCCTCGGCGCGCTGGTCTCGCAGAACGTGCTCGACGAGGTGATCGAGCGCGGGATGCTCGAGGTGCTGCCGCTGACGCACATCCGCGGGCGCTCACTGCACGACGCCTTCGTGATCGTCGACGAGGCGCAGTCGCTCGAGCGCAACGTGCTGCTGACGGTGCTGTCCAGGGTCGGCCAGAACTCGCGGGTGGTGCTCACCCACGACGTCGCCCAGCGGGACAACCTTCGGGTCGGCCGCTACGACGGCGTCGCCTCGGTGATCGAGACGCTGAAGGGGCACCCGCTGTTCGCGCACGTGACGCTGACCCGCTCCGAGCGCTCGGCGATCGCGGCGCTCGTGACCGAGATGCTGGAGTCGAACGAGTCGGCCTAGGTCCTGAGCGACCTTCGGTCATCTCCGGCTCGCAGAATCACGTCCGGCTCGCCGGAATCACTGGTTCTCGCGAGCCGGAGGTCGTTCCGCGTGCCGGAGGTGCTCCGCGACTGGAGTGATCCGGGGCCGCGGCGCGTAGCGTGGGGCGGGTGAGCATCCTCGACGACGCGCTCCTCGAGCGCTTCCGCCTCCGCGCGGCCGACTACGACGCGCGCAACGCCTTCTTCACCGAGGACCTCGAGGAGCTGAAGGCCGCCGGGTATCTGACAATGCTCGTCCCGGCGGAGCTCGGCGGCGGCGGCCTCGGTCTCGAGCAGGCGACGGCCGAGCACGCCCGGCTGGCGACGGCCGCTCCCGCGACCGCGCTCGCGACCACGATGCACCTGGTCTGGACCGGGATCGCGAAGGCCCTGCGCGCCCGCGGCGACGCCTCGCTCGAGCACGTGCTGGTCGACGCGGCGGCCGGGCACGTCTTCGCCTTCGGCAACAGCGAGCCCGGCAACGACCTCGTGCTCTCCGACTCGCTCACCCGCGCGGAGCCGCTCGGCGACGGCGGCTACCGCTTCACCGGAACCAAGATCTTCACCTCGCTCTCGCCGGCCTGGACCCGGCTCGGCGTCTTCGGCCGCGACGACAGCGGGCCGGAGCCGCGGCTCGTGCACGGCTTCGTCGACCGGTCTTCGCCGGACGCGTCGGTGCCGGGGCTCACCGTGCACGACGACTGGGACACCCTCGGCATGCGCGCCACCCAGAGCCGGACCACGGTCCTCGACGGCGTCGAGGTGCCGGCCGCGCGGATGTTCCGCTCGCTGCCCGTCGGCCCGACGGCGGATCCGCTGGTCTTCGCGATCTTCGCCGACTTCGAGCTGCTGATCGCCTCGGTCTACCTCGGGGTCGCCCAGCGCGCCCTGGAGCTCGGCGTGGCGTCGGCGCGGAAGCGGACGTCGCTCCGGGCCGGCGGACGGCCGCTGTCCGAGGACCCGGACATCCGCTGGCGCCTCGCCGACGCCGCGATCCTGCTCGACGGGCTCCGGGCACCACTCGCGAGCGCGGCGGCCGACGTGGACGCGCTCGTGGACCGCGGGGCGGGCTGGTTCCCGTCGCTCGTCGGTGTGAAAATCCGCACCACCGAGGCGGCGCTGCGCATCGTCGAGAGCGCGGTCCGCGTCTCGGGCGGCTCGTCCTACCGCCGCGACTCCGAGCTCTCCCGGCTCTACCGCGACGTGCTGGCCGGGCTCTTCCACCCCTCCGACGACGAGTCCGCGCACGGGCTCTTCGCGAACGCGCTGCTCGGGCCGGTGCCGCCGCGGGAGTGAAGGGTGGACGTCCGGCATCGCCTGTGGACAACTCCGGCGGGCGCGGGGCGATCGGCTCTACAGTCTCCGGATGAACCGGCTTCTGGACCTCTCGGCAGCGCTCGTCGGCGCGGTCCTGCTCGGCGCGATCGGGCTCGCGAGGGTCGAGGGGCGGGCGGCGATCGTCGTCCTCGTCGTCGCCGCGGCGACCGTGCCGCTCGTGCTCGCGGACGTGCGCGAGCGGTGGCTGCCGAACGCGCTGACGGTGCCGATCCTCCTGGCGGGGCTCGCGTCGATGGCCGGCGGGTCGCTCTCGGGGCGGGTGCCGGGGGAGCTGCCCGCCGTGCTCGCGACGGCTCTCGTGCTCGGACTGCTGCACCTCGCGGGCGGGCTCGGCCGGGGCGACGTGAAGCTCGGGACGGGGCTGGCGCTCCCGCTCGCGGCGGTCGATCCGGCACTCGCCCTCCTGGCGCCGGTGCTCGCGTTCGTCCTGGCCGGCGCGTGGAGTCTGCCGTCGGCGCTCCGCGGCGGGGGCGAGCGGATCCCGTTCGGACCCTTCCAGCTCGCCGCGTTCTGGCTCGTCATCGCCTGGACGTGACGTGCGAGCGTCCGACGCTGGTCCGCACGGCCGCGGAGGTGTAGACCGGGTGCCGAGCGAGGAGGCCGACGTGGCGGACGGCGACGGAGACGACGGGATGGACGGCGGGAGCGCGGCCCTGCAGCAGGGGACGACCTGCGCGATCGTGGGCGGCGGGCCGGCGGGCCTGGTGCTCGGTCTGCTGCTGGCGCGGGCCGGCGTCGCGGTGACGGTGCTGGAGAAGCACGCCGACTTCCTTCGCGACTTCCGCGGCGACACGGTGCATCCGACGACGCTGGGGCTGCTCGAGGACCTCGGGCTCCTCGACCGGTTCGAGGCGATCCGGCACTCGCGGGTGGAGCGGGTGACGATCCCCGGCCGCGACGGGCGCGACGTGGTGATCGCGGACTTCGCGCGGCTGCCGGTGCGCCACCCGTACGTCGCGATGGTGCCGCAGTGGGACCTGCTGGCCCTGGTCGCCGAGGCGGCGCAGGCCGAGCGCTGCTTCACCCTGCTCACCGAGCACGAGGTGACCGGCGTCGTCCGCGAGGGCGGGCGGGTCGTCGGTGTCGAGTACCGGTCGCCGGCCGGGGAGGGGCGCCTGCTCGCCGATCTGACGGTCGCCTGCGACGGGCGCTGGTCGGCCGTGCGCCGCTCGGCCGGGCTGCCCGTGCGGTCGCTGCCGGTCGGCTTCGACGTCTGGTGGTACCGCCTGCCGACTGCGCGGGCCGTGGGCGAGTCGCTCCTGCCGCGGATCGGGCGCGGGCGGGTGTCGATCGCGATCCCGCGCGACGGCTACCTGCAGATCGCGCGGCTGGGGCTCAAGGGCACCGACGCGGCGGTGCGGGAGCGGGGGATCGAGGCGTTCCGGGCGGAGGCGGCCGAGCTGCTCCCCGAGGTCGCCGAGGACGTGGCGGGGATCGCGTCGATGGACGACGTGAAGCACCTCGACGTCCGGCTCGAGCGGCTGCCGCGCTGGCACGCTCCGGGGGTGCTCTGCCTCGGCGACGCGGCACACGCGATGTCGCCGGTAGGTGGCGTCGGCATCAACCTGGCCGTGCAGGACGCGGTGGCGGCGGCGCGGCTGCTGGCGGGGCCGCTGCGCCGCGGTGTGCTGCGGACGGCGGCGGGCGACCGCGTGCTCGCCCGGGTGCAGCGCCGGCGCGCGCTGCCCGCCGTGCTGATCCAGTCGCTGCAGCGGGTCCTGCACGCGCGCCTGATCCTGCCGGCGCTGGCCGGGCGGCTCTCGGGGCCGCCGCGCGCGCTGGCGGCGCTGCTCCGGCTGCTGCCCGGGCTCGCGGTCGTGCCGGCGGCGCTGGTCGGCATCGGTCCCCGACCCGAGCGCGCGCCGTCGTGGTCGCGGCGGCCGGCCGCGCGCTGACGGCCGACGTCCTGGCCGCGGTAGGTCTCGATACGCGCCTGCGGCGCTACTCGACCAGCATGCAGGGGCGCCGATCGCGCGGCGGCCGACCGCCCCCTGCTGCAGGGTGGGCATGCTGTGCATGCCGATCGAGCAGTCTGCGGAGCGGGCGTCTTCCATGCTGATCGAGTAGCCCGCGGAGCGGGCGTCTCGAGATCCACCAGCGTCAGGACATGAGTCTGCAGACCCGCCCTGCTGAGCACGGTGGGTCTCGATACGCGCCTGCGGCGCTACTCGACCAGCATGTGGAGGCGGGCCTCAGCCCGGGTGGGTCATCGACATGACGTCGAGGGCGCTGTCGAGCTGCGCCTCCGTCACCTCGCCGCGCTCGACGAAGCCGAGGTCGACGACGGACTCGCGGACGGTGATGCCCTTCGCGACCGAGTTCTTCGCGACCTTGGCGGCGGCCTCGTAGCCGATCACCTTGTTCAGCGGCGTGACGATCGAGGGCGAGGACTCGGCGAGGGCGCGCGCGTGCTCGACGTTCGCCTCGAGGCCGTCGACGGTCTTGTCGGCGAGCAGCGTGGCCGAGGCGGTGAGCAGGCGGATCGACTCCAGCAGCGCCGTGCCCATCACCGGGATGGCGACGTTCAGCTCGAAGGCTCCGGAGGCTCCGGCCCAGGCGATCGTCGCGTCGTTGCCGATCACGCGGGCGCAGACCATCAGGACCGCCTCCGGGATCACCGGGTTCACCTTGCCGGGCATGATCGACGAGCCGGGCTGGAGGTCCGGGATGCTGAGCTCGCCGAGACCGGTGTTCGGGCCGGACCCCATCCAGCGCAGGTCGTTGTTGATCTTGGTGAGGCTGACGGCGAGCACGCGGAGCGCGCCGGACGCCTCGACGAGCGAGTCGCGGGCGCCCTGCGCCTCGAAGTGGTTGCGCGCCTCGGTGACGGGCAGGCCGGTCTCCTCCGCGAGGCGGGCGATGACCTTCGCCGGGAAGCCGGCGGGCGTGTTGATGCCGGTGCCGACGGCGGTGCCGCCGAGCGGGACCTCCGCGACCCGGGGGAGGGCGGACTGCACGCGCTCGATGCCGAGGCGGATCTGCGCCGCGTAGCCGCCGAACTCCTGACCGAGGGTGACGGGCGTCGCGTCCATCAGGTGGGTGCGGCCGGCCTTGACGACCTCGGCCCACAGCTCGGCCTTGGTCTCGAGGGCCTCGGCCAGGTGCTCGAGGGAGGGCACCAGGTCCTGGATCAGCGCGCCGGTCACGGCGACGTGCACCGAGGTCGGGAAGACGTCGTTCGAGGACTGCGAGGCGTTGACGTGGTCGTTCGGGTGCACCGGGCGGCCGAGCGCGGTCGTCGCGAGGGTGGCGAGCACCTCGTTCATGTTCATGTTCGACGACGTGCCGGAGCCGGTCTGGTAGACGTCGATCGGGAAGTGCTCGCCGTAGCCGCCGCCGACCACGAGGTCCGCCGCGTCGGCGATGGAGCGGGCGATCTCGCCGTCGAGCACGCCGAGATCGGCGTTGACGAGGGCCGCGGCCTTCTTGATCCGGGCGAGGGCCGCGATCTGGGCGGGCTCGAGGCCGGCGCCGGAGATCGGGAAGTTCTCGACCGCGCGCTGCGTCTGCGCGGCGTAGAGCGCGTCGCGCGGGACGCGGACCTCGCCCATCGTGTCGTGCTCGATGCGGAAGGCGTCGTCGGCGCCGGAGTCGGTCGGGGAGGTGTCCACCACGCTGTGTTCGTCCTGTTCTGTTCGGTTCATCGGTTCGGTGAGAGGAGGTCGGTGGTCGGCTGCTCGGCGGCCGGAGCGGTCGCGTCGGGGCCCGACACGCTCTGCAGGGGGCTGGAGGTGCGCTCCTGCTCCGAGCGGTACGGGCTCATCTGCGGCGGGTCGATGCCGAGGACCACGTCGGAGTCGACGGTGCCGTCGGCGAGGCGGTAGTTGGCGCCGACGACCGCGAGCTCTCCCGCGGCGACCGCGTCGGCGATGAGCGGGGAGCGCTGCAGCAGCTCGGCGACGGTGTCGCGGAGGTGCTCGCGGCCGACCGCGAGGGCGTCGGTCGTCGACGGGTCGACGAGGACGCGGCCGTCGGGCTGCGGACCGACGATGCGGCGGACGGCCGGGATGATCGGCTCGATCAGGTGCTCGATGTGCGGCGGGAGGCGCTCGGCGTCGGGCGCCTGCGACTGGATCGCGGCCTTGACCGCTCCGCACTCGTCGTGGCCGAGGACGAGGATCAGCTTCACGCCGAGCACGGCCACGCCGTACTCGAGGGAGCCGATGATCGAATCGGCGATGACCTGGCCGGCGTTGCGGACGACGAAGAGGTCGCCCAGGCCGAGGTCGAAGATGATCTCCGCCGCGAGGCGCGAGTCGCTGCAGCCGAACAGCGCGGCGAGCGGCTTCTGCTCGGCGGCGAGCTCGTTGCGGCGCTCGACGTCCTGGCGGGGGTGGCGGGGCTCACCGGCGACGAAGCGCTGGTTGCCGCGCAGCATCTCCTTCCAGACCCACGACGGCGGGCGCGATTCGCGCGCGACGGCGATGCTCTGCGGGACCTCGTGCTGGGGACTCGACGGATCGAAGCTCAACGGGACTCCTCCTGGCCGATCTGCGGGGTGATGGCGTCGACGACCTGGCGGATCTCGTCCGTCGGCGCCGTGCCGTAGACGAGGTAGGTGCTGCCACCGGCCGTCGTCTCGAGAGCGTAGGGGCTGTTGCCGGTCTCGCCGGCACCGTCGCGGTGGTCGTAGACCGTCCACTCGCGGCCGTCGATCTGCTCGACGCCGGTCGCGGCGGCGCTGTCGAGCTGGCCGGAGACCCAGCGCTCGTCGGCGTCGAAGCCCTGGCTGACGCCGATGTAGCCGCTCTTGGGCGTGATCAGGCCGACGTACCAGTACTCGATCCCGCCGTCCTCGCGCAGCTCGGCCGCGTTCGAGGACCAGGAGTCGGGCATGTCGGGCGCGGCGAGGGTCTCGCTCTCGCCGAGCTGGAACTGGGCGGCGACCGCCGGCACGTCCACCGGGTCGCGGACGGTGCCCTCGCCGCGCGGGACGATCAGCACGATCAGCGCCACGGCGCCGACGGTCGCGAGCAGCGAGAAGACGAGGTTGTTGACGGTCTTGCGCTGGCGGTAGAGCCGGGAGTTCTCGGCCTTGCGGGCCGCGGTCTCGGCGGCCGTCTCGGGCCGGCCGAGCTCGGCGACGACGCGCGGCGGCTTCTCGCGACTCATCCGGCGCTCGATCCGCCGGCGGCCGATCCGCCCGAGCGGGCGGCGTCGAGCCGCGCGCGGGCGCCGATCAGCCACTCCTCGCAGCGGGCCGCGAGCGCCTCGCCGCGCTCCCACAGAGCGAGCGAGCGCTCGAGGGTGGAGCTGCCCTGCTCGAGCTCGGAGACGACGCGGACGAGCTCGTCGCGCGCCTGCTCGTAGCTGAAGCCGGAGACGTCGGACTCGCGGGTCGGGACGGGGTCGCTCGACGGCACGGCGGGGGAGTCGGTGCGGGCGTCGGCCATGGGGGTGATCCTATCGATCGGGGCTGCGAGGAGGGCGCGGGCGGGTGGGAGCGGGACGGGTCAGCCGCGGCCGGCGGGATCGGCCGCGGGCCCGGTCGAGCGGGCGGCGACGGCGCCCTCGGCGAGGGTGAGCACGAGCGCCTCGCCCTCGGCCGCGTCCTGCGGCGTGCGGACCACGTGACCGCTGCCGTTCTGCACGATCGCGTAGCCGCGGTCGAGGGTGTGCTGCGGCGACAGCGCGCGGAGATGGCCGTGCAGGCGCTCGACCTCGAGGTGGGCGCGCTCGATCCGCCGCTCGACCAGCTCCGCGCCGCGGGCGACCCAGCGGGTCAGCTCCTCCGAGCGCTGGTCGACGAGGACCCGGGGCTGTGCGAGGACCGGCCGGGAGCGCAGCTGCGACAGGCGGTCGATCTCGTGCGAGACGAGCCCGCTGACGCGGGTGGTCATCCGCAGCCGCGCCTGCTGCACCCGGAGCAGCTCGTCGGAGACGTCCGGGACGACCCGCTTCGCCGCGTCGGTCGGGGTGGACGCGCGGAGGTCCGCGACGTCGTCGAGCAGCGGGCGGTCCGCCTCGTGCCCGATCGCGCTGACCACGGGGGTGGTGCAGGCCGCGACCGCCCGCACGAGGGACTCGTCGCTGAAGCCGAGCAGGTTCTGGAAGTCGCCGCCGCCGCGGGCGATCACGATCACGTCGATGCTCGGGTCGGCGTCGAGGGTGCGCAGGGCGGAGGTCACCTCGGACACCGTGCGCTCGCCCTGCACGGCGGCGTGCACGACGCGGAAGCGGACGGCCGGCCAGCGCAGCTGGGCGTTGCGGAGGACGTCCTTCTCGGCGTCGGAGTCCTTGCCGGTGATCAGGCCGATCCCGTGCGGGAGGAAGGGCAGCCGCTGCTTGCGCGCCGGCTCGAACAGCCCCTCCGAGGCGAGCTGCCGGCGCAGCCGCTCGAGCTTCTCGAGCAGATCGCCGAGCCCGACGTGCCGCATCTCGAACACCTGCATCGAGAGCGTGCCGCCCTTGACCCAGTAGTTCGGCTTGACCAGCGCGATCACGCGGTCGCCCTGCTTGAGGTCCGCCGGGAGGCGGGCCCGGACGGAGGACCAGACCGTGAAGCCGACGGTGGCGTCGCCGGAGAGGTCCTTCAGCTTGCCGTAGACGTTGCCGCCGGAGACGCCCCACTGCGTGATCTCACCCTCGACCCACGCGGTGCCGAGGCGCTCGATCCAGCCCTTGATCTTGCTCGCGAGCAGACCGACCGGCCAGGGAGCATCGGCGGTGGGAGGGGCGTCTGTCATCGGTGCCTTCGCTGGAGCGGGCGGGCGGGGGAGCGGGCGGCGGACCCGCGACGACCACGGTACGGGATGCCTCCGACACCTCGGCGGCCGCGGCGCCGGGCCGGGCGCGAGGCCGCTCGTCCGGCCGCCGGTCAGCGGATCCGGCCCTTCCGCGGGGAGCACAGGATGCACCGCGTAGAATCGCGGGGTGAGTGAAGCCCCGATCAGCCTGCCCATGCCGCGCATGCCCCGCGCAACCGGGCGCCTGCGCGACGAGCCCGTCGACGGTGCCAAGCGAGTGCTCCTCGCCGCCCCGCGCGGCTACTGCGCCGGCGTCGACCGCGCGGTCGTCGCCGTCGAGAAGGCCATCGAGCACTACGGCGCCCCCGTCTACGTGCGCAAGCAGATCGTGCACAACGTGCACGTCGTCTCCACGCTCGAGAGCCAGGGCGCGATCTTCGTCGAGGAGGTCGACGAGGTCCCCGAGGGCTCGCACATTGTCTTCAGCGCGCACGGCGTCTCGCCGGCGGTCGTGCAGGGTGCGGCCGACCGCAACCTCCAGGCGATCGACGCGACCTGCCCGCTCGTCACGAAGGTGCACCGCGAGGCCGTCCGCTTCGCGCGCGACGACTTCGAGATCCTCCTGATCGGCCACGAGGGGCACGAGGAGGTCGAGGGCACCGCGGGCGAGGCTCCCGATCACGTGACCCTGGTCGGCAGCCCCGACGACGTCCCGAACATCGTGGTGAAGGACCCGGACAAGGTCGTCTGGCTCTCGCAGACCACGCTCTCGGTCGACGAGACGATGGAGACGGTGCGCCGCCTCCGCGAGCGCTTCCCGAACCTGCAGAACCCGCCGAGCGACGACATCTGCTACGCCACCCAGAACCGCCAGGTCGCGATCAAGAAGGTCGCCGAGCACGCCGAGCTGGTCATCGTGGTCGGCTCCGCCAACTCCTCGAACTCGGTCCGCCTCGTCGAGGTCGCGCTCGAGTACGGCGCGAAGGCCGCCTACCGGATCGACTACGCCAGCGAGATCAAGCAGGAGTGGCTCGACGGCATCCGCACCGTCGGCGTCACCAGCGGCGCCTCGGTGCCCGAGGTCCTCGTCCGCGAGGTGCTCGACGACCTCGCCGCCGCCGGCTACGGCGACGTCGAGGAGGTCAAGACGGCCGAGGAGGACCTGATGTTCTCGCTCCCCAAGGAGCTGCGCAAGGACGTCGCCGGCAAGCGCGACGCCCGCGGGGCCGGCGGACGCGTGAGCGCCTCCGTCAGCGCCTGACGCTCCGCACGCAGAACGAGGAGAAGGCCGCCGCTCCCGAGGGAGGGCGGCCTTCTTCGCGTCAGCCGGTCGGGCGCTAGACGTCCGTGCCGGTCCCGGCGGACATCCGCGAGACGTAGTCGGCGAAGGTCGGATCGCCGAGGATCGCGATGGCGGCGACCGTCAGCGAGAGCACGACCGTCGCGACGATCCCCAGGATCGGCACCAGCACGGCGCGATTGCCGGCCCGCAGCCGGCGGATCGAGATCCAGACCGCGAACGCGACGATCAGCGCCTGCGCGAGCGCGACGACCAGCCCGAGGGTGCGGGCGAGATCGGGGGAGGCGTAGGTGCCGATGCCCTGGCTCGTGTAGAGCTCGGAGAGCGTGGTGGCGAAGCTCGACGGGTCGAGCAGCGTCGGCACCGCGAAGAAGACGCCGAGCGCGAGCAGGATGATCGTGATCAGCCGGTCGACGGGGTGCGCGACGGTCTTCGCGGAGGGCGCGGTCGCGGGCCGCGGATCGGTTTCGGACCCTCGCGGGTCGGGGACGACGACGGCGTCCTCCGGAGGTGTCCACGACCAGCCGGGCGGCGCGTACTCGCCGTACTGCGGTTCCGGGCGCTCTGTGCGGCCCGGCTGGTCGTGTGCGTTCGTCACGGAGCGGTGCCCTACTTGCCGGAGTGGCCGGCGGAGCCGAGCTGGCGGGTCGCCTCGGCGACGCGGACGGCCATGGCGGACTCGGCGATCTTGCCCCACGAGCGCGGGTCGTAGACCTTCTTGTTGCCGACCTCGCCGTCGACCTTGAGGAAGCCGTCGTAGTTCTTCAGCACGGTGTCGGCGACCGAGCGGCTGAAGGCGTACTGGGTGTCGGTGTCGATGTTCATCTTCACGACGCCGTTGCGGACCGCCTCGGCGATCTCGTCGTCGGTGGAGCCGGAGCCGCCGTGGAAGACGAGGTCGAGCGGGAGCGCCTCGGTGCCGTACTTCTTCTGCAGGCCGTCCTGGATCTCGCGGAGCAGCTCGGGACGCAGGCGCACGTTGCCGGGCTTGTAGACGCCGTGGACGTTGCCGAAGGTCAGCGCGGCCATGTAGCGGCCCTGCTCGCCGAAGCCGAGGGCCTCGACGGTCGCGATCGCGTCGTCGAGCGTGGTGTAGAGGTGCTCGTTGATGTCGTGGGAGACGCCGTCCTCCTCGCCGCCGACGACGCCGATCTCGACCTCGAGGATCGCGTTGATCGCCTTCACGCGCGGCAGGATCTCCTGGGCGATCTTCAGGTTCTCGTCGAGGGGCACGGCCGAGCCGTCCCACATGTGCGACTGGAAGAGCGGCTCGCGACCGGCCTTGACCTCCTCCTCGGAGGCGGCGATCAGCGGGTAGACGAAGCCCTCGAGCGCGTTCTGCGGGCAGTGGTCGGTGTGCAGCGCGACCGTGACCGGGTAGTTCTTGGCGACCTCGGTGGCGAACTTCGCGAAGGCGATCGCTCCGGCGGCGCGGTTCTTGACCGTGTGGCCGGCGAAGTAGTCGGCGCCTCCGGTCGTGACCTGGATGATGCCGTCCGAGCCGGCCTCGGACAGGCCCTGCAGCACCGAGTTGATGGTCTGCGAGGAGGAGACGTTGAACGCGGGGTACGCGAAGCCGCCCTTCTTCGCCTTGTCGAGCATCTCTGCGTACTGGTCCGGGGTAGCGACGGGCATGGCATCTCCTTTGACGGATGAACGGGAGGGGGTCGGGCGAGGCCCGCGTCGGCGTCGAGTCTAGCGAGGCGGCTGCGGGGCGTCCCCCGGGCGCGGGGCGGGCCTCGGATAGACTCCGCTCCGGGATGGGGATCCGCTCCGCGGGTCCTGCGACGACGCCGTCTGCACGAACTCGAACGCGAAGGACTCCGCGCTGTGACCGATATCGACCACGACTCGCTCTACCTCCACCCGGACCGCAACCTCGGCATGGAGCTCGTCCGAGCCACCGAGGCGGCGGCGATCCGCGCCGTCCCCTTCATCGGCAAGGGCGACAAGAACGCCGCCGACGGCGCCGCCGTCGACGCGATGCGCACCTTCCTCGGCACCGTCAACTTCGACGGGGTCGTCGTCATCGGCGAGGGCGAGAAGGACAACGCCCCGATGCTCTACAACGGCGAGCACGTCGGCAACGGCTCCGGGCCGGCCGCCGACATCGCCGTCGACCCGATCGACGGCACCTCGCTGACCGCGGCGGGCCGGCAGAACGCGCTGTCGATGATCGCCGTCGCCGACCGCGGGGCGATGTTCGACCCCTCCGCGGTCTTCTACATGGAGAAGATCGTCACCGGGCCCGAGGGCGTGGGGATCATCGACATCGAGCGCCCGATCGGCGAGAACATCCGCGCGCTGGCGCGGGCCAAGCGCAAGCCCGTCGACGAGATGCGCATCGCGGTGCTCGACCGCCCGCGGCACGCGCAGCTGATCGACGACATCCGCGCGGCGGGCGCCGGAACGCGGCTGCTGCTCGACGGCGACGTCGCGGGCGGCATCAACGCCGCTCGGCACGACTCGCGCGTCGACATGTGCGTGGGTACCGGAGGGACGCCCGAGGGCATCATCACCGCGTGCGCCATCCGCGCGCTCGGCGGCGTGATCCAGGGCATCCTCCGCCCCAAGGACGACGACGAGCGCCAGCGCGCGATCGACGCCGGCCACGACCTCGACCGCGTCCTGCACGCGAACGACCTGGTCCGCAGCGACAACACCTACTTCGTCGCCACCGGCGTGACCAACGGCGGGCTGGTGAAGGGCGTCCGCAAGGAGGGCCACATCATCACCACCGAGTCGATCGTCCTGCGCTCGCGCTCGGGCACGATCCGTCGCGTGACGGCCCAGCACCTCGCGGAGAAGTGGGTCTAGGCCGCCGCTGCATGCTGGTCGAGCAGCCGCGGAGCGGCGTATCGAGACCCCGCCTCCGTCGGACGGTGGATCTCGATACGCGCCCTGCGGGCGCTACTCGATCAGCATGAATCTGACCAGGCGCACATCCGTGCTGGTCGAGTAGCCGCGGAGCGGCGTATCGAGACCCCGCGGCTCAGGCCGTGCGCTCGTCCGGGGCGAGGAGCTCGACGGCCGTCAGGCGGCGCGGTGACACCGTGACGCCGCCGGCGGGCGCGATCACGCGGGACTCGTCGAGGGTGTCGAACTGGCGCGCGGTGACGAGGACGCGGGTCTCGAGCGAGCCGGCGAAGGCGTTGTAGGAGTCGACCGTCTTCTCGATCGAGCGGCGCAGCCCCTCCGCGTGGTCGGCGAGGGTCGCCAGCCGCGCGTAAAGCGTCTTGCCGAGATCGAGCAGCCGCTTCGCGTCGTCGGTCAGCACGTCCTGCTGCCAGGTGTAGGCGACGGTCTTCAGCACGGACCAGAGCGTCACCGGCGAGGCGAGGGCGACCCGCTTGCGGAACGCGTACTCCAGCAGCGTCGGGTCGGCGTCGAGCGCGCTCGCCAGCAGCGGCTCGCTGGGGATGAAGGCGATGACGAACTCCGGGCTCGCCGGCAGCCCGGTCCAGTAGGCGCGGCCGGCGAGGGCGTCGATGTGCCCGCGGAGGGCCCGCACGTGCGCTCGCAGCAGACCGGCGCGCCGGGCCTCCTCCTCGGCCCCCGCGCCGGCGGGGATCGCGCTCGCCTCGAGGTAGGCGTCGAACGGCACCTTCGCGTCGACGGCGATCGCCTTGCCGCCGGGGAGGCGGACGACCATGTCGGCGCGGCCCTTCCCGCCCTCGCCCTCCAGGCCGAACTGCACGTCGAAGTCGACCCGCTGCGTCAGCCCGGCCGCCTCGACGACGTTGCGCAGCTGCGTCTCGCCCCACGCACCCCGGCTGGCGCTCGAGCGCAGCGCGGAGGCGAGCGTCTCGGTGGTCGAGCGGAGCCTCTCCCCGGCGAGCCGCTGCCCCTCCAGCTGCTCGGTGATGGCGCCGAACTGCGCGGCGCGCTCGCTCTCGAGACGGCGCACCGACTCCTGCATCCCGCGCAGGCTCTCGGCGACGGGGGAGAGCGTCTGCAGGATCCGCGCGTCGTGCCGCTCGCGCTCGGCGACGACCCGCAGCTGCTCCTGCAGCTCGCGGATCTGGTCGCGGGCGGAGCCGAGGTGCTCGCGGTGCTGCTCCACGACCGACTCGTGCCGCTCCTCGAGCCCCTCGGCCCGCGCCTGCGCCGTGGCCAGCTCGAGCGCGAGCGCGGTGTCGGGAGTGCGGGCACGGGCGAGCAGCACGGCGACGACGGCGGCGAGGAGCGCGCCGACCGCGAGGCCGAGGACGAAGCTGAGTTCCATGCGCCGAGGAGACCACGGACCTCCGACATCCGCGCTGCGGCGCTCCGACGATGTCCGTCTGACCCTCGGACGGGTGTCCGGAGCGGGAGGAGGCGGAGTCGGAGGTTGCCCCTAGGCTTCGGGACCATGGGGAATCACCGCCGTCCTTCGCGCCTGCTCACCGCCGCACTCGCCCTCGCCGTCGGACTCGGGACCGCTCTCGTCCCGGTCGCCGCCGCCTCCGCCGCCGACGAGACGCTGCCGCCCGCGTCCGTCCTGGTCGATCCGGGAGCGGGGGAGGCGCAGGTCACCGCCGCCGACGGCTCCGTCCTGCCCGACGTGAAGGTCCAGTACGAGGCGGAGAGCACCAAGAGCTTCCGCGCCGGCTACATCTTCAGCGACGCGAACTTCTTCGACAGCGACGCCCGCTCGGCGCAGCAGATGCAGGCGCTCCTGGACGACAAGGGCCGCAACTGCTCCGGCACGCCCAACGGCGTGCCCTGCCTCAAGGCCTTCAGCCAGGTCACGCCGTCGAAGGCGGCCGATGCGATGTGCAAGGCGTACCGCGGCGGCGTCCTCGAGTCCGCGGCGTCGATCTTCGCCGGCGTCGGCGAGGCCTGCGGCATCAGCCCGCTCGTGCTCGCCGTCCTCGTGCAGAAGGAGACGAGCCTCGTCTCGACGACGAGCCCCACCGAGCGCCTCTACAACCGCGCGACCGGCTTCAACTGCCCCGACAGCACCGGCTGCGACAACGGCTCCGCCGGCTTCTTCACCCAGGTCTACGGCGCGGCCCGGCAGTTTAAGAAGTACGCGAACCCGCCCGGCTCCGGCTCGAACTTCACCGCCTACGCCGCGGGCACGACGCCGAGCATCCTCTTCAACCCGGACACGTCCTGCGGCTCGTCGCCGGTCGCGATCCGCAACCAGGCCACGGCGAACCTGTACTACTACACGCCGTACCAGCCCAACAGCTACGCGCTGACGAACACCGGCAACCAGGCCTGCGCCACCTACGGCAACATCAACTTCTGGTACATCTTCAGCGACTGGAACGGCTCGCTCGCCAACGCCGGCGTCGCCCCGGCCGGCCGCGTCGACGCCCCGAGGATCTCGGGCGGCACGCTGACCGCCTCCGGCTGGGCCGTCGACCCGACGACGCAGCGCGCGCAGCTCGCCACCACCGTCACCATCACCGCGCCCGACGGCTCCAAGACCGTCCGCACCCAGACCGCGAACGCCTCGCGCGGCGACATCCCGGGGGAGTACCCGGCCGCCGGCGGCAACCACGGCTTCGCCGCGACCGCCCCCGCCTCGGCCGCCGGCACCTACACGGTCTGCGCCAGCGCCGCCTCGGTGGACTGGAACCTCTGGACCGGCTCGGGCGACGCGAAGGCGCCCGGCACCAAGGACCTCGGCTGCACGAGCGTGTCCAACGGAACGACCGTTCCCGTCGAGCGGATCGCCGGCACCGACCGCCAGGACACGGCCGTCCGCGTCTCGAAGGCGACCTTCACGGCGAACGTTCCCGTCGTCTACGTCGCGACCGGCTCCGCCTTCCCCGACGCGCTGAGCGCCGCTCCCGCCGCGGCCAAGCAGGGCGGCCCGCTCCTGCTCGTCGACCGCGACTCGATGTCGCAGCCGGTCCGCACCGAGCTGACCCGCCTCAAGCCCGCGAAGATCGTCGTGGTCGGCTCCACGCTGAGCGTCAGCGACGCCGTGCTGCAGGACCTCAAGCAGTACGTCCGCGGCGGAGCGACCCCCACCCGCCTCGGCGGCGTCGACCGCTACGACACCGCGAAGAAGGTCGTCCAGTACGCCTTCTCCGACGGGTCGAGCCGGGCGTGGCTCGCGACGGGCGAGAAGTTCCCCGACGCCCTGGGCGCCAGCGCGGCGGCCGGCTCGGTGGACGCTCCGGTGCTCCTGGTCAACGGGACGCTGGCGACCGCGGACGCCACGACGAAGAGCCTCGTCTCGCAGCTCGGAGTCCGCTCGCTCACCATCGCGGGCAACGCCCTCTCGGTGAGCGACGGCATCGAGCGCTCGCTCGCCGTCGCCTCGAAGACGCGGATCGCGGGCTCGGACCGCTACGACACCTCGGAGAAGCTGAACAGGGCCGCCTTCCAGCGGGCGAACACGGTCTACCTCGCGACCGGGGAGAACTTCCCGGACGCGCTCGCCGGAGCGACCGCCGCGGGCTACACCTCGAGCCCGCTCTTCGCGGTCCCGCGGGACTGCGTGCCGCAGGCGGTGCTGAACGACATCACCGCGTTCGGTGCCAAGAAGGTCGTCCTGCTCGGCGGCCCGAACACGCTGTCGGACGCGGTCGCGCGGCTCACGCCCTGCGGCTGATGCTCCAGCGCACGGCCGCTAGCGTGGAGGGATGAGCTCGGCCGATCCCTCCCCGGCCGTCCCCTCCCCGTCCGTCATCCGACGTCGACGGGGAGGGGCGGCGGCTCTCGCCGCCCTCGCGGTGGTGCTGCTGCTCCCCGGAGCGACGGACCTCGGCGCGGCGGCCGCTCCCGCGACCGAGGTGCCGAGCATCCGGATGTGGACCGACCTGGCCGGCGGCGTCGACGGCTCGGGCTTCGACCCGGGCGACATCGTGTCGGACGAGGTCTTCTTCGACGGCGACGCCCTCGGCCCGCTGACGATCCAGGCCTTCCTCAACGCGCGGGTGCCCTCCTGCGCGGGGACCGATGTCCCGTGCCTGCGGGACTACGCCGAGGACACCGGCGACGTCGCCGCCGACGAGCAGTGCGCCGCCGTCGCGGGTGGGCAGGACGTCTCGGCCGCCGAGATCATCGCCTTCGTCGCCGGCGCCTGCGACGTCAGCCCCGCCGTGCTGCTGACGCTGCTGCAGAAGGAGCAGTCACTGGTGACCGACAGCGCGCCGAGCGAGCGCCAGTTCCGCAGCGCCACCGGCTACGGCTGCCCGGACACGGCGGACTGCGACAGCGACTACTTCGGCTTCTTCGGCCAGGTCTACGGCGCGGCCTGGCAGTTCCAGCGCTACCGCAACCCGGAGAGCAGCTTCGACTGGTACCCGGTCGGCGAGACCAGCGAGATCCAGTACTCGCCCGACGCCGCCTGCGGGACGGCCCCGGTGCGGATCGAGAACGCGGCGACCGCGGGGCTCTACTACTACACGCCGTACCAGCCGAACGCGGCCGCGATGGACGACCTCTACGGCTCGGGCGACGCGTGCTCGGCCTACGGCAACCGCAACTTCTGGCGCATCTTCAGCAACTGGTTCGGCGACCCGCGCGCGGGGGAGTGAGAGCGCCGGCTCTCGGATCGCCGCCCCGGGCGTCAGGCGGCGACCGGCGCCTTCGGACGCAGCCGCTTGACCGACACTCCGGCCAGCTCGCCGAGCTCGGCCAGGCTCCCGGCCCCGTGCCGGCGGGCCGCGTGCACCACGATCGCGGCGCAGGCCTCGGCGTCGGCCGACGCGTCGTGGTGGCGGAAGTCGTCGTAGCCGGCGGCGAACGCGACGGACGGCAGGCGGTAGGACTCGAGCTGGTAGGTCCTGCGGGCGAGCTGGAGCGAGCAGAGGTAGTCGTAGGCGGGGAGCTCGAGCGCCGTCGCGGCGCAGGCGGCGCGGATGACGCTCATGTCGAAGCCGGCGTTGTGGGCGACGAAGACGTCCTCGCCGGCGAAGGCGACGAGGTCGGCGAACTGCTCGACCCAGGAGGCGGCCGCGTGCACGTCGTGCTTGCGGATGCCGTGGATGCGGGTGTTCCACTCGAGGAAGTCGTCGTAGCCGTAGGGCGGGCGGATGAGCCAGCCGGCACGGTCGACGACGCGGCCGTCGCGGACCTTGACGAGCCCGACGGAGCAGGCGGACGCTCCGTGCGAGTTGGCGGTCTCGAAGTCGATGGCGGTGAAGTCGATGGGCACGACTTCACCCTCTCACGCACCTCCGACGCCGCCGGGACCGGCACGCGGCACCCCCGCGACCACGCCGTAGGATGGATGCCCGTGGCTCTCACTATCGCAATCGTCGGACTCCCCAACGTCGGCAAGTCGACGCTCTTCAACGCGCTGACCAAGAACACGGTGCTCGCCGCGAACTACCCGTTCGCGACGATCGAGCCCAACGTCGGAGTCGTGAACCTGCCCGACTCCCGCCTCGAGGTGCTCGCCGGCATCTTCGGCTCCGAGCGCATCCTGCCCGCGCCCGTGTCCTTCGTCGACATCGCCGGCATCGTCCGCGGCGCCTCGGAGGGCGAGGGCCTGGGCAACAAGTTCCTCGCCAACATCCGCGAGGCCGACGCGATCGCGCAGGTCATCCGCGGCTTCGAGGACGCCGATGTCGTGCACGTCGACGGCAAGGTCGACGCCGCGAGCGACATGGAGACGATCAACACCGAGCTCGTCCTCGCCGATCTGCAGACCCTCGAGAAGGCCGAGGCGCGCTACGAGAAGGAGCTCAAGGGGAAGAAGATCGAGCCGATCGTGCTCGAGACCGCGAAGAAGGCGCGCGAGTTCCTCGACTCCGGCAAGCCGCTCTCGGCGTCGTCGATCGAGCTCGAGCCGATCCGCGAGCTGGGCCTGCTCACCGCGAAGCCCTTCATCTACGTCTTCAACGTGGACGAGGCCGTGCTGACCGACGACGCGCGCAAGGCCGAGCTGGCCGCGCTGGTCGCCCCGGCGCACGCGATCTTCCTCGACGCCAAGATCGAGTCCGAGCTGATCGACCTCGACGAGGCCGACGCGGCCGAGATGCTCGAGTCCACCGGCCAGACCGAGTCGGGCCTCAACCAGCTCGCGTCCATCGGCTTCGACACCCTCGGCCTGCAGACCTACCTCACGGCGGGCCCGAAGGAGACGCGCGCCTGGACGATCGGCAAGGGCTGGACCGCCCCGCAGGCGGCCGGCGTGATCCACACCGACTTCCAGAAGGGCTTCATCAAGGCCGAGATCATCTCGTTCGAGGACCTCGTCGAGACCGGCTCGATCGCCGAGGCCCGCGCCAAGGGCAAGGCCCGCATCGAGGGCAAGGACTACGTGATGCAGGACGGCGACGTGGTGGAGTTCCGCTTCAACGTGTAGCTCGGTTCGGCTCTGCGAGCCGGGCGGCGGGGGAGACCGCGCAGCGCAGGTGCCTGGAAGTACGGGTCTGCTCGGCGCGGCTCGCTGCTCGTCGCAGGTGACGAGGTCGGATGCCGCGCCAGCGTCCGTGCCCGACATTTCTCCGCGAGCCGGCTCCGACAGACTTGGTCAACGCCGTGCGACACGAGGGGAAGACGTGCCGGGGAGACCACCGCATCCGGATGCCCGTGCCGAGCAGTTCCTTCAGTGGTTGGAGAGCATCGGGTGGTCGGTCGTACTCGGCGACGCTCACTTCCTCGGTCGGTGCGGTGGGACCTGCGGGCACCGTGAACTCGTGCAGAACGTGGCCGAGATCCGACCGATGATTGAGATCCGACGACGGTCGGTGGAAAAGTACTCGTGTACGACCGAGGAGGAAGACCGATGATGCAGGGCTACGTGGAAGTGAGCTGCATCGTCATCGGAGCAGCTGAGGAGTCTCAGTTCGATGACGCGATCTGCGGCGTGGCCACCGAGATGTCCCGCCTTGAAGGCGGCCTCGGAGTCGCGATCTCGGGCTCGGCGTCGACACGCTCCCTCGTCTTCGAGATCCCTGTCGATGACGAGGACGACACGAATGATCCGCTCACCTGGGCCCTGGCTCTCGTCCGCGCCGCATCGCACGCCGCGTCGCTGGGGACGCCGGGCTGGCCGACAGTGCGTGTCGAGGAGATGCGCCGTGACAGCGTCGAAGCGCCCGCGGTGGTTTGAGGCCTCCGCCGAGTTCTCCTGAACACGGCGACCACTCGTCGTCCGAGACGCGCAACCGCCCGCGCGCACCTGCCGGGGTGGAAACGGTCTGTCGTCGTCGGTGCGGGGTGGTTCTGACGCGACGGGCATCCGAAGCTGCGATTCAGGGGGACGCGTGCGATGAGCAGCCGTGAAGAACGACAGCGGATCCTGCGTTTCTGGTGGCTCCTCGAGCTGTTCAGTCCGCAGAGCGTGCCGCGGCCGACACCTCGTGCAGCGGGGGCCGGCGACAGGCAGGTGATCGAGTGGCGGCCGGGAGATCCGCTGCCGTGGAAGGTACTGCCGACTCCGCGGCGAGTGGGCGGGTCCGAGCGAGCGTGGCGACACACGGTGTACCTGGGTGTCTACGACCTCGAATCGACCTACGACAGCCTTCAGCGCGCGTTCGGGGAGGACACGGACGCGTACGACGAACGGTCGGCGGGCCGTAGCGCTGCGGCCGGCCTTCTCGTGGGTGCCGACGGCGTTCTGGCGGTCGACTCCGCGGTCCTCTCGTCCGCGCTGTGGGCGGTCGGGCGGATCGGGACGCACGGCATCGATGATCCGGAGTGGTCGGCGGGCTTCCCGGAGGCGGTGAAGGCGTTCCGAGAGGCGGTGGACGAGCACGAGGGCAGGCGCCCGGGCGGTCGGGGCGACGCCGCCCCCGCACAGGACTCCGAATCGCTGACCGCGCTGACACGGCTCGCTCATGAGGTGCAGGGGGTGAGCGGAAGGCCGGAGCTCGCCACGCCCGTCGCGGTCATCCAGTCCGTCGCCGTCTCCGTCCGGCGCCAGGACGAGCCGGCTGACATCGACTTCCTCAACAGCCTCTTCCTCGACGACCTCGCGGCCGTCCGCGCCGCGGTCGCGAAGGGGCACGGCGGCGAGGCGCTGACCGGATATCTGACCAGCGGGGGCCGGCTCGACGAGAGCTCCCGCGTCGATGTCATGCTCGACGACGCGGCGACCGAGGACGGCGTCGTCGTCGAACGGCTTCCGCTCGGGCGCTGGCCGTCCACGCCCGAGCACGGTCTCTCCCTGCGTCAGCAGTTCGCGGTGAACCGGGCACTGGTCGACCTCGGGCCCGGGCGCGGACTGATGGGCGTGAACGGACCGCCCGGCACGGGCAAGACGACGATGCTCCGCGACATACTCGCGGGCAACGTCGTCGAGCGGGCCCGCCGCCTCGCCGCCCTGGAGCGAGCGGAGGACGCGTTCGGCCCGAAGACCCACGGCTGGAAGGCGGGTGACGGCCGCACGCACACCGTGCGGGAGGTGCGGCCGGAGTTGACCGGCTACGAGATGGTCGTCGCCTCCGCGAACAACGCGGCCGTGGAGAACGTGACGGCGGAGATCCCGGCGCGAACGGCGATCGACCCATTGTGGAGCGAAGAGGCGGACTACTTCGCCGACATCGCTCGAGAGGTGCTCGCTGCTTCCGCGTCCCGGAGCGCCGGTGATGAGGCTGTCGATGCGTGGGGCCTGGTGGCGGCGCGACTCGGCAACAAGCGCAATCGCAGCGCGTTCCAGTCGGCCTTCTGGTTCGGCGGACGGGGCTCGGCGAGCGGTGCCTCCGAACCGGACCCGGCCGGCGGCATGCTGGCGTTGCTCAAGGAGTGGCGCGACGGTGCCGGCCCGCCTCGCTCGTGGAAGGCTGCGCGGGACGCTTTCGCGGAGGCGGAGCGGCGCGTCGAGGCGCTGCTCGGACAACGGCGGGAGCAGCAGGCACGCCACTCGACGCTTCCCCGAGCGGTGGAGGAGCAGAACCGGATCGCGGAGGTCGTCACGTCGCTCCGGTCCCGCCTCGACGCTGCGAAAGAGGAGCGGATCGCCTGCGAAGCCGCTGTCGACGGTGCGAGCGCTCTCCTCGCGAGCATCGAGGTCGCCCGGGAGCGCATCCGATCCCGGAGGCCCGGCGTGCTCGCGACGATCATGTCCCTCGGTCGGTCACGACGCGACTGGCGTCGAGAACTGACGCCGGTCGAGGCCTCGGCCCGTGCGGCGAGCGCCGCCCGCGACGAGGAACGATCCCGGCTCGCCGGGATCGACAACCGCGGAGAGCGGCTCGACCGCGACCTCGCGAGTGCTCGGCGTGAGCGAGCGCAGGCGACGGAGTCCCTCGCCCGGCTGAGGCAGCAGCTCGCCGCCGACGAGGAGCAGGTCGGTGCCGGATACCCGGGCGAGGCGTGGACCGGGAACGCCCGCGAGATGCGCGCCCCTTGGCTCGACCCGGCGCTGGACAAAGCCCGATCCGATCTCTTCCTCGCTGCACTGGACCTCCACAGGGATCTCCTCGCGAACACGGCGGCCGAGATGATTCCTGGGCTGCGGGCGGCGCTCGACATCGTCGTGGGCGGAGGGCCGCGCGGGCTCGAGCCGGCCAAGCGGCGGGCGGCCTGGCAGCTCTTCTTCCTCGTCGTCCCGCTGGTCTCGACGACGTTCGCCTCGCTCGGGCGGATGTTCGGCGACGTCGGTCAGGAGAGCATCGGCTGGCTCCTCATCGATGAGGCAGGCCAGGCCTGCCCGCAGTACGCCGCAGGAGCGATCTGGCGGGCGCGCCGAGTCGTCGCGGTCGGTGATCCCCTCCAGCTCCAGCCCGTCGTGACGATGCCGCGGAGGGCTCAGCGCGACATCGCCTCCGCGTTCGGCTTGGACGACACCTGGATTCCCCCGCAGGCGTCGGTGCAGACCCTGGCCGACAGGGTCTCCTTGTACGGCACGACGCTCACGCAGGCGGATCGTCAGGTGTGGGTGAGTGCACCGCTCACCGTGCACCGCCGCTGCGACGACCCGATGTTCAGCCTCTGCAACGCGATCGCCTACGACGGCATCATGGTGAACGGCGTGAAGCGCGACCTCACTCATCCTGAAGCGCCCGATCTCTTCGACAGTGAAGCCGGCCCGCGCGTCGTCACGAGCCGGTGGATCGACGAAGCGGCTCCGACACCGGGAACGCATCTCCAGGAGAACCAGATCGCGCGCCTCGAGAGCGGTCTGTCGTATCTCAAGGGGCTCGGGATCCCTCCGAGCCAGGTGATCGCGATCTCGCCGTTCCGCGCTGTCGCCGATCGGCTCTCTGCGCTGTCCACGCAGTATCCGGGTCTCACGGCGGGCACGATCCACACGGCGCAGGGGAAGGAGGCGCCCGTGGTGTTCCTGGTCCTGGGTGGGGATCCGAGCTCACCGGGGGCTCGCGCGTGGGCCGCCTCCTCCGTCAACCTCGTGAACGTCGCGGCCAGTCGAGCCAGCCGTCGACTGTTCGTCATCGGCGACCTCGACGCGTGGCGAGGGCACGACTACTTCCGCGAGGTCGCTGGATATCTGTCTGTCGACACCAAGCCCCAGAGCTGACGTCTCTTCTTCTCGGGTTCGGGTGATCTCGGATCCTCGCGGATCGCGCACTTCCCTGCGCGCGCGATCCCACCTCGGTATGATCAGGTCATGGCCAGGACTCCTCGGCCGACCGACGCGCAGGACAGTTCGCCGACCGGGCCGACGGAGGCGCAGGGGATCGGCAAGCAGGAGGCGGCGGTGCGCGCCACCCTCGAGGCAGCTGATCGACGCGCGCACCGCGACAACGTCGCTGCGCTGTCCGCCCGTGGGCGAGCGCGGTATGCGGCTCTGCTCGATCGGCTCGCTGAGTAGTTCGGTGAGGGACTCGCGACAGGTGCGATGTCTGCGGCTCGAAGACCTGCTCGCCCCGGCCCTGCGATCCGGGGTGCCGCCCACCCGCGATCGTGGTCTCCTCGGCTCGACCGGATGTCCGTCGTCGTCTTCCTCGGGCTCGACGGACTCGAACTGGACGCCCCTGAGGACGACGCATACGACCTCGTCATCTGCGTCGCCACCGGTTCCGACACTGCGGAGGGCACGGCGAGGCTGCTCGAATCGTGGACGCGGGCCGTCGAGTAGCCCGTGTTCCGTCGGGTCAGTTGAGGACGTCGCCGATGATCCAGCTGGAGAGGCCGACAAGCGTGCAGACGCCGACGACCACCCAGGCGACGGTCTTCCGGACCGAGCGGGCCCTCGCCTCCGAGGTGAGCGGGGTCGGGCGCAGCGGCGCGACGTAGGCGGGCGGGGCCTCCGAGGCGCCGGGGATCAGGCGGGGGAGGATCGCCGGGCGGCCGTCGACCCAGTCCGCGGGCAGCTCTGCGGCGCGGGCCGCCTGCAGCGTCAACTCGGCTTTCAGCGGCGAGCCCTTCAGAGAGCAGTAGGCGACGGCGGTGAGGCCGAGGCCGGCGAGGTGGCGGAGGGTGGGCGCGAACTGCTCGGACATCGCCGCGGTCAGCTCGCCCACGCGGTCGCCGTCGAGGCGGATCTCCACGAGGCCGCCGACGGGGTGGAGCGTCACGAGGAGGAGCCCGCGGCCGCCCCCGGGGACCACGCCGGTCAGACGGACGAAGTGCTCGTCCTCGCGCTGCACCTGCAGGGCGCGGCCCCAGGGCAGGATCGAGTAGCGCTCCTGGGGCGGCGCGTTGAGCGGCACGAGGAGCTCGGGGGCGACAAGGGCGACCTTCACCGAGGCGCGCAGGCCCTCCTCCGTCCGCTCGGCGCGGAGCCGGGCGGTGGTGGTGGGGGCGGCGCGACTCGCGACCACGCGGGAGAGCCCGGGAAGCGCGGGAGCGCGGCGGTAGGCGTCGGGGAGGTAGCCGATCACGCGTCCGCCGGCGCGGACCGAGACGGCGGGAGTGCCGGTGGGGTGGTCCGGCTCGGGCACGAGGACGACGTCGAGGATCTGATTCGAGATCTCGCCCACGCGCAGCGGGCGGCCGATGACGGACGCGATCTCCTCGATCCGCTCCGCCTCGTCGACGGCGTCGACGGTGGGGATGCCTGCGGAGTGGGGGAGGCGGTACTCGACGTGCTCGGAGGCGGTCTCCGGCAGCCTGCGCTGCTCGTGCTCGTCCGGGTCGCCGGGTGCCGAGTCCTCCGCGGAGCGGCGGGCGTCGGTCCAGGCGGTGCCGTCCCACCAGCGCATCGACCCCGGGTGGGCGTCATCGCGGTACCAGCCCGCAGGTGCGGCGCGTTCGTCATCCACCGGGTCCCCGTTCTCTCGGCCTGTCGAGTCTACGAGGGGCCCGCGGCGTCCCTCCGCTCGGCGGGGGAGGCCCCGACTCCGCGGAAGTCGCGGTAGTCGCGCTCGACTACCGCGACTCTCGGGGAGTGGAGCGAGGCCGGGAGGCAGAGGCACCTCCGAGTCCGCGGAAGTCGCGGTACTCGCGCTCGACTACCGCGACTTCGGAGGAGTGGGGCGAAGCGGCGACGTGCCGGGTGTCGCGGTGGCGGTCGGTGTGCTCAGAGGGCCGGGTTCTCGTCCGCCGGGTCCTCCGTCGCGAAGGCGACGAGCTGCGCCGGGGCGCCGGCGCAGTCGCGGAGGGCCGGGGCGGAGTCGAGGGCGCCGGCGAGCAGTCCGCTCACGTGCCGGGCGTGCCCCGGGTTGATCGGCGCGGGGTCCTCGAGGACCTCCACCAGTCGGTGGAGCACGGCGCAGGTGTCCGGACGCGACATGCGATCCACCGTATTGACGGCCCTCGCCTCCCGGTAGAGGCGATTCGCGCCAGACCCCCCGTCTACGCTTCGGACATGACTCGATTCGAAGGCTCCGTCGTCCTCGTCCTCGGTGCCTCCGGCGGGCTCGGGCGGCTGATCGCGGACGAGCTGGAGCAGCGCGGCGCGACCGTGGTCCGCTCCGGGCGCCGCGCCGCCGACCTCGGCGACGCGCCGCTCGTCGCCGATCTCCTCGGCGAGGACGCCCCGCAGCGCCTGGTGGACGAGGTCCTCCGCCGTCACGGGCGACTCGACGGCGTCGTCGTCGCGGCGGGCGTCGTCGCCTTCGGCCCCTCGGCCGAGCTCGATCCGGCGGTGCTCGAGGAGCTCGTCGACGTGAACGCTCTGGCGCCGATCCGCGTGCTCACGGCGTCGTTCGCCGCCCTGTCCGCCTCGGGGAATCGGCCCTTCGCGGTCACGATCAGCGGGGTGGTCGCCGAGGCGCCGACCGCCGGTCTCGCGGCGTACTCCGCGTCCAAGGCGGCCCTGTCCTCGTTCGTCCGGGCATCGGCCCGGGAGTACCGGAAGGCGGGCGTCCTCCTGCTCGACGCGCGGCCCGGCCACACGGAGACCGCGCTGTCGCAGCACCCGCTGGCGGGCACGGCTCCGCGCTTCGGCGCGGGGCACTCGCCGGAGACGGTCGCGGCGCGCATCGTCCGCGCCGTCGAGGACGGCGAGACGGACCTGCCGCCGGCGGCCTTCGACGCCTGAACGAGTCCGGGAAAAGAAGCGGTCGCTCGTCCCTCCACAGCCGCGTGATCGCTCGGCCCTCCCCAGATCTCGGGATCCGACGCCGGAGCGAGCGCGGCGCTCGCCACCATCGACGCATGGGAATCCGTTATTACGCTTACGCCTTCGATGCCGATCTGACCGAGCGCGCGCTCGCCGACCCGCGGAGCGTGATCGGCGAGACCGCCCTGGCGGGCGCCTGGGGGATGCCGCACGGCGCCGAGATCGACGCCGCCGATCTGCCGCAGCCGGTGCCGGAGGACGACATGCTCTTCCTCGACCGGGCGTGGTCCGGGTTGCAGGCGCTGACCGCTCCGCGCTCGCCGGAGCAGCCGCCGCGGCCGGCGCACCGGATGCTGGAGGGCCGGGTGTCGCTGCGGGGGATGTGCTGGGATCCGTGGGTGCGCGCCGTTCCGCCGGGAGAGGTCGCCGAGATCGCCGACGATCTGCTCGCGCTCCGGCAGGAGCTCGAGGAGGGCCTGCCGCAGCACCCCGAGGGGGAGCAGCTCGGGCAGTACCTGGACCGCGCCGTGGAGTTCGCGTCCCGGATCGCGCGGTCGGGTCGCGGCTTCGTCTACCTGATCGGCTAGCGCGTGCCTCTCCCGGATCGGCCGGCGCGTGCGTCGCACCTCACGCCGTCGCGAAGCGCTGGGCCGAGCGCTCGCGGGCCTTCGCCGCCTCGACCTCGCGGTCCTTCGGCGGGGCGGCCGTCACCAGGTCCTCGAGGAGGTGGCCCGTGATGTGGGCGATCTCCGCCACGGCGCGGTCGAACGCCTCCTGGTTCGCCTTCGACGGGCGGGTGGCGCCGCTGATCTTGCGGACGTACTGGAGGGCGGCGGCGTGCACCTCCTCGTCGGAGGCGGCGGGCTCGAAGTTGTGGAGGGTGTGGATGTTCCGGCACATGCGACGAGGGTACGTCCGGGTACGTCCGGGTACGCGCGGGCGCGAGAGGGCGGACACCGGCCGTTCACCCCGGCGTCGCTCGGGGCCCCTAGCGTCGCTCCGTGCCCTCCGTCTCCGATCGCTCCCTCAGCCCCGACGCCGTCCTCGACGCCGCTCCCGGCGCCAATCCCGGTGCCGCTCCCCGCGGCGCCCTCGTGCCGACGCCCGAGCTGCTCCGCTCGCTCACGCCCGAGGACGCCCGCGACCTCGTCGTGCTCGACGAGGACGACGACGATCCGGTGCTGCTGCGCCGCGACGGCACGCAGGTCGACACCTGGCGCGAGGGCTACCCCTACGACGAGCGGATGTCGCGCGAGGAGTACGAGGCCGGCAAGCGGCTGCTGCAGATCGAGCTGCTCAAGCTCCAGAACTGGATCAAGAAGCACGGCCGGCGCTTGGTCGTCGTCTTCGAGGGGCGCGACGCCGCGGGCAAGGGCGGCACCATCAAGCGCTTCACCGAGCACCTCAACCCGCGCGGCGCCCGGGTCGTCGCGCTCGAGAAGCCGACCGAGCGGGAGGGCACGCAGTGGTACTTCCAGCGGTACGTCTCGCACCTGCCCGCCGCGGGCGAGATCGTGCTGTTCGACCGCTCCTGGTACAACCGGGCGGGGGTCGAGCGCGTGATGGGCTTCTGCACTCCGGAGCAGTACGACGAGTTCGTCCGGCAGACGCCGCTGTTCGAGAGCATGCTCGTCGGCGAGGGCATCGACCTGGTCAAGCTCTGGTTCTCGGTCTCGGCCGAGGAGCAGCGCACCCGGTTCACCATCCGGATGATCGACCCGGTGCGGCAGTGGAAGCTCTCGCCGATGGACCTCGCCTCGCTGGACAAGTGGGACGACTACACCGCGGCCAAGGAGGCGATGATGGCGGCGACCGACACCGCCGACGCGCCGTGGACCATCGTCAAGAGCAACGACAAGAAGCGCGCCCGGCTCGAGGCCATGCGCTACGTGCTGAGCCTGTACGACTACGACGGCCGGGACGACGAGGTCGTGTCGCCGCTCGGACCCGATCCGCTGATCGTCGGCTCGGCGGCGGACGTCTACGAGCGCGGCGAGCACGCGGCGACCGCTCGGGCCGCCGAGTAGCGCCGGACCGGGGGGACGGGATCATGGGGGACACGACCGTGGGGGACGGGATGAGGAACGACGACGGCGTGCGCGATCTGCCAGGGGTGCACCTGCGCTGGCTCGCGCTCGACGAGCAGCGCCTCGACGCCGAGCGGCTGCTGCCGCTGCTCGGCACGGCGGAGCGGGAGCGCTACCGCGCGACGGGGTCGGCGGCGGTGGCGGAGCGCTTCGTCTTCGGCCGGGTGCTGCTGCGGATGCTCGCGGGCGAGCTGCTGGGGCTGCCCGCCTCGATGATCCGGGTCACCGCCCGCTGCTCCCGCTGCGGCGGTCCGCACGGGCGCCCGTGGATCGAGGGCGCCGAGCACCTCTCCGTCAGCATCGCGCACTGCCCGGGCGCGGTCGTCGTCGCGGCCAGCAGCGCGGGCGTCGTCGGGGTCGACGTCGAGCCGGTCGCGGGTCCGCCCGAGCGCGGCGTCGCGATCACGCGGATCGCCGGCGCTCCCTTCGCGACGGGCGGGTTCCGCGCCGCCGATCCGATCCTGCACTGGACCCGCATCGAGGCCGCACTGAAGGCCGACGGCCGCGGGCTGGACGTCGACCCGCGGCGCGTCCGGATCCACGAGTCGCGCTTCACCGCGGAAGCCCGGATCGACTCCTCGCGCTTCCGGCTCGCCGAGCCGCACCTCGACCCGTCGCTCCGGGTCAGCGTCGCGCTGGGCGACTCCGTCGGAGGTGCCGGTCCGATCATCGGCTGGCGCCGCGAGCACGGCGACGCGCTCGAGGACTCGCTGGTCTCAGCGGGCGGGCGGTAGCGGCGGCAGCCGCACGTCGACGAGCCAGGCGTCGAGCAGCGACTCGACCGCCGAGGCCGCCGTGCCGCCCGCGATCGCCGAGCCACCGGCGACCTCGGCGCAGAGCGCACGGAAGTCGTCCTCGCTCGCGGTGGCGGACGCGTGCCGCGCGGTCCAGGTGCGCAGGAGCCGGAAGAACGCCTCGTCGCCGAGCCGGAGCCGCAGCGCGTGCAGCGTCAGCGCGCCCCGCTTGTAGACGCGGTCGTCGAAGAGGTCCACCGGTCCCGGGTCGCCCAGCACGAGGTCCTGGCGCTGGAACCGCAGGAGTGCGTGGTGCCGGCGGGCCTGGGCGTCGGCGCTGAGTCCGCCCGACTCCTCCGACCACAGCCACTCGGCGTAGCAGGCGAAGCCCTCGTTCAGCCAGATGTGCCGCCAGCGGGCGAGGCCGACGCTGTTGCCGAACCACTGGTGCGCGAGCTCGTGGGCGATCAGGCGCTCCGAGCCACCGCGGCCGTCGACGTGGTTCGCGCCGAACACGGCCATGCCCTGCGCCTCGAGCGGGATCTCCAGCTCGTCCGCGGTGACCACGACGGTGTACTGGCGGAACGGGTACGGGCCGAAGACCCGGGAGAAGAACGCGAGCATGGCGCTGAGCGGTGCGAAGTCGCGGGCGGCGCGGGCGGCCAGGGCGGCCGGGCGCGCCAGCGTCACGGCCACTCCGGAGAGCAGGCGGTCCTCGAGCACGTAGCGGCCGATCTGCACCGACGCGAGGTAGCTCGCGGTCGGCTCGCGCTGCTCGTACAGCCAGGTGCGGCGGCCCGAGCGCTCGCTCGTCTCGAGCAGGACGCCGTTCGCGAGGACGGAGTAGCCCTCCTCCGCGCTCACCCGGATCCGGTAGGTCGCCTTGTCGGCGACGTCGTCGTTGCAGGGGTACCAGGTCGACGCGCCGGAGGGCTGCGAGGCGACGAGCACGCCGTCGGTCAGCTCCTCCCAGCCGAGCTCGCCCCAGTGGCTGGCGCGCGGTCCGGGGTGCCCGCCGTACTCGATCTCGACGACGGCGCTCGCGCCGGCCTCGAGCGGCTCGGCGGGGGTGATCCGGAGCTTGTGCGCCGCCTGGTCGCTGCGCGCCTTGCGTCCGGCGACCCGCACCCGCGTCGCCCGGAGGCGGCTGAGATCGAGCGAGAACCGGCGCAGCGGCTGCAGCGCGACGATCCGCAGGGTCGCCCGGCCGGCGAGCCGGTTGCTCGAGACCCGGTAGTCCAGGTCGAGATCGTAGGACTCGACGCGGTAGCCGGTGTTGCCGATGCCGGGGAGGTACGGGTCGCCCGCCGTCTCCAGTCCCGTCTGCGCGTCGCTCACGCGACGGGCGCGTGGTAGTCGCCGACGCGGACCTCGCGCCACGGGCCGATCGGGTTGCCGCTCCAGCGGCTGCCGGCGGGCACGAGCTCGCCGCGCATGACGAGCGAGGCGGGGCCGACCGTGCCGTGCGCCGCGATGGTCGCGGCGGGGAGGATCACGCTGTGCGGGCCGAGGGTCGCGCCGGCGTCGAGACTCACGAGATCCATGCTCATGATTCGATCATGGAACAGGTGGGTCTGCACGACGCAGCCCCGGTTCACGGTCGCTCCGTCGCCCAGATCGACCAGATCGGCCTCCGGGAGCCAGTAGCTGTCGCACCAGACTCCGCGGCCGATCCGCGCGCCGAGGCTCCGCAGCCACCAGACGAGGGCGGGCGTTCCGGCCGCGGCGTGCGCGAACCACGGCGCCGCCACCATCTCGGTGAAGGTGTCGGCGAGCTCGCTGCGCCAGACGAAGGAGGACCAGAGCGGGTGCTCGCTGGGGCGGACGCGCTGGATGAGGAGCCACTTCGCCGCGGTCGAGACACCTGCGGCGACCGCACCGGCGGCGAGCAGGACGACGCCGCCGACGACCGCCGTCGCCGGTGCCCCGATCACCGGTATCAGCGCCAGCAGGGCCGCGACGACGCCGAGGCCGATCGCCATCGAGACGACGACCGGCACGAAGCGCAGCAGCTCCCAGACGATCCGGGCGGCGCGAAGGCGCGCGGCCGGCCGGAACGTGCGCGCCGACTCCGCCTCGACCACGGTGCGCCGCAGCCGCACCGGCGGCGAGCCCAGCCAGGACGAGCCCGCCTTCGACTTCCGCGGGGCGGAGGAGAGCACCGCGACCAGCCCGCCGGCCGGCACCGTGTGGCCGGGCGCCGCCATTCCGGAGTTGCCGAGGAACGCGCGCTCGCCGATCTCCGCGCGGGCCAGCCGCATCCAGCCGCCGCCGAGGGCGTAGGAGGCGACGAGGGTGTCGTCGGCGAGGAAGGCGCCGTCGCGGATGGTCGTCATCGCGGGCAGCAGCAGCACGGTCGAGGCCTCGACGTCGCGGCCGACCTTCGCGCCGAGCAGCCGCAGCCAGACCGGCGTGAAGAGGCCGGAGTAGAGCGGGAAGAGGAGCGCGCGCGCGTGGTCGAGCAGGCGCTCCGTGGACCAGACCTGCCAGCCGATCCGGCCGCGGACAGGATGCGTGCCGGCCTCGACGCCGCGGCCGAGCAGGCGCACGAGCACGACGACCAGCCCCGCCAGCACGACGCCGGTGACGGCGACCGCGGGGACGAGGGCGGCGACGGCGCGGGGGAGCGCCTCCGCGAGATCCGCTGCGCCCTGCACGGCGAGGGCGAGCACGCCGAGGCCCGCCGCGAAGGAGACGACCGGCACAGCGGCGAGTCCCACCGCCGAGACGGCGTAGGCCCAGACCCACGGCGTCGCACGCGGCGGGCGCTCGGCGGGGAAGCCCGCGCTCGCCTTGCCGAGGCGCTGTGCGGGCGAGCCGCCCCAGCGCTGGCCGGCCGGCACCCGGCCGAAGACCGCGGAGCCGGGCTCGATCTGCGCGTTCTTGCCGATGCGGGTGCCGGGCAGGAGGGTGCTGCGGGCGCCGACCGTGCTGCCGGCGCCGACGCGGACCGCGCCGACCCGCAGGACGTCGCCGTCGATCCAGTAGCCGGAGAGGTCCACCTCCGGCTCGATGGCGGCGCCGCGGCCGAGGGTGAGCATCCCGGTGAGCGGCGGGAGCGAGTGCAGGTCGACGTCGTCGGCGATCCGGGCGCCGAGCGCGCGGGCGTAGTGCGCGACCCAGGGTGCTCCGGCGAGGCTGACGGCACCGAGCTGGTGGGCGATCCGCTCGGCGAGCCACAGCCTCAGGTGCACCCCGCCGCCGCGCGGGTGGTCGCCGGCGCGCACGCCGCGCAGCAGTGCGCGGGCGGCGAGGACGGTGAGGCCCATCCGGCCGAACGGAGTGCAGAAGAGGGCGAACGCGACGACGAGCCCGGGCAGCGGCACGGTGGGCAGCCAGCCGAAGCCGGGCAGCAGGTCGAGCAGGGCGCAGACCGTGAGCACGACCGTCGTCCAGCGGGCGCCGCTCAGCACCAGGAGCGGCGCGCCGAGGAGGGTCTGCAGCACCTGCATCCGGCGCGGAACCGGAGCGATCCGGTGGCTCGAGACCTCGCCGGCGCCGGTCGCGCGACTCGCGATCTCGGCCGACATCGCCGCGAGCCGGGGGTGCGCGTAGACGTCGGCGACGGTGAACTCGGGGTCCTGCTCGCGGATCCGGGCGACGAGCTGGGCGGCGGCGAGCGAGCCGCCGCCGAGGTCGAAGAAGTTCGCCCTCTCGTCGACCGGGACGCCGAGGACCTCGCGCCAGAGTCCGGCGAGCCAGGCGGTCCCGGCGTCGAGCCCGGGGTCGGCCGCGGTGCTCTCGGGCAGCGGCCAGGGCAGAGCGGCCCGGTCGACCTTGCCCGACACGCGCGTCGGCAGCTCGTCGACCACCGCGAGCAGCGGGACCAGCGCGGCCGGCAGTTCCTCGCGCAGCCGCGTCAGCGCCGCGTCGCGGTCGAGCTCACGGCCGCCGGCGAGGGCGAGGTAGCCGACGAGCACCTGGATCCCCGCGCCGGTGGTGCGGACGGCGGCCGCGGCGCCCGAGACCCCGGGCAGCCCCTGCAGCGCCGCCTCGACCTCGCCGAGCTCGATCCGCCGGCCGCCGAGCTTGACCTGGTCGTCGGCGCGGCCCTGGAAGACGAGTCCGGCGCTCTCGAAGCGCACGAGGTCGCCGGAGCGGTAGGCGCGCTCCCAGCCCAGCGTCGGCGCGGGAGCGTACTTCTCGGCGTCCTTCGCGGGATCGAGGTAGCGGGCCAGCCCGACGCCGCCGATGATCAGCTCGCCGACCTCGCCCTCGCCGACGCGGCGGCCCTCGGGATCGACGACGGCCAGCCGCCAGCCGTCCAGCGGCAGGCCGATCCGCACCGGGCCGGCCCCGCCGAGGGGCGCGGCGCAGGCGACGACGGTCGCCTCGGTCGGGCCGTAGGTGTTCCAGACCTCACGGCCGTCGACGGCCAGGCGCTGGCCGAGCTCGGGCGGGCAGGCCTCGCCGCCGAAGATGAGCAGGCGGACGTTCTCGAGCGACTCGGCGGGCCAGAGCGCGGCGAGGGTCGGCACGGTCGAGACGACCGTGATGCCGTGCGTGGTCAGCCAGGGACCGAGGTCCATCCCGCTGCGCACGAGCGAGCGCGGCGCAGGCACGAGGCAGGCGCCGTGCCGCCAGGCCAGCCACATCTCCTCGCAGGAGGCGTCGAACGCGACCGAGAGGCCGGCCAGCACGCGGTCGCCGGGCCCGAGCGGCTCGGCCTGGAGGAAGACGCGCGCCTCGGCGTCGACGAAGGCGGCGGCCGAGCGGTGGCTGACGGCCACGCCCTTCGGTGTGCCGGTCGAGCCCGAGGTGAAGATGATCCAGGCGTCGTCCTCGAGGGTCGGCGGCTGCAGCAGCGGGATCGAGGCGGTGCTGGGGTGCGGCGCCGACCCGGTGAACAGCCGCGCGGGCTCCGCGTCGGCGCGCTCGAAGCGTCCGGAGCCGGTGATGACACCGCGGACGGCGGCCTCGCCGAAGACGAGTCGCGCCCGCTCCTCGGGGTCGTCGGCGTCGACCGGGACGTAGGCGGCACCGGCGGCGAGGATGCTGAGGATCGCGAGGTAGAGCTCGCGCGAGCCGCTCGCCATCCGCACGCCCACTCGGTCGCCGCGACGCACCCCGGCGGCGGTCAGCTCGGCGGCGGCGGAGACGACGCGGGCGAGCAACTCGCGGTAGCTGAGGGCGCCGGCGGGATCCTCGAGTGCGGAGGCGTCGGGGTGGCGCTCGGCGGTGTCGCGGAGCACGTCGATCAGGGTCCGCGGTGCCGGGGCGAGGGCGCCGGCGTCGAGGAGGTCCTGGGGATGCGCGTCCGTGCTCACGAGTGCTCTCCGTTCCGGCCGCGCGTCCGGGAGCGAATCGGCCGGGGCGCCACGGTAGGGGCACCCGGTGTCGCGGAGGTGAACAGCCGGTGCCCCGCGCGGACGCGGAGCACCGACGGTCGGCCTAGTGCGCGACCATCGGCCGCGGGCCGTCCGTCTCGGCGGGGCGCTTCACGAAGAAGGCGGCGACGATCGCGGCGGTCGCGATCGAGGCTCCCCAGACGAACGCGGAGTGGATGCCGCCCGCCGTGGCGACGACCTCGTCGACGCCCTCGCGGGCGAGCGCGGCCGACTGCACCGAGAGAACCGTGACGAACAGCGCCGTGCCGGCTGCGCCGCCGAGCTGCTGGACCGTGCCGATGATCGCGCTGCCGTGCGAGTAGAGCGCGGGGCGCACCGAGCCGAGGCCCGCGGTGAACAGCGGAGTGAAGACCAGCGCGAGGCCGAGGCTCAGCACCACGTGCAGGGAGAGGATGAACCAGGAGACCGAGTTCTCGTCGAGCGTCGTGTAGCCCCAGAGCGCACCGGCCACGATGATCGAGCCGGGCACCAGCAGCACCCGCGGGCCGAAGCGGTCGTAGCCGCGGCCGACGAACGGCGCGAGCAGACCCATCAGCAGCCCGCCCGGCAGCAGCAGCAGACCGGTCTCGAGCGGGGTGAGGCCGAGCACGTTCTGCGTGTAGAGCGGGAGCAGGATCAGCGTGCCGAAGAGCGCCGACATGCTCACCGCCATCATCACGATGACCACGGTGAAGTTGCCCGAGGAGAAGGTGCGCAGGTCCAGCAGGGCGCGGTCGGTCTTCTGCAGCAGCAGCTGGCGGACGATGAAGGCGGCGAGCGCGACACCGGCGACGACGAAGGGCACCCAGGGAGCGACGATCGCCTCGCCGCCCTCGCCGAGGCTGCTCAGGCCGTAGACCAGGCCGCCGAAGCCGAAGACCGAGAGGACGACGGAGAGCGAGTCGATCGGGATCTTGCGCGGCTCGGTGACGTTCTCGACCTTGCGGAGGCCCAGGATCAGGGCACCGACGGCGATCGGCAGCACGATCCAGAACATCCAGCGCCAGCTGAGGAAGTTGAGGATGACGCCCGAGATCGTCGGCCCGACGGCGGGTGCGACCGAGATGACGATCGAGATGTTGCCCATCATCCGGCCGCGGATCGCCGGCGGCACGAGGGTCATCACGGTGGTCATCAGCAGCGGCATCATGATCGCCGTGCCGCCGGCCTGCACGACGCGCGCCGCCAGCAGGACCTCGAAGGTCGGCGCGAGCGCGGCGCTGAGCGTGCCGAGGCTGAAGAGGGTCATCGCGGCGGCGAAGAGCGTGCGGGTGTGCAGCCGCTGGATCAGGTAGCCGGTGATCGGGATGACGACCGCCATCGTCAGCATGAACGCCGTGGACAGCCACTGGCCCACGTGAGCTTCGACACCGAAGTCGCGCATGAGGTCGGGCAGCGCCACGCTCATGATCGTCTCGTTGAGGATGACGACGAAGGCCGAGACCAGCAGCAGGCTGATCACCAGGCGGCTGCGCGGATCGAGCGCCGTCGAGGGCGTGTCGGTCGCGGCGGCGGGCCGGGTCTCGGGAAGGGTGCGCTCGGTCACTGGTGCGTCTCCGGTCGTGAAGGGGATCGTCGTGAGGGGGCGCATCGCCAGGGTGACGTCGATGCGACGGGTGGTACGAGACTCAGAACACTGCCAGGCGCCTCCGACATTCCCGATCGGCCGACATCCGTCGCGCATCCGGCGTGTCGGGAGCGAGGCGAGCGGTGACGCGACGGCGCACCGCCGCCGCGACTGCCTGCTGGTCGAGCAGCCCGCAGGGGCCTGCCGCGACTGCATGCTGGTCGAGCAGCCCCGAAGGGGCATATCGCGATTGCATGCTGGTCGAGCAGCCCCGAAGGGGCGTATCGAGACCCACCGTCCCCAGCACGGCGAGTCTGCAGTCGTCTCGTCTGCTGTCGGTGGATCTCGATACGCCCGCTCTGCGGGCTACTCGATCATCATGAAGGGCGCAGCGACGTCTTCGAGGAGTGCCCGTCACTCGACGGGAACCAGGTCCCCGATCAGGCACCGACCGGTCGAGAGCGGCGCGACGACCGCCCCGAGGTACCTCGGGTCGCCGTCCTCGCCCGAGGCCTTGTGCCGGTACTGACCCACGAGGCAGGAGCCGCCGACCCTCACCGCGACGAAGACCGCATCGGCCCTCTTGTCGGCGGTCGTGATGTCGGCCGTGACCTCCAGACCGGCCCGGTCCACGCCACCGGCGATCAGCGCCCGCGTCAGATCCGCGCCGCTCGGGTCGCTGATCGACGCGACCGACGCGCTGTTGATCGCGTCGAACGCCTCGAGATCGAGAGGCACGGCCTGACCGGGTCCGTCGACGCTCGGGACGGCGCTCGGAGCGGGCGACGGTGGTGCGGATCCGTCGATCGGCGGCAGTCCGAGTGCGCAGCCGCTGAGGACGGCGGTCACGACCGCGAGGACGGTCACGGCCCTGGCGCCGGATCGGGAGGGCGACGGCGTCGGCTCGCGAATCACCATCTGCACACCGACCGCTCGTCCTTCTGCAGGATCGTCGTCGTCCTGGTCCGTAGAGGACCCTAGGCACGATCGACAGCCAGAGCCTTCCCGCCGCAAGAACTCGAGAACATCGGCGCGCGACGTCTGGTCAGTGGGTCGGACCGCACGCACATGCTGGTCGAGCAGCCCCGCAGGGGCGTCTCGAGACCTGCCCCGTCGGTACGTGAGCGCTGAGGGCCCTGCTCCTGACGGTGGTGGATCTCGATACGCCCGCTGCGCGGGCTACTCGATCAGCAGGGAGGAGGTGTGCCTGCTCCGCTCCTCACCAGCAGGGAGGAGGTGCACTCGCGCCGCGCCCTACGCCGGCGCGAGCACCGCCGCGAACGCGTCCGCCGCGGCGTCCGCGTCCGCCGGCGTCGACTCCGCGCCGAAGCTGAAGCGCACCGCCGTCTGCGCGACGGCCGGCTCGAGGCCGAGCGCCAGGAGCGTCGGCGACGGCTCGTCGCGCCCGGCCGCGCAGGCCGAGCCGCTGGACACCACGACGCCGCGCTCCTCCAGAGCGAGCAGGATCGACTCGCCGCTGCGTCCCGGCACGACGAACGACGCGATCGAGGGGAGCCGGTGCTCCGCCGCCCCGAGCGGCACGGCCCGCGGCACCTCCGCCGCCACCCGCGCCGCGAACGCGTCGCGCACCGCCGAGACGCGGGTGCCCCGCGCGGGATCCACGAGCTGCACCGCGGCCCCGAGGGCCACCGCGAACGCCACGTTCTCCGTCCCCGAGCGCCGCGCCCGCTCCTGACCGCCGCCGTGCACGAGCGGCTCGAACGGCACGCGACTGCGCAGCAGCAGCGCCCCCACGCCCTTCGGCGCCCCGAGCTTGTGCCCCGAGATCGACACCGCGTCCGCGCCGAGGCCGGCCAGGTCGATCCAGCCCGCCGCCTGCACCGCGTCCACGTGCAGCGGGATCCGGTGCGGCCGGCAGAGCGCCGCGATCGCCGGCACGTCCTGCAGCGTCCCGATCTCGTTGCTCGCCGCGAGCACCGAGACCAGCGCCGTGTCCGGTCGCAGCAGCGCGGAGAGCGCGTCCAGGTCGAGCCGCCCCTCGCCGTCCACCGGCGCGACCGACACCTCGAAGCCGTGCAGCCGCCGCAGATGATCGGCCGACTCCACCGTGGCCTCGTGCTCGATCGCCGAGATCACGACGTGCCGGGCGCGCCCCGCGGCGAGACCGCCGAGCGCGATGCCCTTGACCGCCGTGTTGATCGACTCCGTCCCGCCCGAGGTGAAGAGGACCTCCGAGCCGCGCCCGCCGAGGAAGCGCGCCACGTGCCGCCGCGCCTCCTCCAGCGCCCGCGCCGCCGACGCGCCCAGCGCATGACTGCTCGACGGGTTGCCGTACTCACCGGTCAGAAACGGCCACATCGCCTCGAGCACCTCGCGGCGCACGGGCGAGGTCGCCGCGTGGTCGAGGTAGATCACGCGGCCGGAGCCTCGATCGCGATGTCGAGGCCGAGATCCAGCGAGCGGACGCTGTGAGTCAGCGCTCCGACGGAGATCACGTCGACGCCCGCCTCGGCGATCGCGCGGACCGTCTCGAGGTTCACCCCGCCGCTCGCCTCGACCACGGCCCGGCCGCCGATCAGCGCGACGCCCTGCGCCAGCTGCTCGGGGGTGAAGTTGTCGAGCATGATCGTGTCGGCGCCGCCGGCGAGGGCGGCGCCGATCTGCTCGAGCCGGTCGACCTCGACCTCGATGTGCGTCGTGTGCGAGACGGCCGCGCGCGCCGCGAGCAGCGCCTCCGTCAGATCGAGTCCGCGCTGGGCGAGGATCGCGAGGTGGTTGTCCTTCGCCAGGATCGCGTCCGAGAGCGAGAAGCGGTGGTTGTGCCCGCCGCCGCTGCGCACCGCGTGCCGCTCGAGGGCGCGCAGTCCCGGCGTGGTCTTCCGGGTGTCGACGATGCGCGCGCGCGTGCCCGCCACGGCCTCGACGTAGCGCGCGGTCAGGGTCGCGATGCCGCTCATCCGCTGCACGAGGTTGAGCGCCACGCGCTCGCCGCGCAGCACCCCGCCGGCCGGTCCGTCGATCCGGGCGAGGACGTCACCGGCCGCGAAGACCGTGCCGTCCGCGGCGACGTCCTGCACACGGATCCGCGAGTCGGCCTGCAGGAACGTGCCGAGCAGCACCGCGCCGCCGCTGAAGACGCCGGGCTCGCGGGCGACGAGGGCCGCCGAGGCGGTCGCATCGGCGGGCAGCAGGGTGTCGGAGGTCAGGTCGCCCCAGGGGGCGTCCTCCTCCAGGGCCAGGGTGACGATGCGCTCGATGCTCTGACGGGTCAGCACGGGACGGCGACCTTTCTCGTACCGGCGACGCGGTAGGCGCTCGCCGAGGGGTGGGGGTGGTCGGTGCGGTGGTGGGCGCCGCGCGACTCGGCGCGGGCCAGGGCGGCGTCGATCAAGGCGAGACCGCAGGCGCGGAGGTTCGCGTCCTCCAGCGTCGCTCTGGTCAGCGGCGCGGGGGAGCCGGCGGCGGCGAGGGCGGCCCGGGCGGCCTCGAGACCGGCGGAGTCGCGGGAGAGACCAGCCCCCGTCCAGAGCGTCTCCTGCAGGAGTGCGCGGTCGAGCGCGAGCGGCACGAGGGCGGAGGGCTCCGGCGCCTCGGACGAGGGCACCGCAGGCGGGCCGTCGAGCGCCGCCGCGACCCGCCGGGCGAACACGACGCCCTCGAGCAGGCTGTTCGACGCCAGCCGGTTCGCGCCGTGCACGCCGGTGCAGGCGACCTCGCCGACGGCGAAGAGCCCGGGGAGGCTGCTCCGCCCGTCGAGGTCGGTGGCGATCCCGCCCATCCAGTAGTGCGCGGCCGGCGTCACGGGGATGAGGTCGTCGGCGAGCGAGAGCCCGCCCGCGCGGCAGGCGGCGGAGATGGTGGGGAAGCGGTGCCCGAGCACGTCCGCGGGAATGGCGCGCGCGTCGAGGTGCACCGGCAGTCCGCCCTGGAGCAGCATCCGGTCGGCGATCGCACGGGCGACCACGTCGCGGGGCGCCAGCTCGGCGTCCGGGTGCACCCCGACCAGGAAGCGCTCACCCGCGGCGTCGCGCAGCACCGCGCCCTCGCCGCGGACGGCCTCCGAGACCAGGAACCCGCCGGCCAGCGCGAGCCAGGTGGGGTGGAACTGGTAGAACTCGAGGTCGGCCGTCTGGGCACCGGCCCGGAGCGCCGCGGCGAGCCCGTCGCCGGTCGCGACCGCGGGGTTCGTGGTGTGCCGGTAGAGCTGCCCGGCGCCGCCGGTCGCGAGGACGACCGCGTCGGCGTCGATCCGCTCGACCCGGCCGTCCCGCAGCACGTCCACGCCGGTCACGGCGGCGCCCGGGCGCACCAGGTCGACCAGCACCGTCTCCTCGAGCACCGTGACGGCGGCGGCGCGAACCGCGGCGACGAGCGCCTCCTCGATCGCGGAGCCGGTCGCGTCGCCGCCGGCGTGCAGGATCCGCGGCCGCGAGTGCGCCCCCTCCAGCCCGCGGGCGAGGTCGTCGCCGTCGCGGTCGAAGCCGACGCCCCACGCCTGCAGCGCGGCGACCGCCGCCGGGCCTTCGGCGCAGAGCACCTCGACGGCCGAGCGCGAGCAGAGCCCGGCGCCCGCGGTCAGTGTGTCCTCGACGTGCAGAGCGACGGAGTCTCCCGCCGCGGTGACGGCGGCGATCCCGCCCTGCGCGGCGCGCGTGCTCGACTCCGCGAGCGCACCCTTGGTGACGAGGACGACCTCGTGCCGGCGCGAGGCCAGCAGGGCGACGACCAGCCCGGCGATCCCGCTGCCGACCACGACGACGCGGGCCATGTCAGAGCCCTGCCACGGGAGCAGGAGCGGGAGCAGGAGCCACCGGACCGGCCGGCGGCACCGCGGCGAGCATCCGCTCGAGCGCCACGCGCGCCTGGTCCTGAACCGACTCGTCGACCGAGATCCGGTTGTGCACCGTCCCCGCGACCAGCCCCTCCAGCACCCACGCGATGTACCCCGGGTGGATCCGGTACATCGTCGAGCACGGGCAGACCACGTCGTCGAGGCAGAAGATCGTGTGCTGCGGGTACTGCACGGCGAGGCGCTGCACCAGGTTGATCTCGGTGCCGATCGCGAAGGTGCTGCCCGCCGGCGCGGCCTGGATCGCCTTGACGATGTAGTCGGTCGAGCCGTACTCGTCCGCCGCGTCGACGACGGCCATCGGGCACTCCGGGTGCACGATCACGCGGACGTCCGGGTGCTGGAGCCGCGCGCGCTCGATCTGCGCGACCGTGAAGCGCTTGTGCACCGAGCAGAAGCCGTGCCAGAGGATGACCTGCGCGTCGAGCAGCGTCGCCTCGTCCGAGCCGCCGCCGGGCTTCCGCGGGTTCCACATCGGCATCCGCTCGAGCGGAACGCCCATCGCCTTCGCGGTGTTGCGGCCGAGGTGCTGGTCCGGGAAGAAGAGGACCCGCTGCCCGCGCGCGAACGCGTCCTCGAGCACGGTGGTCGCGTTCGACGAGGTGCAGACCACGCCGCCGTTCCGTCCGCAGAACGCCTTGAGCGCCGCGGACGAGTTCATGTAGGTCACCGGGATCAGCGGCACCCGGCCGTCGGCGTCCGGCTCGGTGCCGTAGAGCTCGGTCAGCTCGGCCCAGGCGTCCTCGACCGAGTCGATGTCGGCCATGTCCGCCATCGAGCAGCCCGCGGCGAGGTTCGGCAGGATGACCGCCTGGTCCGGCCGGGAGAGGATGTCCGCCGTCTCGGCCATGAAGTGCACGCCGCAGAAGACGATCGCCTCGGCGTCGGGCCGGTTCGCCACCGCCTTCGCGAGCTGGAAGGAGTCGCCGACGAAGTCCGCGTACTGCACCACCTCGTCGCGCTGGTAGAAGTGGCCGAGCACGACGACCCGCTCGCCCAGCGTCTCCTTCGCCGCGAGGATGCGGCGGTGCAGCTCGTCGGCGCTCGCCGCGGTGTACTCGTCGGGGAGGCGGCCCTGGACGGGCGACGCCGCCGGGATCGGGTCCGCCTGCGAGGCGCCGGGTCCGTAGGCGGGGAGGCCGAGGTCGAACGCCCAGGGCGCCTCGGCGAGCTCGGGTGCGCAGGTCGCGCCGGGGGCGGCTCCCCGCTCGATGAGCTGGATGGTGCTGTCGACCGATGTCACGGTGTCTCCTCGATGGTGCGGTTCGGACGGGGGCGGCGGCCGGTGCGGGGCCGGCGGCGGCCTGGTGCGGGCGGCGGCCGGTGCTAGACCGGCAGGGGCCCGTTGTCGACGAGTGCCACGGACCCGTCGTAGCGGTACAGCCGGGGCGGGCGGTGACGGGTGCCCGTCAGCCGCTGCTCGGTCGGCACCACGGTCTTGGAGGCCTCGATCGTCCGGCGGAAGTTCGCCGGGTCGAGGGGCTTCTGCAGGACGGCCTCGTGCACCTCGCGCAGCTGGGCGAGCGTGAAGGTCTCGCCGAGGAAGGCCTGGGCGATCCGGGAGTACTCCATCTTGTTGCGCAGGCGCCAGAGGGCGTAGTCGACGATCAGCCCGTGATCGAAGGCCAGCTCGGGGAGCAGATCGGTGCAGAGCCAGGCGACGTTCTCGTCCACGATCGCCGCGTCGGCCTCGGAGGTGCGCACCAGCGCCCAGTAGACGATCGAGACGACGCGGTGCTCGCCGCGGGAGCGCTCGGTGCCGCCGACGGCGTAGAGCTGCTCGAGGTAGCGCGGGGCGAGGCCCGTCGTCTCGCGGAGGGTGCGGCGCGCCGCCTCGGCGAGGTCCTCGTCCGGCCGGAGCGGGCCGCCGGGCAGCGCCCAGAGCCCCTGATAGGGATCGCGCAGGCGACGGACGACGGGGATCCAGACGGCAGCGGCCCCGGTCTCCGGATGCGGGCGCAGCGCGAAGATCACGGTCGACACCGCGAGCTGCGGCACTGCTGCCTCCACGAGCCCCCCTAAAAGTCACCCTGACCCTAACGACTTCCCCGAGCTTAGTGTCACCCCGACCCGAACACCACCCCGGCACACGCCGTCCTCCCCGCCGCGAGATGCCATTTGCGTACGCGACACGCCGTGAGAAGCGTGCACAAGTGGCATCTCGCGGCGGGGGGACAGGACGCGCACCCGCCCGCTAGGGTGAGCGGACAACCGAATACCGGGCCGCATACGCGACGCGGGAGAGCCGACTCCGGTCGGCACCGAAGGAGCAAGCCTCCCCGCCAATCTCTCAGGTCTTGTACCGCGTCGAACTGGCCACTCTGGAAAGCGATCCGCAGAGGATCCGCCGATGGTGAAAGCGCCCACCCCGCGAGGGACGGCGTGAATCTCTCAGGCACCACGACAGAGGGGGAGTTCCCACGGCACTGCTGTGCCACGCATCACCGACCTGTGCGGGCGCGTGCGCAGCACTGCGACGAAATGGAGAACTCCCATGTCCGAAGAAAACTCCGTCGACGAGAACGCTGTCGAAGGCACCTCCGTCCCGACGACCCCGGCCGAGTCCGGCGCCCCCGAGACCGGCGGCATCGAGATCGACTCGCCCGACGCCACCGCGCCGAGCACCGAGCCCCGCCGCTCGCCGCTGCACGACGTGCACGTCGCCGCCGGCGCCTCCTTCACCGACTTCGCCGGCTGGTGGATGCCCGTCCGCTACACCGGCGACCTCGCCGAGCACCACGCGGTCCGCACCGCGGCGGGCCTCTTCGACCTCTCCCACATGGGCGAGATCCTCGTCGTCGGCCCCGAGGCGGTGGACGCCCTCGACTACGCGCTCGCGAGCGACCTCTCCGCCGTCGCTGTCGGCCGCGCGAAGTACACCCTCCTGCTCGACCGCACCGGCGGCGTGATCGACGACCTCGTCGTCTACCGGACAGGCGAGGACCGCTTCATGGTCGTCGCGAACGCGGCCAACCGCCACGTGGTCGCCGAGCAGCTGCGCGACCGCACCGCGATGTTCGAGTGCGAGCTCTACGACGAGAGCGACGACGTCGCCCTGATCGCGATCCAGGGCCCGCGCTCGCTGGAGATCCTGCAGAACCTGCAGGGCCTCGCGATCGAGGTCGACCGCGGCGAGGAGTCGGTGCTCGACACCGACGACGCCGCCCGCCTGCTCGAGGAGCTGCGCTACTACCGCGCCGTGCCCGCCACCTTCGAGGCGCACCCGATCCTGATCGCTCGCACCGGCTATACGGGCGAGGACGGCTTCGAGATCTACGTCGCCCCCGACACCGCCCCCGCGCTCTGGGAGGCGCTCGCCGAGACGGGCGCGGGCGCGGGCCTCGTCCCCGCCGGGCTCGCCGCGCGCGACACCCTGCGCCTCGAGGCGGGCATGCCGCTCTACGGCCACGAGCTCTCCCGCGACGTCTTCCCCGCGCAGGCCGGCCTCGGCCGCGTCGTCGCCCTCGGCAAGCCGATCGACTTCGTCGGCCGCGCGGCCAGCGAGGAGGGCCCGTCCGGCGACGCCCCCGTGCTGGTCGGCCTGATCGGCGAGGGCCGCCGCGCCGCCCGCGCCGACTACAGCGTGCACGGCCCCGATGACGACGTGATCGGCGTCGTCACCAGCGGCATCCTCTCGCCCACCCTCGGCGTGCCGATCGCGATGGCCTACGTCGCGCCGGCCTCCGCGCAGCCCGGCAGTGTCGTCTCCGTCGACATCCGCGGCAGCCGGCTCCCGATGACCGTCACCGAGCTCCCCTTCTACTCCAGAAAGAAGAACTGACCATGGCCGTTCCCACCGAGCTCCAGTACACCTCCGACCACGAGTGGATCCTGGTCGAGGGCGAGACCGCGACCGTCGGCATCACCGCCTACGCCGCCGACAAGCTCGGCGACGTCGTCTTCGTCGAGCTGCCCGAGGCGGGCACGCGGGTCGAGGGCGGCTCCGTCGTCGGCGAGATCGAGTCGACCAAGTCGGTCGGCGAGCTGTTCGCGCCGGTCGACGGCGAGGTCCTCGAGACCAACACCGCGGTCGTCGACAGCCCCGAGCTGGTCAACGCCGACCCGTTCGGCGACGGCTGGCTGATCAAGGTGCGCTTCGATGCGCTGCCGGACGGCCTGCTCGACGCCGCCGCCTACGACGAGCTGGTGGGCGAGTAGATGGCGGCCCGCACCCCCGGTGAGTTCGAGTCCCGCCACATCGGGACCGACGCCGACGCCCAGCGCACCATGCTCGCCGCCCTCGGCTACGACTCCGTCGACGCGCTGGTCGAGGCCGCCGTCCCCGAGTCGATCCACGTCCGCGACCTCGCACCGGTGCTCCCCGCGCCGGCCACCGAGGCCGAGGCGCTGGCCGAGCTGCGCGCCCTCGCCGCGCGCAACACCCTCCGCCGCCCGCTGATCGGCCTGGGCTACCACGGCACGCTCACCCCGGCCGTGATCAAGCGCAACGTCCTCGAGAACCCGAGCTGGTACACGGCCTACACGCCGTACCAGCCCGAGATCTCCCAGGGCCGGCTCGAGGCGCTGATCAACTTCCAGACGATGGTCGCCGACCTCACCGGTCTCGACACCGCCGGCGCCTCGATGCTCGACGAGGGCACCGCCGTCGTCGAGGCGATGCTGCTGGCGCGCCGCGCCTCCAAGGCGAAGACCGACGTCTTCGTCGTCGACTCCGACGCGCTGCCGCAGACCCTCGCGCTGCTGCGCGGCCGGGCGGAGGCGGTCGGCATCCGCATCGTCGAGCTGCCGCTCTCGCGGACCGACGCGGACGAGCTGCCCGAGTCCTTCGGCGCCCTCGTCCAGTACCCCGGTGCCTCCGGTCACCTCTGGGACCCGTCCGCCGTCCTCGGCGCCGTCAAGGCGCACGGCGGTCTCGCGATCGTCGCGGCCGACCTCCTCGCGCTCACCCTCGTCCGCTCGCCGGGCGAGCTCGGTGCCGACGTCGCCGTGGGCACCACCCAGCGCTTCGGCGTCCCGATGGGCTTCGGCGGACCGCACGCCGGCTACCTCGCCGTCCGCAAGGGCCTCGAGCGCCAGCTCCCCGGCCGCCTCGTCGGCGTCAGCCAGGACGCGGCCGGCAACCCCGCCTACCGGCTCTCGCTGCAGGCGCGCGAGCAGCACATCCGCCGCGAGAAGGCGACGTCGAACATCTGCACCGCGCAGGTCCTGCTCGCCGTGATGGCCGCGATGTACGCGGTCTACCACGGGCCGGACGGCCTCGCCCGGATCGCCGAGCAGGTGCACTCCCGTGCCGCGCTGCTGGCGCGGCTCCTGCTCGACCGCGGCCACGCGCTCCGGCACGCCGATTTCTTCGACACCGTCGCGGTCGTCGTGCCGCAGGGCGCGGAGGCGGCCGTCGCCCGCGCCCGCGAGGCCGGCTTCGACCTGCGCCTCGTCGACGCGGACACCGTCGCGGTCGCCCTCGACGAGACGGTGACCCCGGAGGAGGTCGTGGCGGTCGCCGTCGCGATCGGCGACCTCGACGCCCGGCACGGCGTCCTCGCCGGCGCCGCGCGCAGCATCCCCGGCGCGCTGGAGCGGACCACTCCGTTCCTGGTGCACCCCGTCTTCAACACGCACCGCAGCGAGACCTCGATGATGCGCTACCTCAAGCGCCTCGCCGACGCCGACTACGCGCTGGACCGCGGCATGATCCCCCTGGGCTCCTGCACGATGAAGCTCAACGCCGCCGCCGAGATGGAGGCGGTCAGCTGGCCTGAGTTCGCCGGCCTGCATCCCTTCGCCCCCGAGGCCGACGTCGAGGGCTCCCTCGCCCTGATCGACCAGCTCGAGCGCTGGCTGGCGCACCTCACCGGCTACGACTCCGTCTCGCTGCAGCCCAACGCCGGCTCGCAGGGCGAGCTCGCCGGGCTCCTCGCCATCCGCGGCTACCACCGCTCGCGCGGCGACGAGGCGCGCACCGTCTGCCTCATCCCCTCGAGCGCCCACGGGACGAACGCGGCCAGCGCCGTCCTCGCCGGGATGCGCGTCGTGGTCGTCGCCTGCGACGAGCTCGGCAACGTCGACCTCGACGACCTCCGCGCGAAGATCGCCGAGCACGCCGAGGGCCTCGCCGCCCTGATGATCACCTATCCGTCCACCCACGGGGTCTACGAGCACGAGGTCGCGGAGATCTGCCGGCTCGTGCACGAGGCCGGCGGCCAGGTCTACGTCGACGGCGCGAACCTCAACGCGCTGCTCGGCTTCGCCCGCTTCGGCGACTTCGGCGGTGACGTCTCGCACCTCAACCTGCACAAGACGTTCTGCATCCCGCACGGCGGCGGCGGCCCCGGCGTCGGCCCCGTCGCCGCGAAGGCGCACCTCGCGCCGTTCCTGCCGGGCCACCCGCTCGCGCAGCGGCTCGAGCACTCCGTCGGGCAGCACGGCGAGACCGTCGTCCACGGCGGCGCACCCGTCTCCGCGGCCCCGTACGGCAGCCCGGGCATCCTGCCGATCTCCTGGGCCTACGCCCGGATGATGGGCGAGGAGGGACTGCGCGCCGCCACCGGCGCGGCCGTCCTCTCGGCCAACTACGTCGCCGCCCGCCTGCGCGAGCACTACCCGGTGCTCTACACCGGCGGCAGCGGCCTCGTCGCGCACGAGTGCATCCTCGACATCCGCCCGCTCACCGCGGCGACCGGAGTGACCGTGGACGACGTCGCCAAGCGCCTCGTCGACTACGGCTTCCACGCGCCGACGATGAGCTTCCCCGTGGCGGGCACGCTGATGGTCGAGCCGACCGAGAGCGAGGACCTCGCCGAGATCGACCGCTTCATCGACGCGATGATCGGCATCAAGGCAGAGGCCGACCGCGTCGGCGCGGGGGAGTGGCCGGTGGACGACAACCCGCTGCGGGGCGCCCCGCACACCGCGGAGTGCCTCGTCGACGCGGAGTGGTCGCACCCGTACAGCCGCGAGGAGGCCGTCTACCCGGTCCGCTCGCTGGTCCGCGGCAAGTACTGGCCGCCGGTCCGCCGCGTCGACCAGGCCTACGGCGACCGCAACCTCGTCTGCGCCTGCCCGCCGATCGAGGCCTTCGCCTGATCAGACTGCTCAGCGGTGCACAGCTAAGGCTGGATGGCCCGAAACGCTCGAAAAAGTCGAGTTTCGGGCCATTCAGCCTTAGTTGTGTACGCGGCGCCGCTCCACCTCCATCACCTGCCCGCGCGCGTTCTCCACATCTTTCGCGAGAGTGCCGCACCAGGAGTGTCCGCCGCGCCACCCTCGACGCATGGATCGCCTTCTCACCGCCCTCGCCGAGCAGGGAGGCGTGGCGTCCGCCGCGCAGCTCGCCGCCGCGGGGTGTAGTCGACGCGACCTCGACCGGTCGCTGAGGGACGGGCTGGTTCTCCGCCTGCGGCGGGGCTGGTTCGCGCTTCCGTCCGTTGCGCCCGAGGAACGCGCCGCGGTCGCGGCGGGCGGAGTCCTCTCGTGTGTCTCCGCGCTGGCCGCTCGCGACCTGTGGGTCCTCTCGGAGGGCGCGCTTCACGTAGCTGTTCCGTCGAACGCCGTTCGAACGATTCGACGCGGTGTCGTTCTGCATTGGCGGCAGTGGCCGGGGTGCGGACCCGAGTCCAACTCCCGCGACGGCGTCCGTTCCGCGATCGTGCACGCTGTCATCTGCCTGCCGGAGGAGGAGGCGGTCATGGCCTTGGACTCTGCTGCGTACAACGGAGTGCTGCCGTACGACGACCTGATGGATCTCCGAGCGATGGTCCCTGTCGAGAAGCGTCGAGTCTTCGATCTGGTCGAGCCTCTCTGCCAATCGGGTCTCGAGACGCGCATCAGACTCGCGGCCGTCCGGCTCGGAGCTCGAGTGCGTGCGCAGGTCCCCGTCGAGGGGGTGGGGCACGTGGACAACGTCCTCGGAGACTGCCTCGCCGTCGAGACCGACGGGCGGAGGTTCCACACCGGTTCGACTCAGTTGGAAGAGGACTACCGGAGGAGCCTGGCGTTGCAGGCGCTCGGGTTCGTCGTCGTGCGGCTCTCTTCGAGGCAGGTGCTGCACTCCTGGCCGCAGACGGAGGCCGTTCTGAGACTTCTCGTGCAACGGCGGAAGCATCTGTGGACCAGCACCGAGCGCAATCGGCTCGCCGAGGAGCGCTGATCGTCGACTGCGGTGGCGCGCTCGACAGCAGTGTCGGGGCGTCAGCAGAGTCAGGGCGTCGGAGTGACCGTCGGCGTCGCGGTCGGCGTCGGCGCCGCGAACAGCTCCGGCCAGAGGGCGACCGCCAGCGGGTAGCCCACGAACGACACGATGTCGATGATCGAGTGCGCGATCACCAGCGGAAGCGTGCGCCCGAAGCGCTGGTAGAACAGGCCGAAGACCACGCCCATGATCACGTTGCCGATGAACGGCCCGATGCCCTGGTAGAGGTGGTAGCTGCCCCGGAGCAGGGCGCTCGCGAACAGGATCCTCCACCGCCCCCAGCCGAGGTCGCCGAGGCGCGCGAAGAGGTAGCCGATCATGATCACCTCCTCCTGCACCCCCGCCCGGATCGCCGAGAGCACCAGCACGGGCACCGTCCACCAGTAGGCGTCCAGCGGCGACGCGACCACAGCGACCGTGATCCCGAGCGCCCGCCCGAGCGCGTACAGACCGATGCCGGGTGCGCCGATCGCCACCGCGAGCACGACTCCCGTGCCGAGGTCGGGGAGCGGACGGCGCAGGTCGAGCCCGAGCCGACCGAGCGGACGCCGGCCGCCCTGCCAGAGCAGGAAGACGCAGAGCAGCACCGGCACGAGGTCGAAGAACAGCGCGAGCAGCTGGTAGATCAGGTCGAAGGCGGGCCGGTCGCTGAGCGCCCCGTTGATCGTCGTCGACTGCTGCCCGAGCGAGACCGAGCGGGTGAGCTTGTTGGCGATCGAGACGACGGAGTAGACCGCCGACGCCCCGAGGGAGAGCCCGAGGACCAGGAGGATCTCCGCCCCGATCCGGCCCCGGGACTGTGCGGACGCTGGGGGAGCGGTGGACACGCGGGCCCCTTCCTCGGATTCGCTGGTGTGCGCGGAACGACGCGCAGACGCACGTTTCGTGCGAATCCGCGCAAGGATTCCACCTCCTGGTTACCGCTGTGTAACGGTTTCCTCATCGTTTTGTGGCGATAGGCAGTCGATACATAGTCTCGACAGAGGCATTCGCGCGGTGGCCACCAGTCTCGCGCGCCGACGTCGTCGCCACGCGCACGGCACTCCACGCGTCAGGGAAACCACTTCTCGCGCGCCCCCACACCACTGGAGGAATTGTGAAAATCAGACGTTACGGCCTCGGAGCTCTGGCGCTCGTCGCCGCGAGCACGCTGGTCCTGGCCGGCTGCAGCAGCTCGAACGACTCGGGCGGCGGAGACGCGAGCGGTGACACCGCCGCGATCATCTCCACCAACGGCTCGGAGCCGCAGAACCCGCTGGTCCCGACCAACACCAACGAGGTGGGCGGCGGCAAGATCCTCGACGAGATCTTCGCGGGCCTGGTCTACTACGACGCCGAGGGGGCGCCGAACAACGACGTCGCCGAATCGATCGAGTCGGACGACGCGCAGAACTACACCATCACCATCAAGGACGGCCTGACGTTCACGAACGGCGACCCGGTGACCTCGAGCTCCTTCATCGACGCCTGGAACTACGGCGCGAAGCTCTCGAACAACCAGCTCAGCTCGTCGTTCTTCGCGAACTTCGAGGGCTACAGCGACACCGAGGACAGCGAGCTCACCGGCCTCAAGGCCGTGGACGACACCACCTTCACCGTGGCGCTCAAGTCCCCGCAGTCGGACTTCCCGATCAGCCTCGGCTACTCGGCGTACTACCCGCTGCCCGCCGTCGCGTTCGACGACATGGCCGCGTTCGGCGAGAACCCGATCGGCAACGGCCCGTACAAGCTGGCCGGCGACGACGCGTGGCAGCACGACGTCCAGATCGACCTGGTCAAGAACGAGGACTACTCCGGTCCCCGCGAGGCGCAGAACGGCGGCCTGAAGATCGTCTTCTACGCCACCCAGGACGCGTCCTACGCCGACCTCCTCGGCGGCAACGTCGACGTGGTCGACCAGATCCCGGACTCCGCCTTCGGCACCTTCGAGAGCGACCTCGGCGACCGCGCCGTGAACCAGCCCGCCGCGATCTTCCAGTCCTTCACCATCCCGGAGCGCCTCGCGCACTTCGGCGGTGAGGAGGGCCAGCTGCGCCGTCAGGCCATCTCGATGGCCTTCGACCGCAAGGAGATCACCGACGTGATCTTCGAGGGCACCCGCACCCCCGCCTCCGACTTCACCTCCCCGGTGATCGACGGCTACAGCGACTCCCTCGAGGGCGCCGACGTGCTCGAGTACAACCCCGACGAGGCCAAGGCGCTGTGGGCTCAGGCCGACGCGATCAGCCCCTGGGACGGCACCTTCAAGATCGCCTACAACGCGGACGGCGGCCACCAGGGCTGGGTCGACGCGGTGACCAACTCGATCAAGAACACGCTGGGCATCGAGGCCGAGGGCGACGCCTACCCGACCTTCGCCGAGGCGCGCACCAAGATCGTCGACCGCTCGATCGAGACGGCGTTCCGCACCGGTTGGCAGGCCGACTACCCGAGCCTCTACAACTTCCTCGGACCGCTCTACGTGACCGGCGCCTCGTCGAACGACGGCGACTACACGAACCCCGAGTTCGACGCTCTCGTCGCCTCGGGCCTCTCCGACGCCGACACCGACGCTGCGAACACCACGTTCCAGCAGGCGCAGGAGACCCTCCTCACCGACCTCCCGGCGCTGCCGCTCTGGTACGCGAACGTGACCGGCGGCTACGGCGAGGGCGTGTCGAACGTCGAGTTCGGCTGGAACTCGGTGCCGCTCTACTACGAGATCACCAAGAACTAAGCTCGAACCACTGGGGCGCTTCGCCCGTGCCGCCGGCCACCAGGTCACGGCACGGGCGGAGCGCCCTGTTTCGGTCACAATCGAATGAGGTCCCCATCCATGCGACTCCGGAACCGGCTGGGCTGACATGCTCGCCTACATCGTCCGACGCATCCTGCAAGCCGTCCCCGTGCTCATCGGCACCACGTTCCTCATCTACTTCATGGTCTTCTCCATGCCGGGGAACCCGCTCCTGTCGCTCTTCGGCGACAAGACGCCGAGCCCCGCGCTCCTCGCCCGCCTCGAGGAGCAGTACCACCTGAACGAGCCGTTCATCGTCCAGTACCTGTACTACCTGGGAGGCGTCGTCCGCGGCGACTTCGGCATCTCGTTCTCGGGCCAGTCGGTCAACGAGATCCTCGCCCGCACCTTCCCGGTCACCCTGACCCTCGCGATGATGGCCATCATCATCGAGATCGTCGTGGCGCTGACCATCGGCCTCATCAGCGGACTGCGCAAGGGCAGCTTCTTCGACGCGAGCGCCCTGGTCGTCAGCCTCCTGCTCGTCTCGGTGCCGATCTTCGTGCTCTGCTTCATCGCGCAGTCGTTCTTCGCGATCCAGCTGGGCTGGTTCCCTCCGACGGTCGGTGCCGACGCGTCGTTCCAGAGGCTCCTGCTCCCGGCGATCGTGCTCGCGCTGTTCGTGGTCGCCTCGGCGATCCGCCTGACCCGCGGCTCGGTCATCGAGACCGCCGGCTCGGACTTCGTGCGCACCGCGTACAGCAAGGGACTCTCGCGTCGTCGCGTCATCCCGGTGCACGTCCTGCGCAACTCGCTGATCCCGGTCACCACGCAGTTCGGAGCCGACTTCGGCCTCCTGATCGTCGGTGCCACCGTGACCGAGGGCATCTTCAACGTTCCCGGCGTCGGGAACACGCTCTACCAGGCGATCATCCGAGGGGAGCGACCGACCGTCGTCTCCTTCGTCACGGTCATGGTGCTGTTCTACCTCGTGGTGAACATCCTCGTCGACCTGCTCTACGCCGTACTCGACCCGAGGATCCGCTATGCCAAATGAGTTCTCCGGCGGCGCGCAGAAGGCCCGCCGCATCGACCACTTCGTCGCCCCGCTCGAGGAGACGCCGATCGCGTCCGTCGACGCGGTCAGCCTCGACGAGAAGCCCAGCAACCTCTGGACCGACGCCTGGCGCGACCTGCGCAAGCGCCCGATGTTCTGGATCTCCGGCGTGATGATCGTCGTGATCATCGCGGTCGCCCTGCTCCCCGGCCTGTTCACCTCGGTGGACCCGCGGCAGTGCGCGCTCTCGTTCAGCAACCAGGGCCCGGGCGGCGGCAGCCTGCTCGGCTACACCAAGCAGGGCTGCGACGTCTTCTCACGCATCATCCACGGCACGTCCACGTCGCTGACCGTCGGTCTGATCGTGATCGTCATCACGACCGTCTCCGGCGTCATCGGCGGCGCGCTGGCCGGCTTCTTCGGCGGCTGGGTCGACACCGTGATCATGCGCCTCGGCGACATCTTCTTCTCGATCCCCTACATCCTCGCCGCGGTCGTCATCATGTCGGTCTTCTCGGCCTACCGGAACGTCTTCGTCATCGCCCTGGCGATCGGAGCGTTCGCCTGGCCCACGACGGCGCGCGTGCTGCGCTCCGAGGTCCTCCGCGTCAAGCAGTCCGACTTCGTCGGCGCCGCCACCGCGACGGGCCTGTCCAAGATGGCGATCCTGTTCCGGCACGTGCTGCCGAACTCGATCGCCCCCGTCATCGTCGTCACGACCATCTCGCTCGGCGCGGCCATCACCGCGGAGGCGACGCTGTCGTTCCTCGGCGTCGGCCTGCCCGGCTCGGTGATGTCCTGGGGCAACGACATCAGCCAGGCGCAGCGCGACCTGCGCACCAACCCGCAGACGCTGATCTACCCGTCGATCGCGCTGACGGTGACGGTGCTGAGCTTCATCCTCCTGGGCGAGTCGCTCCGCGACGCGCTCGACCCGAAGGCGAGGGCCCTCCGATGACGTCCACGACACCGAGCACCCCGCAGGGGCCGCTGCTCCAGGTCACCGACCTCGAGGTCGGCTTCCAGACCGGCAGCGGACTGGTCCCCGCACTCCGCGGCGTCAGCCTGACGATCGAGCACGGCCAGACCGTCGCGATCGTCGGCGAGTCCGGCTCCGGCAAGTCGACGACCGCCGCGGCGATCATCGGCCTGCTCCCCGGCACCGGCACGGTCACCGGTGGCTCCGTCCTGTTCGACGGCAAGGACCTCGCGAAGGCGACCAGGACCGAGCTCGAGGACATCCGCGGCCGCCGGATCGGCTACGTGCCGCAGGACCCGATGTCCAACCTCAACCCGGTCTGGTCGGTCGGCTTCCAGGTCGAGGAGACGATCAAGGCCAACGGCCTCGCCTCCGGCCGCAAGGAGGTCCGCGCCAAGGCGATCGAGGTCCTGCAGAACGCCGGGCTCGCGGACGCCGAGAAGCGGCTCAAGCAGTTCCCGCACCAGTTCTCCGGCGGCATGCGCCAGCGGGTGCTGATCGGCATCGGCCTGGCCGCGTCGCCGCAGCTGCTGATCGCGGACGAGCCCACCTCGGCGCTCGACGTGACCGTGCAGCGGCGCATCCTCGACCACCTCGAGACCCTGACGAGGACCGACGGCACCGCGCTGCTCTTCATCACGCACGACCTGGGCCTCGCCGCCGAGCGCGCCGAGAAGCTCATCGTGATGTACAAGGGCCGGATCGTGGAGTCGGGCGCCTCGGTGGAGGTGCTGCAGAACCCGCAGCACCCCTACACGCAGCGCCTGATCGCCGCGGCGCCGAGCCTCGCCTCGCGCCGCATCCAGTCGACCGCCGGCAAGGCCACCGAGGCGGTGCCCGGCGAGTCCGAGGCCGTCCGCGAGGTCGACCTGGTCGGCGCGGCCGGCGCCCATCACGGCGCAGCGACCACCACCGCGCGGCCGATGATCGAGCTCGACGGGCTCACCAAGGTCTTCAAGATCCGCCGCGGCGGGCTGAAGGCCGAGGACTTCACGGCCGTCGACGACGTGTCGTTCTCGATCCCCAAGGGCACCACCACGGCGCTCGTGGGGGAGTCGGGCTCGGGCAAGTCGACGATCGCCCGCCTCGTGCTCGGCCTCGAGACGGCGACGTCCGGCGCGATCTCGATCGACGGCCGTCGCACCGAGAAGCTCCGCGGCAAGGAGATGCTGGCGCTGCGGCGCTCGATGCAGCCGGTGTTCCAGGACCCGTACGGCTCGCTCGACCCGCTGCACAACATCGGCAACACCATCTCGGAGCCGCTGCGGGTGCACAAGGTCGGCGACCGCACCTCGCAGCGCGAGCGCGTGCTCGAGCTGCTCGACCAGGTGTCCCTCCCGCGGGTCATCGCGAGCCGCTACCCGAACGAGCTCTCCGGCGGCCAGCGCCAGCGCGTGGCGATCGCCCGCGCGCTCGCGCTCAAGCCCGAGATCGTGGTGCTCGACGAGGCGGTGTCGGCCCTGGACGTGCTCGTCCAGGCGCAGATCCTCCGCCTCCTGGCCGACCTGCAGGCCGAGCTCGGGCTGACCTACCTGTTCATCACGCACGACCTCGCCGTGGTCCGCGTGATAGCCGACGACGTCTGCGTGATGCAGAAGGGCCGGATCGTCGAGCACGCCTCGACCGACACCGTGTTCGAGTCGCCGCAGCAGGAGTACACCCGCGAGCTGCTCGCCGCCATCCCCGGCGCCGGGATCGAGTTCGCGGTCTAGTCCGCCGGATCCACTCCACGAGGGCCCCGTTCCGGGCCGGCGACACCCGATGTTCATCGGGTCGGCGGCCCGGAACGGGGCCCTCCGCCGTCTCGGCGCGAGCCTGCGGTACGATGGAGGGTCCCCCTTACTGCACGAGAACACGAGACGAGTCCGTTCACATGGCAAGTGCCACCCGCTCCGACCTGCGCAACGTCGCGATCGTCGCCCACGTCGACCATGGCAAGACCACCCTGGTGGACGCCATGCTCAAGCAGACGAACTCCTTCGACGCGCACGCCCACGTGGACGAGCGCGCGATGGACTCGAACGAGCTCGAGCGCGAGAAGGGCATCACGATCCTCGCGAAGAACACCGCTGTGTCCTACAGCGGCAAGCACGCGGTCGACGGCCCCATCACCATCAACGTGATCGACACCCCCGGCCACGCCGACTTCGGCGGCGAGGTCGAGCGCGGCCTGTCGATGGTCGACGGCGTCTGCCTCCTCGTCGACGCGTCGGAGGGTCCCCTCCCGCAGACCCGCTTCGTGCTGCGCAAGGCGCTCGAGGCGAAGCTCCCCGTCATCCTGCTGGTCAACAAGACCGACCGCCCCGATGCTCGCATCGACGAGGTCGTCGCCGAGAGCCAGGACCTCCTCCTCGGCCTCGCCTCCGACATGGCGGACGACGTCCCCGACCTCGACCTCGACGCCATCCTCGACGTCCCCGTCGTCTACGCGTCCGGCAAGGCCGGCCGCGCCTCCGCGAACAAGCCGGAGGACGGCACGCTGCCCGACGCCGAGGACCTCGAGCCGCTGTTCGAGGCGATCCTCAAGCACATCCCCGCGCCGACCTTCGACGACGAGGCGCCCCTCCAGGCCCACGTCACCAACCTCGACGCGTCGCCGTTCCTCGGCCGCCTCGCCCTCCTCCGCGTCTTCAACGGCACGATCAAGAAGGGCCAGACCGTCGCCTGGGTCCACCACGACGGCTCGCACACCAACGCGCGCATCACCGAGCTGCTGATCACCAAGGCGCTCGACCGCTACCCGGCCGAGACCGCGGGCCCCGGCGACATCGTCGCGATCGCGGGCTTCCCCGAGATCACCATCGGCGAGACCATCGCCGACCCGGAGGACATCCGCCCGCTGCCGGCCATCACGGTCGACGACCCGGCGATCTCGATGACCATCGGCACCAACACCTCGCCGCTGGTCGGCAAGGTCAAGGGCCACAAGCTCACCGCGCGCATGGTCAAGGACCGCCTCGACCGCGAGCTCATCGGAAACGTGTCGCTCAAGGTCCTCGACATCGGCCGCCCCGACTCGTGGGAGGTCCAGGGCCGCGGCGAGCTCGCGCTGGCCATCCTCGTCGAGCAGATGCGCCGCGAGGGCTTCGAGCTCACGGTCGGCAAGCCCCAGGTGGTCACCCGTCAGGTCGACGGCAAGGTGCACGAGCCCTTCGAGCACCTCACCATCGATGCTCCGGAGGAGTACCTCGGCGCGATCACCCAGCTCCTCGCCGCCCGCAAGGGCCGCATGGAGAACATGGCGAACCACGGCACCGGCTGGGTCCGCATGGAGTTCATCGTCCCCTCGCGCGGCCTGATCGGCTTCCGCACCGAGTTCCTCACCACGACCCGCGGCACCGGCATCGCGAACGCGATCCTGCACGGCTACGAGCCGTGGGCCGGCGCCATCGTCACCCGCAACAACGGTTCGATCGTCGCCGACCGCACCGGCGTCGTGACGCCGTTCGCGATCATCGCGCTCCAGGAGCGGATGACCTTCTTCGTGAACCCCACCGAGGAGGTCTACGAGGGCATGGTCATCGGCGAGAACTCGCGCAACGACGACATGGACGTGAACATCACCAAGGAGAAGAAGCTGACCAACATGCGTCAGTCCACCTCCGACACGTTCGAGTCGATGACGCCCTCGCGCCAGCTGACGCTCGAGGAGTGCCTCGAGTTCGCCCGCGAGGACGAGTGCGTCGAGGTCACCCCCGAGATCGTGCGCATCCGCAAGGTCGAGCTGGACGCGAACGCCCGCGCCCGCGCGACCAGCCGCCTCAAGAAGCAGGCCTGATCCCCGGGCGCCCCTGAGGCGCCCGCCACGACGAACGACCGGCCGGAGCCCGCTCCGCCGGTCGTTCGTCGTTCCGGCCCTTCATGCTGGTCGAGTAGCCGCGGAACGCGGCGTATCGAGACCCGGGTCCTGCAGAGCGTTGGTCTCGATACGCCCTCTCCGAGGGCTACTCGACCAGCATGGAGCGCAGCGCCGTCGCAGACGGCTCGGCCGGCGTGGAGTGCACCGCCGTCGTCTGCTGCTCGGCCGGCCTCCCGCGGGGCCCGCTTCATGCTGGTCGAGTAGCCGCGCAGCGGCGTATCGAGACCGAGGTCCGGCAGAGGGTGGGTCTCGATACGCCCTCTGCGAGGGCTGCTCGACCAGCATGGGCTGCAGCATGCTGGTCGAGTAGCCGCGCAGCGGCGTATCGAGACCCGGCCGTCAGCCCGCCGGCGTCGGCGTCGGAGTCGCGCCCTCGGCCTCGAGCGTGGCCGTGATGAAGGCGACGAACGCGTCGGCGTCGTCCGGCTTCCCGGTGTACTGCTCGCCGTTGACGAGCACGGTCGGCGTCGAGCTCAGCTTCGCGACCGAGGAGTTCGCCAGGGTCCCGCTCGTCGCCCGCTTCGTGGCCGCCGCCACCCACGGCCGGAACTCGCCGCTCGTGATGCAGGCCAGCACGTCGTCGTCCGTCACGCCCGCCCCGGTCACCAGCGCCCGCAGCTCGTCGTCGCTCAGCCCGGTCGTCCCCTCCGCCGGCTGCTTCGCGAACAGCGCCTCGTGCACGGCGAGGAAGCGGTCCGGGTCCTCGTCCGCCACGCAGGCCGCCGCGTTCGCGGCCCGGCTCGAGTACTCCGACCCCGCCGAGGAGGAGTCGAGGATCGCGACCGGATGGATCTCGAGCGTGATCGCCCCCTGCGTCAGCCACGACTGCAGATTGTCCATGTTCGCCGTCTCGAACTGCCCGCAGTACGGGCAGAGGTAGTCCACGTACAGGTCGACGGTGACGACGCCGCCCGCACGCGTGGCGTCCTCGTCGGTCGGCACCGGCTCCTCTCCCGCCTCGAGGGGGGCGGTCGTCACCGGAGTGACTGCCGACTCCGCCCCCGCGAGCACGATCCCGTCGCTCAGCATGTTCGCCGGACCGGTGCTGGCGATCTCCTGTTGCGACCAGACGTTCCACGCGACGAGCGCCACGACGGCGAGCACGCCGACCACCGCACCGCTCTGCCCGAGCACCCGGTTCCGCCGCTTCCGGCGCCGCTCCTGCTCGCGCCTCTCCTTCGCCTCGAGGCGGGCGAGCTCCTGGCGCTCGCGCTTGGTCGGCTGGTTCTTCGCACTGTTCCCGGACATCGTCGTCGACGCTAGGGAGCCGACCTTGCCGCACTCGGAGAGGCAGCCGCCGACGACCTGTGCCGGCATGGAGATTCCCTCAGGAACGCTGCCGGATCAGGCGAACAGCCCCGAGCCCACGAAGTCGCCCTCGTCGCGCACCCCCGGCGGAACAGCGAAGACCGCGGAGCCGACGTGCTTGATGTACTCGTTGAGCGCATCGGTCGCGAGGTTCCTCTGCACGGTGATGAACTGCTCCGGCGACCGCTGGAACGAGAGGAAGAACAGCCCCGCGTTCAGTCGTCCGAGCTCGTCGTTGCCGTCGACGAAGTTGTAGCCGCGGCGCAGCAGCCGGACGCCGTTGTTCACGGTCGGGTGCGCGAGCCGCACGTGCGACTCCTTGTCGACCAGCGGCACGCCGGTCGCGCCGGCCGCCTCGAAGTCGGGCTCGGTGAACTCGCCGCCGCCGGAGAGCGGGGCGCCGGAGCCCTTGCTCCGGCCGATCACGCGCTCCTGCTCGCCGAGCTGGCTGCGATCCCAGGTCTCGATGATCATCCGGATCTTGCGTGCGACGAGGTAGCTGCCGCCCGCTAGCCAGGCCGGGCCGTCCGCGTCCTGCACCCAGACGTGCTCCTGCACGGCGTCCGGCTCCTCGGACTTGATGTTGGCGGTGCCGTCCTTGAAGCCGAAGAGGTTCCGCGGAGTCGCCTGCGCCGTCGAGGTGGAGGAGGTGCGGCCGAAGCCGAGCTGCGACCAGCGCAGCGACGCGCGGCCGAAGGCGATGCGGCTGAGGTTGCGGATCGCGTGCACCGCGACCTGCGGGTCGTCGGCGCAGGCCTGGATGCAGAGGTCCCCACCGCCCGCGGTCGGCACCAGCGCGTCGCCGCGGAACCGCGGGAGCTCCGCGAGCTCGGCCGGCCGACGGTCGGCGAGGCCGAAGCGGTCGGCACCCGACTCGTCGGTGAACAGCGTCGGTCCGAAGCCGAAGGTCAGCGTGAGCGAGGACGCGTCGAGGCCGAGCGCCTCGCCGGTGTCGTCCGGCGGCGCCGTGTCCGGGCCGCCGACGGCGCCCTCCTCGCTGACGTCGAGCCCCTGCGTGAGACGGGCGGCCGCGAGGGTCCAGTCCTGCAGCAGCTCGATCAGGTCGTCGCGGGTCGCCGTGGAGGCCAGGTCGAACGCCGCGAAGTGCAGCCGGTCCTGCGCGGCCGTGGTGATGCCGGCCTGGTTCGCGCCGTGGAACGGCACGACGCGCGTCGCGGCGGAGGAGGCGCTCGCGCTGGTCGCCGAGGTGACGGCGACGGTGCCGCCGATCCCCGCCGCGAGGCCCGCGGTCCCCGCCGAGACGAGGCCGAGCAGCCCGCGCCGCGAGAGGCGGCGGGGCTGCTCGTCGGGTCGGCCCGACTCGTCGGCGGGGCCGGCGGCGTTCTGCTCGGGCTCCACTACTCCGCGGGCTCCTCGACGCCGAGCACCGTGTGGGTCAGCTGCGAGAGCGGCTCGGACAGGGCGTTGACCTGGTCCGAGAGCTCCTTCTTCTGCTCGTCGGTGACGCTCGAGTAGGCGACGAAGCCCGAGTCGATCGAGCCGTACTGGGCGAGCATCGCGTCGAGCTCGGCGAAGCGCTGGCCGATCTCGGCGGTGAGCGCGGCGCCGTCGTCACCGGTGGCGGTCGCGATCGGCTCGACGTTGCCGAAGGCCACCTCCGCGCCCTGCACGTTCGCGGCGAAGTCGGTCAGGTCGGTGCCCGACCACCAGTCCTCCTCGCCGGTGATCTTGCCCGCGGCGACCTCGTCCAGCAGGCCGATCGCGCCGTTCGAGATGTCGCCGACCGAGACGGTGAAATCGGGCGCGGCGACGAGGTCGTAGAGGTCCTGCACGTCGGAGACGAGCCCGTCGGCGAAGGCCGTCCGCTGCTCGGGAGTGGAGGGCGCCCAGTCGAGCCAGGCGCTCGTCCCGTCGGAGTTCAGCGCGTCGGCGGCGGGGACCCAGAGGTCCTTCTCGATGCGGTGGAAGCCGGTCCAGTCCAGGCCCTCGGCGACGGCGTCGACCTCGCGGTAGTCGATCTTCGGGTCGAGGTCGCCGAACGCCTCGGCGGTCGGCTCGATGCGCTCGTAGAAGACGCGGGTCGCGGCGAAGAGGCTGCGCGCCTTCTCATCGTCGCCGGCCGCGTACGCGTCGGCGAAGGCCGTCACGGCGGGCAGCAGCTCGCCCGACTGCGACTGCACGTAGGAGACGTAGTTGGTGACGGCGGCCTCGGTCGCGGCCTGCTCGTCGGCCGACTGCTCGGTCGCCTCGCCGGTCACGGTGAACTCCGCGAGCCCGACGGGAGCGCCGACCTGCTGGAACTTGCAGGCCGTGTAGTAGGTGCCGGGCTCGAGCTGGGCGACGTAGGAGACGCTCTGACCCGGAGTGACGTTCTCCTTCTCGCCCACGATGCGCAGCTTGTCCTCGGCGAGGATCTCGAACTCGTTGACGTCCGATCCGGTGTTCTCGAGCGCGAAGGTGACCGCGCCCGCCTCGGCCGTGGCGGCGGACACCGCGCAGGCGCCGTCGTCGATCGCGACGTCGAGGGCCGCGGCGGAGGAGGCGGCCGGGGTGTTCGGCACGCAGCCGGTGAGGAGCAGGGCGAGAGCGCCGGCGCCGGCGAGGCCGGTGGCGACGCGGGGGAGGCGGGGTCGAGTGCGCGGGGGCATGGTTCTCCTGGTGGTGGGAGGTCGTCCCGGCGGTGCCGGGGCGGGATCAGACGGAGGTGGCGACGGGAGCGGCGACCGGGGCCGCGCTGCCCCGTCGCGGCCGGCGGGAGCGGACCTGGCGGACGAAGAGGGACCCGACGACCACGAGGTAGAGCAGCCAGGCGGAGAACTGCAGTGCCGTCGGCTCGGGCGTGTAGTTGAAGAGTCCGCCGAGGACCGCGGCGACCGTGGCCGGCAGGATCGGGCCGAGGTCGAACAGCGGAGTGCCCCAGCCGGGCAGCAGTGCCGCCTCCTGCAGGTCGCCGACGCCGTAGAGCAGCACCCCGGCCGCGACGACGATGAGGAAGCCGCCGGTCCAGGTGAAGAAGCGGCCGAGATCGATCCGGACGAAGCCGCGGAAGATCAGGTAGGAGGCGACGACCGCGCTGAGGATGCCGAGGAACGCGCCGATCGTGCCGACCCAGGCGTTGGAGGCGGAGGAGGCGCTGCTCGAGGAGACGCTCGCCCAGACGAACAGGGCGGTCTCGATCCCCTCGCGGCCGACGCTGACGAAGCCGAGCACGACGATCCCGAGGGCGGAGCCGCTGACCGCCGCGTCCAGCTTGGACTCGAGCTCGCCCTTGAGGCTGCGGGCGTTCGCACCCATCCAGAAGATCATCCAGGTGACGAGGCCGACGGCGAGCAGCGAGAGGCCGCCGCCGAGGAGCTCCTGCGCGGTGAAGCTGAGCCCGTAGGGACCCCAGGTGAGGATCGCGCCGGTGACGAGCGAGAGGACGACCGCGGCGGCGATGCCCGTCCAGAGCCGGGGGAGCACGTCGCGCCGCTGCAGCTTGGTCAGGTAGGCGACGAGGATGCCGACGACGAGCCCGGCTTCGAGGCCTTCACGGAGGCCGATGAGGTAGTTTGCGAGCACGTGTGTTCTCTTCGTCGTCTGCACGGGAGGACGGTGCGAAGCCCACCCCCGGGCCGCATCCTCAGGTAAGCCTTGCCTAACCCGTGGACGACTGTAGTGGCCATCCGGTCCCGTGTCCACACAGGACGCCGGGCGCGCGATGTGCGGCGCCGAGCGGCCGGTCCGAGGCGCCTCGAGCGGGGCCAGGCGGCGGAACGAGAGCACAGGACGGACGAGAGGCGGAGAGTGGACGCGAGTCGAGACGGCGCAGGCGAGCGGGTCGTGGCGGTGCACGCCCATCCCGACGACGAGACCATCACGATGGGCGGGACCCTCGCGCGACTCGTCGCGGACGGCGCCGCGGTCACCGTCGTCACCGCGACGCGCGGCGAGTGCGGCGAGGTCATCCCGGCCGATCTCGCGCACCTCGAGGGCTCGGACGAGCTCGCCGCGCACCGCACCACCGAGCTGGTCGTCGCCCTGACCGCCCTCGGCGTGGCCGATCACCGCTTCCTCGGCGATCCGGCCGCCCGCGCCGCCGGCCTCGCCCCGCGGGTCTACCGCGACTCCGGCATGCAGTGGGGCCCGGGTCGCGTTCCCGTCCCGCTCGAGCCCGTCGACCCGCGCTCCTTCACCTCCGCGCCGGAGGAGGAGGCGATCGCCGACCTCGTCGCCGTCCTCCTGCAGACCGGCGCGACCCTCGTGCTCTCCTACGACGTCGGCGGCGGCTACGGCCATCCCGACCACATCCGCGCCGCCCTGATCGCCTCGACGGCCGCCGAGCGGCTCGGACTGCGCTACCTGGCCGTCCTGCCCGACGCCGTCCCCGAGCAGCCCGGCGACGTCGCGATCGAGCTCGACGACACCGACTACGCCCGCAAGCGCGCGGCGCTCGAGGCGCACCGCACGCAGCTCGTCGTCGACGGCGACGAGCTGCGGCTCTCGAGCGGCCCGCCGTTCCCGATCGGCCGCCTCGAGCGCTTCCGCCCCGAGGGTGCGCCGAGGCCGCCGGAGCCGGTCGCCGAGGAGCGGCCCGATCTCGGCACCCGCATCGTCTCGGGTCTGCTCTCGGTGCTGACCGGCGCGGTGGTCGGCGTGATCACGACCGTCGCGCACCAGAGCACCGTGACCGTCGGCGACGCGGAGCTCCCGGTCGGCCTCGCCGTGTCGCTGGCCGCCGTGCTGCTCCTGCTGCTCGGACTCCGTCTCGTGATGGTGGACCGCTTCGTCGCCTTCTGCACCGCGATGGGCCTGCTCGGCGCGATCGGGCTGCTGGCGCTGCGCAGCACCGGCGGCTCGGTCCTCGTGCCGGCCAACGGCCTCGGCGTGGTCTGGACCTTCGCCCCCGCGCTGATCGCCCTCGTGGTGATCGCCTGGCCGCGGGTCCGCCCGCCGTCCCGCCCCGCTCCGGCGGAACCGGCGGCCGACAGCACCGCCCCGCCGCTCCCCGTACGATAGAGAACACTGTTCGAAGGGAGGTCCACGACCGTGACCTACGTGATCGCACTTCCGTGCGTCGATGTCAAAGACCGCGCCTGCATCGACGAATGCCCGGTCGACTGCATCTACGAAGGCGAGCGCTCGCTCTACATCCACCCCGACGAGTGCGTCGACTGCGGGGCGTGCGAGCCGGTGTGCCCCGTCGAGGCCATCTACTACGAGGACGACCTCCCCGAGGAGTGGTCCGACTACTACAAGGCCAACGTCGAGTTCTTCGACGAGATCGGCTCGCCCGGCGGCGCCGCGAAGGTCGGAGTGATCGCGAAGGACCACCCGGTCATCGCCGTCCTCCCGCCGCAGAGCCACTGAGCGCGCGTCCGTGGCACTCGGACCGCTGCCGGACTACCCCTGGGACCTGATGGGTCCCGCCACCCGGGTCGCCTCCGCGCACCCCGGCGGCCTCGTCGACCTCTCGATCGGCTCGCCGGTCGACCCGACGCCCGAGCCGATCCGCGCGGCGCTCGCCCGGGCGACGGACGCGCACGCCTACCCGACCACGGTCGGCACTCCCGCCCTGCGCGAGGCGATCGCCGCCTGGTACGCCCGGCGCCGGGGCGTCCCGGGGCTCGGCCTCGACGAGGTGCTGCCGACGATCGGCTCGAAGGAGCTCGTCGCCTGGCTGCCGTTCCTCCTCGGTCTCGGCGAGGGCGACGTCGTCGTCCACCCGCGCGCCGCGTACCCCACCTATGCGATGGGCGCCGCGATCGCCGGAGCCTCGGTGCTCGCCTCCGACGACCCCGACGAGTGGCCGGCCGAGACGCGCCTCGTCTGGCTGAACTCGCCCGGCAACCCCGACGGCGCCGTGCTCGACGTCGACGCGCTGAGGCGCGCGGTGGAGCGCGCGCGCGAGCTGGGCGCCGTCGTCGCGGGCGACGAGTGCTACGCCGAGCTCGGCTGGGACGGCCGCTGGGCCGACGAGCCGATCCCGAGCGTCCTCGACCCCCGAGTGGCGGGCGAGGACCGCCTGGGCGTGCTCGGCGTCTACTCCCTCAGCAAGCAGTCGAACCTGGCCGGCTACCGGGCCGCCTTCGTCGCGGGCGACCGCGAGCTGATCGCGCGGCTCGTCACCGTCCGCAAGCACGCCGGGATGATCGTCCCCGCACCGCTGCAGGAGGCGATGGTCGTCGCTCTCGCCGACGACGGGCACGTGGCGGAGCAGAAGGAGCGCTACCGCTCCCGTCGCGACCTCCTGCGCCCGGCGCTCGAAGCCGCGGGCTTCCGCGTCGACCGCAGCGAGGCCGGCCTCTACCTCTGGGCGACCGAGGGGCGACCCGCCTGGGAGTCGATCGACCGGCTCGCTCGCCTGGGGATCCTCGCCGGCCCCGGCGTCTTCTACGGCGACCACTTCACCGAGCACGTCCGCCTCTCGCTGACGGCCACCGACGAGCGGATCGCGGCCGCCGCCGAGCGGCTGGCGGGCGGTCTCTGACCCTCGGCTCACCGCGATCCTGAAGGATCCCCACAACGGACGGGGGCGAGCACTGGGCGGTGTCACAGTGCCGCCGCTTTGCCCATAGGCTGTATGGGGTTCGGTCAGCGTCGCCACAAACGGCCCTGGTTCCGGACAGTTCCAGCCCCCGGCGCCGCCCGCTCCGCGCGAGCGCACCCGGGTGCGACCGATGACCTGGGAGGCGTTGTGACCGAATCCGGCACGCAGAGCGACGGAACCGCGACGGTGGAGACACCCGAGCCCGCCACGGAGAGTGCGCCGGCCGCGGCCGAGGTCCTGCCCGAGAAGGTGACGCTCACGTTCGGTGATCGCACCGCGGAGTTCCCGGTCCTGCGCAGCGTCGACGGCTCCTCGAGCATCGACTTCTCGACCCTGTCGAAGCAGACCGGTCTGATGTCGCTCGACTACGGCTTCGTCAACACGGCCGCCACCAAGTCGAGCATCACCTACATCGACGGGGACGAGGGGATCCTGCGCTACCGCGGCTACCCGATCGAGGAGGTCGCGACGAACGCGACGTACCTCGAGGTGGCCTGGCTGCTGATCTACGGCGAGCTGCCCACCGCGGACGAGCTCGCCGGCTTCGACGACCGCATCCGCCGGCACACGCTGCTGCACGAGGACCTCAAGCGCTTCTTCGACGCGCTGCCGCACAGCGCGCACCCGATGTCGGTCCTCTCGGCCGGTGTCTCGGCGCTGTCGACCTACTACGAGGACAGCTCGAACCCGAAGGACCCGGAGGCGGTCGAGCTGACCACCATCCGCCTGCTCGCGAAGCTGCCGGTGATGGCGGCCTACGCGCACAAGAAGGCGATCGGCCAGGCGTTCCTCTACCCGGACAACTCGCTGAGCTTCGTCGACAACTTCCTCCGCCTGAACTTCGGCACCATGGCCGAGCCGTTCGAGGTGGACCCGGTGCTCTCGAAGGCGCTCGATCGCCTTCTGATCCTGCACGAGGACCACGAGCAGAACGCGTCGACCTCCACCGTCCGCCTGGTCGGCTCGACCGAGGCGAACCTCTACGCGTCGGTCTCGGCCGGCATCAACGCCCTGTTCGGCCCGCTGCACGGCGGCGCGAACGAGGCCGTGCTGACGATGCTCGGCCGCATCCGCGAGTCCGGCGAGAGCGTCCAGACCTTCGTCGAGCGGGTGAAGAACAAGGAGGAGGGCGTCCGCCTGATGGGCTTCGGCCACCGGGTGTACAAGAACTACGACCCGCGCGCGAAGCTCGTCAAGGAGAGCGCGTCCGAGGTGCTGCAGGCGCTCGGCGTCAAGGACCCGCTGCTCGACATCGCGATGGAGCTCGAGGCCCTCGCCCTGGAGGACGACTACTTCAAGGAGCGCCGCCTCTACCCGAACGTCGACTTCTACACCGGCGTCATCTACAAGGCGATGGGCTTCCCGACCCGGATGTTCACCGTCCTGTTCGCCATCGGCCGCCTGCCCGGCTGGATCGCGCACTGGCGCGAGATGAACACCGACAAGCAGACCAAGATCGGCCGCCCCCAGCAGCTCTACACGGGAGCCCCCGAGCGCCACTGGCCCACCGGCCGCTGACCCGGCCCGAGGAGCCCGTCGGCGGGTGGGTCTCGATACGCCGCGTGCCGCGGCTACTCGACCAGCATGTTTCGCCCTGCTGGTCGAGCAGGCTGCGCAGCTGGCCCACCATGCTGGTCGAGTGGCCCGCGCAGCGGGCGTATCGAGACCCGACGTCTGCAGAGGGGTGGGTCTCGCTATGCCGCGTTCCGCGGCTACTCGACGAGCACGTGCCTCGCCCCCGCGTCAGGCGTGCAGGGCCGTGTTCAGCTCGATGCCGGCGCCGGTGCGGGGGAGCACCTCGACCGCGCCCGTGAGCGAGTTGCGGCGGAAGAGCAGGTTCGGCACTCCCGACAGCTCGACGGCCTTGACCGTCTGCGGACGCCCGTCGGCACGGGGGGCGCCGCCCACCACGACGACCTTCGTGCCCGCCGTGACGTAGAGCCCGGCCTCGACGACGGTGTCGTCGCCGATCGAGATGCCGATGCCCGAGTTCGCGCCGAGCAGCGCCCGCGCGCCGATCGACACGCGCTGCACGCCACCGCCGGAGAGCGTCCCCATGATCGAGGCGCCGCCGCCGATGTCCGAGCCGTCGCCGACGACGACGCCCTGTGAGATGCGGCCCTCGACCATCGAGCTGCCGAGCGTCCCGGCGTTGAAGTTGACGAACCCCTCGTGCATGACCGTCGTCCCGGGAGCGAGGTGCGCGCCCAGGCGCACCCGCGACGTGTCCGCGATGCGCACCTTCGCCGGCGTGACGTAGTCCGTCAGTCGCGGGAACTTGTCGATCCCTGCGGCCTGGATCCCGTGGCGCCGCAGCGACGGACGCAGCCGGGTGAACGAGTCCGGCGCGACCGGCCCGGCGTTCGTCCACACGACGTTCGGCAGGTGCGCGAAGATCCCGTCGAGGTTCACGGTGTTCGGCTGGACGAGCAGGTGCGAGAGCAGGTGCAGCCGCAGGTACGCGTCCGAAGTTGACGCCGGCGCGCTCTGCAGGTCGATCTGCAGCGTCACCACGTCGATCCGCACCTCGCGCCGCGGGTCCTCACCGGCGAGGGCCTCGAACTCCGCCGGCACGATCCACGGGTCGCGGCCCGCGGGGATCGTGCCCAGCCGCGGCTCCGGGAACCAGGTGTCGAGGACGGTGCCGTCCGAGGCGATCGTCGCCAGCCCGTAGCCCCAGGCGGAGGCGGGCGCGGGCACGGCGGAGTCAGCGGTGTTCTGGAGGCTCATGTCGCCCAGGGTAGCGCGCACGATCCGGCCGGTACCCTGGGGCGCATGGCCGTACCGACCTCCGCCCCGGCGCCCGTCGCGCCCCTCGATCTGGGCTCCGATCCGATCGCGCTGACCCGCGTGCTCTGCGACATCCCCTCCGTCTCCGGCGATGAGCTGGCGCTGGCTGACGCGGTGCAGCTCGCCCTCGAGCAGTACCCGCACCTCGAGGTGCTCCGCGACGGCCACACCGTGGTCGCCCGGACGAACCTCGGGCGCGAGCAGCGCGTCGTCATCGCCGGCCACCTCGACACGGTCCCGATCAACGACAACCTCCCCGTGCGCGCGGAGACGATCGACGGCGTCGAGCACCTCGTCGGCCGCGGCACCACCGACATGAAGGCCGGCGTCGCCGTCCAGCTGGTCCTCGCCGCCGAGCTGACCGATCCGGTCGTCGACGTCACCTGGATCTGGTACGACAACGAGGAGGTCGCCTCCGACCTCAACGGCCTCGGCCGCCTCTCCCGCCACCGCCCGGACGTCTTCGCCGCCGACTTCGCCGTGCTCGGCGAGCCGACCAGGGGCGAGGTCGAGGGCGGCTGCAACGGCACCCTCCGCGTCGACGTGACGACGCACGGCCGCCGCGCGCACTCCGCCCGGAGCTGGGTCGGCGAGAACGCGATCCACGCCGCCGCCCCGATCCTGGACCGCCTCGCCGCCTACGAGCCGCGCGAGGTCGAGGTCGAGGGCCTCGTCTACCGCGAGGGCGTCAACGCGGTCCGCATCAGCGGGGGAGTGGCGGGCAACGTGATCCCCGACCTCTGCACGGTGCACGTCAACTACCGCTTCGCGCCGAACCGCACCGGCGAGGAGGCGGTCGCCCACCTCCGGGAGCTGTTCGAGGGCTTCGAGGTCGATGTCGTCGATCTGGCCGAGGGCGCGCGCCCCGGGCTCGACGCTCCGCTCGCGCAGGCCTTCATCGCCGCGGTCGGCGCCGAGGCGAAGCCCAAGTACGGCTGGACCGACGTCGCCCGCTTCTCCGCGATGGGCATTCCCGCGGTGAACTACGGCCCCGGCGACCCGCTCAAGGCGCACGCCGACGACGAGCACGTCGCCGTGCACGAGATCACCGCCTGCACCGAGGGCCTCCGCCGCTGGCTGCGCGGCTCCGCGTGAGCGCCGTCCTCACCGGGCTCCAGGTCCGCCGTCGCGCGCAGCTGCGCCTCGTCCCCTGGTGGGCGCGCGTCCTCGCGGTCTTCGTCCTCACCCGCATCGTGACGACCGTGATCATGCTGCAGTTCGCCGCGAATCAGCAGGCGAACTCGTGGACCGGCCCGTCGCCGGCCTACGTCGACTTCGCGACGATGTGGGACGGCCGCTGGTACGAGATCATCGCGACCGCCGGCTATCCGACCGAGCTGCCCGTGACCGACGCGGGTGAGATCGGCGAGAACGCGTGGGCGTTCATGCCGCTCTACCCGGTCGTCGTGCGCCTGCTGATGGTGCTGACCGGCCTCGGCTGGGCCACCGCCGGTGTCGCCGTCTCGGTGATCTGCGCGGCCGTCGCCTGCCTGGTGCTCTACCGGCTGATGCGGCACTCGCTGAGCGAGTCGCAGTCCCTCGTCGCCGTCCTCTTCTTCTGCGTCGCGCCGACCTCGCCGATGCTGCAGATCGCCTACGCCGAGTCGATGGCGATGATGCTGACCGCGATCGTGCTGCTGCTGCTCGTCCGGCGCCGGTACGCCTGGGTCTTCCCGGTCGTGCTCGCGCTCGGGCTGACGCGCCCGAGCGGGCTGGCCTTCGCCGCGGCGATGGGCCTCTACGTCGTCTACCGGTTCGTCCGGCGCGCGAAGGAGCCGTTCCCGCGGGCCGACGCCGTCCCCGCCGTCGCGCTGACGGTCTGGGGCCTCGTCGTCGGCTTCCTCTGGCCCGCGGTGGCATGGGCGGTCACCGGGTCGCCGACGGCCTACACCGACACCGAGCTGGCCTGGCGAGCCTCCTACATCGGCTACCAGGAGCTGTTCCCCTTCACCTCCTGGTTCCAGGGCGGCGCGTGGTGGGGCGGCTGGTGGTTCGGCGCGCCGATGGTCGGCATCGCGCTGGTCGTCGTCCTCGTGCTGCTGTTCGTCGGCATCCTCGCGTCGCCCTGGACGCGGCGGCTGGACCTCTTCAGCCGCGCGTGGATCGCGGGCTACGGCGTCTACCTCTTCGCCTTCTTCTTCCCGCAGTCGAGCACGTTCCGCCTGCTGGGCCCGATGTTCCCGCTGGTCGGAGCGCTCGCGGTGCCGCGCTCGCCCCTGTTCCGGAGCGCGCTGGTGCTCGTCTCGATCGCCGGCCAGATCGGCTGGATCACCATCGGCTGGGCCGTCGACGGCTACGACTGGACACCGCCGTGATCGACGCCGTGTTTCCGCGGAAGGCCGCCGATTTCGTCCCTGGCGCGGATGCACGATAATAGACGGATACGTCACGAAAGGGGAACTCTATGGCGGCCATGAAGCCGAGGACCGGAGACGGACCGATGGAGGCTGTTAAGGAGGGGCGACTCATCGTCGTGCGCGTTCCGCTCGAAGGCGGCGGACGCCTCGTCGTCTCAGTCAACGATGCAGAGGCGAAAGAACTCCACGACGCTCTCGCGTCGGTGGTGACTCCAGCCTGACCCACCAGCACCGTCGAGAACGCCCGCCGCATCCGATGCGACGGGCGTTCCCTCGTTCCCGGGGTCGGGCCCGTGCTACGCGCGGCGCTTGTTCGCCTGCAGCAGCCCGTCGCCGATCGGCGACAGCACGCTGACCACGGCCGGCGAGCCGCAGACCTCGGCGACCAGCGTCCGGAAGGCGGAGGCGATCTCGTCGCGCTGCGCGGGGTTGGAGACCCGGCCGCGCCAGAGAGCGTGCGGCACGAGCACGGTGCCGCCGACGCGGACGAGGCGCAGCGCGTGCTCGACGTTCTCGATGACCTGCAGCGGATCGCCGTCGACGAAGACGATGTCGTAGGAGTTCTCGTTCATCCGGGGGAGCACCTCGAGAGCGCGTCCCGGGATCAGGCGCAGGCGGTTCGGCGAGATTCCGGCCTCGTGGAACTGAGCGCGGGCGTGCTGCTGGTGCACCGCCTCCGAGTCGATCGAGGTGAGCATGGCCTCCGGGGCGCCGTCGAGCAGCCAGAGTCCGCTCACGCCGGTGCCGGTTCCGATCTCGATGATCGACGTCGCCCGGGCTGCCGCCGCGACGAGCGCGGACTGCGCGCCGATCGAGGGCGCGATCGCGTCGATGCCCAGCTCGACGGCGAGCCGGCGGGCGGAGGCGATCGCCTCGGGCTCGACGACGGCGTCCTCGGCGTACTTCCAGTTGGCATCCTTGTCGGACACGGGCGGGCTCCTCTGGTGGGGGTCGCGGCGGGCGGATCGCGCCTGCGCATCGCCAGGGTACGGGGGTCCGTGCGGTCGTCGGCGCAGGCGCGGCGGACTAGGGTGGTCCCGTGTTCGGTTTGACGTTCGACAAGCTCCTCATCATCGGAGTCATCGCCGTCTTCGTGCTGGGCCCTGACCGCCTCCCCTACTACGCCTCGCAGCTCGCTGCGCTGGTGCGGAAGGTCCGCGGATTCGCCACGCAGGCGCGCGAGCGCGTGAAGGACGAGATGGGCGACGAGTTCGACGAGGTCGACTGGCGCAAGCTCGATCCGCGGCAGTACGACCCGCGGCGCATCATTCGCGACGCCCTGCTCGAGGACGAGCCGGCCCCCACGGTCAAGCCGCCCTCCGCGGTCTCCGCGCCCGTCACCGCGGGCGGCGGCGCCTCGACGGCGGACAGCTACTACACGACGATGAAGCGGTCGGCCGGAGCCGGCGAGCTCTCGACGGTGGCGCCCCCGCCCATCGACCTCGAAGCCACCTGACGCGCGCCGTCGGCCGAAGTGCTGACGACAGTGGGTCTCGATACGCCCCTGCGGGGCTACTCGACCAACATGATCGCGGCAGGTCCGCCGGATACTGCGGGTCGAGCTGCCCGCGCAGCGGGCCCCTCTTGCTGGTCGAGTAGGCCGCGCAGCGGCCGTATCGAGACCCGCTCAGGCCGGGGCCTGCGGCGAAGGCCTCAGCCGACCGACATCGGGAGGCGGCGGCCCGTCAGACCGCGCGGACGCGAGGCGAGGGTCCGGGCCAGCTCCGTGATCGCGACGGCGGCCGGGTCCTCCGGGTCGCCGATGACGACCGGAAGCCCGTCGTCGCCGCCCGCGCGCAGCGCCACGCTGATCGGCAGCGAGGCGAGCAGCGGCACGTCCTCACCGCTCGCGCTGAGCCGGCGGGCCACCTCGGCCCCGCCGCCGCTGCCGAAGAGCTCGAGCACGGACCCGTCGGGTTGCGGCAGCCCGGACATGTTCTCGACCACGCCGACGATCCGCTGCCCCGACTGCCGGGCGAGCGCACCGCTGCGCTCCGCCACATCGGCGGCAGCCGGCTGCGGAGTCGTCACGATCAGCACCTCCGCGTGCGGCAGGAGCTGGCCGATCGAGATCGCGACGTCGCCCGTGCCCGGGGGCAGGTCGAGCAGCAGCACGTCCAGGTCGCCGAAGTACACGTCGGTGAGGAACTGCGAGATGGTGCGGTGCAGCATCGGTCCCCGCCAGGAGACGGCCGCTCCGCGGGTGTCGCCCTCGAGGAACATCCCGATCGAGATCACCTTCACGCCGTGCGCGACCGGGGGGAGCATCAGCTCGCCGACCCGCGTCGGGCCGTCCACGCGGCCGTCGTGCATCAGTCCGAGCAGCCCCGGGATGGAGAAGCCGTGCACGTCGGCGTCGACCAGCCCGACCGCGAGCCCGCGCCGGGCCAGGGCCACCGCCAGATTCGCGGTGACGGTCGACTTGCCGACCCCGCCCTTGCCGCTGGTCACCGCGTAGACCCGCGTCAGCGAGTCCGGGCCGAACGGCATCTCGCGCCGCCCGCCGCGCAGCCGCTCGGTCAGAGCCGTGCGCTGCGCCGGCGTCATCACGCCGACCTCGACCCGCACCGCGGCGGAGCCCGCCGCAGACTCCGCCGCCGCGCGGACATCGCGCTCGATCGCGGACGCGGCCGGGCAGCCGACGATCGTCAGCCGGATGGCGACGGTCACCGCGCCGTCCTCGCCCACCGTCACCGCGTCGACCATGTCGAGCTCGGTGATGGGCTTCCGGATCTCGGGATCGATGACCCGCGCGAGCGCCGCGAGCACCGCGCTCTCGAGAGCGGCGGGATCCGCCGGACCCGTCACGGCGACGTCAGGCATCGCGCCGCTCGCTCGCGATCGACTCCGCCCGGTCCTTCTCGAGCTCCTCGACGAGGCTGCGCAGCTCGGAGCGGATGAAGTCCTTGCTCGCCATGTCGCGGATCGCCAGGCGGAGCGCGACGACCTCGCGGGCCAGGTACTCCGTGTCGGCGAGGTTGCGCTCGGCGCGCTGGCGGTCCTGCTCGATCTGCACGCGGTCGCGGTCGTCCTGGCGGTTCTGCGCGAGCAGCAGCAGGGGCGCCGCGTAGGAGGCCTGCAGGGACAGGATCAGCGTGAGCACCGTGAAGCCCAGGGCCTGGGAGTCGAAGCGCGACTCCTCGGGGCCGTAGGTGTTGAACAGCAGCCAGAACACGCAGAAGATCGTCATGCCGACGAGGAACCACGGCGTGCCCATGCCGCGGGCGAAGGATTCGGTCAGGCGGCCGAAGCGGTCGCTGCTCTGCCGGTTGCGCCGGGGGAGCACCCGCGTGCGCAGGCCCTTCGGGGCGTCGAGCCGTCGATCCTGCTTGGTGTCCCTAGCCACGCGCACCCCTCCGTCCTCGTCGTCCTGCCCTGAACCTGCTGGTCGCCGCCGCGGGCGGCGCGATCGGTATGCCCTGGGTCGTCGTGCTCACCGGCACGCGCGGTTCGTCGTCGCCGTCGTGGCTGCGCCAGTCGTCGGGGAGGAGGTAGTCGAGCACGTCGTCGATCGTGACGACGCCGACCAGGCGGTGCGACTCGTCCACGACCGGCACCGAGACGAGGTTGTAGCTCGCGAGGATGCGGGCGACCTCGGCTGCGGAGGTGTCGGGCGTGATCGGGTCCAGGCTCTGGTCGAGCAGGGTGCCGAGGCGCTCGTGCGGCGGGTAGCGGAGCATCCGCTGGAAGTGCACCATGCCGAGGAAGCGGCCGGTCGGCGGCTCGTAGGGCGGCAGGGTGACGCAGACTGCGGCGCCGAGCGCCGGGGCCAGCTCGTGTCGGCGGATCATCGCGAGGCCCTCGGCGACGGTCGCCTCGGACGAGACGATGATCGGCTCGGTCGTCATCAGTCCACCGGCCGACTCGGGAGCGTAGGAGAGGAGCATGCGGACGTCGTCCGCCTCCTCCGGCTCCATCAGCTCGAGGAGCGCCTCGCCGCGCTCGTCCGAGAGCTGCGCGATCAGGTCGGCCGCGTCGTCCGGCTGCATCTGGTCGAGGACGTCGGCCGCGCGGTCGTCGTCGAGCCGGCCGAGGATCTCGACCTGCTCGCTCTCGGGCATCTCCTCGAGGACGTCGGCGAGCCGGTCGTCGGAGAGCTCGCCCGCGACCTCGAGCATCCGCTGCTGCGGCAGGTCGAGAAGCGTGCTGGCGAGGTCGGCGGGCTTGAGCTCGGAGAGGCTCGCCACGTACTGCTCGGCCGACTGCGCCTCGGTGGACACGCTCTCGCGGACCTCGCGCCAGCCGGCGAAGGTCGTCGCGCCCTTCGCGAAGGGGGAGGGGCTGGTCTTGGGGCGGCGGACGAAGAGCTGCGCGAGCTCCCACTCGCCCGGCCCGACCTCCTCGATCGCGACGTCCTCGACGATCGCGTCGCCCGAGCCGTCGACGAAGGTCATCCTCCGGCCGAGCAGCTCGGCGATGACGCGGACCTCGCCGCCGCGCTGCTCGAAGCGGCGCACGTTGATCAGACCGGTCGTGATGATCTGCCCGCTGCCGATGCTGGTGACCCGTCCGATCGAGACGAACACCCGGCGACGGCCGGGGATCTCGACGACGAGGCCGACCACGCGCGGCGCGTCGTTCTGACGGTGCACGAGCAGCACGTCTCGGACCTTGCCGACGCGATCGCCCGCCGGGTCGAAGACGCTGCAGCCGGCCAAGCGCGCTACGAAGACTCTGGCGGAACTCACGGCTACCAACCTAGACCCGGGCGCCCCTGCGGAAGCCGAGCGCGAGGTCCAGCGCTCCCACCGTGCGCTCGGGAAGCTCCCGATCCGTGTCCAGAATGCTCCAAGTCCTCTGTGACAGTCTGAGCGAGTGACTCAGCAGATGCCCATGAACAACCGCCGGGGCGCCGCCTCCCCGACGATCCCGCGCGGCGAGATCCTCGCTACCTTCGACACCTACGAGAAGGCGCAGCAGGCCGTCGACGTCCTCGCCCGGGCCGACTTCCCGGTCAAGCAGCTGGCCATCCTCGGCAACGACCTCAAGAGCGTCGAGCGCGTCACCGGCAAGCTCACCTGGGGCCGCGTCGCCCTGGCCGGCGCCGCCTCGGGCGCCTGGCTCGGTGTCTTCCTCGGCCTGCTGCTGATCATCTTCTCGCCGGCCACCGAGTTCTCCTTCCTGATCGCGGCCGTGCTGCTCGGTGCCGGATTCGGCATGCTCTTCGGCCTCGCCTCCTACGCGGTCAACCGCCGCCGCCGCGACTTCACCTCGACGATGCAGGTCATCGCCACCAGCTACTCGGTGATCGTCGACCCCGAGGTGGTGAACCGCGCGCGCAACCTGCTCGACGGCACCCCCGCCGAGTCGGAGGCGCCGGTCTGGTCGCCGCCGCCCGCGAACGCGGAGCCCGTGCCGATCCGTCCGGAGGACGAACGGCGCTGACCCCCCTCGAAGGCCCCCGGAGCGATCCGGGGGCCTTCGTCGCGTCCGTGCCGTAGCGACCGGGCGGGTCCGTCTGCCGGGCCGTCGCGTCAGCGGGCGGCGGACCCCACCGGTGGCAGCACGATGTCGACCGCGAGACCGTGCGGCTTCCGGTTGGAGAGCGCCACGGTCCCGCCACCGGAGAGCACCGTGGTGTGCACGAGGGCGAGACCCAGGCCGCTGCCGCCCGAGGCGATCGTGCGCGAGTCGTCGGGGCGGGAGAAGCGGTCGAAGGCGACCGGGATGAACTCGGCCGGCATGCCCGGGCCGTCGTCGGAGACCGTCAGCAGCAGCCGGCCGTCCTTCTGCGCGAGCGCCGCGACGATCGTCCCGCCGTGGCCGATCGCCTGGATCGCGTTGCGGACGAGATTGTCGATCACCCGGCCGAAGTCCTGGGTGGCGACGGCGTAGAGCCGAGCGGGCTCGCGCTCGTCGATCTCGTAGTCGATCTCGACGTCCGACTCGGCCGCGAGCAGCCGGGTGCGGTCGACCGCGCCGACCAGCTCGTCGACCAGCTCGGCGAAGGGCGACGCGGGTCGGGCCGACCTGCTCTCGATCCGGGAGATGTCCAGCAGTGCGGAGGCGAGGCGGACCAGACGGTCGACGCTCTTCTGCGCGTCGAGGATCACGCGGTCGACGGCGACCGGGTCCTCGACGCGGTGGTGCGCGATCTCGAGCTGGGCCGAGAGCGCGGCGAGCGGCGTCCGCAGCTCGTGGCTGGCGTCCGAGACCATCTGCTTCTCCCGCGCCAGGGAGGCCGTCTGCTTGGCGAGGAACGCGTTGAGCGTCTCGGCGAGCTCGTCGATCTCGTCGCGGGTGCCGACGACCGGCAGCTGATCGCCGGGAGTGGGGTCGGCGGCGATCTGGTCGGCGCGCGCGCGCATCCTGCGCACCGGGGCCAGAGCCGCTCCGGTGAGGATCCAGGAGGCGAGCCCGAAGGTGACCACGAGGAAGATCGCCGCGTACACCAGCACGTGCGCGAAGTCGTCGAGCACCAGCTGCGACGCGGCCTGGTCGCGGGCGGTGGCGACGCTCCAGGTGCCGTCCTCGCCCTCCACCGCGGTGATGCGCACCAGGTAGCGCGTGGTGGCGGTGGTGACCTCGGTGTAGCGCGGCACCGCGTCGGCCGCGCGGTCGCGCAGCTCCGCCTGCACCGAGCGGCGCACCTCGGTCGGCATGGTGGTCGCGTCGATCGCGCCGTCCGGGGTGATCGCGAGGTAGAGCTGCCCCGTGGAGGAGTCCCGGACCCGGGGGACGTCGCCGGCCGCGATGTCGCGCCGGATCTCGTCCTCGATCGAGACGAGGATCGTCCGCTCGCTGCGCTCGACGATGCCGGTGACGACCTGGTAGAAGAGCATCGCGGCGAGGGCGAAGAGCACGGTCGCGACGGCGACGGAGCCGACGGTGATCCTGGCGCGGATCGACAGGGCTCCCGAGCGCCGCCTCGCGGCACGCGCCGCGGCGAGCGGGCTCGGGGCGGCCATGCGTTTACTCGACCGGGCGGAGGAAGTAGCCCTTGCCGCGCACCGTCACGATGCTGACCCCGGTGTCCTCGGCGGGCAGCTTCTTGCGCAGGTAGCTGACGTACTGGTCGACGATGTTGTTGTCGACGATCTCGCCGCCGCCCCAGATCTCGGAGAGGATGCGCTGGCGGGTGACGACCGAGCCGACCGGCGAGATCAGCAGCTTCAGCAGCTCGAGCTCCTTCGGGCTGACGTGGATGCGCGTGTTGTCCGCGGTGCGGCGGATGCTCGATCCGTCCACCGTGATGCGGCCGACCTCGATCGAGGTGGACATCAGCGACGGGCTGCGCCGCAGCAGCGCCCGCAGCCGCGCGTTCAGCTCGGTGAACGCGAACGGCTTCGTCAGGTAGTCGTCGGCGCCGGCGTCCAGGCCGAACACGCGGTCCTCGACGGAGTCGCGGGCGGTGAGTAGCAGGATCGGGGTGGAGCGGCCCAGCTCGCGGATGCGCCGGCAGATCTCGAAGCCCGACATCGCGGGGAGCATCACGTCGACGATGGCGGCCGAGAACTCGGCGTTGCTGAACGCGACGAGCGCGTCGATGCCGTTCGTCGTCAGCTCCGCTTCGTAGCCGGCGTCTTCTAGGCCGCCCACGAGTGCTTCGCCCATGGCTGGATCGTCTTCGACGACAAGGATCTTCACGGGCTCACCCTACGACGCCGCTCTCAGGAACGGCGTGTGCGCCGAGCGTGTCTCGGCGGCGCGAGGGAGAAGGAACGCGCTGCTCACCGGCCGGGACGTGATCGCACTGCTGCCGCTCCTCTGTCGCGGACGGGTTGAGCGCGGAGGCCCAGACTTTCCAGCAGTTGCACGGAATTCTACCCTGCCAGTACCCCTACGGGGGGCGTAGAGTACGTCAAAACGCGACGACCCGAAAGTCGCGTAGATACGGAGCGAACGATGCTCATGAAGATCTCTCGACCGCCCTCGATCCTCGCCCGGATCATCGGAGCGCCCGTCAGAATCCCCAAGGAATCGGCAGCCCAGCGGGCCACCCCGCAGCAGTCGCACCGTCGAACTCCTGCGGCGGCGTTCTCGTTCTCGCGCAAGAGCTCCAGCTCCTCACGGTGCGAGGCCTGCGGCGTCAAGCCGGCTCGACGCGACGGCTTCTGCGACGACGCCTGCGCGAGGACCAACTATCTGTACGTCTGATCGCGCCCGACCTCCCTGCGGGTACTGCGGGGAGACGACCCCCGCGGCGGAGCCGTACTGCTCCTCCACGTGAGCTCGCCGAGCGCAGGGTTCGATCTGAACCCCTGACGCCGGCGTCGCGCAGCGCGTCGGACGCGCCGTCCCGCGCCAGTTCCGCCGCCGGCAGCGACTTGCGGTTGAGGGCTGCCGCCGATACGGCAGCCTGCTGACGTCCCCCGCCTCCATCGCTGCGAGTTCCGCCGCGTCCGGGTGACCGGTCGGAGTGGCAGCGATGACCTACCGGGCCCTCGACTCCGTCCGGGCCTGCGCTGCCCTGCTCGTCGTCGTCGCCCACGTGCGGCAGGCCTTCCTGGTTCCGGCTGCTGAGACGCGACTCGGCCCGGTCGACAGTGCGCTCTATGCGCTGACGTCCCTCGGTCACGGTGCCGTCATCGTCTTCTTCGTCCTGAGCGGCTTCTTCGTCGGCGGCTCCGTCCTCAGCGCTCTGTCCCGCGACGCCTTCAGCTGGACGAGGTATCTCACCTCCCGCCTGACCAGACTGTGGCTCGTCCTGATCCCGGCCCTCGTGCTCACGGCCGTCCTCGACGCCGTCGGCGTCGCCTTCCTCGCGGACCGGCCGCAGTACGCGTCGGGCGGTTCCGCGCAGGTGAACGGCGGTGTTCTCGGGGCACTGGGCAACGTGGTCTTCCTCCAGCCGCACCTGGTCCGCCCCTTCGGCACCGACCAGCCGCTCTGGTCGATCGGCTACGAGGCTGGCTACTACCTGCTGTTCCCGCTGCTCCTCGTCGGGCTCACGCGCGGCTCCTGGCGGCGGCGAGTGCTGTGCGCCGCAGCCGCCGTCGTGATCGTCTGCGTTCTCGGATCAGCCGGAACGGGCCTCTTCCTGGCGTGGCTCGCCGGCGCGGCGGTCGCCTGGAGGGGAGCGGCGGCCACGCGGTTCCTCTCCCGACTCGGACCGAAGGGCACCGCCGCCTCGATCGGCGCGGTACTCCTGCTCGTGATCTCGGCGATGTCGGTCGACCGGCTCGCGAAAGCCGGCCCGGATGATCTCGGCTGGACGACCTGGGCGACGACGATCACGGCGGCGGCGCTCATCGTCGTGCTGTGCCACTCCGCGGGGACTCCGGGGAAGGGTCTCGACCGTCTGCTCCGCGGCGGCACCTGGGCCTCGGGGTTCTCGTTCTCGCTCTATGCGACGCACATGCCCGTGCTGATGCTGCTCCACGCGCTGCTGTTCCCGCCGGCATCTGCCTGGTGGCAGCCGTCCGCGGCGAGCTGGGCAGGCGTCCTCGCCCTCGCGCTCCTCGCCTGCGCCGTGGGCTGGGCCTTCGGCGCGCTCACCGAGCGGAGGACCGAGGCCGTGCGCGCCCGGGTGCTCGGCGCCGTCGAGCGTCTCCGGCGACCGCGGCGCACGGCCGTCGGCGGAGGCTGATCAGCCGAGGACCCCGACCTGGTCGAGGCGGCCGTCGGAGAAGGCGAGCGGGAGCGAAGAAGGCCCGGTTCGCGCTGCTTCGGCGTGATTCCGGGCCTTCGAGAGTGGTGCCCCCAGTAGGATTCGAACCTACGCCCCTGCCTCCGGAGGGCAGTGCTCTATCCCCTGAGCTATGGGGGCCAGGAGTGCCTGTCAACATTAGCACCCGGGGTGGGCGCCGCCGGACGCCCTGGCGGGCTGTGCGGTCGTGCCACGATGGGGGCATGCTGCGCACCGTCTCCGCCTCGCTGGGCCTGCGACTGAACGGGCCGACCGACCTGATCTTCCTGATGGCGGCGACGCCGACAGGAGACGGGTTCGAGGACTCGTTCACCGTCACGCTGGACGGCGAGCCCGTCCCGGTGCGGGAGTTCCCGGCGCGGCACGGCGCGCGGGTGCACCGCGTCGCGGCGAACGCCGGGGCGATGCAGGTGGAGTACCGCGGCCGCGTCTCCGGGCGCGGCGTGCCGGACGAGCCGAGCGAGCTCGAGCTGGTCGAGTACCTGCGGCCGAGCCGCTACGCGGAGACGGACGCGCTCGGCGGCATCGCCCGGCGCGAGTTCGGCCGGGCGCGGGGCTTCGAGGCGCTCGCCGCGGTCGAGGAGTGGGTGCACGCGCACCTCTCCTACGTCTACGGCTCGACGGTCGCGACCGGGGGAGCCGCGCAGGTGATCGAGAGCGGGCAGGGCGTCTGCCGCGACTTCGCGCACACCGTCGTGGGGCTGCTCCGCGCGCTCGACATCCCGGCGCGGGTGACCGCCGTCTACGCTCCCGGCCTCGAGCCGCGCGACTTCCACGCGGTGTCGGAGGCCTGGGTCGACGGGGCCTGGCACGTGGTCGACGCGACCCGGCTCGCTCCGCGGCCGTCGATGCTCCGGATCTCCTCCGGCCGGGACACGGCCGACACGGCCTTCCTCAGCAGCTACCTCACCGACCTGCGGCTCGAGACGATGAACGTCGAGGCGACTTGCGACGAGGTCGTCGAGGACGACCACGTCTCGCCGGTGCGCCTGGGCTGAGCGGCCCCACCGACCGGGGCGGTCAGCCGGCGAGGGCGTCCAGCGCCGCGCGCACGAGCGGCTCCGGGTCGCCCGGCTCGACGAACGACGCGCTCGACGCCTCGAGCCAGTTGTCGCCGATGAAGGCGTCCGCGATGCCGCGGCTGTCGGCCACCTCGTAGTAGCCCTCGATCTCCGGGGGCCGGCCGTAGGTGGGGACGGCCTCGCTCGTGGTGAAGAACTCGTTCTTGAGGGCCTCGATGACGGCCGGGTCGAGCCGGGCGACCGCGAGCTGGAAGTCGGCGCCCTCGGAGTCGGCCCAGCCGCAGACCAGGCCGTCGTAGCCGGCGATCTCGGCGGAGACCGCGGTCGGCTCCACCGCGTCGCTGGGGGAGAAGCCCGCCCAGAGACCGGTCAGCGCGGAGGCGGGCACGAGCTCCTCGCAGGTGACGGCTACCGGAGTGCCGGTGACCGCGTCGCTCGCGCTCGGCACCGGATCCGCGGCCGGCGCGCAGCCGGCGAGGGCGGCGACGACGACGAGGAGGGCGAGGGCGGCGGGTCGGCGCATGCGCTGCACCCTAGCAATCGCGGCGGGCGGGGCGCCGGGGCGCGGGCGGGCGGGGTCTGGCGGGTGGGCTCTCGACGACGGTGGATCTCGATACGCCGGCTGCGCCGTCTACTCGATCAGCATGATCGGTGGATATCGATACGCCGGTTGCTCGATCAGCAGGAAGACGGCGGCCCGATCAGCAGGAAGAAGGCGCGTGGGGACCGGCCGGTAGAATCGTGCCCCGTGACTCCCGAACAGCTCGCCGCCTCCCTGCACGCCCTCGTCCTCGACGCCGTGCAGCGACGAGGGAGCGACGCCGAGGTCGCGCTCGGCGACGTCGTGCTCGAGCGGCCCAAGAACCGCGACCACGGCGACTGGGCCTCGAACATCGCGATGAAGATCGCCAAGAAGGCCGGGGCGAACCCGCGCGAGCTCGCGACCGAGCTCGCCGAGGGCCTCGGCGCGATCGACGGAGTCGCCTCGGTCGAGGTCGCCGGCCCCGGGTTCCTCAACGTGCGGCTCGACGCCGCCGCGGCGGGCGCGCTCGCCGGCGCGATCGTCGACGCGGGCGAGGCCTACGGCACCGGCTCCGCCTACTCCGGTCTGAAGATGAACCTCGAGTTCGTCTCGGCCAACCCCACCGGCCCCATCCACATCGGCGGGACCCGCTGGGCGGCCGTCGGCGACAGCCTGGCCCGCGTGCTGATCGCGCAGGGCGCCGAGGTGACCCGCGAGTACTACTTCAACGACCACGGCGCGCAGATCGACCGCTTCACCCGGAGCGTCCTCGCCGCCTACCGCGGCGAGCCGACGCCCGAGGACGGCTACGGCGGCGCGTACATCGCCGACATCGCCGATCGCGTCGTCGCCGCCTACCCGGGAGACCTCTCGGTCCTGCCCGAGGCCGAGCTGAACGAGACCTTCCGCTCGATCGGCGTCGACCTGATGTTCGGCGAGATCAAGCAGAGCCTGCACGAGTTCGGCGTCGACTTCGACGTCTACTTCCACGAGAACTCGCTGCACGAGTCGCGCGCCGTCGAGCGGGCGATCGAGCGCCTCCGCGAGCTCGGCCACATCTTCGAGGCCGACGGAGCGACCTGGCTGCGCACCACCGACTTCGGCGACGACCGCGACCGCGTCATCATCAAGAGCGACGGCGAGGCGGCCTACATCGCCGGCGACCTCGCCTACTACCTCGACAAGCGCGAGCGCGGCTTCGACCGGGCGATCATCATGCTCGGCGCCGACCACCACGGCTACATCGGCCGGATGATGGCGATGTGCGCGGCTTTCGGCGACACCCCGGGCGTCAACCTCGAGATCCTGATCGGCCAGCTCGTCAACCTGCTCCGGGACGGGCAGGCGGTCCGGATGTCCAAGCGCGCGGGCACCGTGGTGACGATGGAGGACCTGGTCGAGGCCGTGGGCGTCGACGCCGCGCGCTACTCGCTGGTGCGATCGTCGGCCGACTCCTCGCTCGACATCGACCTCGACCTGCTCACCAAGCGCAGCAACGACAACCCCGTCTACTACGTGCAGTACGCGCACGCCCGCACCCGCCAGGTGGCGGCCAAGGCGGAGGCGTCGGGCGTGCCGCGCGAGCCGTTCGCCCCCGAGACGCTGGTGCACCCGAGCGAGTCGGCGCTGCTGGGCGGACTGCAGGAGTTCCCGCGCATCGTGGCCCTCGCGGCCGAGCTGCGCGAGCCGCACCGCGTGGCCCGCTACCTCGAGGAGATCGCCGGTCTGTACCACCGCTGGTACGACAACTGCCGCGTGGTCCCGCAGGGCGACGACCCGATCGAGGCCGTGCACTCGACCCGCCTGCGCCTGAACGACGCGACCGCGCAGGTCCTGCGCAACGGGCTCTCGCTGCTCGGCGTGACCGCTCCGGACCGGATGTGACCGCCGCCGACGCCGGTGCGCCGCGCCGCGGCCGCCGGATCGCGATCGTCGCCGTGATCGTGATCGTGCTGCTGGCGGTGGCCGCCGTCGTCGGCGACGTGCTCGCCCGCCGCGCCGTCGCCGACACCGCGGCGTCGAGCATCCGGGACGCGCTCTCGCTCCCCGCGGACCACCCCGTCGAAGTCGAGGTCGCTGGCTGGGCGGTGCTGCCGCAGCTGATCGCCGGCTCGCTCGACCGGCTCGACATCCGCAGCGAGGACGTCGCGTTCGGTGACCTGAACGGCGATGTCGAGGCGACTCTCGAGGGCGTCCCCGCTAGTGGCGACGGTCCGCTCGAGGCGGGACGCGCGACCGTGGCCCTCGACCCCGACTCGGTGAGCACGCTCGTCGCCGCGCGGAGCCAGGTGCCGATCGACGGAGTGACGCTCGATCCGCCGCTGGTGCGCGTGAACACCTCGGTCGACGTGCTCGGGCTCACCCTCGCCGCGGGCGTCGGCATCGAGCTCGGCGCGGCCGACGGCGCGATCGAGCTGACGCCGTCCGAAGTGACGGCGGGCGGCACCACGATCAGTGCCGCCGACGTCGAGGACCGCTTCGGCGCCGTGGCCGAGGGGCTGCTCGCCGCGCGCTCCGTCTGCATCGCCGACGCCGTGCCGCAGGGGCTCGGGCTCACCGACGTCACCGTGACGGCCGACTCGCTGGACGCCTCCTTCGACCTCTCTCCGACGTTCCTCAGCGACCCGGCGCAGCAGGAGACCGGCGTCTGCTCCTGACCCGGGACGGACGCGCAGCGCCCGACCGGTAGGATCGGAGCCCTGTGCCCGCGTGTCCCGCGGGCCGAACGCCGGCAGTGCGCGCACCGAGAGCACTGCCACCGACAGCACTCTCAAGGATCTTGCTGGCTTCAGGGGTCAATCCGGACTCGCTCGCCACGCAGTGACGCTCCCACTCTCTCCTGTGAGGTCTCACCCGTGGCACACGCCGACGCACCCGTCCGCGCCCCCCGTCATCCCCTCGCTCCGGACTGGCTGCACCGCCCCGAGGACGCGAACGCGCTCGCCGACGGCGTCTGGTCCGGCGGCACGCTCCGCTCGGCGGACGGCGTTCTCGAGATCGCCGGCGTCGCGGCCACCGAGCTGGCCGCCCGCTTCGGCACCCCGCTCTACGTCGTGGACGAGGACGACGCCCGCCGCCGCGCCGTCGCGACGCGGGAGGCCTTCGAGCGCGAGCTCGGCCGGATCGGCACCGGCGTCACCGTCTACTACGCCGGCAAGGCCTTCCTCTCCACCGAGGTCGCGCGCTGGATGCGCGCCGAGGGCCTGAACATCGACACCTGCAGCGGGGGAGAGCTCGCCGTCGCGCTCGCCGCCGGCGTCGAGCCCGAGCACATGGGCCTGCACGGCAACAACAAGTCGCTCGCCGAGATCGACCGGGCGGTCGAGGCCGGCGTCGGCGCGATCGTCCTGGACAGCGTGCTCGAGATCGAGCGGGTCGCCGCGGCGGCCGAGCGCCACGGCCGTGTCCAGCCGGTGCGGCTGCGGGTGAACAGCGGCGTGCACGCGCACACCCACAGCTTCCTGGCCACCGCGCACGAGGACCAGAAGTTCGGCATCACCCTCGAGGACTGCCCGGACGCCGTCGCGCGGATCCGCTCGCACGGGAGCCTGCGCTTCCTCGGCCTGCACTGCCACATCGGCTCGCAGATCTTCGGCTCGGCCGGCTTCGCCGAGTCGGCCTCGCGACTGCTTGCGGTGCACGCGGCGCTCCTCGCGGAAGGGCCGGTCCCGCAGCTCAACCTCGGCGGCGGCTTCGGCATCGCCTACACGAGCGCCGACGACCCGACCCCGATCGACGAGATCGCCGCGGCGATCGCGGACGCGGTCGGCGAGCAGTGCGCGAGCCGCGGGATCCCGGTGCCGCACATCGCCATCGAGCCGGGCCGCTCGCTGATCGGGCCCGCCGGGCTGACCCTCTACGAGGTCGGCACCATCAAGGACGTCGCGGTCGGCACGGACGGCGTGCGCCGCTACGTCAGCGTCGACGGCGGGATGAGCGACAACGCGCGGCCCGCCCTCTACGGCGCGGACTACACGGCGCGGATCGCCAACCGCGTCTCCGACGCCGAGCCGGCCCTCGTGCGCGTGGCCGGCAAGCACTGCGAGTCGGGCGACATCGTCGTCCACGACGACTTCCTCCCCGCCGACGTGCAGCCGGGCGACCTGCTCGCCGTCGCCGCGACCGGTGCCTACTGCTGGTCGCTCTCGAGCAACTACAACCACGTCGGCCGCCCCCCGGTCGTCGCCGTCCGGGACGGAGTCGCGCGCGTCATCGTGCACGGCGAGACCGAGGACGACCTCCTCCGCCGCGATGCCGGCATCGAACGAAAGGCCATCCTCCGATGATCGAGTACCGCAGCCTCCGCGTCGCCCTGCTGGGCGCCGGGTCCGTCGGTGCCCAGGTGGCGCGCCTCCTGCTCGACCACGGCGACGAGCTCGCCCAGCGCGTGGGGGCGCCGCTGGAGCTCGCCGGCGTGGCCGTCCGGGACCTGGACGCACCGCGCACCGCGGACATCCCGAGGGAGTACCTGACCACGGACGCCGAGGCGCTGATCCTCGGCGCCGACATCGTCGTCGAGTTGATCGGCGGCCTCGAGCCGGCGCGCAGCTACATCTTGAAGGCGATCTCCTCGGGCGCCGACGTGATCACCGCCAACAAGGCGCTGCTCGCCGCGCACGGCAACGAGCTGTTCGAGGCCGCCGACCAGGTCGGCGCGCAGCTCAACTACGAGGCCGCGGTGGCCGGGGCGATCCCGATCATCCGCCCGCTGCGCGACAGCCTCGCCGGCGACCGGGTGCACCGGATCCTCGGCATCGTGAACGGCACCACCAACTTCATCCTCGACCGGATGGACACCGAGCACGCCACGCTCGAGGAGGCGCTCGCGCTCGCCACCGAGCTCGGCTACGCCGAGGCCGACCCGACCGCCGACATCGAGGGCTACGACGCCGCGCAGAAGGCGGCGATCCTCGCCCGGCTCGCCTTCCACACCGACGTCCCGGTCTCGCTGGTGCACCGCGAGGGCATCACCGGCGTCACCCAGCAGCAGGTCGAGCAGGCCCGCGCCTCGGGCTACGTGATCAAGCTGCTCGCGATCTGCGAGCGCCTCGTCGACGCGAAGACGGGGGAGGAGGGCGTCTCGGCGCGGGTCTACCCCGCGCTCGTGCACCGCACGCACCCGCTCGCCGCCGTGCACGGCGCGAACAACGCCGTCTTCGTCGAGGCGGAGGCCGCCGGCAGCCTGATGTTCTACGGCGCCGGAGCCGGTGGCGTCGAGACCGCCTCGGCCGTGCTCGGCGACGTCGTCTCGGCCGCTCGCCGCCACGTCGTCGGAGGTCCGGGCCTCGTCACCAGCGCCAGCTCCGGACTCCCGGTGCTGCCGATCGGGCACGTCACCACCCGCTACCAGGTGACGCTCGAGGTGCTCGACCGCCCCGGCGTGCTCGCCCAGATCGCCGGCGTCTTCGCCGAGCACGGGGTCTCCGTCGAGACGCTCGTGCAGACGCCGCCCGTGCTCGACCCCCTCGCCGACACCGGTGCGGAGCGGCGCGAGCCGACCGCTACCCTGGTCATCGGCACGCACGCCGCGGCAGAGTCCGATCTGGCGGCCACCGTCACCGCTCTCCAATCCCACGGGTTCGTCGGCGCCGTGACGTCCGTTCTACGAGTTGAAGGAGCCTGAGATGGCCAAGCAGTGGCGCGGAGTCCTGCACGAGTACGCGGACCGCCTCGATGTCACCGAGGCGACCCCCGTCATCACGCTCGGCGAGGGCGGCACCCCGCTCATCCCGGCGGCGGCTCTCTCGGCCCGCACGGGCGCGAAGGTCTGGGTCAAGTACGAGGGCATGAACCCCACCGGCTCCTTCAAGGACCGCGGCATGACCATGGCGATCTCGAAGGCCGTCGAGCACGGCGCGAAGGCCGTCATCTGCGCCTCGACCGGCAACACCTCCGCCTCGGCCGCGGCCTACGCGACGCACGCCGGCATCACCGCCGCGGTGCTCGTGCCCGAGGGCAAGATCGCGCTCGGCAAGCTCAGCCAGGCGATCGCGCACAACGCGCAGCTGCTGCAGGTCCAGGGCAACTTCGACGACTGCCTCGACATCGCCCGCGACCTCGCGAAGAACTACCCGGTGCACCTGGTCAACTCGGTGAACCCCGACCGCATCGCCGGTCAGAAGACCGCCGCCTTCGAGGTCGTCGAGGTCCTGGGCGACGCGCCGGACCTCCACATCGTCCCGGTCGGCAACGCCGGCAACTACACCGCCTACTTCCGCGGCTACTCCGAGGAGCTCGAGCGCGGCGGGTCGACGAAGCTGCCCCGGATGTTCGGATTCCAGGCCGAGGGCTCCGCGCCGATCGTGCACGGCGCGGTCGTCCGCCACCCCGAGACCATCGCCAGCGCGATCCGGATCGGAAACCCCGCGTCGTGGGAGCTCGCGCTCAACGCGCGCAGCGTCAGCGACGGCTACTTCGGCGCGATCAGCGACGAGAAGATCCTCGAGGCGTACCGCATCCTCGCGGGCGAGGTCGGCGTCTTCGTCGAGCCCGCCTCCGCGATCAGCGTCGCCGGCCTGCTCGAGCGCGCCGAGGCGGGGGCGATCCCCAAGGACGCCACCGTCGTGCTGACCGTCACCGGCCACGGCCTGAAGGACCCGCAGTGGGCGCTGCGCACCGCGGACGGCGAGGACATCACGCCGACCGTCGTGCCCGTGGACACCGCGGCGATCGCCGACGTGCTGGGGCTGGCCGGCGCATGACCTCGGCGGTTCCCGTCGGCCGCTCCGTGCACGTCAAGGTCCCCGCGACCTCGGCGAACCTCGGCCCCGGGTTCGACACGCTCGGCCTCGCGCTCTCGGCGTACGACGAGCTCGAGGTCACGGCCGTCACGGCGACGGGCGCCCGGGTCTCGGTGCACGGCGTGGGCGAGGGCGAGGTGCCGACCGACGAGACGAACCTCGTCGTCCAGGCCATCGCCTACACCTTCGCCGACCAGCGGCAGGAGATGCCCGGCATCGACGTGACCGCGCGCAACATCATCCCGCACGGCCGCGGGATGGGCTCCTCGGGGGCGGCGATCGTCTCCGGGATCATGGCGGCGAAGGGTCTGCTCGACGGCATCGTCGAGCTCGACTCCGACGACCTGCTCCGGATCGCGACCGAGATGGAGGGGCACCCCGACAACGTCGCGCCGGCGCTCTTCGGCGGTCTCACCATCGCCTGGGTCGAGCCGGGTGCCGAGGGCGGACCGGAGGCGCCGCTGCGGCCGCGCTCCAAGAAGCTGATGGTGCACCGCGGCGTCTCGCCGGTCGTCTTCGTGCCCGAGCACACCATGTCGACCCGGCTGGCGCGCTCGCTGCAGCCGATCAGCGTCCCGCACGAGGACGCCGTCTTCAACGTGTCGCGCTCGTCGCTGTTGATCGCGGCCCTCATCCAGAGCCCCGAGCTGCTGTTCGCGGCGACCGAGGACAAGCTGCACCAGAACTACCGCGCGGCCGCGATGCCGCAGACCTCCGAGCTGATCGCGCTGCTGCGCTCGCACGGCTACGCGGCCGTCGTCTCCGGCGCCGGACCGAGCGTTCTCGTGCTCTGCAGCGACCCCGCGCAGCGCCTCGCAGCCGCGGATCTGGTGGCGGAGCAGGCGCACACGCCGTGGCGGGCGCACATGCTGGCCGTCGACTTCAAGGGTGCTACAGTGGGGATCGCATCCCGAGGAGCCGCGTAACGAGCGGAATCTGTCCGACGGATCGTCCCGATAATCACGGCCATCACATCGTGTGAAGGGCGCCCCTGCTTCTCGTGCAGATCAGCGCCTGGTCGCTCGTGCCCTCTCTGCGCTTCCCGAGGCAGGTCGAGCCGGCGACCGAGAGCATCGCGTGGATCAGAACTCGCGATGGACCCGCACGGCTGATGTGCTCTCCCGGTGAGCGATCGCTCCCGGGGGGAAGGAACCCCTCTCCAGTGACAGATGTCAACACCCGCGGTACCGCCGCGGACACCAACGCCGATCTCATCGGCCTCCGCGTCGCGGAGCTCCAGGCCCTCGCGACGAGCCTCGGCATCGGCGGAGCCTCCAAGCTCCGCAAGGGCGAGCTCGTCTCGGCCATCTCGGACCTCCGCGCCGGTGCGGACTCCGAGGGCGCCGAGCCCGCCGCTCCCGCCGAGGAGCAGGCGCCCGCCGAGCCCTCGGTCGCCGAGCAGTCCTTCGCCGAGCCGGCCGAGGCCGAGCCCGTCGTGGACGGCACGAGCGTCGAGGCCGAGCCCGCCGACGTCGCCGAGCAGAGCGCCCCGGCGCTCGAGACGCCCGTCGAGTCGACCGCGCCCGCCGAGAGCACGGAGGCGGACACCGCCGACGTCCTCGAGCAGGCCGCCACCACGGTCGAGGAGCCGGCGCCCGCCGCCGCCGAGGCCGCTCCGGTCGAGCTCGAGCTCCCCGTCGCCGCCGAGCCGGTGGCCGAGCCCGCCGCCGAGCGCGCGCCCCGTCGCCGCGGCTCGCGTCGCGCCTCCAGCGGCACCGTCGCCGCCGGCGAGCACCTGAACGTGCCGGCCGGCAGCGGTGTCGAGTCGCTCATCCCCGAGCTCCCGCCCGTCCTCGAGCAGGTCCCCGACGCCGAGCAGGCGCCGCGACCGGTCATCGAGATCGAGCTTCCCAACGGGCCGGAGTCGGACGACTCCTCCCGCGAGGGCGGCCAGCGCGAGCGTCGCGGACGCCGTCGCAGCCGCGGCGGCAGCGCCGAGCAGAGCGAGCAGCCCGAGACCACCGACGCCGTCGAGTCCTCCGCGCAGGACTCCGGTGACGAGCCGGACTCCGGCGACCGCCAGGACGACCAGCAGAACTCCGGCGAGCAGCAGGGCAACGGCGAGCAGCAGAACGGCGGCGACCAGCAGGGCACCGGCCGCGGCCGCAACCGCCGCAACCGCAACCGCCGCGGCGAGGACCGTCAGGCGAACGACGGCCAGCAGAACGGCCAGGGCGGCAGCGCCCAGAACAACGGTGGCCAGAGCAACGGCCAGAACGGCGGCGGCCAGAACGGCGCCGCGCAGAACGGCAACGGCCAGGCGCCGTCGAACCAGGGCGGCAACCAGGGCAACCAGGGTGGCCAGCCGCAGGGCGGCAACGGCCAGAACGCCCAGGGCTCCGCGCAGAACGGCCAGCAGGCCGACGGCGAGGACGGCCGCCGCAGCCGCTACCGCGACCGCAAGCGCCGCGGGGGAGCGGTCGGCGACGACTTCGAGCCCGAGATCAGCGAGGACGACGTCCTCATCCCGGTCGCCGGCATCCTCGACGTCCTCGACAACTACGCCTTCGTGCGCACCACGGGCTACCTGCCCGGTGTCAGCGACGTCTACGTCTCGCTCGGCCAGGTCAAGAAGTACAACCTGCGCAAGGGCGACGCCGTCGTCGGCGCCATCCGCCAGCCCCGCGAGGGCGAGGGCGGCGGACGCCAGAAGTACAACGCCATCGTCCGCGTCGACTCGATCAACGGCCAGACCGTCGACGAGGCCGCCGCGCGCGTCGAGTTCCACGACCTCACGCCGCTCTACCCGACCGAGCGACTGCGCCTCGAGACGGAGCCGGGCAAGCTGACCCAGCGGATCATCGACCTGGTCGCCCCGATCGGCAAGGGTCAGCGCGGCCTCATCGTCGCGCCGCCCAAGGCCGGCAAGACGATCGTCCTGCAGCAGATCGCCAACGCGATCGTGCAGAACAACCCCGAGGTCCACCTCATGGTCGTGCTCGTCGACGAGCGTCCCGAGGAGGTCACCGACATGCAGCGCACCGTGCGCGGCGAGGTCGTCGCCTCCACGTTCGACCGCCCGGCCGAGGACCACACCACGGTCGCCGAGCTGGCCATCGAGCGCGCCAAGCGCCTCGTCGAGCTGGGCCACGACGTCGTCGTGCTGCTCGACTCGATCACCCGCCTCGGCCGCGCCTACAACGTGACCGCCGCCCCCTCGGGCCGCGTGCTCTCCGGTGGCGTCGACGCGTCGGCGCTGTACCCGCCGAAGAAGTTCTTCGGAGCGGCGCGCAACATCGAGAACGGCGGCTCGCTCACCATCCTCGCGACGGCGCTCATCGAGACCGGCTCGAAGATGGACGAGGTGATCTTCGAGGAGTTCAAGGGCACCGGCAACATGGAGCTCCGCCTCTCGCGCCACCTCGCCGACAAGCGGATCTTCCCCGCGGTCGACGTCAACGCGTCGGGCACCCGCCGCGAGGAGATGCTCCTCAGCTCGGACGAGGTCAAGATCACCTGGAAGCTGCGCCGCGCCCTCGCCGGGCTCGACCAGCAGCAGGCGCTCGAGATCATCCTGTCCCGCCTGAAGGAGACGTCCTCGAACGTCGAGTTCCTGATGCAGGTCTCGAAGTCCGCCGTCGGCCCGACCACCGCGAACCACGGCAACGGCCACCACTAGCTGCTCCGACGTCCGCGGTCGCCCCTCCGGGGGCGGCCGCGGGCGTTTTCGCGTCCGTCGGCACCTTCGGTGCGATCATGCTGGTCGGCCAGCCCGCGCAGCGGGTCGCTCATGCTGGTCGAGCAGCCCGCGCAGCGGGCCGCCCATGCTGGTCGAGTAGCCCGCGCAGCGGACGTATCGAGACCCACCCCGTTGAGCACGTCGGTCTCGATACGGCGCTTGCGGCACCTGCTCGACCAGCATGTGCTGCCGGTCGAGCAGCCCATCAAGCGGGCCGCTCATGCTGGTCGAGTAGCCCGCGCAGCGGGCGTATCGAGACCCACCCCTCCACCACCACCCGGAAACCAGGAACCCCATGTTCGAATCCGTCAGCGTCCTCCTCGCCGAGCACGAGGACCTCCAGACGCAGCTGTCCGACCCCGCCCTGCACGCGGACGCCGCGCGCGCGAAGAAGGTCAACCGCCGCTACGCCGAGCTGAACCAGATCAAGTCGGCGCACGCCGCCTGGATCCAGGCCGGCGAGGACCTCGAGGCCGCGCGCGAGCTCGCCCGCGAGGACGACGCCTTCGCCGAGGAGGTGCCGGAGCTGGAGGAGTCCCTGCGCGTCGCGCAGGAGAAGCTGCGCCGCCTGCTCATCCCGCGCGACCCCGACGACGGCCGCGACGTGATCATGGAGATCAAGGGCGGCGAGGGCGGCGCCGAGAGCGCGCTGTTCGCGGCGGACCTGCTCCGGATGTACCTGCACTACGCCGAGGCGAAGGGCTGGAAGACCGAGATCCTCGACCGCGACGAGTCCGACCTCGGCGGGTACAAGAACGTCCAGGTCGCCATCAAGAGCAACGCGACCGACCCGTCGCAGGGCGTCTGGGCGCACCTGAAGTACGAGGGCGGCGTGCACCGCGTGCAGCGCGTCCCCGTGACGGAGTCGCAGGGCCGCATCCACACCTCGACGACCGGCGTGCTCGTCTTCCCCGAGGTGGACGCCCCGGAGGAGGTCGCGATCAACCAGAACGACCTCAAGATCGACGTCTACCGCTCCTCGGGCCCCGGCGGCCAGTCGGTCAACACCACCGACTCCGCGGTGCGGATCACCCACCTCCCGACCGGCATCGTCGTCTCGATGCAGAACGAGAAGAGCCAGCTGCAGAACCGCGAGGCCGGCATGCGCGTCCTGCGCGCCCGCATCCTCGCCCGCCAGCAGGAGGAGATCGCCGCCGCCGCCTCGGACGCGCGCAAGACGCAGATCCGCACGATGGACCGCTCCGAGCGGATCCGCACCTACAACTTCCCCGAGAACCGCATCGCGGACCACCGCACCGGCTACAAGGCCTACAACCTCGACGGCGTGATGAACGGAGCGCTCGACCCCGTGGTCGAGAGCGCGATCCAGTTCGACGAGGAGGCCCGCCTGGCCGACATCGGCTCCGACGAGTCGTGAGCGCGGTGACGATGGACCTCGACGCGCGTGCGCTCCTCGCGGACGCCGTCGCCCGGCTGACCGCGGCGCGCGTGCCCACCCCGGACGTCGACGCCGAGCTGCTGCTCGGCCACCTGCTCGGCCTCGGCCGCGGGTCGCTCCAGGCGCGGCTGATCACCGGTCTCTCGCTCGACGAGACGACCCGTGACGCCTACGATCACGCGATCGAGCGCCGGGCCTCGCGGGAGCCGCTCCAGCACATCACCGGCGTCGCGCCGTTCCGCTCGCTCGAGCTCGCGGTCGGTCCCGGCGTCTTCGTGCCGCGTCCCGAGACGGAGGGAGTGGCGCAGCTCGCCATCGACGCCCTCCGCGCGGTGGCCGACGAGTCGCCGATCGCCGTCGACCTCGGCACCGGCAGCGGAGCGCTGGCGCTCGCGCTCGCGCACGAGGTGCCGCACGCGCGGGTGATCGGAGTCGAGAACTCCGTCGACGCCTTCCTCTGGGCGCGCGGCAACCGCGAACGCCTGGGCCTGGAGAACGCCCGCATCGTCTTCGTCGACCTCGCGGACGCGCTGCCCGAGCTCGACGGCACGGTCTCCGTCGTCGTCTCCAATCCGCCGTACATCCCGTCGGCCGCCATCCCGCGCGACATCGAGGTGCAGCGCTACGACCCGCCGGCCGCGCTCTACGGCGGCGAGGACGGGCTCGACGTCGTTCGCTCGCTCTCGCGGACGGCGCTCCGGCTGCTGCGGGCCGGGGGAGTGCTCGTCATCGAGCACGGCGAGCTGCAGGGTGCGGAGATCCGCGCGCTGCTGACGGCCGACGGCTGGCGCGGGGCGACGACGCAGCGGGACCTGACCGGGCGCGATCGGTCGACGGTGGCGGTGCGCTGAGGGGCAGGTCTGTCCCCACTTGCACCAACTCGGTCGAGGCGACGATCCTCATAGATCCAGCCTCGGCGGAGCTCCGCCATCGGGGGCCCGTCTCCTCAAGTTTCGGGGACGCCCGTATCATCGAGATCGGGCTCATTCCGCTAGGCGGGAGAGCCTGCTGATCGAAGGGCCCATCCATGGACAACGGCACGCCGCGCGAAGCGGTCAATCTGCCGTTGAAAGTGGCTGTCGAACTCGCCCATGCCCTGGCGCAGCACATCGCCTCCGAGAGAGGCATCCGCGTTGTCTTCATCAAGGGGCCGATCGCGAATCACCATGGTCTTCGTCCAGAGAGGGTGTCGAGCGATGTCGATGTTCTGGTCGATCCGACGAGATTCGACGACTACGTCGCAGCGCTGGAGATCTACGGATGGCAGCGGCGACCGGGCTCTGCTGCTCATGAGGCGTTCGTCACTCACTCTGTCAGTCTCGCGAACAGCGGGTGGCCTCTGGACATCGACGTCCATCACGCCTACCCGGGAGTCTTCGCTTCGGACATGCAGCTGTTCGAGGTCGTGTGGCGGAACCGGACGTTCATGGAGATCGCCGGTCGACCGATCACGATCGCCGATTTCGACACGAGTCTTCTGATCGCTGTCCTCCATTCGCTGCGTTCGATGTACTTCTCCAGGCAGCAGCAGGAGTACCACTGGGCGGTCGAGGCTGTGCAAGCGCATTATCCTACAGTTGCCGAACGGTCTAGTCTGATCTCTTTGGTACAGGATCTCGGATGCGAGGAGCCGTTAGTCCCTTTCCTCACGGATATTGGCCTTCCCGTTACGGCTCCAGACACGCCGTCCGCCGAGTATTTGCGGTGGAAAGTGAAGTCCACCGAGCTGAACAGAGCGGCGAGCTGGCTCCTACTGATCAGTGAAGCAAGCGGTGCGGCTCGTCTTCGCTTCATGGTCAGGGCTGTCTTCCCGACCAGGCGGGACCTGGAACTCGATCATCCGACGGCCGCCGACGGTGTCGGCTCGCGAGCACGTCTACGTGTTCGACGGGCCCTTGCGGCAATCAGTGCCCTCCCCGCCGCGATCCGCATCGTCGGCGAGGCGAGGGACGAACGGCAGCCCTCCGTGGTCGCCAGGATGAGCCCGAGGACGACGGCGACCGGCCTCGTGCAGGCTGCGGCGAAACCGTCTGTTCCGGAGGTCGTGGCTTCAACTGATTACTCGGAAGATCGAGTCCCAGTTCTCAAGGAGAGGAGAGGCCGGGACGGCTCCTTCCTGTCACTCAAGCGAGCGGATGCAGTTGCCTACGTCGAAGGCACTTGCACTTATGTCTTGGGTTTGAGTGCGGCGCCGAGCAGACTGGCGCCGATTGTGTTGACCGGTACTGCACACGAGCTCTGGGTGGCAATCGAGGTCCCCACGACTCTGAACGCAGTCGTAACGGACATCGCCGACCGCACGGGGCTACCGGACTCGAGCTTGCGCGAGTCGATCGATTCCTTCTTCGTGCATTTGGCTCACCTCTCGGTTGTTGAGCGCGGTTGACACTGGGTGGGGGAGACCGTCTTCACGGTTTGCACCGTCGCTCGGAGACACATCTCGGGCGGCGCTGAGCTCCGAAGCGATGAGTCATGCGTCGGCCCCTCGTTCAGAGGCCGGTGACGATGAGAGACGCTCAGTGGCTCACTGGCGAAGGGGATCCGAGCCAGATTCATGTCTCTCCGACCTGTCCGGGGGCCGCCGAAATCGACGTCTCGCGATTTCATCAGGGATGAGCAAACGCTCACATCATCTCAGAGGTGACCTGTGGAACCGAACTCCCGCTTCGATTTCCCACGGCGGACGTTTCTTGGCGGCGGACTGGCAACGGTGCTCCTCGCGGCAGCCGGCGATGCGCTCAATGCTCCGCGCGCAGAGGCCGACGAAATTCATCCTCGTCTGATCGTGACCGGATCCTTCTTCGACGATCTTCGAGCGAGGGCTGCTACTGATAAGAGGATCGGAACTACAGCAAGTGTGCTGATCTTTCAGGCAAAGGCTCTCTCGGATATCTCTACCAATCCTCTCCCTAGTTACGGGGTTTCCGATGGCGTTCGCATGCTCGAGCAAGCTCGTTCAGTACTCGACAGGACCTACAAACTCATTTTCGCGTACCACTTCGCGGCAGATGAGGCGACCAAGGCTCAGCTCGGGGAGAGGCTGTGGAAGGAGCTGGAGGCCGCGGGGAACTTTCCTGATTGGAATAACACGCGTCACCTTCTCGACACCGCAGAGTTGTCGCATGCCTTCGCTGTCGCGTACGACTGGATGTATCCCTACTGGAGCCCGGAGCGAAGAGTTTTTCTTCAAACAGCGCTACTGCAGAAGGCACTGAGGCCGGCGGCGGCGCTCTACTCCTCCGGTACCGCCGGAACGTTTCTCGAGGACGGCACGAACAGGACGCTCGTGACGAACGCCGGTTTCGGCCTGGGGTCGCTGGCCGTTCAGGGTGATGTGACTGATTCCGCCACCGTGCAATACGTCCTCGACAACGCGGTGTCTCGATTGTCAGCTGGTGCCGGTCAGCTCGCGCCGGACGGCGGCTTCGCTGAGGGCCTCGCCTACTTCGTCTACGGTGTGGGGTACTTGGCGACGTTCATGGCGGCGCTCCGCAGCGTGACCGGCGGGTACCGCGGTCTGGATTCGATCGTCGGCCTCTCCGACTCCGGCCTCATGCCGATCCATCTCACCAGCCCGAGCGGCGATACGTCTTTCAACTTCGGGGACGCGGGAGAGCAATCGTCGCGCTATCGGAGTCCCGAGCTTCACGCTTTGGGAGCGATCTTCAATCGTCCGCTCTACGACTGGTATTCGGAGTATGACACTCCCGCTGAGGCGGAGATCGTGGATACCAAGGCGCTCCTTTGGTATCAGCCTGAGGCCGTGACGGTGAATCCCGTCTCCGGGACGTTGCCTCTCGATCGGTCCTTCCTCAACGGTCAGGTAGTCTCCATGCGCCAGAGCTGGGAGCAGCCGCTCGCAGCTTGGGTGGCAGTCAAGGCTGGAACGCCGGCCTCGAGCCATGGAGACGCCGACTCAGGGCACTTCGTCTTCTCGGCGCGTGGGCAGCAGTGGGCATTGGACCTCGGGATCGAGAATTACGACCTGCCAGGAATGGGTTCGGCGACTGCAGAAACGGTCAACCGCTTCTTCTACTACAGGAAAAAAGCTGAGGGTCACAACACTCTTGTCTTCAATCCGCGTCCGGGCCCGGATCAGGTCGCGAAGAGTGCGACGAAATATACGACTTCGATCTTCACGCCGGAAGAGGGAATCGCAATAGCCGACCTCTCGTCCGCGCAATCTGTCGTGACGAAGTGGTTGCGGGGTTTTCGCCTCTTCGATCAGCGCCGGCAGCTTCTAGTGGAGGACGAGGTCAGCTCGGGGTCGGTCTTCGAGGTGTGGTGGCTGATGCACACGAAGGCAGTCATCACCATCGCCGCTGACGGTAAGTCGGCGACTCTGTCGCGTGGCGATCAGAAGCTTCTCGCTCGGATCGTCGGAGACGCGGGACAGTTCGTAGATCTGCCGGCGGAACCGATGCCTTCGATGTCCAATCCGGATGGGCAGACGACCAATGACGACGTCCGTCGTCTCGCCATCCAGTATTCCGGCCGGTCCGAGTACAGGATCGCAGTCCAGCTCACTCCTGTGCGAACCGGAATGACAAATGCTGCGGCGGTTGTGCCGCGTCCTCTTCAAGAATGGTCATCGAACCTTCCGAGCGGGGCTCCCGCGCGCGCAACTTCCGTGTCAGTGAACAGTAAGAAACTGGCTTCTTTCCGATCGGACACATATTCATACGAACTCGAGGTTGCGATCGGAGGAGGCCTTCCCAAGCTCGCGGCCACAGGTGCGTCTGTGACAGTCGTGCAGCCCACGTCTGTACCAGGCACGGGACGAGTGACAGCGAAGGAGTCGGGACGGTCTACTACGGACTATGTATTCAACTTCACCCGCGGATCGCACGCGATCAGCGGGGTCAAGCAGATCAGCAGCGACTCCGGACATGACGTTTCGAACACGATCGACGCCACGAATGCATCCGCATTTGAGCGAAACAGGGCGGACGCGTGGCTGCAGTACGACATCGGCGGACAGAAGACCATCGGTAGTGTCTCCGTGGACTGGTTTCCCAGTGAGAGCAGTCAGTACGGTGATCCCGCGACCATTCGGTCGACCGTGTTCGAGATTCTCGTATCGCCCGACGAGCTCTCCTGGTCGAAGGTCTACAGCGGTAAATCGACGTCTTCGACTAGGTCTTCGGAGGAGAATTATGCCTTCACCGCCGTCGTAGGACGGTTCGTACGTCTACTGATGCGATCAACCGAGATCAATTCGATCGTGACTACAAAACATAAAGTACGGGACGTCCGCATCTTCGACCGTGCAGTGCCGATGGCTGTCACGCCGGACTACGGTGCTCTGTCATTCTCTGCGGCTGCTGGGTCGAAGACGATCGCCGTGGGCGAGACGACGACGATCGCCGTCTCGGTCGAGAGTCGGGCCCCGTCAGCCAAGATGGTGACCGAGTACTCGACATCCGACCCGACCGTTGCGAAGGTCAGCTCCAGCGGTGAAGTACTCGGAATCGCGCGAGGCGAAGCGACAATCGGGGTCATCAGGCGTTCCCCGGAGCGTCGGTGCACGTGGAGCCGAGTCGCTGTCACCGTGGCCGACTCGTCCGTCCACATCGTTCCCGTGGCAGGAGACGCACACGTCGACCGAGGGAACCCAACGACGAACTATCAGACCTCGACGAGCCTCGCGGTCAAATACCGCAAGAACGATCCGGCTCGGAACAGGGAAGCATATCTGCGATTCGACCTCGCGGCGGTGTCGGGCAACATCATCGGCGCGCGACTTCGATTTGTCGGCGGGACGCTCGATGCCGAGCCGACAGCTGTGGTGACAGCTCACGCGATCACCGGCGAGTGGGACCCTTCCACAGTGACTTGGAGTACGAAGCCGGCCATCGGTCCCGCGCTGGGCTCGACGACGTTGGACGCGGATCTCAACGTTCAGCGGGTGATTGATGTCTCGACTCATTTCACGCAGCAGGCCGGGATGCTGGAGGCGTCGTTCGCGTTGACGGAGGACAACCCTCCCGGTGGATTAGGCATGGCGGTGTTCATCAAGAGCAAGGAGAACGTCACGGCTCCGGTATTGGAGCTGGACGTCGAACCATCGAAGGAGAGTCGCCTGAGCGCTGCAGTGGACACCTACGTCGAGGAGGTGGCGGGCTCCGGACGCGACCGCTCCGGTGAGACCACGCTACGCGTCAACACTGCGACAGCATCGAGGGGCGCCCTCGAAGCCTATTTGCGCTTCGCGCTGCCGCCGGATCTTCAGCTGGAGACCATCGCGACCGCGACTCTCTTCGTCTCTGCTCGCCGGTCCGCGGCTGGAGGGCAGAGCGTTGTGGCGGTGAGCTCGAGCGAGAACTTCACTCAAGGTGGAATCGACTGGAACCGGCGGCCGGCCATCATCGCCGAGATCGCTCGCGGTGGGGTCGTCTACGAAGAGCGATGGATCCGGGCGGATGTGACGAGTCAATTGAAGTCCGCGGTCGAGAGCGGCACGGGAGCTGTGTGTGTCGCTGTGACAAAGGTCAGCGTTGAAGGCGGTGAAGTGTCTCTTCGCTCGAACGAGGCAGACGCGGACGTTCGTCCCTTCATCTCGATCAGCCGGCAGGCGTGAGGAGTGGTGGTGCACAACGCCGCTGCACCAGCGGCCTCGTCGGTTGAGTACTCGGCTAAGCTGGCGCAGTTTGGTGCTCAACGGCGAGTGGTTGGAACGTCTCCGCGCCGCGGGGCACGAATCGAGGGGGCTCAACTGCCGATCGAAGCGCTCGACCGACGGGACGGCGACGGGCGTCCTGCTGCGGTCGTCTGGAAGAACAGTTGGCTGTCGCCATCAGAGACCTTCGTGAGGGATCAAGTCGCTGCGATGCGGCAGTGGCGGCCGGTGCTCTTCGGGATCAGCGTCATGGCTGACGGTTTGCCGATGCCGGTCGACTGTGCGCCCTTCCCGGACTCGAAGGCCGGACTGGTGCTGAGGAAGATCCTCGCCCGCTTCGGCTACCCCGGGGTGTACGACCGTGAGGCTCATAAGAACAACGTTCGACTCATCCACGCTCACTTCGCTGGTGGTGGAATAGCGGCCGCTTCCCTCGCTCGGCGTCTGGACGTTCCGCTTGTCGTGACGTTCCATGGGAAGGACGTGACCGGGGACCCACTTCTTCCTGGAGCGGTGGGTCGGCGTTACCGCCGCAATCTGGGTCGCCTCTTCGACCAGTCCTCTACCCTCATTGCGGTTTCCGAGCACATCCGACGCCGGCTGATCGAGCTGGGAGCTCCGGAGGAGAAGGTCATCGTCCATCGGATCGGTATCCCGCTGCGAGCTGTGAAGGCGGACCAGCGACGTGCCGGCGTGCTTTTCGTCGGGCGGCTCGTCGAGAAGAAGGGTGTTTCGGACCTCTTGAACGCCATGGACCGGCTGCCTTCCGCGCTCCGCGAATCGGTTCCGCTGACGATCATCGGATACGGTCCGCTTGAGGGCGAGCTCCGTCGGCAGGCCGATCGGCTCGGCCTTCCCGATGTGCGCTTCCTGGGTCGTCTGGGTTCAGAGGAGGTCGCAGTGCACCTCGCATCGAGCCTTGTGTTCTGCGCTCCCTCCAAGACGGCTTCGGATGGAGACACCGAGGGCTTGCCAATCTCTCTTCTCGAAGCAGCGCTGCACTCGGCCGCCGTCGTGTCGACTGAGCATGCCGGGATCCCAGAGTTCGTTGCGAGCGGCGAGTCCGGTCTCCTCTCGCCGGAGGGCGACGTCGACTTGCTGACGGTGAATCTCGAAAGGATGCTCAGCGATGCGGCATTTCGAAACAGTGCAGCTGCAGCTCTGCGACGGACGCTCTTCGACGAGTACGACATTGCTGAGCAGACCAGGAAGCTCGAGTCGATCTACGATCGAGTCATCGGCGTTCCGAGCTGATGACGCGATCGTCGAAGGTTGACCATTACTCGGATCAAGGTCTCTTGATAACAAGCCGCACGGAAGATGATCGACCATGAGCTCTCGCAACAGCCTTCGACCGGTGGGAAGATCTAAACCTGTGAACGACGCGGGTCCGGCGGCTGGTGCCTCTCTCGCGACAACGAAAAGTGTGCAGCGACTCGCCCTCTGGTCAAGCCCGTTCATAGTCTTCGGAGTCTTCTACCTCGCAGCCGGAATCGACTCCACCGGGCTCGTTGCTGTTCTCGTGTCGATCTGGGCGCTGGGGTCCATCTATGCCGTCGAAGTGGTCGAGGCGCGGGGATGGGCGGCGACACTCGCCCTGTTCTCGGTCGCGGTGCTCAGCCCGATCAATTCGACGTCGACGGTCCGGGTCATCGGGCTGGCAGCAGCGACGATCGTCATGATATTGGTTCTCTTCAGATCATCTCGACCGAGGGTGCCGAAGTCGGGGCAGATTCGAGCCGGTGCGTGGCTGTTCACCTCGTACGTGCTGATCACTGTCGAGTCGTCAATCGGCGGCCAGACCACGGCGGCCCAATTCCTCGTCTTCCTTCTCGCCTTTCTGGTCGCAGCGGCAGTGTGTACGCTCCGGTTCACTCGGGAGGACGTGCGGACATTCATGTTCGGCATCTTCGGCCTCGCGGTGTTCGAAGTGATACTCGGTGTCATCGAACTCCAAACCGGTCGTGGACCTCTGTGGGCGCTCGTCGGACGGACAGAAGGACCCGGCCTCAGAAACACGTTCCTCGGATCGGGAGATTTCCGCGTTCTCGGCTCGCTCGGCCATCCGATCATCTACGGGATGATCGCCTGCATTGTGATCCTCTTCGCGGTCGACATGTCATTGGCCCTCGCGAGACGCTGGCGAATCGTCTTCGGCCTGGTAGGGGTCACGATGCTCGTGCTCTCGGGAACGCGCAGTGCAGTCGTCGCTCTGAGCGTGACACTGGTTTATCTCTTCATCGTCATCGCTCGCTCAGCCGTCACGCGTCTGAGGAACGCCTTCATCGCTCTGATCGGGACCGCCTTCACCGTGCTGCTCTTCCCCGGCCTTCTCAGCGCCCTGGACGACTCGACGGACTATCTGGTCAATTCCGGGTCCTACACTCATCGTCAAGGAGCTATCGAGGCTATTCCTCGCCTTCTCGCCCAAGAGGATCCGCTTCGCTGGCTGTTCGGTACAGGGTTCAATTCGCTGTCTCGCGCTTACGCCGAGGGTCTTCTGCAGAACGACGGACTGGATGTGCCCGACAACCAGGTCGTCACGTCGCTGGTGACCACTGGCGTGATCGGGCTGCTGGCCGTTGTCGGCCTCTTCGTCAACGCCATCATTCGAGGCTCACGTGCCTTCACGCCTTCGCTCGTGCTGGTAGCGATCATGTTCTTCTCGTTCGACGCCCTCGTCTGGCCGGTCGCACTCCTCCTGATCACGGTCTTCTGGCTCACCCCGAGGGAAGGGGCGGTGCTCGCCGAACCGGACGGCAAGTTAGCGGTGCCGAGCCGCTTCGACCACCGAGGGGCGCTCCGCCCTGCCTTTCGATCCTGACCACTGCACGCACTGAACTTTCGAGGACCTGCTAGATGAAAATTGCTATCACTAACGCCGTGCTGTCCAACACGGGCGATGCTGCGATCTTCCAGGGGATCATCGACTCGCTGGTCCATGCGGGCGTGTGCTCCTCTGACGACGTCATCGTGTTCGACGCGAATGCGGCTGTCACGAGGAGGCTCTACCCGGAGTGGACGATCTATCAGCAGCTCACCGTGGCGAAGCGTAGGAAGCCTGCACGACTCGGGATCCCCCTCCAGAGAGTCCGAGCATCTCTGGGACGGCGACTCGTCCGGCGTGATCCGCTTCTCGAGAGGTTACTTGCTTCTCCTCTTCTGGCCTGGACCGAGTACGCGCGTTCCTTTCGCGCCCTGTCGGCATGCGACCTCGTGATATCGAGCGGCGGGACTTACCTGGTCGACCATTACAACTTCGCTCCGAGGGTGCTGGAGTCGGAGATCGTGCGTGCGCTCGGGAAAGAGCTCATCCTGTGGACGCAGTCGATGGGCCCGTTCGCACGTCCGAGAGCCGCCGCGCAGGCGACGCGAATCAGTGAGCTGGTCGCGGGTGTCTACTTCCGCGATCAGCGATCCTCAGATGCGTGGGGACGTATCGATGTCGGCGGTGTCGTCGGTGACGTCGTCTCCGATGTCGTCTTCGCGCTCGACACACTCCGCGCCACCGGCCCTGACGCCCAGGGCTGGTCCGTGGGAGAGGAAGACGCTGGCGTGACGGCCGGCGGCAGGGCCCTGGTGTCGGTGCGCGAATGGGGCCGAGGTGTCGACTCGGGAGAGATGTCGTCCAACGCCTACCGAGAGATGATGCGCGAGGGCATCCGCACCATCCACGATCTGCAAATCGAAGCTGTCGCCCTGTCGACCTGCCAGGGGGTAGCCAGCTACGCATACGACGACTCCGCCGTAGCGCTCGACTTCTTCCGGGGACTCCCGGTCATCGTCGACCAGGACTTCCACACGCCGCGGCAGCTGCTCGAGGAGATAGCGCAGTCGAGACTCGTCGTCGCTACTCGCATGCATCTCGCGATCCTTGCGCTCATCTCACGACGGCCCGTCATCGCGATCGCCTACGAGTTCAAGACCATCGAGCTCTTCGAGTCGCTGGGACTCGGACATCTGGTGATCCGAATCGAGGACGCCGACCCGGAGTGGCTGAGGCGTACGATTCAGACCGTGGTTGCCGACCCGACGTCGGCGATGTTGAACGAGGACCAGTTGCAGGACCTACGTGCAAGCGCTCAGAAGCCGGCAGTCGCGCTAGCCAGTCGTGGCCGCAGTTGACAGTGGGCAAGGTGAGGACGGACTACGACTATCGGGATGACGATTCTCCAGGAGGTGGAGCGCGCAACGTCCGTTACAACATCCTGGCCCTTGTCGGCCGCCAGGGCCAGATCATCGTCTTCTCGGTCATTCTTGCGCGGATCCTGGGACCTGCGAGTTACGGTGTCGTGGCGCAGGCGAATGTGTACATGGCCTTCGCTGCCCTCCTTCTCGATCAGGGCCTGACTCCTGCCCTCATCAGTAGGAAAAAGGTCGATCGCACTCTCGTCGGTGCCGCGTCGTCAATAAATATCGGTCTCGCTTTCCTTTTGGGCGCAGCGACGATCCCACTCGCTGGTCCGGTGGCTGACTTCCTTCAGACACCGCAGCTCGTCGTCGTTCTTCCGGTGATGGCGATCGGGTTGCTCGTGAAGGGTTTCGCGATAGTTCCTCGCATGCTGTTGATGCGGATGTTGCGCTTCAAAGTCATCGCTGTCGCTGAGACCGTTTCTGCTGCCGTCGGCGGGGTCTCGGGCGTTGTACTCGCACTGACGGGCTTCGACTTCTGGTCGATCGTTGTTCAACTGATGGTGACAGATGCTGTTGCGCTCATTGTCATGTATGTCGCGGCTCGCCCTCCTCTGCCGAACCTGGCACTCGGAACACTTCGAGACACGATGAACTTCGGTATCAAAGTGTTTGCCGGCAATCTGCTCTCCTTCGGTTCGCGAAACATCGACAACCTGCTCGTCGGCAAGTTGTTCGGCGCCACCGATCTTGCGCTGTACTCCTTGGCCTATCGGGTCCTCTTGACGCCTGTCCAGATGATCGGCCAGGCAGTGACGCGTGTGCTTTTCCCCGCCCTGGCGAGAGTGAGAGACGTGCCTGGTGAAGGCGCCCGCCTCATCCAACGCAGCACCGCGACTATCGCCTTCATCTCCTTCCCTCTGATGTTCTTCATCGCGGTGGCGTCCTACGACGGCATTCAGCTCATCCTTGGAGAGGCATGGATCGGAGCGGTTCCGGTCCTGGCCGTGCTCGCTGTGACAGGCGCGCGTCAGGCGGTCACGTCCGTGAATGCGCCGGTCTTGCTGGGGTATGCACGCGCTGACATCCATCTTCGGTTCAACATCCTCGCGAGTGTCGTTCAGATCAGTGGGATCATCATCGGGTCTTTCTGGGGAATGCTCGGTGTCGCGGTCGGGTACACTATCGCTGGTATAGCCCTGATGCCGGTCATCCTCCTCATTCAAAGGCGTCTGGCAGCGCTTCCCGTGCGCCGTCAACTCGGCGCGTTCCTCCCTGCGATGCACGCCGCCACGTGGGCCGCGGGATCATATCTATTGCTCTATCTGATCCCTTTGTATCCGGCCGCGCGCATCGCGGTGGGCCTGCCTCTCTTCCTCGGGGTCTACTCCGCCGTCATGGTGGTCGTTCATCGAGCCGCCTGGCGCACCGCTATCGGGAACGCACTGGCTGTCATCGGCAGATAGAGCGGGGAGCAGCGCTGAACGAGATGTCGAGAGGGAGCCTCGCCGCCTGGCGAGTGTGTCTGATCGGTCGAAGGCTGACGGTCTTCATCCGGCGCGAGGTTCGGTCGCTCGAACGGCTCCACTGATCGCGTTCGATCGCACCGACCATCCTGGACTACCCTCGAAATAGACGCCGTCGGTGATTCCTCCATTACGACGTTCTTCACTGATCTCGTTCGCCAGGATCGTCACAGCGGAAGACGTGGAGCGGTCCGAGTCGGATCTGCCCTGGTTGGATATCCCATAAAGGGCTTGTCCGGCGACGGCGTCCTCGCGGAGGCGTCCCGTGTGATCCGAGAAGGAGATAACGTTGCTCTGCACTCTGATCTCCTGGGCGTGATAAATTGCGATTCCGCCGCGTGTCGAGTCGATGATGCGATTTTCCGTAATCGCGATGTTTTTTGCTGTGTAGTCGTCAGTCCATGTGAACTTATTGGTTCCCCTGGAATATGTCGCTGCCTTGTCGAAGACCCAGCCACAGACCGCTATGCCGAGGTGGGCACCCTCGATCTGATTATGCGTGACTGTGATGTTGCGCGGAGCCAAGGTGAGGTCTATTCCATACGCTCCTGCGTTAGAGACGACGTTGTGAGCGACCCGAACATGATTTGGTCCACGCTCTGCAGTTCCGATGTTACCGCCGACGAGAATACCGCTATAAAAGGAATTGTATATCTTATTCCGCAGGCAAAGTCCGCCCTCGTTGCCTCGCGAGACGGATACTCCGTTATCAGCTGAGTAGACGATGACGTTGTCGCAGAAGTAGACGTTCTCGTTGAACGTGAATCCGACGTCTTTGCATCGTTCGAACCTGCAGTGCGAAACCTTGACGCGGCCATCGGTGTTGAACACTCCGATCGGAAGCTCTTTCGTGCCGTAGACGTGGACCCCTCTGATGCTGACGTCCTTCACCTCTGGGCCCGAGGTGAGTCCCCGGTTCCCAATGAGCTTGACCGCGGCCTTAAGGACACCGGCGTCGTGCGCGGGCCAAGGGCGGCTGTCCCGGAGGCGTTCTGTTGCCTGCGCGTCCGTCAGCTCACTCATCCCTCCTGCGACGGAGAAGTCTTCGAACGACAAGGATCTCACTGCTCTGGTGCTGGCGGCCGACGTGGTGTTCGAGAACACGGCTTCGAGAGGTCCATCGAGCTTGGCGCTCGAGAAGACCGTCTTTCGGGCACCCTGACCGGAGATGGTGATGTCCTGCAGTCCACTGATCTCGAGCGTCTCGGTGATTCGGTATTCGGCTGCGGTTCCGAGGATCCGGCTGTAGCGGCCGGGCCCGTCGGCCACCGCGCGACTGATGGCTGCCTTCCATCTAGCGGTCGGGCTGTCTCCCGGTTGTTCTTCGACGATGAGCACATGCGCGTCGCGCTCGGGGTTCCCAAGGAACTCCACGTCTGCGGCACCGGCCGCGACACCCAACGTCGCCGCTGCCGCGAGTCCTAGGAACAGGCGCCGGCTTCTCTGTTCTTCGCCCACGTCGGGAACCTAGCTCCGGAAGGTGAACGCTCGTTCGTCGGGTACTCGGTGGATTTGAAGCCTCCGAGGGCCACGTGGAGCCGTCTCGCAGATGGCGACCCGAACCAGGCAGCAGCACACCGATCCGAGTTCGTGCGTGAGCAGAACCAGCTCCGAAGCACTCATCGAGCCTTCTGCAGAATCTCGAGTCGCTCGCAGATCCTGTCGACGGATCTATCGATGGAGAGCTCCAGCGCATTCGCCCGAACGTGATCGGAGACCCGACGGCGGAGCTCCGGGTCGCCGTAGAGACCCCTGACCGCAGCGATCCACGGCCCGATCGGCTCGGAATCGAGGACGAACTGTCGAGCGAGGGCTTCGTCGGTGAAGAGGAAGTCTGCTGCTCCGTAGTCCTTCGAGAGGATCACCGGAACCCCGCGAAGGGCTGCCTCGACTGCGCTCCGCCCGAAGGCCTCGCGCAGGGACGTCCCAAGGAAGACTGATGCACCGTCCCACAGTCTGTCGGGCTCCGTCCAACCGCACAGCTCCGCGTTGGGTGGGAGCGTCTGTTGAAGCGAGGACTCCAGTGGGCCACGACCGTAGATCTTCGCTCTGACGCCTAGTGCGCGGACGATCTCCGTGAAGAACGCCGGTCGCTTGTCGACGTCCAGTCGGCCAGCGAAGATCGCATCCCCGTCCGAGCCGAACTCCCCGTGAGAGGTTCGCGCCGCGTGCGGTACGCCGGCCGGAATGAGAGTCGGTTTACGTACAGATCTGATCGCTGCTGCGAGCACCGCGGTGGTCACCCAGACCTCATCAGCCGCACGCATCGCGCGAGCGACGAGGAGGAACTGCACTAGACGCCGAATCACAGTGGCCTCTCCCGCTGCGGGCCAGGGCAGCCCACGCACGAAGGAGACCCAGAGCCCGGGGAGTCCCGATCGAAGCCGGGTCATGGCGACATCGCTCTGACCGATCATGGTGATCACGACGTCCGCCGTCCGCACTTCGGGTCGGGAGAGCAGAAGGTGCTCGATCGCCGGAATGAGTGAGGCACCGTGCTGAGTGATGGTCGTCTCGAAGATGCCATCGGTCGTGTCGGGCGGGCCGCCCGCAGCGCCTGGGCGCATGGCGACGATGCCGTGCCAGTCCAGCCCCTTGGACCGTGCGCTCGTCACGAGATCGTACGTCGAGCGGTAGACGCCGCTCCTCGCGGTCAGCGGAACCGACACGATGCACACTCGCATAGGCTCACCGGCTCCTGACAAGATCAGAGACGAGTTTCACGGTCTCGGTCGCGTAACCCTCGGTCGAGAATCGAGCCACAACACTCTCACGTCCCGCCGATGCGATCAGAGTAGCGCCCTCGGGGTCCTCGATCAGAGCAGCGCATGCATCAGCCAGCCCCTTCGCGTCACCGGGCTCAAAGGTGGAGCCCACCAGGGGGCTGTCAACGATCTCGACAAGGCCTTGAGTCCGAGCGACCACGGTACAACGTGCTGCGGCCATGCCTTCGGCTGCGACAGTGCCGAACGGCTCCACGCGAGAAGGCACGATCACGATGTTCGCCGAAGCGAACGCCCCGACAGGGTCGGGGCTGAAGCCGGCGAACTCCACGTGGTCAGCGATCTCCAATCGTTGCGCGTCAGCTCTGAGCTGCTCGGGAAACCATTCGTAGCCGGGGAAGACATCCCCGACCAGGGTGAGGTGGACCGGGTAGCCCCTGCCTCGGAGGATGGCGGTGGCCTCGACCGCGGTGTCCGTTCCCTTGCGAGGGCTGATCCTTCCTACGAGGAGCAGAACCACCTTCGCTGCCACGGTGCTCGTCGGAGGGACCTCCAGGTACCGCGACCAATCTTTCCCGTTGTACAGCAGCGACGTCTTGGACTTGGTCCAGAGCCCGAAGCGGTGCACGTGCTCTTCGGTCGCCCGACTGTTACAGGGGATGGCGTGAGCGAACGTGAGCGGAAGGGAGAGGAGGCGCTTGAGCAGGTTCGAGAGTTCGGACTCTGCCTCTCTGACGTGAGCGATGACCCCGATGCGGGCAAGACGTCCGGCCGCGATCCACCACGGCTGAGTGATCGTGTTCACGTAGAGCAGGTCCGCGGAGGACCGACGGATCAGGCCGACGGCTCGGATCAGCGTTGCCGGCATCGTCGCGACGAGCCTCAGGAGCTGCAGCGGTCTGAGCAGCGACTTCCTCAGAACGGGGAGCGCGATGATCACCACATCCGCGCCCGCGTCCCTGAACAGATCCAGAAGTGGTCCGTCGTTCGGGACGGCGACGGTCACCTCGAACCCCGTTCGAGTGAGTGCAGCGACGGTCGCAACTGCCATTCGATCGCTGCCGTAGAGCTCCGCACCGGGATGCGCGAGAAGTACTCGGGTCACTTGATGGCCCTTCTTAGAGGGGGTTTTGTGGAGGACATAGAACACGTTTCCCGGGGGATGGCGGGCCTCACTTACCACGGTCGGCTGAGGAACTCTCGCTGTCCTCGTCATGCAATAGACTACATCGGAGAAGCCGGAGCGCCCGTCGTGTGAGTCCGGTTTAGCACCGGTGCTCGAAACGACGGAAGCGTCGTGGAGCCATGCCAGCGATCTGATCTCGATCTATTCATCCTTGATTGCCAGACGAAAGTGGTAGTGAGTGTCTCGTTCCGTCGCCATCATCGGCACTCGCGGCTACCCCAGCTACTACGGCGGCTTCGAGACTGCTGTGCGGAAAATCGCTCCGTATCTGGCGGAGCAGGGATGGGATGTCACTGTCTACGGACGCGATGGCTCGACCCGGCCCGACGACCCTGAGATCGATCGCCGTGTGCGGACCGTCGTGACTCCAGGTATCGAGTCGAAATCTTTGAGCACCCTGTCCTATGGCTTGATGGCCACATTACATGCCTTTTGGAAAAAGCCGGACGTCGCGATAGTCATGAACGTGGCTAACGGTTTCTGGCTCCCGCTCTTGCGTCTCAGGGGGATTCCGACTCTCGTGAACGTAGACGGGATCGAATGGGATCGCGCGAAATGGGGACGGGTCGCGAAAGTGATGTTTCGCGCCGGCGCCAAGATGACTGCCTGGTGGGGAGACCGACTGGTCTTCGACGCACGAGCGATCGGCCAGCGTTGGCGCGACGAGTTCGGTAGAGACGGGGACTTCATACCGTACGGAGGCGACGCTCCGGTCGCGCGAGAGGTCGAAGCTCCGCTCGTCCACCGCGAGTACGCCCTCATGGTGGCTCGTTTCGTTCCGGAGAACACGGTCAGCGAGTTCCTCGACGCTGCGCGGATCATCGCCGAGACGCATGACGTGGTGATTGTGGGTTCTACCGGCTACGGAGGTCCTCTCGATGAGCAGGCTCGACAACTCGGAGAGTCCAGCTCACGCGTCCACTGGCTCGGTCATGTGAGCGATGATGGTCGCCTGTACGCGCTGTGGGCACACGCGGGAGCGTACTTTCACGGTCATAGTGTCGGTGGCACAAACCCTGCGCTCGTGCAGGCGATGTCCTGCGCCGCCCCGACGGTCGCTCGCGACACGGTGTACAACCGAGAGGTTCTCGGAGAAACTGGGCTTTTCGTCGCTCCGACAACCGAGGCCATCGTCGAAGGCGTGCAGAATCTCTTGTCGAACCCTGTCCTGCAGGACCGATTGAGCAGAAGTGCGTTCGAACGCGGTCGGGCGGAGTACTCCTGGGAGAGTATCTGCGCGAGCTACGAGCGAAGCGCACTCGAGACGATCGACGCTTCGCGGAAGCGAGACCGAACATCGTCGCGACGGCAACATCTGTGAACACAGCTCGTTCGTCTTTCCGGCGGGACATCCACGGCCTTCGCGCAGTCGCTGTCGGACTCGTAGTGCTCTATCACGCCGGCGTCCCCTTCCTCGGTGGGGGTTACGTCGGCGTAGACATCTTCTTCGTGATTTCCGGATTCCTGATCACGAGCCACCTGTTGACTCAACTCGAACGGAACGGACGTCTCGACCTGGCGTCGTTCTACGCGCGCCGTGTGAGGCGAATCCTCCCCGTCGCCTTCTTCGTGCTCGTCTTCGCTGTGATCGGGTCGCTGGTTTTTCTCCCGCCCCTACGAGTGTGGGATGCCATGAGGGATGCTGCCGCGTCGGCGCTGTACGTGCCGAACGTGCTCTTCGCGTACGTCGGGACGGACTACTTGGCGGAGACGGCGCCGTCACCGTTCCAACACTTCTGGTCGCTCGGGGTCGAAGAGCAGTTCTACCTGTTCTGGCCGCTCGTACTCTGGCTCGTCTATCGCCTGACCCGCGGCGTGGGCCGGCGGTTCTCCTTGGTCATCGGAGCCCTCGTAGCGTTGAGTTTCGCTCTGGGGCTCGTTCTGACGACGATTTCGCAGCCGTGGGCGTTCTTCAGCTTGCCGACGAGAGCCTGGGAGTTGGGCGTGGGAGGACTCGTTGCGTTAGCGGTGTCCCGGTCGTTCACGCCGTTCTCGTCGGCGGTCAACGCAGTTCTGGGATGGCTCGGTCTCGGTCTCATCCTCGGTGCAGGGTCCCTCTTCGACTCGAGCACGTTGTTTCCGGGCTACGCCGCGCTGGTACCGACCGTCGGCGCAGCGATGATTATCTGGTCGGGTAGCGCTCACATCCAGCGTCCGTGGGGTCCGATCGTGGTTCTCGGCGCTCGGCCCCTGCAGTTCGTGGGGACGATCTCGTACTCGATGTATCTGTGGCACTGGCCGTTGCTCGTGATCCCAGCGGCGGCATCGCTGACACCGCTTCCGATCTGGACCGGCCTCGCGATCGCTGCTCTGACGGTTCCGTTGTCCTGGCTGAGTCATCGGTACATCGAGGAGCCCGCACAGAAGAGGGGCCCACTTGCGCGCGCGCGTCCACGCGCGTCACTCATCGCTGCCTTGGTGACATCCCTTGTCGTCGCGTCGGCGAGCCTCGGAAGTGGGGTGGTGTCCGACGCAAGGCCTCTCGACTCCGGCAGGTCAGCCGCACCGGTCTCGTTCTCGCCGCAGCCCTCGTTCTCTCGGTCGGTTCCCGACAACATGGTGCCTTCTCTTCGCGGTGCCGAGCAGTCGAATCCCGCCATCTATTCCGACGGCTGCCACCTCGACTACGCCGCTACTGACGTGCAGAACTGTGTCTTCGGGGATCCGGACTCACTTGAGACAGTGGCGCTCTTCGGAGATTCTCACGCGGCGCAGTGGTTCCCGGCTCTCTTGGATTGGGCCGACAGAGTCGGGGTGAGACTCGAGACATACACCAAGTCCGCATGCCCCTCCGCAGACGTCTCGACTCAGCTTCTCGGCAATGTTTACTCCGCGTGTGCGGAGTGGCGGGAGAAAGTCACGACGAAGCTCGCCGGCGAAGAAGTGGGACTGTTGATCCTCGCCAATTATTCGCGCCAGGAAGTGCTGACGTCGGACGATAAAAGCATCGCGGATTCATGGCGTGAGGGTGTTGAGTCGACTATTAGTCGAATAGGCGCAGAAAAGGCAGCGGTGATCAGGGATACGCCGTTCATGGGGACTTCGCCGGCGATCTGCCTTTCCGTTCACCTCGATGACTCAGAGCAATGTTCTGTCAGGCGTGCAGCAGCCGAAAACCCGATCGTAGACCGAGCGGAGACAGCAGCTGCCGCGGCAGTGGGGGCTGCTTTGATCGACGTCAACGATTACCTCTGCAGTGCCACGGTTTGCGGACCTATCATCGGAAACGTTCTCCTCTATCGCGATGCTCATCACCTCACAGTCGAGGCGAGTCGAATGCTGAGTGAGCCGCTGGGTCAGCGACTCCTGTCTCTAACGTCAGGCTGATCTGGAGAGCTGTTCTTTTCCTCCGTCCAGGTGCTGGCGGTTGCCGTGAAGAAGCTCTAGCGACCCCGGCGGTCGACTGCCGCGTGAAAGCCCCGCCGCTGCCCGTCGTCGGGGTCAATGTGTTCCTGGTGCCTATCGGCGTCGATGCGGGGGAGTCGCTCTCGCGGGTTCCCAAGGGCGGTGGCGGAGCCAGCCGCAAAGGTTGGAGCGTCCCCGATTTGTACCAGTCCGGCCGCTAACGCCCCGGCGAGGACGAGTGTGAGCAGTGCAACGCGTCGGCCACCTCTCAGTACTGGCCTCGGCCGTCGGCGAGGGGCGCAGCCGCGGGGGAGCGGAGGGTCGGGAGCGCGTTGACCCAGGGGAGGGCAGGATGCGCTCCCTTCGAGATGCGATTCGCCGTCCGGGTGACGTGAACAACGGCTCCCCACCGGGTCCAGCGAACAAGGTTCACAAGCCGTGCTTGCGCGACGCCTGACGTGCCCGGGACTGCATAGCGTCGTCTTCAGGCGCCCAGAATCGGCCGCCGTCCTGAGACGACGGCCGCGGCCCTCAGCAGCGCCAGGCGCTACGGGGTGGTGCTGATCTGTGCCGAGTACTTCGCCTCGGTCGCCGCCTTCTGCGGACGCCACCAGTCCTCGTTCTCGCGGTACCACTGCACCGTCGCGGCGAGGCCCGACTCGAAGTCCGTGTAGCGCGGCTCCCAGCCCAGCTCCGTGCGCAGGCGCGTGGAGTCGATCGCGTAGCGGAGGTCGTGGCCGGGCCGGTCGGTGACGTGGTCGAAGGCGTCGGCGCCCTGGCCGAACTCCTCCAGGATCAGGGTCACGACCTCCAGGTTGTTCTTCTCGCCGTCCGCGCCGATCAGGTACGTCTCGCCGATGGCACCGCGCTCGATGATCGCCCACACGCCGCTGTTGTGGTCGTCGACGTGGATCCAGTCGCGGACGTTCTCGCCGGCGCCGTAGAGCTTGGGCCGAACGCCGTCGATCACGTTCGTGATCTGCCGGGGGATGAACTTCTCGACGTGCTGGTACGGCCCGTAGTTGTTCGAGCAGTTCGAGATCGTCGCCTTCACGCCGAAGGAGCGGACCCACGCGCGCACGAGCAGGTCGCTGCCGGCCTTCGTCGAGGAGTACGGGCTGGAGGGGTTGTACGGCGTCTGCTCCGTGAACTTCGCCGGGTCGTCGAGCTCGAGGTCGCCGTAGACCTCGTCGGTCGAGATGTGGTGGTAGCGGACGTCGTGCTTCCGCACGGCCTGCAGCAGCGTGAAGGTGCCGATGATGTTGGTCTCGAGGAACGGCGTCGGATCGTTCAGCGAGTTGTCGTTGTGCGACTCCGCGGCGAAGTGCACGACCAGGTCGGTGTCGGCGACCAGCCGGTCGACCAGCTCGGCGTCGGCGATGTCGCCCTCGACGAACGTGATCCGGTCGGCGACCGGGGCGAGGGAGGCGCGGTTGCCCGCATAGGTGAGCTTGTCCAGCACGGTGATCCGCGCGTCGGGTCGCTCGCGGAGGGTCAGGTGGACGAAGTTGCTGCCGATGAAGCCGGCTCCGCCGGTGACGAGGATTCGCACGAGTGCTCCTGCTGTGAGTGGGAGGGACGGGGACAGGGGCTTCCAGCAGGGACGTTACCGCACCACGAGCGGACGCTTGGACGGCACCGCGGCGCCCACCGGCCGGGAGCGGCCCACCCGGCGCGGGCGACGTCCCGCGCACGCGGACCCGCGATGCCGCGCCCCGGGGCCGTTCTCCGACCGACGGCTCCTACGGTTTCCTGCGGCGCGGAACCGCGTCCCGGAGGACGGAGCACAGGCAGCGACCATGCGACCCGTCGTCGACCTCCCGCTCGCCGCCGCCGTCGGCCTCGTCCACGCCCTCGTGGACGACCTCGTCCGCGGCGCGGGGATCCGCGCCCTGTTCCTCAAGGGCCCGATCGCCGATGCGCACCGGATCCGCCGTCCCCATCCCTCCAGCGACGCGGACGTCCTGGTCGCCCCGGGCGATGCGGACCGCCTCCTCACCCTGCTCGGCGAGCGCGGCTGGTCGGTCCGGCCGGGGTCCGCCGCGCACCGGGCGTTCGTGACCCACTCGATCACCCTCCTCCACGCCTCCTGGCCCTGCGACATCGACGTGCACACCAGCTGGCCCGGCTTCTTCGTCGATCCGGAGCTCGCCTTCGAGGTGCTCTGGCGGACCCGCTGCGAGGTGGTCGTCGCCGGAGTGCCGGTGCGGGCGATCGGCTTCGACACGTCCGTCGTCGTCTCCGCCCTGCACAGCCTGCGCTCGCCGTATCAGCAGCGGAGCGAGGAGGAGTTCGAGGAGCTCGTCGCGGTGGTCGCGGCACAGGGCCGGGAGGAGGCGGTGGTCGCTCGAGCCGCGGAGCTCGGCTGCCTGGAGCCGATCGCCCCCTTCCTCGCGCGGATCGGCAGGACCGTCGCGCTGCCCGCCCGGCCGAGTCGCCAGTACGCGCTCTGGCGGCTGCGCACGCGCCGGCCGAGCAGGACGGCCGACTGGCTGCTGGCGATCGTCCAGGCGCCGACGCTCGCGGAGCGTCTCGTCGTGCTCCGGCGAGCGCTCCACCCCACCGGCCGGGACCTCGTGATCGACCACCCGCTGCTCCCGCCGACCGCCTCCGCTCGCCTGGCGATCCGTGCGCGGCGCTTCGTCGCCGCGACGCGTGCGCTCCTGCCCGCGATCCAGGACCTCGTGGCCGTGCGCCGCGCCTCCCGGGCGGACGCCGACGCGGCCGCTGCTCCGCGACTCGTGCCCGGAGGAACCGCACCCGTCGGCGGAGCTCCCGTGCCGGCGCCCGGCACCGAGCGGACGGCTCAGGCCACAGGGGTCGTCGTCGACGGCGCGCGGACGTCCTGCGGGCGGTCCGCGACGGGGTCCCGCGTGGCGGCGATGGCGACCCCGCAGGGCCTCTACCTCCTGCCCCTCCGTGCCCCCGCGGGCGCGCAGCCGGTCGTGCTGCAAGGGTCGGCTCGGCTGCTCTGGGAGCGGTTCTCCGCTCAGGACGCGGGCACGAGAGCAGAGGCCGCCGCGGTCGTGCGGACCGCGGACGACCTCGGCGACGTGCTCGCCGACGGCCGGCGGGCGGAGATCGAGCAGCTCCTCGACGAGCTCGTCGAGCTCGGCCTCCTGGCGTCCTGACCCCGCGACCCGGCGACCCGACCCGGGGAGCCGACGGCCCGCCCTGGGAGCCGACGGCCCGCCCTGGGGGATCGACGGCCCGACCCTGGGGACCGGCGGCGCGTCAGCGTACGGAGAGGAAGCGCCCCCGGCTGCCCGCGACGACGCCCCGGAGGATCGTGCCGGCCGTCGCAACCCGGCCCCATCGCAGGCCCCGGGCCGCCAGCGCGGCGCAGTAGATCCCGCGGTTCAGCGCGAAGACGGTGCTGCCGCGGCGCCCCTCCGTCCGGGCCAGCTCGAGGTCGAGGGCGGTCCGGTTCCGGACGGCGAGGTAGAGCTCGTGGGAGTTCGAGGAGTGCAGGAGCACGTCGGTCGCCGACGCGCGCTCGGTCGCTTCCCGGCGCCGGTCGAGTTCATCGATCCGGCTCAGAGGGTGCACATTGATCGTGAAGCCGGCCCGCGTGATCCGCCGCGTCCAGTCCCGGTCGTCACCTCGGAGCACGAACTCCTGACGCGGCGGCTCCACCTCCACGAGCGCGGCCCGAGAGACCAGCAGGCCGCCGTAGGGCGCGATCGGAACCACGATCGGCTCCTGCGGGCGCGCCCCGCAGCGGCCGCAGGCCCCGCGCCGGAGGAGCCGGCGCACGTCGTTGTCCAGGAACCGGCCGGGGCTCGGGAACACCTCGGCGGCGGGCCGACCCGTGACGAGCTGGGACTGGTAGAAGTCGGTCTCGCGCAGACTCGCGTGGCAGGCCCTCGGATCGAGCGCCAGGGGAGAGGTCAGCAGCACGGCGAGCGCGTCCGGCCGCGGCGCGGTGTCGTCCTCGAGGAGCCAGGCGTAGTCCAGCTCCTGCGTCCGGCAGTGCTCGATCGCGGCGCGGAAGCCGCCGGCGGTGCCGAGGTCGTTCGGAAGGACCGTGGCGCTCACTCGGGCGTCGAGGCCTGCCGGGAGCAGTCCGCGCAGCACGCGCTCCTGGCCGCCGTTGCCGCTGAAGACGACGTGCACCGAGTCGGCGCCGGCCTGCAGCGCCGCCTCGACGACGCGGGCGAGTGTCGCCGTGCGCTTCCCGGTGGACACGGTCACGGCGATGACCCGGGGTTCGGTGCCGTCAAGGCGTCGGAGCATGGCGATGGTCTCTTCTTCGGTGAGGGGCGGGAGCGAGAGGCGGGCGCCGAGAGCGGCGCCGCCTCGAGCGAGGAGGACAGGAACAGCACCGTACACGAGAAAATCAGGTGTGCTCGCTATTGCGAGAGATTCTCTCAGTTCCGCCCGTGCCGCGCACCGCAGCCCGCCCGATCGCCCGTGACCCGTGCCCCTCGTTAGGCGAGGACGACGTCGAGCACCCGCTCCGCGTAGGTGCTCCAGTCGGTGATCGACGTCGCCGCGGTGCGCGCCGACTCCGCGATCGCCAGCCGGGTCGCACGATCGAGCGGCTGCACCCTGCTGAGCGCTTCCCGGAGCGCCAGGACGTCTCCCGCGGTCAGGACCGTGCTGTGCCGCGGGTCGAGGAGGGCGGAGGCGCCGTTGGCGTCGGTCGTGATCACCGGGAGCCCGGAGGCCGCGGCTTCGGCGACGACCAGGGAGCAGGCGTCCTCCAGCGTCGGGAGGACGAAGGCGTCCGCGGCCCGGAACTCCCGCGCGAGCTCGTCCGCGGAGAGCGGGCCGGTGACGATCACGTTCGGCGGGGCACCGCGGAGCAGGCGCCGATCGAAGACTCCGCCGGCCAGGACGAGGTCCACCGGCAGTCCTCGAAGGGCTTCGAGGAGCTGGGGGATCCCCTTGCGGTGCGAGAGGTGGGCCGCGCAGACGACTCGTCGCCGCTCGGGGTCGCGATCGACGGACGGTCCGTCGGGAGTGAAGCCGGTCAGGCTCACGCCGTAGGGGATCTGCACGATCTTCGCGCGATCGACGCCGTACCGGGCCATCTGCTCCGAGACGATCGCCGAGGGGGTGAGGACGATGTCGGCGAGCCGCAGCTCCTTCTCGATCCGGCGCACGAGGCGCCCGGGGTAGCGCTCGTCCCAGGTCCGGCGGCGGGAGAAGTGCCGGAGGAGCTCGCCGTTGTGCGCGCGCGGATGCGCGTCCACGGCGTGGAGGACCCGCCGGGCGTCGGGGTGGGCGCGGAAGAGCGCGAGGCAGGCGCCCGGGAAGCCCAGCACGACCGCGCCCTCGGGGAGCTCGACAGCAGCCGCCGCCCGGTCGAAGAGGACCTTGGAGAGGTAGGACGCCCGCAGTGCGAGACCGGGACAGGGCAGCCGGAGACCCGCCCGGAGCACCGTCTCGGCCAGATGCGACACCTGCTCGACCCGGTGGGGACGGGACGCGGCGTAGCCGTCCCGGAGGACGCGCATCCGCCGCCCGAAGGTCGTGCGGGCTGCAGCGGACGGGAGGGGGAGCGACGCGGCGAGAGCGACCAGTCTCGTCCGCGGAAGGATCTCCGCGGCCAGAGCCCCGCGGGACGCCGCGCCGGCGACCAGGGCCCTGGCCGCCCCCTCGGAGTACGGGCTCGCGACGACGAGTTCGCGTCTCGGCGGCGTCATCGGCGTCATCGCAGCATCGCCCGGAGCTCCTCGCCGATGCGGCGCACGAACTCGGTCCGCGAGAACGCCGCCGTGGAGTGCTCGCGCGCGGCCCGTCCGAACGATTCGACGGCGGCGCGATCCAGCCCCTCGAGGGCCGCGACCCACTCCTCCACCGCGCCGGGGGCGAGCGTGCGCCCGGTGACTCCGTCCAGGACGATCTCCGGCAGCCCGCCGGAGCGGCTGACGAGGGCTGCTCGTCCGGCTGCGGCGGCCTCCAGGGCGATCGTCGGCAGAGGATCGGGCGACGTGCTGGGCACGACGACGACGTGCGCCGCGTCCAGCACTCGCCGCACGTCCTCGCACTCGCCGCGCACCTCGACGGACTCGCCGTTCCGCATGCCCGCCACGATGCCGGGGACGTCCACTCCGGCCCCGCAGACCGGAGGCCCGCCGAGGACGATCAGCCGCACATCTCGGCGCTGGAGGCGACTCCACACCCGGAGGAAGTGCTCGTGGCCCTTCCACGCGTTCCACCTGCTCGCCAGGACGAAGACGAGTTCGTCTCCCTGCGGGAGCGGGACCGGCGGTGCGCTCTCGAATCCGTTGTGGACGACGGTCGACCGTCTCCGGTTCGAGGCGGTCAGCGTGTCCGCGACCGCTCGGCTCACGACGACGAGGCGGTCCGCCGAGCGGAACAGCAGGCAGAGGACCAGGCGCTCGATCCCTCGACTGTGCTCGTGCAGGTGCAGGAGGGTCGGTGCACCGAGGAGGCGGGCGACGGGCAGCACGAGCGCGAGCGCGGCGGTGTTCACGTAGACGAGCGCCGGATCGAGTTCGCGGATCGCCCGGCCGGTCGCTGCGGTCCGCCGCAGGAAGGAGAGGAGGTGGCGCGGCCGGAGGTAGGCGCGCCGGAGCACGGGCAGCGGCATGCGGCGCACGGTGACACCGCGTTCCTCGAGCAGGCGGGTGAGGGGGCGAGCGGGGTAGTCCAGGTCGTCCGGGAGCCAGACTTCGGCCGTCACGTCCTCGGGGACCGCTCGCAGCGCCTCGAGGAGGACCCGATCGGCGCCGTAGGTCTCGTCGGAGGGATGGAGGAACAGGATCGTTCGCGGACAGGACGCCGCGGCCGGAGGGCGGGGACGGCGTCGCCGGCCGACGGACCCGCTCACCGGCTCGCCAGCGGGCGGCGGTGGGCGCGCGGACGGGGCGACCGTGCCGATGCGCCGTCCACCAGCCCGGCGAGGGTCTCCTCGTAGGCGGAGCAGACCGCGTCCCAGGTGTAGTGCTCGCGGGCGCGCTCGCGGGCCGCGTCGCTCGTGGCGCACTGCTCGTCGGGGGAGAGGAGCATCCGCTGCACCGCCGCGGCGATCGACGGAGCGTCCGGTGCGACGAGCACGCCGCCCTCCCCGAGCACCTCCCGGTTGTAGACGGTGTCGCGGGCGACCGTCGGAGCGCCGCAGGCCATGGCCTGGACCAGCGCGGGATTGGTGCCGCCGACGCTGTGACCGTGGAAGTAGGCGCCGGCGTGCTGCCAGAGCGAGAAGAGCCGGGCGTCGTCGCGGAGGTGACCGAGGTGGTGGATGCGCTCGTGGGAGGCCGCCAGGCGAGCGGCCCGCTGATCCAGCACGCCGCCGCAGCCGGTGGAGCCGACGATGACGACGTCGTGGGTGCGCGCGATCGCGGGAGCGGCGGCGAAGAACTCCTCGACGGTGTTCTCGGGCACGAACCGCGAGACGAGGAGGGCGTACGACCGGTGCCGGAGCCCGGGCTCCACGGGCAGGTCGGGCGGGACGTCTCCGCCGTAGGGCAGGAAGACGCCGTCGCGCTGGAAGTCGGTGCCCCAGCGCCGGGCGATCTCGTGCGAGTCGAAGGCGAGCTCGGTGGCGTGCGCCGCGGTCATCCGCGCGCCCCTCCGGAAGACGGACCGCGCGAGAGGCCCCCACTTCTCCCGCTCCCACTCCATGCCGTCCACGTTCACGAGGGTGGGGATGCCGGCTCGCTCGAGCAGGGGGAGGAAGAGGCCGTTCGCGGCGTTCATGACGAGTGCGACGTCGGGAGCGCGGCGCACCGCGTCGCGGGTCGCGCTCAGCCCGTGGCTCAGCGTGCTCAGCGACCGGGAGTCCCAGCCGGAGGTGACGACGGTGCGGACGCGCGGGTCCCGGCCCTCGGCGTCGTCGACGGTCGCTCCGGGGCGCCCGTAGACGGTGACGTCCCAGCCTGCGGCGACGAGGTGGGGGGCGAGCCGGCGGACCGCGGTCTCGAAGCCGCCGTAGTAGCTGGGGTAGCCGCGCGTGCCGATGACGGCGAGGGATTTCGGCATGGCGGGGACGCTATTCGCGCGGGACCGGGCGCCGACCCGGAGGGGCGTGTTCGTCGGGGAACTGGCGCGCAGCGCCGCTCGGACCGCGTCAGACGCGCCGGAATCGACGCAGCTGGCGCAGGATGCGCGTCAGCGTCGACCGGCGACGAAGACCCACGTAGGCGCTCGGCGACACGGCGATGAGGGCGAGTGCGGCCGCGACGGCGAGGTGCCCGTCGCGGACGGTGCGGAGGACGTCCCTCGCTCGGACGTCGGCCGAGACCTCCCGCTCGATCGTGCGTCCGGCATCGCCCGCGGACGGGTGCTCGGCGACGTGGTTCAGGGCCGACAGGTGGGCGACCCGCGCCGTGTAGGAGCTGACCGAGGGGTGCGCGGCGAGCAGGGGGAAGTCCGCCTCGAGCAGGCGCACGACGTGACGGACGTTCCTCGAGAGGTCCAGGAGGTCGACCCGCAGTCCGTCCGTGATCGCGCCGGGGCGGACCGAGTAGACGTAGAGCTCGCGATCGACGAACGAGACGGTGCGCGCACGCGCGAGCAGGACGGCCATCAGCGCCGTGTCCTCGTAGGAGCGGGAGCGGGGGAAGCGGAGGCCGGCGTAGAGCTCGCGCCGGAGGAGCTTGTTCCAGAGGAAGGCCCAGAGCCGGAACTCGAAGAGCTCGACCGCGGCGTCGCATCCCGTCCAGAGGCGGCCCCCGGTGTACGGCATCGCTCCGACGGGCAGCCGCTCGCCCGACTCGCCGACGGCGATCAGACCGGTGACGACGACGTCCACCTCGCCGGACATCGCGTCGACCATCGCCGCGAGCATGTCCCGATGGACGTGGTCGTCGGAGTCGACGAACCAGACGGCGTCTCCGGAGGCGCGCTCGAGGATCGTGTTCCGCACCTCGGCGAGCCCGAGATTCGACTCGTGCGTCACCACCAGCACCGAGAACGCCGGAGGCGCGTCCGCGATCGACGCGCGGACCTTCACCATCGAGTCGTCGGGGCTCGCGTCGTCGACGACGATCACCTCCACCGTGCATCCGGGCGGCAGCGCGAGCGCCCACAGCGAGGAGAGGCAGCGCTCGACGTACGCGGAGACCCCGTGGACCGGGACGCCGATCGTGACCGAGCGGAGACGCGCCGTGCTCGGGCGGGTCATCGGTGCCCGTTCGAGGCGCTCGCCCCGCCGCTCACCCGGCCGGTGCCCTCGAGCAGCTGCTGGGCGGCCGCGAGCAGGTCCGGTGCCACCGAGTCCGCGGTGAAGGCACCGATCCCGCGCATCGCGCGAGCGGTGAGGCGCTCCCTGAGCTCGGGCTCGTCGAGCAGTCGTCCGATCGCCTCGCTGAGCGCCGAGCGGTCGTCCCGAGGCACCATCAGCGCATCCACGCCGTCCTCGCAGAAGTCGTCGAAGCCGCTGCCGGTGGTGGCGACGAGCGGGGTTCCCACCGCCTTGACCTCGAGCGCCGCGTTCCCGAAGCCCTCCCAGCGTGAGGGACAGGTCACGACGGTGGCGGCCCTGATCGCGGCGAACACCCCGTCGCCTCCGACGTGGCCGAGGAACGTGAACCTGTCGCGGTGCTCGGCGGCGACCGTGCCGAGGAGCTCCGCCTCCGTCGGCTCGAGGAAGCAGAAGGCACCCGCGAAGACGAAGGAGACCTCCGGACGGGTCCGGGCCAGTGCCTCGAAGGCGTGCATCGCGGTCTCGACGCCCTTGCGCCGCTCGATGCGGCTGAGGAAGAGCACCACGGGACCCGGGCCGGGCGGCCAGCCCTCCGGGAGGTCGCCGCACCGCGCGCTCCGCTGCACCGTCGGCACGTCGATGCAGTTGCGGACGACGACCGAGGGCGGAAGCTCCGGGATCCGCGTCGAGTACCAGTCCCGGACCGCGCGGGAGATCGGCACGAGTCCGCGCGACCGTCTCATCTGGCGGGTCTCGAGGCGCTTCTGGAGCCCGATCAGGAGGCGCGTGCGGAGAGTCCGCCCTTCCGTCGACCGGCCCGCGATCCAGTCCGCGATGCGGTAGCCGGTCGCGAGGTTCGTCACGAGCGGCGCGTGCCGGGGGAGCAGTGCGCCCAGGCCCTCCCACTCCGCGAGGAAGATCACGTCGTAGCGGGTGCGGCGGACGAGGGCGCGCAGGTGGAGCGCCCGTTGCAGGAGCCGGCCGACAGCGGGCCGGCGGCGCAGCCGGACGTACTCGAGGATCCGCACGCCCTCGGGATCGAAGCCGTCGAGAGGCGGGTCGCAGGAGAGGACGACGAGGTCGACCTCGACGCCCGCTCTGACCAGCGCCGGCAGGAGCGAGGCGAAGCCGCGCCCGATTCCGCCGGTGTAGGGCGTCAGCCCCGCGTACTCCGTGGTGGCGACCAGCCAGCGGCGCGTCGATGTCATCAGCACTCCTCGGTGTCCGCCGGGGGCGGGGTGTCCAGCGGCTCGCGGGACGCTACCAAGACGCTCGCCGCCACTGCGGCGTGCGGCGCGGTCTCCGGGGCTCTTGGCGCGGCGCGGCCGGAACGACCCGGCTCGTCGCCGGTCCGGCTGCTCCGGCGCGCCCGTCCCGCGCTGCTGGTGCAGCGGGGCCCGAGCTGCTCGAGTGGCGCTCGCCGGGGCCGACGCGGCGCGGAGGGACGGGCGGGAGGGCACGCGGCGGTGCCGGTTCCGACCGGGCTTCCGCGATGGTCAGCAGGAGGGCGAGCGCCGGGATGATCAGAGAGGCCGGCGCCGATTCGAGGAGGTTGAAGGCCGACGCCGCCACCAGGTAGGCGACCAGCATCGCGGGGCCGGCCACCGCACCCCGGGCGATCGAGCAGATCAGGACGATCAGGAGGTGGGCCACGAGGAAGGTCGTGCCGATGATCCCGTAGCTGAACACCGTCTGCCACAGGCTGCTCTCGAGGACGTAGTTCCCCCCGCCGTTCTGCGCGAAGACGACCCCCGACAGTCCTCCTCCGGAGCCGAAGAGGCCCGACTCCGTCGGCAGCACCTTCAGACCGATCCGGAGGACCAGGTCGCGGACGTCCGCGGACCGTGCGCCCTCCTCCGTCTCGGAGCGGGGGTCGAGGGCCTGAGCGCCCACGGTCGACACGATCACGAGGAGAGGGGCGAACGCGACTATCAGTCTGACGAGCCGGCTGCCCGTGAGGCGGAAGACGGTCACGCCGCCCGCCACCAGGACGCCGACCGCGATCGCGACCATGGCGCTGCGTGATCCGGAGAGCAGCACTCCGGCGCAGCAGGCCGCGAAGCCGAGGAGGGCACCCGGCCGTCCGCCCTTGAGGAACAGCCCGAACGCGAGGGACCCGACCGACGCGAAGAAGGTCCCGTTCACCAGGGGGTGCCCGAGCATCGTCATGATCCGGTACACACTCCACTTCTGCGTGAGCGGGAACGGAGCGGAGGCGAAGATCTCGGCGTAGAGGTTCGACCGCGTCGTGAACTCGACCGTCCCGACGATCGCAAGGACGACCGACACGACGAGGAGGGCGGTGGTCAGCGGCCGGAAGACCGAGGGGTCGCTCATCCACAGCGGTAGGGCGATCAGCGCGATGACGACGACGGCCGTCCAGGAGACGATCGTCTCGATCTGCCCCTGCGGCCGGAGGACGGGGATCACCAGTGCGTAGACCGTGAACGCGATCGGCGCCATCAGCCGGGTCCTGCGGAGCCAGGGCGGTGGCGGAGCTCCGGTCGCGATCGCCAGGAGTGCCGCGAGGACGATGATCGGACTGAGGATCGGGAACGGCGCGGGCAGCGCCAGGTAGTCGAACGGGACGACCGCGTAGAGGACGAGCACGAGCGTCAGAGCGGCGGCCGGCGGGAGCAGGCGGGCGACGATCAGCACGCAGGCCGCCGCAGCGGCGAGCGCCGGGATTTGGAGCTCGCCGGTGACGACCGCGACCACCACGGCGCCGAGCAGGAGGACCGCCAGAGCGGGAAGCCAGACGGCGTTCGAGCGCTGCGCGGGTGGTCCGCCCGGGAGCGAGGACTCCGCGTGACCGGGCCGCTGCAGTGGCGGCGGTCGTCGTGGAGACCGTGCGAGCGATCGGCGGTGCGAGCCGGTGGGAGGTGGTGTCATGGCGGGTCGCCTCAGGGGTCGGGGGTGTCACGGATGGTCAGCTGTAGCGGGGGAGCGCGGCGCAGAAGCCTGCGGCGCCGATGAGCACGCCGGCCGCGAGGCAGCCGGAGACGCGCAGGAGGCCGGAGCGGCCGATGTCCTGCCCGACGTGCGGCAGGCGACCGGCGAGGGCGACGGCGTCGCGGAGGACGGCGGCGCACGCCCCCGCGAGCAGATCGGCGGCGACGGCGAATCCGGCTCCGATGCTGAGAGCGACGCCGATCCAGTGCCAGGGGACGAGCACGCTCGCGCGGCCCTGCACGATCAGGTACGAGGAGGCGCACCACAGGCAGGCGATCGGCGCGGAGGAGACGGAGAGGATCGGCACGATCAGCAGGGCGGGATGCCAGGAGGAGTCGAGGACGCGGCCGAGGACGAGGAGATCCAGGGTGACCATCGTCGTCTGGACGACCAGGGCGCCGACCGCCGCCTGCATCACGACGGAGCGGAGCACTGCGCGCCGCTCCTCGTCCGTCCGGGAGTTCGCCAGCCGGGCCCGGAGGACGTTCGCGAGTCCGAGGACGACGGCGTCCGAGACGGCGCGCGCGATCTGACTCGCGATCGAGTAGAGGCCGAGTGTTGTGGCTCCACCGAGGGCGGAGAGGACGATCCGCTCGGACTGGCCCTGCAGCCAGCCGAAGACGTTGCTCTGCAGGGTGGGGATCACGTAGTCCCTGAGCATCGGCCGACGTGGCAGGTCGGGAGTCGGCAGCGTCCCCCGTCTCGAGAGCAGGAGCAGGAGGATCCCCTCGGTCACGACGGTCTGGAGCGATCCCGCCGCGATGCCGAGGACGGGAGCGAGCGGGACGCAGACGACGATCGAGGCGATGCTGCCGAGGGCCTGGCCCCGCGCGATCGAGGCCCAGCGTCCGTCGACCTGCGCCCGGGTCAGTGCGGGCAGGATCGCTCCGTGGAGGGCGGCGACGGCGACGAACGGCAGGAGGGCGACGGCCTGCGCTGCGGACGCCGCCGACAGGGCCCAGAGCAGGCCGATCGCGACCGCCATCGCCGTCGCCCCGCCGACGGAGACGACGGCGGCGGCGCGCCGGAGCTGGCGCGCACCTCCCTCCCTCCGCCACATCGCGACGCCGAGCGGGCGCACCGTGTTCTCCCCGATCTCCTGCAGGAGGGAGAGCGCGAGGAACGCCATCGCGTACACGCCTGCCTCCGCGGGCGACACGTGGACGGCGACGACGAGGCCGACCACCGCGCTCGTGCCGCGGGAGACGAGCCGCTCGAGGGCGGCGTTCGAGGAGCTCCGCGCTGTCGAGGAGCGCAGCAGTGCGGCGACGCGGTGGATCATCGAGCTCCGGGGCGGGGAGCCTCGGACTCCGTCGCGCAGCAGGACGTCCGGTCCATCGAGGGAGCCTCCCGATCGGGGATCACGACGGCAGGCGAGCCGCCGGGACACGGTAGGTCGCCCAGTTCCGTCCCGCCCCGCGTGGCGCGTCCCGGGGCGCGGATCGCCCGCTTCCGTGCAGCGGGCCCCCTCTCGGCGCGGTCCCTCCGTGCAGGAGCCGTCCGCCGGAGCGGTGCGCGCCCTCCGGGTGGTCACCACCGGTGGTCCCGTATCATTGCGGCGTTATGTCACGCATCTACGACTGCTCCGTCGACACGGACCTCCTGACCGGCACCCGTCTCGCGCGCACCGCGATCGGCCGGGGCGAGCTCGTCGTCCTGCCGACCGACACGGTCTACGGGATCGCGGCCAACGCCTTCGACGCCGCGGCGGTGCAGCGCCTGCTCGACGCGAAGGGGCGCACCCGGCAGTCGCCGCCGCCCGTGCTGATCGGCGACGTGGCCGCGCTCGACGCCCTCGCGGAGAACGTGCCCGAGGCCGTCCGCGAGCTGGCGAAGGCCTTCTGGCCGGGTGGGCTCACGATCGTGCTGCACGCGCAGCCCTCCCTCGTCTGGGACCTGGGCGAGACCCGGGGCACCGTCGCCCTCCGGATGCCCGACAACCCGGTCACCCTCGAGCTCCTCGCCGAGACGGGGCCGCTCGCGGTCTCCTCCGCCAACCGCACCGGCCGCCCATCCGCCACCACCGCCCAGGAGGCGCTCGACCAGCTCGGCGACTCCGTCGACGTCTACCTCGACGCGGGCACCGCCGGCAGCCGCTACAGCGACCGCCCGGTCGGCGCCAGCGAGTCCTCCACCATCGTCGACGCGACCGCGCTCAGCTTCGAGGGCGGCACCCTGCGCATCCTCCGCCAGGGCGTCGTCTCGGCCGAGAGCATCCGCGAGGTCGTCGGCGACCTCCTCCTCGACGGCGTCGCCACGGCCGAGGAGCCCGAGGCCCCCGCACCGGTCGCGTCCTACGACGCCTCCACCGAGCTCAGCGACCCGACCGTCGAGGACGACGAGCCGGTCGCCGCCGAGGAGCAGCCCGCTCCCACGGCGCGACCGGACTGGGCGTCGCGCGCTCAGGTGCAGGACGAGCCGGCGGCGAGCGGCACCGCGCGCCCCGACTCCACCCCGGGTGAGTAGCCGATGATCACCTTCGTCCTGGTCTCGCTCGCGGTCGCGGTCGTGACCTGCGGGCTGTCGTGGGTCATCTGGAAGCTCAGCCTGCGGTACCGGCTCTACCCGGCGATCCGGGTGCGCGACATGCACACCCGGCCGACCCCGCGCCTGGGCGGGATCGCCATGTTCCTCGGGATCCTCGTCGGCTTCGGCATCGCCTCGCAGCTGCCTTACTTCCGGCTGGTGTTCGCCAACCCCGAGCCGATCCTCGCGATCCTCGGCGCGAGCCTCCTCATCGTCCTGATCGGCGTCGCCGACGACATCTGGGACCTGGACTGGACGACGAAGCTCGCGGGGCAGATGATCGCCGCGGGTCTCATCGCCTGGAAGGGCGTGCAGATCGTCTCGCTGCCGATCGGCGGCCTCACCGTCGGCTCGCCCTGGATGTCGCTGATCATCACCGTGCTGGCGATCGTGCTCGTGACCAACGCCCTGAATTTCATCGACGGTCTCGACGGCCTCGTCGCCGGCGTCGCGCTGATCGCCAACGGCGTGTTCTTCCTCTACAGCTACCTGCTGGTGCAGCAGACGTCGCCGACCGACTACTTCAACCTGGCCTCGCTGATCGCGGTCGTCCTCGTCGGGGCCTGCGCAGGCTTCCTGCCGATCAACTGGCGCCCGGCGAAGATGTTCATGGGCGACGGGGGAGCCCTGCTCGTCGGCATGCTGATGGCGACCTCCGCGATCGCCGTCACCGGCCAGATCGACCCCTCGCAGCTCGCGGCGAAGGAGCTGCTGCCCGCGTTCATCCCGATCATCCTGCCGTTCGCCATCCTGGTCGTCCCGCTGATGGACTTCGGCCTCGCGGTGATCCGGCGGCTGCGTGCGGGCAAGTCGCCGTTCAGTGCTGACCGCAAGCACCTGCACCACCGGCTGCTCGACATGGGGCACTCGCACCTGCACGCCGTGCTGATCTTCTACGCCTGGACGGCGGTCGTCGCCTTCAGCTGCCTGCTGATGTTCGTCGTCGACGTGCTCTGGGTGCCGCTCGCCTTCCTCGCGATCGGACTGCTCGCCTGCACCGTCGTCACGCTCCTCCCGCTCAGCCGCCGCAAGCGGCTCGAGGCGGCGGCGCAGTCGGCGGAGGCGTCCCCCGTCCTCGACCCCCTCGACCGCGCGTCCGAGACCGACACGCGCCGTCCGCCGATCGGGCTACCGCTCGGTCGCGACACGACAGCGCCGCACCAGGCGCGGAAAGAAGCATCATGACCGGAGCCTCCCCGGCCGCCCCCCGCCCCCAGCCCGCCTCGGTGCCCGTCCTCCGGCGCACGCTCGCCGTCGGCGGCGTCTTCGTCCTCGCTCTGGCCGTCGTCGGCGCGATCGTCGGATTCCTCGCCGCCGGCGGTGAGGGTGCCGTCGGCGCCCTGATCGGCGCCGTCGTCGGCGGGGTCATGGTGGCGCTCACCGCCGCCAGCATCCTCGTCGCCAACCGGATGGACATCGGCGGCTTCTTCGCCGTGGTGCTCGGCACCTGGCTCGCGAAGTTCGTCCTCTTCGTGATCGCGGCCCTCGTGCTGCGCGACCAGCCGTGGCTGAACAGCACCGCCATGTTCATCACGATCATCGCGGCGGTCCTCGGCTCGCTCGTGATCGACGTCCTCGTCGTCTCGCGCTCGCGCATGGCGAACGTCAGCGACATCGCCCGATGAGCGCCGCCCGAGTGGCGTCTGAGAGGATCACGATTCGGCTCTCAGGCCGTTCTGTTGCTACAGTAGGGTCCAATCCCCGCAGGCGACGTGTGCCCGTCCTCAGGTCGTCTCATCGTTGATGTCGACCGCCGAGTGCGAACGCCGTCCGAGCGGAATACCCCACCTTTCGTCGTCGCGAGAGCGTTGCGTCCGAACGATTCACGTCGTTCGTCTGCCACGTGCCACGCCCCGAATTCCAGGAGCTAGCGCTGTTTGCTAACGCTGTGACCCTGTTGGTCTCGTCCTCGACCGGTGAGAGTGACTTCCACACCCCGTCGATCTCCGAGTTCTTCCCGCCCGGTTTCCTCTTCGAGGGAACCCCTTTCGAGATCAACCGCGTCATGCTGGTCCGCTTCATCGCGGTCATCGCACTGATGCTGTTCTTCTACCTCGGGACGCGCAAGATGCGCATCGTCCCGGGACGCTTCCAGAGCGTCGTGGAGATGGCCTTCGACTTCGTCCGCGTGACGATCGCGAAGGACATCCTCGGCGAGAAGGACGCGCGCCGCTTCCTGCCGATCCTGGTGACGATCTTCTTCGCGATCATCGCGATGAACCTCACCGGCATCGTCCCGTTCCTGAACATCGCGGGAACGTCGGTCGTGGGCATGCCCCTCTTCCTCGGCCTGGTCGCGTACGTCACCTTCATCTACGCCGGCATCAAGGACCGGGGGATGGGCTTCTTCAAGAACGCCCTCTTCCCGCCCGGAGCCCCGTTCCTGATCTACTTCATCCTCACGCCGATCGAGCTGCTGCAGACGTTCATCATCCGTCCGCTCTCGCTCGCGCTGCGGCTCGTGATGAACATGATCGTCGGGCACCTGCTCCTGGTGCTGTGCTTCTCGGCCACGCAGTTCTTCCTCTTCAGCTCGCAGATCGACCCGGGCTTCAAGCTCTTCGGTGTCGTGACCTTCGCCTTCGGCGGCGCCTTCACGCTCTTCGAGCTGCTGGTCGCCGTGCTGCAGGCCTACATCTTCACTCTCCTCGCTGCGGTCTACATCCAGTTGGCCGTCGCCGAGGAGCACTGACCCCACTACTCACGGGCTCCCGCCCGTTCACACGATCACCCCACTGAAAGGACCCACTCGTGGACTCAGTCACCGTTCTCGCCGAACTCACCGGCAACATCGCGACGGTCGGTTACGGCCTCGCAGCGATCGGCCCCGGCATCGGTGTCGGCATCGTCGCGGGCAAGACCGTCGAGGCCATGGCGCGCCAGCCCGAGATGGCCGGCCGCCTCCAGACCACGATGTTCCTCGGCATCGCGTTCACCGAGGTGCTCGCGCTCATCGGTCTCGCCACCTACTTCATCTTCGCGGCGTAGTCGTGTTCAGCACCGCTGTGAACATCGCTGCGGAAGAAGGTGACGTCCCCGCGGTCATTCTGATCCCGGAGTTCTACGACTTCTTCTGGTCGGGGGTGATCTTCCTCATCCTGCTGTTCTTCTTCTGGAGGCTGGTCCTGCCGCGCATCCAGACGATGCTCGACGCGCGCTCCGCCGCGATCGAGGGGAACATCGCGAAGGCCGACGAGGCCCAGCGACAGGCTGAGATCGCACTCGAGAAGTACACCGCTCAGCTGGCCGAGGCCCGCGCCGAGGCCGGAGTGATCCGCGAGAAGGCGAACGCCGACGGCAACGCGATCGTGGCGGCGAAGAAGGAGCAGGCGCAGGTCGAGGCCGAGCGCATCCTCCAGAACGCGCACGCCCAGATCGAGGCGGACCGCCAGTCGGCCGTCGTCGCTCTGCGCTCCGAAGTCGGAACCCTCGCCATCGATCTCGCCTCCGGCGTCATCGGCGAGAGCCTCAACGACGACGCGAAGGCGTCCGCGATCGTGGACCGCTTCCTCGCCGACCTCGAGGCCTCGGAGAAGGCGAACAGCTGATGGGCAGCGCGTCCAGGCAGGCACTCGCGTCGGCGAAGGCGGAGCTCTCCGCCCTCGGCGGCCAGGCGTCCCTCGACACCGCCCGGCAGCTCTTCGAGGCGGCCCGGGTCATCGACGGGCAGGCGCAGCTGCGCACGGTCCTGTCCGACCCGAGCACCGACGCGGGCAGCAGGCAGGCCCTCGTCGCCCGGGTGTTCGCACCCTTCGGCGAGCCGGCCAAGCGCCTGCTGACCGTCGTCGTGGGCCACCGCTGGTCGAGCCCGAGCGATCTGATCGCCGGGATCGAGGAGGTCGGGGTCCGTGCGATCGCGTCCGCCACTCCGGAGGGCGTCTCGCTCGAGACCGAGCTGCAGACCTTCGGCGCAGTCGTGGCGTCGGATGCTCAGCTCGAGCTCGCGCTCGGCAGCAAGCTCGCCGCGGCGGACTCGAAGGTGGCGCTCGTGCAGCGCCTCCTCGAGGGCAAGGCCTCCGCGGAGACCCTCGCCGTCCTCCGCCAGCTGATCGCGCACCCGCGCGGTCGCCGCATCCCCGAGCTCGTCCGCTTCGCGGCGGGCGTCGTCGCCGACCAGGGCGGATTCACCCTCGCCACGGTCTCGGTCGCGGCTCCGCTGCACCCCGAGCAGCTCGACCGGCTCCGCTCGGCGCTCACGCGCCAGTACGGCCGCCCGGTCTCCGTCAACGTCCTGGTCGACCCCTCCCTCCTGGGCGGCATGCGACTGCACGTCGGCGACGAGGTCATCGACGGCTCCGTCTCGGCGCGGCTGTCCGACCTGAAGCTCCAGCTCGCGTCCTGACGGACGCACGTATCCTCAGGGAGCGGCTCGCGCCGCCTCCGACCTCCGCACCACCCAGGTCAGGCCCCGACGACCGCTTCGGCTCGCACGGACCCAACGAATAGGAATTCCCATGGCAGATATCACCATCAGCCCGGATGAGATCCGCGACGCGCTGAAGGACTTCGTCTCGTCGTACGAGCCGGGCAAGGCGTCCACCACCGAGGTCGGCTACGTCATCGACGCCGCCGACGGCATCGCCCACGTCGAGGGACTCCCCGGCGTCATGGCGAACGAGCTGATCCGCTTCTCCAACGGCGTGCTGGGCCTCGCCCAGAACCTCGACGAGAACGAGATCGGCGTCGTCGTCCTCGGCGAGTTCTCCGGCATCGAGGAGGGCATGGAGGTGACCCGCACCGGCGAGGTCCTCTCCGTCCCCGTCGGCGACGGCTACCTCGGCCGCGTCGTCGACCCGCTCGGCAACCCGATCGACGGACTCGGCGACATCGCCTCCGAGGGCCGCCGCGCCCTCGAGCTCCAGGCCCCCGGCGTCATGTCGCGCAAGTCGGTCCACGAGCCTCTGCAGACCGGCATCAAGGCCATCGACGCGATGATCCCCGTCGGCCGCGGACAGCGCCAGCTCATCATCGGCGACCGCCAGACCGGCAAGACGGCCATCGCGATCGACACGATCATCAACCAGAAGGCCAACTGGGAGTCCGGCGACGCGAACAAGCAGGTCCGCTGCATCTACGTCGCCATCGGCCAGAAGGGCTCGACCATCGCCTCGGTGAAGGGCGCGCTCGAGGACGCCGGAGCGATGGAGTACACGACGATCGTCGCGTCCCCCGCCTCGGACCCCGCCGGCTTCAAGTACCTCGCCCCCTACACCGGCTCGGCCATCGGCCAGCACTGGATGTACGGCGGCAAGCACGTCCTGATCATCTTCGACGACCTGTCGAAGCAGGCCGAGGCCTACCGCGCCGTGTCGCTCCTCCTGCGCCGCCCGCCGGGACGCGAGGCGTACCCCGGCGACGTCTTCTACCTGCACTCCCGCCTGCTGGAGCGCTGCGCGAAGCTGTCCGACGAGCTCGGCGCCGGCTCGATGACGGGTCTCCCGATCATCGAGACCAAGGCGAACGACGTCTCGGCGTACATCCCGACCAACGTGATCTCGATCACCGACGGCCAGATCTTCCTCCAGTCCGACCTCTTCAACGCCAACCAGCGTCCGGCGGTCGACGTGGGCATCTCGGTGTCGCGAGTCGGCGGTGACGCCCAGGTCAAGTCGATCAAGAAGGTCTCCGGAACGCTGAAGCTCGAGCTGGCGCAGTACCGCTCGCTCGAGGCGTTCGCGATGTTCGCGTCGGACCTCGACGCCGCCTCGCGCCGTCAGCTCGCGCGCGGCGCCCGCCTCACGGAGCTGCTCAAGCAGCCGCAGTACTCGCCGTACCCCGTCGAGGAGCAGGTCGTCTCGATCTGGGCCGGAACGAACGGCAAGCTCGACGAGGTGCCCGTCCCTGACGTGCTGCGCTTCGAGCGCGAGCTGCTCGACTACCTGGGCCGCAACACGCAGGTCCTCTCCACGCTGCGCGACACCAACGTGCTCTCCGACGACACCGTCGCCGAGCTGCACCGTGCCGTCGACGGCTTCAAGCTCGAGTTCCAGACCGGTGAGGGCAAGCCGCTCGCCTCGGTCGGGCGCGAGGAGCACAAGGCGATCTCGGCCGACGAGGTCGGCCAGGAGAAGATCGTCAAGGGCCGTCGCTAACAGCGGCCCCCTGACGATTCAGAGAAGGACAACAGGAGACACATGGGAGCGCAACTCCGGGTCTACCGGTCGAAGATCCGCTCGGCCCAGACGACCAAGAAGATCACCCGCGCCATGGAGCTGATCTCGGCCTCGCGCATCCAGAAGGCGCAGAACCGCGTCGCCGCCGCGGCTCCGTACTCGAACGCCATCACGCGCGCCGTGTCGGCCGTCGCGACCTACTCGAACGTCGAGCACCCGCTCACGACCGAGCGCGAGAAGCTCGACACGGCCGCGATCGTGATCTTCACCTCCGACCGCGGCCTCGCGGGCGCGTTCTCCTCGAGCGTGCTCAAGGAGGCGGAGGAGCTGGCCTCGCTGCTGCGCAGCGAGGGCAAGGAGGTCGTCTTCTACCTGGTCGGCCGCAAGGCGAACGCGTACTTCTCGTTCCGCCGGCGTCCGAGCGTCCGCATCTGGACGGGTGGCACCGACCAGCCGGTGTTCGAGACGGCGAAGGAGATCGCCGACGCGGTCGTCGACTCCTACAACCTCGATGACGAAGAGGGCGGAGTGGACGAGATCCACCTCGTGTACAACCGCTTCGTCAGCATGGTCACCCAGCAGCCGACCGTCGTCCGGCTCCTGCCGCTCGAGGTCGTCGAGGGCGCCGAGGATCAGAACACCGATCTGTACCCGCTCTACGAGTTCGAGCCCGACCCCGAGACGGTCCTCGACCGCCTCCTGCCGGTCTACGTCGAGAGCCGCATCTTCAACGCGATGCTGCAGTCGGCGGCGTCCGAGCACGCGGCGCGCCAGAAGGCGATGAAGTCGGCGAGCGACAACGCCGACACGCTCATCAAGACGTACACCCGGCTCGCCAACAACGCGCGCCAGACCGAGATCACGCAGCAGATCGCCGAGATCGTCGGCGGCGCCGACGCCCTGTCGTCCTCGAAGTAGACGGCGCACCTCCCCGACACGAAGCCTCCGCCCTCCGGGTGCGGTGAGACCACAGAAGGAAGAAGCAATGACACTGACCGCACCTGAGGCGGCGACCGGGACTCCGGGCGGGGCCGTTGGCCGTATCGCCCGCGTCACCGGCCCCGTCGTTGACATCGAGTTCCCCCACGACGCGATCCCCGAGGTCTACAACGCGCTCTACACGCACGTCGAGGTCGAGGGCGTCTCGTCCAAGCTGACCTTCGAGGTCGCGCAGCACCTGGGCGACGACCTCGTCCGCGCCATCTCGCTCAACCCGACCGACGGACTCGTCCGCGGCCAGGAGGTCCACGACACCGGCCTGCCGATCTCGGTCCCGGTCGGCGACGTGACCAAGGGCAAGGTCTTCAACGTGATCGGCGAGGTGCTCAACGCTGACGCCGACGGCACGATCAACGGACAGTCGTTCGAGATCACCGAGCGCTGGCCGATCCACCGCAAGCCCCCGGCGTTCGACCAGCTCGAGTCGAAGACCGAGCTCTTCGAGACCGGCATCAAGGTCATCGACCTCCTCACCCCGTACGTGCAGGGCGGCAAGATCGGCCTGTTCGGCGGAGCGGGCGTCGGCAAGACCGTCCTCATCCAGGAGATGATCCAGCGCGTCGCGCAGGACCACGGTGGAGTGTCCGTGTTCGCCGGTGTCGGCGAGCGCACCCGTGAGGGCAACGACCTCATCGCCGAGATGGAGGAGGCGGGCGTCTTCGACAAGACGGCCCTCGTCTTCGGCCAGATGGACGAGCCGCCGGGAACCCGCCTCCGCGTCGCGCTGTCCGCGCTGACGATGGCGGAGTACTTCCGCGACGTGCAGAAGCAGGACGTGCTGCTCTTCATCGACAACATCTTCCGCTTCACCCAGGCCGGCTCGGAGGTGTCGACCCTGCTGGGCCGCATGCCCTCCGCGGTGGGCTACCAGCCGAACCTCGCCGACGAGATGGGCGTGCTCCAGGAGCGCATCACCTCGACGCGCGGACACTCGATCACCTCGCTGCAGGCGATCTACGTCCCCGCCGACGACTACACCGACCCGGCGCCGGCCACGACGTTCGCGCACCTCGACGCGACGACCGAGCTCTCCCGTGAGATCGCGTCGAAGGGCCTCTACCCGGCCGTCGACCCGCTGACCTCGACCTCGCGCATCCTCGACCCCCGCTACCTGGGTGCCGACCACTACCGCGTGGCCACGAACGTCAAGCAGATCCTGCAGAAGAACAAGGAGCTGCAGGAGATCATCGCGATCCTCGGCGTCGACGAGCTCTCCGAGGAGGACAAGATCACGGTGTCGCGTGCGCGCCGGATCCAGCAGTTCCTCTCGCAGAACACCTACATGGCGAAGAAGTTCACCGGCGTGGAGGGCTCGACCGTCCCGCTGAAGGACACCATCGAGTCGTTCGACGCGATCGCCCGCGGCGAGTTCGACCACGTGGCGGAGCAGGCGTTCTTCAACGTCGGTCCGATCACGGACGTCGAGGAGAAGTGGGCCCAGATCCAGAAGGAGAACGGCTGATCATGGCCGCGTTCCTGAAGGTCAGCGTCGTCTCCGCGAACGCGGAGGTCTGGGCGGGCGAGGCGAAGCAGATCTCGGCTCGCACCGTCGAGGGCGAGATCGGCATCCTGGTCGGTCACGAGCCGATGCTCGCGATCCTCGCCTCCGGTGAGGTGCGCGTCACGGCCGCCGACGGGACTCGGATCACCGCGCAGGCGGACGACGGCTTCCTGTCCGTCGAGAACGACGTCGTCACCGTCGTGGCCCGCGAGGCCGCGCTGGTCTGACGACCCGCCGCCTCGAGCGGCGACCGGAGGGGCCGGGTGATCATCGCGATCGCCCGGCCCCTCCGTCGTGCGCGGCGTCCCCTCGCCGCGTTCCCCGCGTGCGCTCGCGCACGCCGTCCTCCCGAGGAGTTTCGTGCACGTCCTGCTTCCCCCGTCCGAGACCAAGCGCGACGGCGGCTCGGCCGAGTTCCGGGTCGAGGAGCTGTCGTTCCCGGGGCTGACCGATCGTCGCGTCGCCCTGCGCGACGCGCTGGTCGCGCTCGCCGGCGACCGGGACGCGGCGTCCCGCGCACTGAAGCTCGGTCCCCGGCAGTTCGGCGAGATCGAGCGCAACGCGGCGCTGCCGACCGCGCCGGCGATGCCCGCGGTGGACCGCTTCGACGGTGTGCTGTTCGACGCGCTCGAGGTGGCGTCGCTCTCGGCCGGTGCGCGCGGCGTCCTCGGCCGGATCGTCGTGGTGCAGTCCGCGCTCTGGGGTCCCGTCCGGGGCCTCGACGGCATCCCCGCCTACCGGCTGTCGCACGACTCGCGTATCCCCGGGATGCCGCTCAAGCGCTGGTGGGCTGCCGAGGCGGGGCGCGAGCTGTCGGCGCTCCCGGGTCTCGTCCTCGACCTGCGCAGCGAGTCCTACGCGGCGCTCGGGCCGCTGCAGCCGGGGGAGGGGCGCTTCTTCGTCCGGGTGCGGTCGCGCGACGCGACGGGGCAGCTGCGCAACCTCAACCACTTCAACAAGCAGGGCAAGGGTCTCTTCGTCCGCGCGCTCGCGGAGGACGGCGTCGAGACCGCCTCCCTCGCCGAGCTGATCGAGTGGGCGGCGTCCCGCGGGTTCGAGCTGGCGCCGAACGCCGGCAGCGGCGAGCTGGATCTCGTCGTGCGCTCGGCCTGAGCGTCAGGAGCGGGCGCGGAAGCACCCGGTGAGGTGGTCGTCGACGACGCCGGCCGACTGCAGCAGGGCGTACATGGTCGTCGCACCGACGAAGCGGAAGCCGGCCTTCCGGAGCGCCTTCGAGAGCGCGAGGGACGCCGGAGTGGAGGTCGGGACGTCGGCGGGGCGGACGATGCGGCCGGGCGGGGTGTCCTCCTCGAACGACCAGACCAGGCGGTCGATCGCGCCCTCGCCGTCGCGCTCGCGCAGGGCGACGGCCGCCTGCGCGTTGCCGATGGTCGCGAGGATCTTGGGGCGGCTGCGGATGATGCCGGCGTCGTCCATCAGGCGGTCCACGTCGTCCGCGTCCATCGCTGCGACGACGTCGAGATCGAAGCCGTGGAAGACCTCGCGGAACCGAGGCCGCTTGCGGAGGATGGTGATCCAGGAGAGCCCCGCCTGGAAGCCCTCGAGGCAGATCTTCTCGAAGAGCGGCCGGTCTCCGTGCAGGGGGACGCCCCACTCCTCGTCGTGGTAGCGGCGGTACTCGACGTCGTCGCCGCTCCAGCCGCAGCGGACGGTCCCGTCCGCGTCGGTGATCAGCCCGTTCTCGGCCGTCATCGGTGCGCGATCCCCTCGTGATCGAGCAGCCAGGCCTTCGTGGCGACGCCCTCGCCGGCACTGAAGCCGGTGATCCGGCCGTCTCCGGCCAGCACACGGTGGCAGCCGACGAGGATCGGGATCGGGTTCGCGCCGACGGCGCCGCCGATGGGCCGACCGGAGCGGAGCCGTCCCGTCGCCTGCCCGAGGGCACCGTAGGAGGTGATCTCGCCGAAGCCGATCCCCTGGAGCGCTCCCCAGATCTCCAGCTGGAAGGGCGTTCCACGGAGCAGCAGCGGCAGGTCGAAGGTGCGCCGCTCGCCGGCGAAGTACGCATCGAGCTGGTCGACCGCGGTGCAGAGGACGGGGAGCGAGCTGTCGGGCAGGTGGTCGTGCGGGAGGGTTCCGCCGTTCTCGATCGCGAGCGAGACGATCGACTCGCCGTCGCTGCCGACCTCGATCCGGCCGAGGGGGCTGACGGTGCGACGCACGTGCAGGGGAGTCGTTCTCATGCCACGAGAGTAGCCGCGGCCCACGTGGGCGACCGGCGGGAATCGGACATCGGTGGACGGCTCCGCAGCTCGGCGGCCTGTGGAGGACGGAACGGGCGCGTCGAGATCCACCGGCCTCGCAGTCCCGCCGTGCTGACGGTGGGCGGGTCTCGATACGCCCCTGCGGGGCTACTCGACCAGCATGTCCGCGCGATCGGCTGCGGCCGGTCGATCAGCAGGTGTGCGCGCGTCCGGGCGCGGTGGGCCTGCGTCCTCCACAGGTGGCGTTCCGGCGATCTGTCTTCCGGTCGCCGTGGGCCCCGTCCCTCAGCGACGCCGGGCCCGCGACCGTTGCCGCATGACATCCACTGCATCGCCTCCGGTCCACCCCGTCGATCACAGCGCCGTGCTCGCGGCGATCCCTCGGCTGCTCGGGCATCCGCCCCACGAGAGCGTCGTCCTCCTCCCGGTGAGAGGCGGGACGCCCACCGGCGCCCTCCGCTTCGACCTCGCTGTCGGCGATCCGACACGAGCCGCTCGGGCCTGGATCGGGGCCCTCGGGCGCTTCGGGCGTGTGGAGTGCTTGGTGATCGTGCTGTTCTCCTGCGGCCGACGCGTTCAGTCCGCCGGTGCGCTGATCGGCGCGCTGAGCAGTCGAGCGCAGGAGCTCGGAATCGCCGTGGAGGTGCTCGTCCCCGCCGGCCCGCGCCGCCCGAGCCGACCGGGCGGCGGAACGACGGTCCGCGGGACGTCCGGCGAGACCCCCTCGGCGGAACTGCTGCCCGCCGTCGACCGAGGGGAGGCGCTGGCTATCGCGGCGGAGGTGGACGCGCTGCTCGACCGGCACCCGCGCGCTCGTCTCCCCGAGGCGGTGACGGCCGACGTCGAGTCCCTTCTGCTGCGTGCAGCCGCGGGTCGTCCCTGGCAGCCGCGGACCCGCGCGCTCGCCGCGCTCATCGTCGGTGCGCAACGGCGGGAAGGGCGGGAGCGGGTGATCCGACTCGTCGCCTCTCCCGACCGCGCCGCTGCGCCGTCCGTCATCGGGCTCATCGCGCACGCGGCCGCGGCGGCGCCGGGGACCGAGCGGGGACCGCTGCTGGTCCTGCTCGCCACGCTCCACTGGTCGTCGGGGTCGATCCGCTCAGCGGCGCTCCTCGCGCGGGAGGCGGTCCGCCTCGACCCGCACGATCACGACTCGCGGATCCTCGCAGCCGCTCTCGAGGGCGGCGAGCCGTGCCCGTGGGCCGCCGAGGGCCGCCGTGCCGCGTGAGGCGCGTCCGGCGTGCTCGTGCGCGCCGCCAGTCCCTCCGGCGGCGCACACGAGCACGTCAGAGTCGCGCCCAGGCCTCCGTCAGCACGGAGCGCAGGATCTGCTCGATCTCGTCGAACTCCTTCGGTCCGATGGTGAGCGGCGGCGCGAGCTGCACGACGGGGTCGCCGCGGTCGTCCGCCCGGCAGTACAGGCCGGCGTCGAAGAGCGCCTTCGAGAGGAAGCCGCGGAGCAGGCGCTCGGACTCCTCGGCGTCGAAGGTCTCCTTGGTCGTCTTGTCCTTGACCAGCTCGATCCCGAAGAAGTAGCCCGCGCCGCGGACGTCGCCGACGATCGGCAGGTCGAGCAGCTTCTCGAGCGTGGAGCGGAAGAGCGGCGAGTTCTCCCGCACGTTCTCGTTGAGCTTCTCCTCCTCGAAGATGTCGAGGTTCTCCAGCGCGACCGCGGCCGAGACGGGGTGCCCGCCGAAGGTGTAGCCGTGCGGGAAGGAGACCTCGCCGTGCCGGAAGGGCTCGTAGATGCGGTCGCTGACGATGGTGGCGCCGATGGGGGAGTAGCCGCTGGTCATGCCCTTCGCGCAGGTGATCATGTCCGGCACGTAGCCGTACTCGTCGCAGGCGAACATGTGGCCGATCCGCCCGAAGGCGCAGATCACCTCGTCCGAGACGAGGAGTACGTCGTGCCGGTCGCAGATCTCGCGCACCCGCTGGAAGTAGCCGGGCGGTGGGGGGAAGCAGCCACCGGAGTTCTGCACCGGCTCGAGGAAGACGGCCGCGACCGTCTCGGGGCCCTCGAACTCGATCATCTCCTCGATGCGGTCCGCGGCCCAGACGCCGAAGGCCTCCAGGTCGTCGCCGTGCTGGGGCGCGCGGTAGAAGTTGGTGTTCGGCACGCGGAAGCCGCCGGGCACGATCGGCTCGAACATCGCCTTCATCGCCGGGATGCCGGTGATCGCCAGGGCGCCCTGCGGGGTGCCGTGGTAGGCGACCGAGCGCGAGATCACCTTGTGCTTGCCGGGCTTGCCCTGGAGCTTCCAGAAGTGCTTCGCCAGCTTGAAGGCCGTCTCGACGGCCTCACCGCCACCGGTCGAGAAGAACACGCGGTTGAGGTCGCCCGGTGCGTGATCCGCGAGGCGATCGGCGAGCTCGATCGCCGAGGGCGTCGCGTATGACCAGAGCGGGAAGAACGAGAGCTCGGCCGCCTGCTTGGCCGCGGCCTCCGCGAGCCGACGCCGGCCGTGGCCCGCGTTGACGACGAAGAGCCCGGAGAGCCCGTCGAAGTACTTCCGGCCCGTGCTGTCCCAGATGTGGTGGCCCTCACCCCGGGTGATGATGGGGACCCCCGCGCCGGAGTCCATCACCGACTGCCGGGTGAAGTGCATCCAGAGGTGGTCCTTGGCCTTCTTCTGCAGCGCCGCGTCGTCGAAGCCGGCGGGGGCGTCCTCGCCCTTCACCGGATCGCCGGACGCGAGGCCCTGGCTCGAGAATGCTGTCTCTGTGGTCATCGGTTACCGCGTTCCCCAGTTGTAGAACTGCTTGTGGAGTTTCAGATAGACGAAGGTCTCGGTCGAGAGCACCCCCGGGAGCGACCGGATCTCCTGGTTGAGCAGGGCGATCAGGTCGTCGTCGTTCTCGCAGACGACCTCGGCGAGGATGTCGAACGTGCCGGCCGTCAGCACCACGTAGTCGACGGCGGGGATCGCCGCGAGGCTGTCCGCCACCACCCTGGTGTCCCCCGTGACGCGGACCCCGATCATCGCCTGGCGGTAGAAGCCGAGCTGCATCGGGTCGGTCACGGCGACGATCTGCATCACGCCCGACTCGGTCAGCTTCTGCACCCGCTGGCGGACCGCCGCCTCGCTGAGCCCGACCGCCTTGCCGATCTCGGCGTAGGAGCGCCGGCCGTCGGCCTGCAGCTGCTCGATGATCGCCTTGGACACGTCGTCGAGCTGGAGCGGGCGCGGCGCAGGAGGGCGGGAGGGGCTCATGCGATGATCCTGGCAGCCTCGGCGGGGCCCGGCAAGTGAATCCGCATCGGTGAGGCGTCCCGGATGACGGAATCCACTGTCGCGGAAGCGCTCTCGCCCACGCGGAGGACGGTCGGTCCGATCCTCCGCGGGAGCGCTGCGGAGCGCCGCTGAGCGGGCGTCGCCGGTGCTCGCACAGCCGCTAGCATCGGAGGGATCGGCCCGCATGCGCGGAGCCGGCGGAGGCGAGGAGACGCGATGACGCAGATCGGCCGCAGCCGAGCGTCGGTGACCGTCCCCGTCTCGGCCTGGTCCTCGGACACGCCCTCCGCGGAGGTCACCCTCGGCTGGGCGGCGCGCACCGAGGTCGGCCTGGTGCGCAGCGCCAACGAGGACAGCTACCTCGCGAAGACACCGCTCTTCGCCGTCGCCGACGGGATGGGCGGTCACGCGGCCGGAGAGGTGGCGAGCGACGCCGTCGTGTCCCGGCTCTCCCTCGCCGCGACCGGCAGCACCGTGGGAGCGGAGGAGATCGACCGCGCACTCCGTGAGGCGGTGGACGACATCGCCCGCCAGTCGCGCACCGCCGACGGCGGGACCGGGACCACCGTCACCGGAGCGGCACTGACCGCCGTGGGCGGCGAGCCCTACTGGTCCGTCTTCAACATCGGCGACTCGCGCGTCTACCTCTGCGTTCAGGGCGCCCTGGTCCAGCTGACGGTCGACCACTCGATCGTCCAGGAGCTCGTCGATGCCGGCCTGATCACCCGGGACGAGGCCGACGTGCACCCGCACAGCAACGTGATCACCCGGGCGGTCGGCTTCCACGAGCCGCCCGTCCCCGACTACCGCCTGGTCCCCGTCATCGCCCCGTCGCGGCTGCTGATCTGCTCGGACGGCCTGACCAAGGAGCTCACGGACGCGGGCCTCGAGCACGTGCTCTCCACCGCGGAGACGGCCCAGGACGCCGCCGACGGACTGGTCGAGGCGGCGCTCGGCAACGGTGGACGCGACAACGTGACGGTGATCGTCGTCGACGTGCTCGCCGTCACCGGCGAGAGCGACTGATCGAGGACCCGGGAGGCCCGCCGGAGCCCCGGGTAGCATGGGTCGAGGAGGGGTGGTCTCGGTGATCTGCAGCACGTGTGGCTCCACCCTCGATCCCGGGGCGATCCTCTGCGGAGAGTGCGGCACCTCGGTGGCCTCGCACGCGACTCCCGGCGCCTCCCGCCCCGCGTCGACCGGCGACACCACCGTCCTCGACCCCTCGCGCCGTGCCTGGCTCCCCGGTCTCGCGCCGGGCCGGCACCGGCGGCCCGCTCCCGGGGCGCCCATGGCGCCGCCGAGTCAGGGGCTCGTGAAGCTGATCTTCGCCTCCGGGCAGCACGCCATCGTCACCGGCAGCGGTCTCATCGGCCGTCAGCCGCTGCCGGATGCGGGCGAGACCTTCCGGCACATCCTCGCGGTCCCCGATCCGACGCGCTCGCTCTCGAAGACGCACCTCGAGTTCGGCTTCGACGAGGGCGGCCTGTGGGTCAGCGATCGCTGGTCGGCCAACGGCACCGTGCTGGTCGCCCCGACGCAGGCTCCGCTCCCGCTCGAGGCGGGCCGCCGCTACCGTGCGAAGATCGGCAGCAGGCTCCTGCTGTCCTCGGTGGAGATGGCGGTGGAGCGGGTCGACGGCTCCTCCACAGCCTCGAACCGTCCACCGATCACCCGCTGACCCACCGCGCGCGGCCGGCGTCCGCTTCGCTGGTCGGATGACGATCCAGCACCCCCGGGCACGGCTCCTGCCGCCCACTCCGCCGAGCACGCCGCCGCGGCCGCCGTTCCCGTGGATCGCGGCGCTGACCCCTGTGGTGTCGTCCCTCGTGCTGTACGCGCTGACCTCGTCGCCGTACACGCTGGCCCTCGCCGCTCTCGGGCCCGTGATCGCGCTCGCCTCCTTCCTCGACGCGGCCCGTCTCCGTCGTCGCACCGCGCGGCGGGAGGCGGAGCGCTATTCCCGGGAGCTCGCGGAGCACACCGTCGCGACGGCCAAGGCGCGGGCGGAGGAGGTCGCCGCCCTCCGCCGCGCGTCGCCGCTCCCGCTCGACGTCCTCGAGCAGCGCGTCCCGGCGGACGCCCGCTGGCGCCGGCCGGCGGCGGGACTCGAGGTCGTGCTCGGTCGGGCGAGGGGGACCGGCGAGGGCGCATGGGAGGACGGGGAGGTGCTGCTGGCAGGGATGTCCTCGGGGATCGGCGTCGTCGGCCCCGCCGTCCTCACCCGCGCGCTGGTGCGGGGGCTCCTGGTGCAGATCGCGGAGCTCGTGGCGCCGGAAGCCCTCCGCATCGAGCTGCCGGCCGGAACCGGCTGGCGCTGCCTCCGCGCTCTCCCGCACACGCGGTCGGTCGGCGCGCCGCTCACCCTCGCCGTCCTGGAGGAGGACGCGGCGACCGAGGCGGACGCCGTCCTCGCCCTCGCCGGCACGGCGGCCGAGCTGCCGAAGCGGTGCCGCTGCATCGTGCAGCTCGGCGGAGTCGGCGTCGCGAGCGTCGTCGGCCGGAGAGGGCCCGGTACCACGGAGCCGCTGGTCGTCGACTTCGTGGCCGCGGAGCAGGCGCGCGGCTACGCCGAGTCGCTCGCCGCCGCCCGTGGCGTGGGACCGGCGGAGCTCCCGGGGACGGTGCTGCTCTCCGACCTCGGTGACCGGGACGGACCCGACGACGGCACGGGCCTCCCGGTGCTGCTGGGGCGGACGCCGAGCGGCCCGATCGAGATCGATCTGGTCCGCGACGGGCCGCACGCCGTGGTCGGCGGGACGACGGGGAGCGGCAAGAGCGAGCTCCTGATCGCCTGGGTCGTGGGACTGGCGATCCGGCACCCGCCGACCGCCGTGACGTTCCTGCTCGCGGACTTCAAGGGCGGCGCGGGGTTCAGCGCGCTCCGGCCCCTCCCGCACGTGACCGGGGTGATCACCGATCTCGACACCGAGGGGGCTCTCCGCGCCTTCACCAGCATCGCCGCCGAGCTGCGGCGTCGCGAGGTGGTCCTCGCCGAGCGCGGCGTCCCGGACATCGCCCGGCTGGCACCCGGTGTGCTCGCCCGGCTGGTCGTCGTCGTCGACGAGTGCGCGGTCGTGCTGGAGCGCGCACCGGAGCTGCACCGCACCTTCGCCGACATCGCCGCGCGCGGGCGCTCGCTCGGCGTCCACCTCGTGCTCTGCACCCAGCGGCCGGTCGGCGTCGTCCGCGACGCGGTCGCGGCGAACTGCGGTCTCCGGATCGCGCTCCGGGTGCACGACGCCGCCGACTCGCGAGCACTGATCGGCTCGGACGCCGCCGCGCGGATCCCGCACCGCGCGGCGGGTCGGTGCGTGGTGTCGATCGGTGGACGCGGCCAGCTGATCCAGGCGGCCCTCGCGCAGGAGGACGACATCGCCAGGGCGAGGCGGAGCGGCGCCGGGTCGGCCCCGGCGCACCGGCCCTGGCTCGACCCGCTGCCCGACCGGATCCCCCTGCCGGAGCACCGGCGGACGGGCCGGATCGCGCTCGGCGTCGTCGACCGCCCGGCCGAGCAGCGCCAGGACGTCGTCCACCTCGATCACCGCTCCCTCCTCGTCCTCGGAGCAGCGGGCTCCGGTCGCAGCGGCGCGCTCCGCACGGTCGCCGCGCAGCTCGGCGCTCGCACGGTCGGCCCGCTCGACGCCGAGGGGGCCTGGGACGCGATCGTCGCCGAGGAGGGGCCGTCCGGTCCGCTCCTGCTCGACGACCTGGATCTGCTGCTGCGACGCTGCACCGAGGACGAGCGCCGGCGACTCCTCGACGCCCTGCAGACGGCGCTCCGCTCCGGCGGGGAGCCGATCGTCGCCACCGCCCGCCGGGCGACCGACGGTCTCGCCGGTCTCCGGGACTCCTTCGACGACGTCCTGCTGCTGCGCGCCGCACACCGGCAGGAGCACCAGCTGCTCGCGCTGCACGGCGAGCCGTACCGCGGCGACCTGCCCCCGGGCGGCGGCTGGTGGCGCGGGGAGCGGATCCAGGTCTTCGCGCCGCCGCCGTCGCCGTCGGGCAGGCGTCCGGCGGCCGTGCCGGTCGTGCCGACGGGCGAGGAGCCCACCGCCGTCCTGACGAACCGCGCGGGAGCGTTGCGGGCGAGGCTCACCGCGGCCGGTGTCCCCGCGCTCCCGGTCCCGGCGGTGGTGGACGGGCTGCCTCCGGCCGGGGCGGCGATCCTCGGGTCGGTCGCGGAGTGGTCCGTGGCGAGGGCGCTCCTCGCCCGCCTCCGCGCAGGTGCGCCCGTCGTGCTCGACCTCCCCCCGGCCGAGGCGCGGGTCGTGCTGGGTCCGCTCCCGCCGGCACCTCTCTGCGCGGGCGACAGGGTGCTGCTCCTGGTGGACGACCGTCTTCGTCGTGCGCGCTGGCCGGACGCCCCGGCGTCCTGACCATCGGCTCCGAACGGGAGGAATCCGTGGTCGGAGAGCCCTCGGAGCGCGGATTTCGTGACAATCATGTTTCCAGATCACCGATCTCCTCCGTCCGTCATCGACAGACGTCCGAGCACTGTGCCAGTATTTCCCCACGTTCACGCCGGTGGGCCCGAGCACCGACGCAGTCAGGAGCCGCAGCCATGACCCGTCCTCTCCCGAGGGACCCCGTCCTCCGCGAGGCCATCGCCGTCGCACGATCCCGCGAGCGGGAGCGGCGCGCGATGCTCTCGCGGCGCGCGGTCCTCGGCGGCCTCGGGCTCGGCGTCGGCGCGCTGGCGCTCGCCGGCTGCGCCCCGGTCTCGCGGGCCGCCCCCACCGCCGCGGTCGACGAGTCCGCCTCCGATCCCAGACTGGTCTGGGACAACTGGCCGGCCTACCTCGACGAGGACGACGACGGCGGCTACCCGACGCTGACGGCGTTCGAGGAGCAGTCCGGCATCTCCGTCACCTACAACGTCGCGGTCGACGACAACAACTCCTACTACGGCAAGGTCAAGGACCAGCTCGCGCTCGGCCAGTACATCGGCGCCGACACCGTCTGCCTGACCGAGTGGATGGTCTCTCGGCTGGCCCGGCGCGGCTACATCCAGGAGCTCGACCACGCGAACATCCCGAACATCGCGAACCTCACCCCCTCGCTCGCGAACCCGGACTTCGATCCGGGCCGCCACCTCTCGCTCCCGTTCCAGGCCGGCTTCGCCGGGATCTGCTGGAACAAGGAGAAGCTGCCGAACGGACTCGCGAGCGTCGAGGACCTCTGGGATCCGGCACTGCGCGGCCGGGTCGGCGTGCTCAGCGAGATGCGCGACACCATCGGGCTGATCATGCTCGCCCAGGGCACCGACATCGCCGGCTCCTGGGGGGACGACGAGTTCATGAACGCGATCGACGTCTTCCGGAAGCAGGTCGACGAGGGCCAGATCCGCAACATCAAGGGCAACGCGTACCTGAACGACCTGCAGAACGAGGACACCCTCGCGGCGATCTGCTGGTCCGGCGACATCACGCTGATCAACACCGAGGCCGGCGACAAGTGGGAGTTCGCGCTCCCCGACTCCGGCGGCACCCTGTGGAACGACACGTTCGTCGTGCCGATGGGCTCCCAGCGCAAGGCCAACGCGGAAGCGCTGATGAACTACTACTACGAGCCGGAGGTCGCCGCCGAGGTGGCCGCCTGGGTCAACTACATCACCCCCGTCGACGGAGCGAAGGACGCCATGGAGAGCATCGACCCGGAGCTGGCCGAGAACCAGCTGATCTTCCCCGACGAGGACACGCTCGCGCAGTCCCACATCTTCCGGACGCTCACCGCGGACGAGGAGAAGGACTACCAGGCCGAGTTCCAGAAAGTGCTGCTGGGCATCTGATGGCGATGGGAACCTTCGCCGAGCGCGGCGCCGACCTCGAACTGGTCGGGATCAGCAAGCAGTACCCGGGCTTCACCGCCATCGACTCGCTGGATCTGACGATCCCCGCGGGCTCCTTCTTCGCCCTCCTCGGGCCCTCCGGCTGCGGGAAGACGACCACCCTGCGCCTCGTCGCGGGCCTCGAGGAGCCCAGCGCCGGCCGGATCCTCATCGGCGGGAAGGACGTCACGGCCACCAAGACCTTCCAGCGCCCGGTCAACACGGTCTTCCAGTCCTACGCGCTGTTCCCGCACATGTCGATCCTCGAGAACGTCGCCTTCGGCCTCAAGCGCCGCCGGATCGACGACCCGGTGGGCAAGGCGCACGAGGCGCTCCGGCTGGTCGAGCTCGACCACCTCGCACAGCGCCGCCCGGCCCAGCTCTCCGGCGGGCAGCAGCAGCGGGTCGCCCTCGCCCGGGCCATCGTCAACCGGCCCGCGCTCCTGCTCCTCGACGAGCCGCTCGGCGCGCTCGACCTCAAGCTCCGCCGCCAGATGCAGCTCGAGCTGAAGTCGATCCAGGAGGAGGTCGGCCTCACCTTCCTGCACGTCACGCACGACCAGGAGGAGGCCATGACCATGGCCGACACCGTCGCCGTGATGAACAAGGGCAGGATCGAGCAGATGGGCGCCCCCGAGGCGCTCTACGAGCTCCCGCGGACGGTCTTCGTCGCGAACTTCCTCGGCCAGTCGAACCTCTTCACCGGTGAGGTCGTCGCCTCGACCGCCACCGCGCTGACGATCGCGGCCGGTGACGCCCGGATCGTCGTGCCCACCGCCCGTGCCGCTCGCGAGTCCGGGGAGATGACCATCGGCGTCCGCCCCGAGAAGCTCCTCCTGCTCACCGAGGCTCCGGCCGACACGCCGGACCGCAACGTGCTCGGGCCGGGCCGCGTGGTCGACGTCTCCTTCAGCGGCGTCAGCACCCAGTACACGATCGAGATCCCGACGCTCGGCTCGATCGTCGTCTTCGCGCAGAACATGGTCTTCGGGCCGGTCGTCGGCGAGGGCGCGCAGGTCTGGGTCAGCTGGAGCATCGAGCACGGCTTCGGTCTGGCCGACGAGCCGGGCACCGTGCCCCGCTTCGCCGCCGACGACTCCACCCGCTCGATCGCCCTGCAGAAGCGCGGGCTGCTCGCCGGACGCACCGGAGGGGCGTAGGCATGGCCTTCGCCGCGTTCGCGACCGGCTCTGCCGACACGCTCGATCCGCCGGTCCGCCGGCGGTCGACGATCGCCCTGGTGCTCCTGCTGCCGGGCATCGTCTACATGCTGCTCTTCTTCCTGACGCCGCTGATCTCGCTCGTGCTGACCTCGTTCCAGGTCGAGGTGCCGGACGGCGACATCGGCGAGTACGCGCCGGGCTTCGCCTGGCAGAACTACCTCGTCGTGATGGCCGACTACTGGCCGCACGCGATCCGCTCCTTCGGCTACGCGCTGATCGCCACGGTGCTCGCGCTCGTCATCAGCTACCCGCTCGCCTACTTCATCGGGGTGAAGGCGCGGCCGTGGCCGCTGCTGCAGAACCTGCTGCTGACGCTGGTGATCGCCCCGTTCTTCATCAGCTTCCTGCTCCGCACCCTGGCCTGGAAGCAGATCCTCGCCGACGAGAGCCCGCTCGTGCAGGCCCTCAAGACCGTCGCGATCCTGCCCTCCGACGGCCACCTCACGGGGACCCCGATCGCCGTCGTCTTCGGCATCACCTACAACTTCATCCCCTTCATGACCCTGCCGCTGTACACGACGCTGGAGCGGCTGGACACCCGGCTCCTCGAGGCCGGCTCCGACCTCTACGCGCACCCCGCCTCGGTGTTCTGGAAGGTCACCGTGCCGCTCTCGATGCCCGGCATCGTCTCGGGGACGCTGCTCACCTTCATCCCGGCGGCGGGCGACTACATCAACGCGAGCCGGGACTTCCTCGGCTCGTCGCAGACGTCGATGGTGGGCAACGCGATCGAGGCGAACTTCCTCACCCTCGAGAACTATCCGGCCGCGGCCGCGCTCTCGATCGTGCTGATGGCCGTGATCCTGGTCATCGTCGGCTTCTACGTGAAGCGCAGTGGAACGGAGGACCTCCTGTGACCGCCACCGCCGACCGCCCCGTCGCGAGCGCCCAGGAGGCGCTGGGGGCACCCGCTCCGGCGCCGGTGCGAGGCCCGCGCCGCTTCAAGGGCCTCGGGCTCGGGATCTACACCGCCCTCGCCCTGATCTTCCTGCTGATCCCGATCGGCTACACCTTCGTCTACTCGTTCAACGACTCGGGCAAGAGCAACCTCGCCTGGCGGGGCTTCACCTTCGACAAGTGGGTCTCGGCCTGGACGAGCGAGGAGGTGATGACGGCGTTCGGCAACAGCCTGCTGGTCGGCGTCGTCGCGACGGTGCTGGCCACCGCACTCGGGACGATGATCGCCATCGCACTCGTGCGGTTCCGCTTCCGGTTCCGCTCGGCGATCAGCCTGCTGCTGTTCCTGCCGATGGCCACTCCAGAGGTGGTGCTCGGCGCCGGACTCGCAGCCCAGTTCCTCGCGCTCGGCACCGAGAAGGGCCTGGTCACGATCATCCTGGCGCACACGATGTTCTGCATCAGCTTCGTCGTGGTGACGGTGAAGGCGCGTGTCGCGAGCCTCGACCCCCGGCTCGAGGAGGCGGGGCGCGACCTCTACGCCTCACCGGCCCAGGTCTTCTGGCGGATCACCTTCCCGCTGCTGCTGCCCGGCATCCTCGCGGCGGCTCTGCTCTCGTTCGCGCTGAGCTTCGACGACTTCATCATCACGAACTTCAACTCCGGGTCCGTCACCACGTTCCCGAAGTACATCTACATCGCGGCGGCCCGCGGCATCCCCGCCGAGGCGAACGTGATCGCCTCGGCGGTGTTCGTGCTGGCGATCCTCATCGTCGTCGTCACGCAGGTGTCGGCGGCCGCCCGGGCGAAGCGGCTGGCGAGGCAGCAGTAGCGGCGCGCCCGGCCGCTCCGGCGGTGCCCCCGCGAATCAGACGTAGGAGGCGCGGACCGCGCCGACCGGCTTGCCGCCGCCGGTGACGACCGGATTGAGCCGCACCAGCACCTCGTTCGCCGCGGCGCGATCGACGGTGCCCGCCTCCACCAGCAGCTTGAGCGCGACCACCGTGGCGGCGCGCAGGCTGCCGTCGAGGATCTTCAGCGCGACCGTCGTTCCGTCGGGCGAGGCCATCACGAGCACTCCCTCCGCGCCGAGCTTCGCGACCAGGCCGAGCCGCTCGATCACGACGGTGTTGTCGCGACCCGGCCCGTCCAGGGCCCACGCGTTCTCGAGGATCGCCTCGGTGAGCACGCCCGCCTGCCGGTAGAGACCGAACGGGGAGGCGGGGGAGGAGGAGACGATCCGCGAGATCCCCTTCGCCAGCGCGGTCAGCGGCAGTGCGTGCACCGGCGCGCCGCAGCCGTCGACGGCCGAGCCGGCGATCCGCTCGCCGGTCAGACGCTCGATCGTGTCCACGATGTGCTGCTGCAGCGGGTGCGAGCGCTCGAGGTAGTCGTCGGTGCTCCAGCCGTTCTGCACGCAGGCGAGCAGCATCGCCGCGTGCTTGCCGGAGCAGTTCATGTACAGCGGGTCCGCGCTGGCTCCGGCGCGCAGCAGCTTGGTGCGCGAGGCCGAGTCGCTCGGCCAGTCGGCCGGGCACTGCAGGGCGGTGTGGTCGAGCCCCGCGCGGAAGAGCAGGTTCTGCACGAGGGCGACGTGCTGGGGGATGCCGGCGTGGCTCGCGGTCGCGATCACCGCCTCCGCCCCGCTCAGCTCGACGCCGGCGGTCATCACGGCGAGGGCCTGGAAGGGCTTCAGGCAGGAGCGGGGGAGGACCGGCGCCGTCGGGGTGCCCAGCGTGCGGGCGACGCGGCCGTCGGAGTCGAGGAGCACGGCCGACCCGGCGTGGCGCGACTCGACGAAGCCGGAGCGCTCGACCACCGCCAGTTCGACGGACTCGGCGAGGGTGAAGGTACCTGCGGACATCCCCCCATCTTGCCCGACGGCCCGGCGCCTCCTGGGCGGAGGGGCCGGGCCGTCGACGGAGCGGGCGGGGCTCAGAGGGTCGCGAACGCCTCGCCGAGCACGGCCACGGCCTCGTCCAGCAGCTCGTCCGTGAGGGCGAGGCTGGGGAGGAAGCGCACCACGTTGCCGTAGGTGCCGGCGCTGAGCACGAGCACTCCGTGCTTGGCGGCGTAGTCGATGATCGCGGCGACCGCCGCGGTGTTCGGTCGCTTGGTCGTCTGCGCGGTCCCGGGCTCGACGAGCTCGATCGCCATCATCGCGCCGATGCCGCGCACGTCGCCGATGATGTCGTAGCGCTCCTGCAGGGCGTGCAGCGCGGCACCGAGGCGGGCGCCGATCCGGTCGGCCTCGGCGAGGAGGCCGTCCTGCTCGATCCGCTCGAAGACGGCGACGGCGGCGGCCGCCGCGACGGGGTTGCCGCCGAAGGTGCCGCCGAGGCCGCCGGCCTGCGCGGAGTCCATGATCTCGGCCCGGCCGGTGACGCCGGCGAGCGGCAGGCCGCCCGCGATGCCCTTGGCCGAGAGCACCAGGTCGGGGACGAGGCCGAAGTGCTCGCTGGCGAACCAGGCGCCGGTGCGGGCCATGCCCGACTGGATCTCGTCGGCGACGAAGACGATGCCGTTCGCGGTGCACCACTCCTGCAGGGCCGGCAGGAAGCCCTGCGCCGGGACCATGAAGCCGCCCTCGCCCTGGACGGGCTCGACGACGAGGCAGGCCAGCGCGGAGGCACCCACCGTCTTCTCGAGGTACGAGATCGTCTGCTCGGCCGCCTCGGCGCCCGAGAGGCCGTCGTGGTATGGGTAGGAGCTCGGCGCGCGGTGGACGTCGCTCGCGAACGGGCCGAAGCCGAGTCCGTAGGGGAGCGCCTTGAAGTTCATCGCCATCGTCAGGTTCGTGCGGCCGTGGTAGGCGTGGTCCAGCACCGCGACGCCGGGGCGGCCGGTGTGCTTGCGGGCGATCTTGACCGCGTTCTCGACGGCCTCGGCGCCGGAGTTGACCAGCACGGTCTTCTTCGCGTGGTCGCCGGGGGTGTGCTCGCCGAGCAGCTCCGCGACGCGGATGTACGGCTCGTAGGGCGTGACGGTGAAGAGCGTGTGGGTGAGGCGGCCGAGCTGCGCGGTGGCGGCGGCGACGACCGCGTCGTCGGTGTGGCCGATCGTCGTCACGCCGATGCCGGCGCCCAGGTCGATGAACTGGTTGCCGTCGACGTCGACGAGGATCGCGCCGTGCGCGCGGTCGATGTAGACGGGCAGCGCGGTGCCGACTCCGGTGGGGACGACGGCGAGGCGGCGCTCGTGCAGGGCCCTCGATCGCGGCCCCGGGATCTCGGTCGCGACGCGACGCTCCTGGGGGACGGCCGACGTGGGAACCTGGGGGGCGAGCGTGTCTGTCATGGTCCCCCGAGTGTACCCGCGGGCCTCGGAGGAGCAGTGGTCCAGACCGTCGAGACCGGCCTGAACCACGGCCGAGAAGGAGGATTCCGATGCAAGCGGAGCACGATTACGCCGTATCCGTCGTCTGGGAGGGCAATCGCGGCACCGGCACCAGCGGCTACCGGGACTACGGGCGCCAGAACGTCCTCGTCGCCGAGGGCCCGCCGCCGATCCTCGCCTCGGCCGACAAGCCCTTCCGCGGCGACCCGGACCGCTGGAACCCCGAGCAGCTGCTGCTCGCCGCCCTCGCGCAGTGCCATCTGCTCTCGTTCCTGCACGTCGCGGTCAAGAACGGCGTCGTCGTGACCGAGTACGTCGACGACGCCGCCGGGCGGATGGTGCAGGAGGGCGAGGGCGGGCGCTTCGTCTCGGTGACCCTCCGGCCGCGGGTCCGCGTCGCGCACGAGTCGATGGTCGAGCTCGCGCAGTCGCTGCACGGCGAAGCCTCGCGGCTGTGCTTCATCGCGAACTCGGTGAGCTTCCCTGTGGGACACGAGCCGCAGACCTCGGCGGCCGACGCGCACTGATCCGGGCGGGCTCGGGCAGCGGCGACCGGAGCGGTCAGCGCCGCTCGTGCGGCAGCGCCCGCCGGATCTTCTCCACCGTGGTGACCGGCGGCGACTCGTTGTAGACGCCCGCCGCCTCCTGGCCCGAGAGCGCGTGGATCGCGGTCATCACCTCGTCGGTCGCGTGCCGGCGCGCGCGACCCGAGTCGGCGGAGCCGTGCCGGGAGAGGTCGAGCGGATCGCCGAAGCGCACCGTGATCCGGTGCAGGCGGGGGATCCTCGAGCCGACGGGCTGCAGCTCCTGGGTGCCGACCAGCCCGACCGGCACGACCGGTGCGCCGGTGGTGAGGGCGAGCCACGCCACTCCGGTGCGCCCGCGGTAGAGGCGGCCGTCGCGCGAGCGCGTGCCCTCGGGGTAGACGGCGAACGCCTCGTCGCGCTCGAGGATCGCGCGGCCGAGGTCGAGGGCCTCCTGCGCGGCCTGGCCGGCGCCGCGCTCGACGGGCACCGCTCCGACCGCCGTGAAGAACGAGCGCGACGCGGCGCCGCGTGCTCCGGTGCCGGTGAAGTAGTCGGCCTTCGCGAGGAACTGCACCGGCCGCGGCGCCAGCAGGGTCAGGACGGGGGAGTCGATGAACGACAGGTGGTTGCTGGCGAGGATGACCCGGCCGGTGCGCGGGACGTTGTCGCGGCCCTCGACGATCGGGCGGTAGATCATCCGGCCGAGGCGGCTCATCGTGAAGCGGGCCACGCGCGCGGAGACGCCGATCCCCGGGGGTGTCGGCGGTGCGGGAGCGTCGTCGGTCGGCATTCGCCCGACGCTACCGGCGGGTGCATGCCGCTCGGGTCATGCTCCGCCGACCGCTCCGCCGGGGCCCTTCTCGCGGGCCGGGGCGGACGACCGCGGGCCGCCCCTCGTGACGAGGAGCGGCCCGCAGGGCGACGCAGAGGGAGTGACTCAGCCGAAGGTGGCGAGCGCCTCCTCGATGACACCGGCCGCGTCGTCGATCAGCTCCTCGCTGATGACCACGCTCGGCATGATGCGCAGGACGCTGTCCCAGCTGCCGGCGTCCAGGGCGATGACGCCGTTCGTCGTGACGTGCTTGAGGACGGCGGAGAGCGCCTCCGGGTTCTGCTTCTTCGTGCCGGGGTGCACGAGCTCGACGCCGAACATCGCGCCCTTGCCGCGGACCTCGCCGACGACGGCGAAGCGCTCGGCCCAGTCGCCGATGCGGGCCTGCAGGGCGCGCTCGACGCGCTGCGCCTCGGCGATGAGCCCCTCGGACTCGATCGCCTCGAAGGTGGCGAGCGCGGCCGCGGTCGAGACGGGGTTGCCGCCGAAGGTGCCGCCGATGCCGCCGGGCTGGACGGCGTCCATGATCTCCGCGCGGCCGGTGACCGCGGCGAGCGGGAAGCCGCCGGCGATGCCCTTGGCGGTGGTGATCAGGTCCGGGACGACGCCGAAGTGCTCGATCGAGTACCAGGCGCCGGTCCGGGCGATGCCGGCCTGGATCTCGTCGGCGACGAAGACGATGCCGTTCTCGGTGCAGAACTCCGACAGCCGCTCGAAGTAGCCGGCCGCCGGGATGATGATGCCGCCGTCGCCCTGGATCGGCTCGACGAACAGCGCCGCCAGCTCCTCGGCGCCGATGTGGGTGCGGATGTAGTCGATCGAGCGCTCGGCCGCCTCCTCGCCCGTCATGCCCTCGGGATCGCGGAACGGGTAGCTCATCGGGAGGCTGTAGATCTCACCGGGGAACGGGCCCATGCCGGCCCGCTCGGGCCAGGGGCGGTAGGTCATCGCCATCGTGAGGTTGGTGCGGCCGTGGAAGGCGTGGTCGAGCGAGGCGATCGCGCGGCGACCGGTGTGCTTGCGGGCGATCTTGACCGCGTTCTCGACAGCCTCGGCGCCGGAGTTGACGAGGATCGAATGCTTCTCGAAGTCGCCGGGGGTGATCTCGCCGAGCTTCTCGGCGACCCGCACGTAGTTCTCGTAGGGGGTCACCGTGAAGAGGGTGTGGGTCAGCTTCTCGGCCTGCGCGGCGGCGGCGGCGGCGACCGCGGGGTGCGCGTGGCCGATGGTGGTGACGCCGATGCCGCAGCCGAGGTCGATCAGGCGGTTGCCGTCGACGTCGACCAGGACGGCGCCCGAGGCGTGGTCCATGTAGATGTTCGCGAGGGTTCCGGCGCCGCGGGAGACGCTGGCGACGCGGCGCTCCTGCAGCGCGATCGAGCGGGGGCCGGGGAGCTCTGTGACGAGCGCGCGGGACTGGGGGACCGAGAATTCACGCATTCCTCCATGCTAGGCGCGGCTCCCGGGGAGGGGGCCGGGGACGCTCCGGGGCGGCGCGACCGGGTGGGCGCCGTGGAGGGATCGTTCAGCCGGGGCAGAGGCGCAGCCCGCAGGATGGACCGATCCCCTCGACGTCGTCCCGCTCCCTGCCGGGCAGGAAAGGTGCACCCGTGCGCAGAACCCTCGCGATCCTCGCCGTCCTCGGCGCCTCCCTCGGCCTCGCGGCCTGCACGCCGGGCACCCCCGGCACCCCCGAGGCGACCCCGAGTGCGAGCCCGACTCCGCTCTCCTGCATCTCCTCCGGGGACGCGTCCGAGGCGGTGGACGCGGCGGGCGACTTCGGGACCAAGCCGGTCACCGTCTTCCCCACCCCGATGAGCGTCGACGCGACCGAGGGCACCACCGTCATCGACGGCACCGGCGAAACGGTCGCCGAGGGCGACACCGTCCTCGTCGACTACACCCTCTACAACGGCACGAGCGGCGCGGAGTTCTCGGCGAGCAGCTACGCCTCCGGGGGCCGCGCGGCCTTCGAGGTCGACACCGAGCAGTACCTGGCCGGCCTGGTGAAGGCGGTCAACTGCGCCGCCGTGGGCTCGCGCGTCGTCGCGGTCGTCCCGCCCGCCGACGCGTTCGGCGACGCCGGCAGCACCGACCTCGGGATCGCCGCGGACGACTCCATCGTGATGGTCATCGACGTCGAGGGCATCGTCCCCTCGGCCGCGACCGGCGAGCCGCAGGCCCCGGTCGACGGGCTGCCGACGGTGGCGCTCGCCGAGGACGGCGCCCCGACGGTGACGATCCCCGCGACCGACCCGCCGGCCGAGCTGCAGCTCGAGGTGCTCAAGAAGGGCGACGGGCAGACCGTGGCCGACGGCGACTCGCTGATCGTCCAGTACCAGGGCGTGGTCTGGGGCACCGGCGAGGTCTTCGACCAGAGCTGGGGCAAGGGCACGCCCGCGTCCTTCGGCACGGGCGACGTGATCGAGGGCTTCAAGGAGGCGGTGGTCGGCCAGACCGTCGGCTCGCAGGTGCTCGTGGTCATCCCGCCGGACAAGGGCTACGGCGAGGCGGGCAACGCGAACGCGGGCATCAGCGGCACGGACACCCTCGTCTTCGTGGTGGACATCCTCGCGGTGAGCTGACCCGGAGAGGCTCCCGGCCCGGGAGGGCCGGGTGCCGCCGTGCCAGGATGGGCGGATGCGCAGGGTCATCATCCTCGGCTCGACCGGGTCCATCGGCACGCAGGCCCTCGACGTCATCGGCGCGAACCGCGACCGCTTCGAGGTGGTCGGCCTGGGCGCCGGATCCAACCGAGAGGTCGTCGCCCGGCAGGCGCGCGACTTCGGCGTCGAGCACACCGCCTTCGGCGCCGCGGAGGCCGAGCAGCTGATCCGCTCGGTCGACGCCGACGTCGTCCTGAACGGCATCACCGGCTCGGTCGGACTCGGCCCGACACTCGCCGCGCTCGAGGAGGGCCGCACCCTCGCCCTCGCGAACAAGGAGTCGCTGATCGTCGGCGGCGAGCTGGTCACCTCGCTCGCCGCTCCCGGCCAGATCGTGCCCGTCGACTCCGAGCACTCGGCGATCGCGCAGGCGCTGCTCGCTGGGGAGCACCGCGAGGTCCGCCGGCTGGTGCTCACCGCGTCGGGCGGTCCCTTCCGGGGGCGCGACCGCGCCTCCCTCCGCGACGTCAGCCCGGCGGAGGCGCTCGCGCATCCGACCTGGGACATGGGCCTCGTCGTCACCACCAACTCCTCGACGCTGGTCAACAAGGGCCTCGAGGTCATCGAGGCGCACCTGCTCTTCGACGTGCCCTACGACCGGATCGACGTGACCGTGCACCCGCAGTCGATCGTCCACTCGATGGTCGAGTTCGTCGACGGCTCCACGATCGCCCAGGCGTCGCCGCCCGACATGCGGCTGCCGATCTCGCTCGGCCTCGACTGGCCGCACCGCGTCGCCGGCGTCGGCGTGCCGCTGGACTGGACCCGCGCGCAGTCCTGGACGTTCGAGCCGCTCGACGAGGAGGCCTTCCCCTCCGTCCGGCTCGCGAAGAAGGTCGGAGTCGCGGGGGCGTCGTACCCGGCCGTCTTCAACGCCGCGAACGAGCAGGCCGTGCAGGCGTTCCACGCCGGTCGGATCGGCTACCTGGACATCCTCGCGACGGTCGAGGCCGTCGTCGACGCGCACTCCGTCGACGGCGAGCTGACCCGCGAGTCGCTGGCCGAGGCCGAGGCCTGGGCGCGCCGCACGGCGGACGCGCGGATCGCCGCCGCCTGAGCGCTTCAGCCGGGCGGCAGCCGCACCATGCTGGTCGAGTAGCCGCGGAGCGGCGTATCGAGACCCACCCACCGGACGACGGTGGATCTCGATACGCCCTCTCCGAGGGCTACTCGATCAGCATGCCGATGCCGGTCCGGCGGTCCGCCCTCAGGCGAGCGCGCTCTCGACGGAGGACCGCAGGCCGGCGGCACGGCGCGCTCCGGGCGCGAGAGCAGCTCGATCGCGTCGCCGGCCTCGACGGGCTGATCGCGCCCTCATCGCGATCCTCCAGCGCCTCTCCAGCCGAGGGTCCACCCCGCGGCCTACAGTGACCGAGTGGAATCCGTGCTGCTCTTCGTCCTCGGCGTCGTCATCATCGCCGTGGGCGTCGCCCTGTCGATCGCGCTGCACGAGGTCGGGCACCTCGTTCCGGCGAAGCTCTTCGGGGTCAAGGTCACGCAGTACATGATCGGCTTCGGCCGGACGGTCTTCTCCGTCCGCCGCGGCGAGACGGAGTACGGCGTCAAGGCGCTGCCCCTCGGCGGCTACATCGCGATGATCGGGATGTACCCGCCCAAGCACCCGGGCGACCGCGTCGGCGAGTCGAGCACGGGCTTCTTCAACGGGTTGAACGGCAACGAGTCGGCGCCCGACCCCGAGCCCCGCCGTGGCGGCTACGCGACCATGATCGACGAGGCCCGCGCCGCCAGCGCCGAGACCATCGGCGAGGGCGAGGACCATCGCGCCTTCTACCGGCTCGCGGTCTGGAAGCGCGTGATCGTGATGTTCGGCGGCCCGTTCATGAACCTCGTGATCGCCACCGTCCTCTTCGCGGTGCTGCTCTGCGGCATCGGCGTCGCCCAGAACACCTCGACCATCTCCACCGTCTCCCAGTGCGTGGTCCCGGCGAGCGACACCACCACCGAGAGCTGCTCCGCCGACGACCCGCTCGCGCCCGGCGCCGCCGCCGGCATCCTGCCCGGTGACACCATCACGGCGATCGACGGCACGCCCGTCTCCTCCTGGAACGACCTCACCCCGATCATCCGCGCCTCCGCAGGCGTGCCGCTCAGCGTCGCCGTCGAGCGCGACGGCCAGCCCCTCACCCTGACGATCACCCCGGCCGAGAACGAGGTGGCCGTCACCGACGCCGCGGGCAACGCGGTGCTCGACTCCTCCGGCGCGGTCGAGACGCAGACCGTCGGCTTCATCGGCATCTCGCCGACCCAGGCCCTCGTGCAGCAGCCGATCACCGCGGTCCCCGGCACCGTCGGCGAGAACATCAGGAGCGTCGCGGGGGTCATCCTCAACCTGCCGCAGCGCCTCATCGACGTCGCGCAGGCCGCCTTCGGGACCGAGGCCCGTGACGCGAACGGACCGATCAGCGTCGTCGGCGTCGGCCGCATCGCCGGCGAGATCGCCGCCTCCGATCAGCTGCCCGTCGTCTCCAAGGTGCAGACGATGGTCGGCGTCCTCGCCTCCCTCAACGTCGCGCTCTTCGTCTTCAACCTCGTCCCCCTCCTCCCCATGGACGGCGGCCACATCGCCGGCGCCCTCTGGGAGGGCCTGCGCCGCCGCATCGCCAAGCTCTTCGGCCGCCGCGACCCCGGCCCCGTCGACATCGCCAAGCTCCTCCCGCTCACCTACGCGGTCGTCCTGCTCCTCGGCGGCATGAGCGCGCTGCTGATCTACGCCGACATCGTCAAGCCGATCACGCTGTTCTGAGCTGTCTTGCGAGCCGGTCCCTGCCCGGCTCGCCGCGGTCGGCTTCGCGACGGGTTGCGTGGGGAGGAGCGTGTTGCGGTCGGCTAGCGCGAATCGCTGGCACGCGATTCGCGCGTTCGCCTTGGAGGTGGCGCCGGTCCCTGCCTGGCTCGCCGCAGTCGGCTTCGCGACGGGTGGGGTGGGGAGGAGCGTGTTGCGCACGGCTAGCGCGAATCGCTGGCACGCGATTCGCGCGTTCGCCTGGGAGGTGGAGCCGGTCCTCGCCCGGCTCGCCGCGGTCGGCTTTGCGACGGGTGGGGTAGGGAGGAGCGGGTTGCGGTCGGCTAGCGCGAATCGCTGGCACGCGATTCGCGCGTTCGCCTGGGAGGTGGCGCCGGTCCCTGCCCGGCATGCCGCGGGAGGTCGGTCTGGTCTGCAGGCGAGGGGGCCGGGAGGAGTTGAGGGGACAGGAGTGGACGCGTGGCGGGCGGGGGATCGCCTGCGGATCGGACGTCGGCCGATCGCTCGCTCGGGGAGGCAGGGCCGGCGCGGACGGCGGAGATCGGCGGGACCTGGGAACCGGGGGAGCGGCGGCGTCCGGCCGTGCGGCGCGCGTACGATGGGGCTCGTGCCTGCTGTGAATCTGGGTTTGCCCAAGGTCCCCGTGACCCTCGCCCCCCGCCGGAAGACCCGTCAGATCAAGGTCGGGAAGGTGCTCGTCGGCGGTGACGCTCAGGTCAGCGTCCAGTCGATGTGCACCACGCCGACCACGAACATCAACGCGACGCTCCAGCAGATCGCCGAGCTGACCGCCTCCGGCTGCGACATCGTGCGCGTCGCCGTGCCGAGCCGCGACGACGCGGAGGCGCTGCCGATCATCGCGAAGAAGAGCCAGATCCCCGTCATCGCGGACATCCACTTCCAGCCGAACTACGTCTACGCCGCGATCGACGCCGGCTGCGCGGCCGTCCGGGTGAACCCGGGCAACATCCGCAAGTTCGACGACCAGGTCGGCAAGATCGCCGCCGCCGCGAAGGCCGCCGGCGTCTCCCTCCGCATCGGCGTCAACGCGGGCTCGCTCGAGCCCAGTCTCCTGCAGAAGTACGGCAAGGCCACCCCCGAGGCGCTCGTCGAGAGCGCCGTCTGGGAGGCGAGCCTCTTCGAGGAGCACGACTTCCACGACTTCAAGATCTCGGTCAAGCACAACGACCCGGTGATCATGGTCCAGGCCTACCGCCAGCTCGCCGAGCGCGGCGACTGGCCGCTGCACCTCGGCGTCACCGAGGCCGGCCCCGAGTTCCAGGGCACGATCAAGTCGGCGACGGCGTTCGGCATCCTGCTCGGCGAGGGCATCGGCGACACCATCCGCGTCTCGCTCTCCGCGCCGCCCGCGCAGGAGGTCAAGGTCGGCCTGCAGATCCTGCAGTCGCTCAACCTCCGCGAGCGCAAGCTCGAGATCGTCTCCTGCCCGAGCTGCGGCCGCGCGCAGGTCGACGTCTACACGCTCGCCAACGACGTGACCGCCGGTCTCGAGGGCATGAGCGTCCCGCTCCGCGTGGCCGTCATGGGCTGCGTCGTCAACGGACCGGGCGAGGCCCGCGAAGCCGACCTCGGCGTCGCCTCCGGCAACGGCAAGGGCCAGATCTTCGTCAAGGGCGAGGTCATCAAGACCGTCCCCGAGTCCGAGATCGTCAAGACGCTCATCGAGGAGGCCAACCGCCTGGCCGCCGAGATGCCCGCCGACGACACCTCGACCGGCTCCCCGGTGGTCGTCGTCTCGAAGTGACCGCGGGCGGTGGACCGGCACCCGCCCGGTCCGCCGCCACCCCGGACCGCGCGGGACACCCCGCCGCGGACTCCGGATAGGATCGTCCCTCGTGGTTACCCGTCTCTCGCACCTGTTCGTCCGCACCCTCCGAGAGGATCCGGCCGACGCCGAGGTCGCGAGCCACCGCCTCCTGGTCCGGGCCGGCTACATCCGCCGTCAGGCCCCCGGCGTCTTCGCCTGGCTGCCCCTCGGTCTCAAGGTCAAGCGCCGCATCGAGGCGATCATCCACGCCGAGATGGCGGCCGCCGGCGCGCAGGAGGTCCACTTCCCCGGGCTGCTGCCCCGCGAGCCCTACGAGCTCTCCGGCCGCTGGACCGAGTACGGCGACGGCGTCTTCCGCCTGAAGGACCGCAAGGACGCGGACTACATGCTGGCGCCGACCCACGAGGAGTTCTTCACCCTCCTGGTCAAGGACCTCTACTCGTCCTACAAGGACCTGCCGCTCTCGCTCTACCAGATCCAGGACAAGTACCGCGACGAGGCGCGCCCCCGCGCCGGCCTCCTGCGCGGCCGCGAGTTCACCATGAAGGACGCCTACTCCTTCGACTACACCGACGCCGGTCTCGACGCGAGCTACCAGGTGCAGCGCGACGCGTACGAGCGCATCTTCGCGCGGCTCGGCCTCGAGTACGTGATCGTGCAGGCGGACGCCGGCGCGATGGGCGGCTCGCGCAGCGAGGAGTTCCTGCACCCGACTCCGGTCGGCGAGGACACCTTCGTGCGCTCGGCCGGCGGCTACGCGGCCAACGTCGAGGCGTACCGGACCCCCGTGCCCGAGGCGCTGCCCGTGGACGGGCTCGCCGAGGCGCGCGTCTTCGACTCGCCCGGCACCCCGACCATCCAGTCGCTCGTCGACCTCGCCAACGCCCAGGAGCCGCGCGCCGACGGCCGCGCCTGGACCGCCGGCGACACGCTCAAGAACGTCGTCCTCGCGCTCACCGCGCTCGACGGGACCCGCGAGCTCGTCGTCGTCGGGCTGCCCGGCGACCGGGACGTCGACCTCAAGCGTGCCGAGGTCGCCTTCGCCCCCGCCGAGGTCGAGGCCGCGACCGAGGAGGACTTCGCGAAGCACCCCGCGCTGGTCAAGGGCTACATCGGCCCGTGGTCGGCCGAGGGCGCCGTCCTCGGGGAGGAGTCCGCGAGCGGCATCCGCTTCCTGCTCGACCCCCGCGTCGTCGAGGGCACCTCCTGGATCACCGGAGCGAACACCGCCGGGAAGCACGTGCTCGACCTCGTCGCCGGCCGCGACTTCTCCGGCGACGGCGTCGTCGAGGTGGCCGACGTCCGCAGCGGCGACCCCGCTCCCGACGGCTCCGGCCCGATCGAGACCGCCCGCGGCATGGAGATCGGCCACGTCTTCCAGCTGGGCCGGAAGTACGCGGACGTGCTCGGCCTCAAGGTCCTCGACGAGAACGGCAAGCTCGTCACGGTCACCATGGGCTCCTACGGCATCGGCGTGACCCGGATCCTCGCGATCATCGCCGAGAGCAACCACGACGACCGCGGGCTGATCTGGCCCGAGAACGTCGCACCGTTCGACGTGCACGTGATCGCGACCGGCAAGGACCCGGCGGCGCTCGCGCTCGCGGAGTCGGTCGGCGCCTCGCTCGAGGCCGCGGGCCGCGACGTGCTGATCGACGACCGGCCCAAGGTCTCGCCGGGCGTCAAGTTCGGCGACGCCGAGCTGATCGGCGTGCCGCTGATCGTCATCGCCGGCCGCAGCGCCGCCGACGGCATCGTCGAGCTCTGGGATCGGCGCACCGGCGAGCGCGAGCAGCTGCCCGCCGCCGAGGCGCTCGCCCGCCTCGGAGCCTGAGCGCCTCCGGTCCCTCCGTCCCGTCCGCCCTCAGCGCGGTCGGTTATGCTCAATGGTCCCGACGCGCGGGCCCGGCTCCTGCCGTGGCGCCGCCGGCGCCGGACCGGTTTTCGACGTGGTCGCGCTGCGCCGCCACGCCCCAAGTGAATAGAGAGAAAGGCCCGCCCATGGACATCGACCTGAGCGTTCTGCGCCTGCTGGAGCGCGAGCGCGAGATCCCCTTCGAGGAACTCGTGCAGATCATCGAGCAGGCGATCCTCACCGCCTACCTCAAGCACATCGGCCAGGCGGACGACGCCGACAAGGCCACCGCCGTGGACGCCCGCGTGCATCTCGACCGCAAGACCGGGCACGTCAGCGTGTTCGTGCCCGAGATCGACGAGGAGGGCGCCGTCGTCGGCGAGTCCGAGGACTCGCCGCGCGACTTCGGCCGCATCGCGGCCTTCGCCGCCAAGCAGGTCATCAACCAGCGGCTGCGCGACATCGGCGACGAGAAGGTCCTCGGCGAGTTCAAGGGCCGCGAGGGCGACATCGTCGCCGGCGTCATCCAACAGGGCCCCAACCCGAAGATGATCCACGTCGACCTCGGCTCGATCGAGGCGATCCTCTCGCCCGAGGAGCAGGTGCCCGGCGAGGACTACAGTCACGGCCGCCGCATCCGCGTCTACGTGACGAGCGTCAGCCGGGGCCCCAAGGGCCCGTCGGTCCAGGTCTCGCGGACGCACCCGTCGCTCGTCCGCAAGCTCTTCGCCCTCGAGGTCCCGGAGATCGCCTCCGGCGTCGTCGAGATCGTCTCGCTCGCCCGCGAGGCCGGCCACCGCACCAAGATCGCCGTGCGGGCGACCGAGCCGGGCGTCAACGCCAAGGGCGCGTGCATCGGCGAGCTCGGCCAGCGCGTCCGCGCGGTGACCGCGGAGCTGAACAACGAGAAGATCGACATCGTCGACTACTCCTCCGACCTGCCGACCTTCGTCGCCAGCGCGCTCTCGCCCGCCAAGGTGACCAGCGCCTTCGTGATCGACCAGAGCCTCAAGGCCGTCCGCGCCCTCGTGCCGGACTACCAGCTCTCGCTCGCGATCGGCAAGGAGGGCCAGAACGCCCGACTCGCCGCCAAGCTCACCGGCGCCAAGATCGACATCCAGCCCGATTCGGTGATGGACGGGGAGTGATCCCCGCTGTCGGCGGTGCGGGGAGGCGCTCCCGGGAACGAGGGAGTACAGTGGAACCCGTCAGAACGTGCGTCGGCTGCCGTCTGCGCGCCCCAAGGGCCTCACTTCTGAGGCTCGTCCTCCCCTCGAACGTCCTCGTGGTAGATCCGCGGGGTGTCCGTGCTGGGCGGGGAGCGTGGCTGCACGACGCGTACGACTGCTACGAGCTCGCGGTGAAGCGCCGCGCGTTCAGCAGGGCGTTCCGGACGCGCGAGAGCGTGGACGCGAGCGCCGTGGAGCAGTACGTCACCCGTGACCTGACCGGCTCGGCTCCTCACCCTGAGGAACCGGCCAGGCGAACGATCACACCGCAGAGAGAACAGGCAGAACGGCCCGTGAACTGATCATGAGCAACGACTGATGAGCGGCTCGAAATGAGATCCGTCCGTTTGTGATGGCCTGCCCCGTCTTGGGCGCAGGTCCGAGACAGGAGAGAAGTGGCTAAACCACGCGTGCACGAGATCGCCGCCGAACTCGGCGTCGACAGCAAGGTCGCACTTGCGAAGTTGAAAGAACTGGGCGAGTTCGTCAAGGGACCGTCCTCCAGCATCGAACCCCCCGTCGCCCGCAAGCTCCGCCAGGCCCTCCAGGGCAGCGCGAGCACGGGTGCATCGTCGACCCCGTCGGCGCCCGCCGCCGGCACCGCCCGTCCGGGGGCTCCCCGCCCCTCGGGTGCCCGCCCCTCCGCGCCGATGCCCGGCCCGGCCAAGCCGCCCACCCCGGCGCCGGCTCCGCCGATGTCGGTCGCCGAGCGTCAGGCGGCCGCTCAGGCCGCCCAGGAGGCCGCGGCCGCGGCTCGCGCCCAGGCCGCTGCGAACGCCCCCGCCGCTCCGGCTCCGACCGAGGCCGCCGCTCCGGCGCCCGCGGCCGAGAAGCCCGCCGCAGCGACCCCCGCCGCCTCGCCCGCCACCCCCGGCGGACCGAAGCCGGCGACCCCGCGTCCGGCCCCGGCGGCAGCCCCGCCGAAGTCCGGCGGCAGCAGCTCCGCTCCCGGCGGCTCCAGCCGTCCCGGTGGCGCCCCGCGTCCGGGCAACAACCCCTTCGCGAGCAACCAGGGCATGGGCCAGCGTCCCGCGACGCCCCCGCGCCCGGGCAACAACCCGTTCGCCAGCTCGCAGGGCATGGGCTCGCGCCCGACGCCCAGCAACATCCCCCGTCCCGCGGCTCCCCGCCCCGGTGCGCCCCGACCCGGTGGACCCGGCATGGGCCAGCGCCCCGCCGGCTTCGGCCAGCGTCCCGGCGGTCCCGGTGGCGGAGCCGGTCGTCCCGGCGGCCCCGGCCGTCCGGCCGGCGGCGGATTCCAGCGTCCCGGCGGCGCCCCCGGAGCGGGTGGCGGCTTCGCCCCTCGTCCCGGTGGCGGCGGCGGTCGCGGTCGCGGCCCCGGCGGTGGTACCGCTGGTGCCTTCGGTCGCGGTGGCGGCAAGAGCAAGGCCCGCAAGTCGAAGCGCACGAAGCGTCAGGAGTTCGAGCTCAGGGAGGCCCCGTCGCTCGGCGGCGTCAGCGTCCCCCGCGGCGACGGCAAGACGGTCATCCGTCTGCGCCGCGGCGCGTCGATCTCGGACTTCGCCGACAAGATCGAGGCCATGACCGGCGTGCCGGTGCCCCCCGGCAACCTGGTCACCGTCCTCTTCGCCCTCGGCGAGATGGCGACGGCGACCGAGTCGCTCGACGAGGCCACCTTCGAGGTGCTCGGCGGTGAGCTCGGCTTCAAGATCCAGGTCGTCTCGCCCGAGGACGAGGACAAGGAGCTCCTCGAGGGCTTCGGCCTCGACCTCGAGCAGGAGCTCGAGGACGAGACTGACGAGGACCTCCAGATCCGTCCCCCCGTCGTCACCGTCATGGGTCACGTCGACCACGGAAAGACGCGCCTGCTCGACGCGATCCGCAACGCCAACGTCGTCGCCGGCGAGGCGGGCGGCATCACGCAGCACATCGGTGCGTACCAGGTCGTCGCGGAGCACGAGGGCATCGAGCGCCCGATCACCTTCATCGACACCCCGGGTCACGAGGCGTTCACCGCCATGCGAGCCCGCGGTGCCCAGGTCACGGACATCGCGATCCTCGTGGTCGCGGCGGACGACGGCATCATGCCGCAGACCATCGAGGCTCTGAACCACGCCCAGGCGGCCAACGTGCCGATCGTGGTCGCGGTCAACAAGGTGGACAAGCCCGACGCCAACCCGGCCAAGGTGCGCCAGCAGCTGACCGAGTTCGGCCTCGTCGCCGAGGAGTACGGCGGAGACGTCATGTTCGTCGACGTGTCGGCCCGCGCGAACACCGGCATCCAGGACCTCCTGGACGCCGTGCTGCTCACCGCGGACGCCGGTCTCGACCTGCGCGCCAACCCCGACAAGGAGGCCCGCGGAGTCGCGATCGAGGCCAAGCTCGACAAGGGACGCGGTGCCGTCGCGACGGTCCTCATCCAGTCGGGAACGCTGCGCGTCGGCGACGCGATCGTCGCGGGAACGGCCTACGGCCGCGTCCGTGCGATGGCCGACGAGAACGGCGTCGCCGTGCTCGAGGCCGTGCCGTCGCGACCGGTGCAGGTGCAGGGACTCTCGTCCGTGCCCCGCGCCGGCGACACCTTCCTCGTCACCGAGGAGGACCGCACCGCCCGCCAGATCGCCGAGAAGCGCGAAGCCGCTCAGCGCAACGCCCTGCTGGCCAAGGCCCGCAAGCGCATCTCGCTCGAGGACTTCACCCGTGCTCTCGAGGAGGGCAAGGTCGAGTCGCTCAACCTCATCATCAAGGGCGACGTGTCCGGTGCCGTTGAGGCGCTGGAGGAGTCGCTCGTCAAGATCGAGGTCGACGACTCGGTGCAGCTGCGCATCATCCACCGCGGTGTCGGTGCGATCACGGAGTCCGACGTCAACCTCGCGACGATCGACAACGCGATCATCGTGGGCTTCAACGTCCGCCCCGACCCGAAGGCCCGCGAGCGCGCTGCTCGAGAGGGAGTGGACATCCGCTTCTACTCGGTCATCTACAACGCGATCGAAGAGGTCGAGAACTCGCTCACGGGCATGCTCAAGCCCGAGTACGAGGAGGTCCAGTCCGGTGTCGCCGAGATCCGCGAGGTGTTCCGCTCCTCCAAGGTCGGCAACATCGCGGGTGTCATCGTCCGCTCCGGCACGATCACCCGCAACTCGAAGGCGCGCGTCATCCGCGACGGCGTCGTCGTCGGGGACAACCTCGCCATCGAGTCGCTGCGTCGCTTCAAGGACGACGTCACGGAGGTCCGTACGGACTACGAGGCCGGTATCGGTCTCGGCAAGTACAACGACATCCAGATCGGCGACGAGATCGAGACGATCGAGATGAAGGAGAAGCCGCGAGGCTGACCCTGATGCTCACTGGAAGGCCCGGGTCCGCCCGGGCCTTCCGGCGTTCCGGGGGTCCTTGCTTCCGGCTTTCGGCCGCTGGTCCGACGAGGGATCGGGAGGCCACTCCTGCCCTCGCGCGACTTCCCGCGGGCCTGCGGCCCGCCCGCCAGACCCGAGCCTGTCGCGCGAGGGCAGGAGTGGCCTCCCTCCCTGCGGGAGGATCGCTCCGCCAGCACGTGCAGAGGGGGCCCGGTCTCCGAGGCATGTCGCGTCGGGTACCTGCACCAGCACGTGGGGTGGGGCGCCTGCGCGGGAGGGGGACCGGGAGCAAGGACTTCCGCCTGTACGGACGGGAGGTGCGGGTGGGGTGTCTCGTCGCGGCTCCTGGCTCGGGTCTGGCGGGCGCGGCGCAGCCGCGCGGGAAGGAGCCGCGGCGAGGCACCCCACCCGCGCCGGCAGCGCCGCGCAGAACCGTCGAGCACAGAGCAAGCCCCCGGCAGGACTGCCGGGGAGTGGTTAGATGGCGAGCCGAACGGTTCGTCGAGAGAGATGAGGACCAGCCATGGCAGATCCGGCACGGGCGAGGAAGCTCGCCGAACGGATTCAGGTGATCGTCGCCAAGCGGCTCGAGCGCGGACTCCGCGACCCCCGACTCGGCTTCGTCACCATCACCGACGTGCAGGTGACCGGTGACCTGCAGCACGCCTCCGTGTTCTACACGGTCTACGGCACCGACGAGGAGCGCGCCGACTCGGCGCTCGCCCTGAAGGCGGCGACCGGCATGCTCCGCACGGAGGTCGGCAAGAACATCACGGCGCGGCTGACGCCGTCGCTCGAGTTCATCCTCGACGCGATCCCGGAGAACGCGAAGCACATCGAGGACCTCCTCGCGACGGCGCGCAACCAGGACACCCAGGTGCAGTCGCTCGCCGCGAAGGCGGACTACGCCGGCGACGCGGACCCCTACGTGAAGCCGCGCGAGGACGAGGACGAGGACTAGGCAGCAGGCCTGAACACCGCGGAGCCCGTGGCGACGTCGACCGATTCCAGGACGACGACGACACGGGCTCCCGGCGTCTGCGGCACCGGGACGTCGACGGTCATCTCCGGGTCGAGCAGCTGGACCTGCGAGCGGGTCCTCGCGGAGGAGACGACGACGCCCTCGAAGGAGGCGCCCTGGCGGCCGCGGAGGATCGCGGCCTCGACGACGGCGGTGGCGGCGCGGGAGGCGGCTCCGGAGCGGCGGTCGCTCGCGGTCATCAGCGCGGGCAGCTCGGGCAGGGCCGTGCGGAGCCAGGCCGGGAGCTCCGCTCCGGTCGAGATCGCGAGGCAGGTGGCCAGGCCGAAGCGGTCGACCAGGCGGCGGAGCGGGGCCGTGACGTGCGCGTACGAGGCGGCGAGGGCGGACTGCTCGGGCTGCTCCGGGGCGGCGCCGTCGAAGGCGGTGTAGCCGGCTCCGCGGAAGAGCGTCGCCGCGGCCGACATGATCGCGAGCTGGGCGGGGTCGGCGGTGTCGAGGCGGCGGAGGTAGGCGCCGTAGAGCTCGTCGGCGCCCCAGGGGACGCCGAGGGCCTCGGTGCGGGCGCGGAAGGCGGCGACGGTGTCCTCATCGGCCGCGGGCATGGTGCGGAGGATGCCGACCCCCGCGTCGAGCATCATCGTCGCGGCCGCCATGCCGGTGAGCAGCGAGACCTGGGCGTTCCAGCCCTCCGAGGGGAGGGGTGCCCGGCGCTCGATCCGGTAGCCGCCGTCGACGGCGACGATCTCCTCCTCGGGGAGGGCGAGGCTCGCTCCGCCGCGCTCGGCCTCGCGGGCGAGGCGCTCGGCGCCGAACCAGGGGAGGAGCGCGATCGAGGGGTGCGGGTCGCCCGCGTCGACGCTGCGCTGGACGCCGGCGTAGTCGAGGCGGGCCGTGCTGCGGACCAGGGCTCGCTCGAGGCGGACCGCCCGCGGCTCGGCGGCGTCGTCGAGCTCGAGGGTCCAGACCAGGGCGCGGCGCTCGACGTCCGGGAGCAGCGAGGCGGTGCCCTCGGAGAGGGCCGGCGGGTGCAGGGGGACGCGGCCGTCGGGGAGGTAGTAGGTCTGGCCGCGGCGGCGGGTCTCGGCGTCGAGGGCGCCGCCGGTGCGGACGACGGCCGGCACGTCGGCGATGGCGTAGCGGAGCACGACTCCGGAGGACCGCCGCTCGAGGTGCACCGCCTGGTCGAGGTCGAGGGAACCGGGCGGGTCGATCGTGACGAAGGGGACGCCCGTGAGGTCGATCCGGCCCGCGTCGTCGGCCGTGCTGTCGGCCTGCTCGGCCTCGGCGAGGGCGTCGGGCGGGAAGGCGCCCGGCAGGTCGTTCGCGGTGCGGACGGCGGCGAGCGCGCTGTCGAGCTCGGCGTCGGGGCGGGGGAGTCGGAGTCGGCGACCGGTCACGGCGCCACGCTACCCGCCTCGTCCGACACCGGAGCGCCGCTCAGGAGTGGGGGAGCAGGTAGCCGTCGTCCGGCGCGCCTGTGGCGAGGCCGTCGGCGAGGAGGCCGGCGAGGGCGCGGTCGCGCTGCTCGGCGTCCGGCCAGAGCGAGGCGATCTCGGCGGCGGTCACCGGGCCGTGCGCGGCGCGGAGCTCGGCGAGGATCAGGCCGCGCACCTGCCGGTCGGAGCCCTCGTACTTCTTCTGCCGTGCCTTGACGGGGCCGTCGTAGGCCGGGTAGCCGTCGGCCCGCCAGGCGCAGGCGTCCCGGATCGGGCAGGCGTCGCAGCGGGGAGCGCGGGCGGTGCAGACAATCGCGCCGAGCTCCATCGCGCCCGCGTTGAAGGCGGCGGCGTCGGCGAGGTCGTCGGGGAGGAGCGCCTCCATCGCGGCGAGGTCGGCCTTCGCGCGCGGCGGGCCGGGCTCGGCCGCGCCGTCGATCGCGCGGGCGATCACCCGCCGGACGTTGGTGTCGACGACGGGGTGGCGGTGGCCGAAGGAGAAGACGGCGATCGCGCGCGCGGTGTAGTCGCCGATGCCGGGGAGGGCGAGGAGCGTGTCGACGTCGTGCGGGACGACACCGCCGTGCTGCTCGGTGATCGCGACGGCGCAGGCGTGCAGGCGCAGGGCCCGTCGCGGGTAGCCGAGCGACTGCCAGGCGCGCACCGCCTCGCCCGGGGGGACGGCCGCCAGATCCGCCGGGGTCGGCCAGCGCTCGAGCCACTCGGCGAGCCGCGGGATCACCCGGACGACCGGCGTCTGCTGGAGCATGAACTCGCTGACGAGGGTGCCCCAGGCGGGGAAGCCCTCGCGGCGCCAGGGCAGATCGCGGGCGTTCTCGCGGAACCAGTCGACGATCGCGGCGGAGAGTGCGGGCGTCGGTGCGACGGGCACCGATGCGACGGGCATCGGTGCGCTGGGCATCGGTGCGCTGGGCGTCGATCCGGTGGGCATCAGGTCACCCTAGGCCGTCCCGCGTATCGTGGGCGAATGACCAAGTGGGCTCCGCAGAAGGCCGATGTGCTCGACGCTCTCGCGGCGGAGGTGCTGCACAACTACGGGCACGGCCGCGTGGCGGTCGGGATCGACGGCGACGACCCGGAGGTGTCCGGCGCGTTCGCGCTCGCGCTGGCCGAGGCGATGCGCCGGGCGGGCCGGGACACGGTGGTTGCGCACCTCGCCGACTTCCGCCGTCCCCGGGCCGAGCGGGAGGATCCGTCGATCCCGGAGGCGCAGCGCGCCTACCTCGCGGGCTACGACTACGAGCTGCTGCGCCGGGTGCTGCTCGATCCGTTCAAGCTGGGCGGCAGCACCGGCTTCGTCCTGGCCGGCTACGACGGCGTGCGCGACGAGGCGCGGCAGGCGCGCTGGCGCACCGCCGGCCGCGACGCCGTGCTGCTCGTCGACGGGCCGTTCGCCCTGCGTCCCGAGCTCCGCGGAGCGTGGAGCACGTCGATCCGGCTCGACACCCAGGAGCCGCCCGTCGACGAGGCCTACCGGGCGAGCACGGATCCGAAGCGGATCGCGGGGATCCTGGTGGACGTCCGCGACCCGGAGCACCCGCGCCGGCTCTTCGCCGACTCCTGCTGAGTCGTCCCGGTCTCCTCCGCTAGACGGAGGACGCCCGCCGGACCACGTCGTCCGCGGGCAGGAACGTGCCCGAGCGCTCGACCTCGTGCACGAGCTCGACGAGCAGCTGGTTGACCGGCGCCTCGCGGCCGAGGCGGTGCGCCGTGCGGACGACGGCGCCGGCCAGATGGTCGATCTCGCTCGGGACTCCGCGCCGCACGCTCTGCAGCGTGGACCCCGGGTTCGGCACGTCGCCCATCCGGGTCGCCATCCGCCGCGGCAGCAGCTCGACGACCGGCAGCGGCGCCGCCGCGAGCGCGCGGATCCGGGCGCCGGAGAGGCCCTGCAGTGCGCCGAAGCGGACGCCGGCGGCCAGGCCGGTCCGCGCCGCCTCCCGCATCGCCCGCGCGAGCAGCCGGCGCAGGCCCGGGTGCGCGATCGTCTCCTGCACGGAGAGCCCGGTGATCGCGGGCAGCGCGTTGACCTCGTTGATCAGCAGCTTCGTCCACTGCGCCCCGAGGAAGTCGTCGGTGGTGGCCGTGGGCACCGCCTCGCCGAGGATCGCGGCGGCCCGGCGGACGTCGTCGTCGGCGGGGCGGCCGGGGACGCCGAGAGTCGTCGTCGCCGGGGCGGTCACCGTGACGCGGCCGGGCTCGAGGTGGCTGGCCGCGAAGAGGGCGAGCGCGCCGACGAGGCGGGCGTCGCGGACCTGGCGGGCGGCGGCGTCCAGGCCGTCGAGCCCGTTCTGCACCACGACCAGGAGCGTGCCGTCGACCGTGCGGCGGTTGGCGCGGAGCGCGTCCTCGGCGTCCTGCGCCTTCGTGCAGAGCACGGCCATATCGGGAACGAGGTCGAGCGTCTCGCCGCAGCGCACCCAGGCGGTGTGCTCGCCCCAGGCGCCGTCGAGGCGGAGGCCCTGCCGCCGGATCGCCGTGAGGTTCTCGCCCCGGGCGGTCACCTCGACGTCGTGTCCTGCGCGGTCCAGGAGAGCGGCGACGGTGCCGCCGACGGCGCCCGCTCCGAGTACGGCGATCCTCATCCGGACAGCCTAGAACCGCGGCGGGCGGCGGCCGTGCCGGGCGCGGGCTCCGCGGGGCCGACTCCCGAACTGCGCGTGTATCCTCGCACCCGTGCTCGAGACTCCCAGCCCTTCTGCGGCGGCTCCGAACGGGATCCTCCTGCTGGACAAGCCGGGCGGGATCACCAGCCATGACCTCGTCTCGCGGACCCGCCGCCGCGCCGGGACGCGCAAGGTCGGGCACGCCGGGACGCTCGATCCGATGGCGACCGGGCTGATGATCCTCGGCCTCGGCCCCTCGACCCGGCTCCTTACCTACCTGGTCGGCCTCGACAAGGAGTACGAGGCGACGATCCGCCTCGGCGCCGCGACGAGCACCGACGACCGCGAGGGCGAGACGCTCACGACCGCCGAGCCCGGCGCGGTGGCGGCGCTCACCGCCGAGGCGGTCAACGCCGTCGTGGCGACCCTCACCGGCGCGATCGAGCAGATCCCGAGCGCCGTCAGCGCCATCAAGGTGGACGGCCGGCGCGCCTACGCCCGGGTGCGCGACGGCGAGGAGGTCGTGCTTCCGGCGCGTCCCGTCACCGTGAGCGCCTTCGACGTCCTCGAGCGCCGGGAGGCCGACGGCTTCCTCGACCTCGACGTCCGCGTCACCTGCTCCTCCGGCACCTACATCCGCGCGCTCGCGCGCGACCTCGGCGCCGCGCTCGGCGTCGGCGGGCACCTCACCGTGCTCCGCCGCACCGCCGTCGGCCCGTTCCGGGTCGCCGAGGCCGGCGTCATCGACGAGCTCGACGTCCCCGCCGCCCTGCTCACGCCGACGGCGGTCGCGGGCGAGCTGTTCCCGCTGCTGCACCTGGACGCCGGCGAGGCGGTCGACCTCGCGAACGGCAAGCGGATCCCGGTGCCCGAGGCGTTCGCGGGAGCCAAGGGCCTGCTCGCCGCCGTCGGTCCGGGGGAGCGCCTGGTCGGCCTCGCCGAGCGCCGCGGCGCCGCGCTGAAGAGCGTCGTCAACTTCCCCACCGAGGACCTCCGGGTGGCGACGTCGTGATCGATTGGTTCACCACCCTCCAGGTCGGCATCGCCGTGGCGGCGGGTCTGCTCTGCCTGGTGCTCGGGATGATCGGCCGGCGCCCCTCCGACGTCACGGTCGGGGCCACCGCGATCGTCGAACTGCTGCTGATCGTCCAGCTCGCCGTCGCGATCGTCTCGCCCCTGGTCGGCAACCGGCCCTCGGGCAGCCTGCCGGAGTTCTACATCTACCTCGTCTCGGCACTGATCCTGCCGCTCGCCGCCGGCTTCTGGGCCCTGATCGAGCGCAGCCGGTGGAGCACGGTCATCCTCGGCGTCGTCTGCCTCGCGATCGCCGTGATGGTCTACCGGATGCACCAGATCTGGTTCTTCCAGGCCGCCTGACGCTCCCGATCCCCGGCCGAGGGGGAGAGGGCGCAGCGAGCGCCTACCATTGACCCTGCGATGTCGAACCAACCCAGCGATGCGCCCGGACGGGCGGCCCAGGACCCAGCTCTGCCACACCCCGATCAGCGACCCGCCCGCTCGGCGCGGTCCCGGGGGATCGGCAGCCTCCTCGTCGTCGTCTACGGCATCCTCGCGCTCGCCGCCACGGGCCGCTCGGTCTTCCAGATCATCGACCGCTTCGACGAGGCGCCGCTCGCCTTCTCGCTCTCGGCGCTCTCCGCCGTCGTCTACATCCTCGCGACCATCGCCCTCGTGGCGCCCGGCCGGGTCTGGCAGCGCATCGCCTTCGTGACGATCACCTTCGAGCTGGTCGGCGTGCTCGTCGTCGGCGCGATCAGCGTGCTGGCGCCGCAGCTGCTCGGGCTCTCGAGCGCCGATCCGTTCGGCCGGCAGTCGACGGTCTGGGCGGCGTTCGGCGCGGGCTACCTGCTCATTCCGCTGGTACTGCCGGTGCTCGGGCTCTGGTGGCTGCGGGTGCAGGGCCGGCGCTCCGCCGCGGGGACGCAGGCCTGATGCGCGTCGAGCAGCGCCCGGCCGACCTCACCGGCATCGGCCCGTCCGCGGTCACCATCGGCAAGTTCGACGGCGTGCACACCGGCCACCGGGCCGTCATCGACACCCTGCACGCGCGGGCCCGCGAGCGCGGTCTCGCGGCGGTCGTCGTCACCTTCGACCGCAATCCGCTCAGCGTCATCGCTCCGGAGAAGTGCCCGCCGGCCTTGGTCGGCAACGAGCAGAAGCTCGAGCTGCTGGCCGGGACGGGGATCGACGCGACCCTGCTGCTGGCGTTCGACGAGCGGTTCCGCGCGCTCACCCCCGAGGAGTTCGTGCAGCAGGTGCTCGTCGACGCCCTGGAGGCGCGCGTGGTGCTGGTCGGCTCCGACTTCCGCTTCGGAGCGCACGGCGCCGGCGACGTCGCGATGCTGCGGGAGCTGGGGGAGACCCACGGCTTCGAGGTCGAGCTGATCGACGACGTGCGGCCCGAGCACGGCCGCCGGGTGTCCTCCACCTGGATCCGCGAGCTGCTCGCCGAGGGCGATGTCGAGCACGCGACCTGGCTGCTCGGCCACGAGCCGGTGGTGCGCGGCGTCGTCGTGCACGGTGCCAAGCGCGGCCGCGAGCTCGGCTTCCCGACCGCGAACCTCTCGCCCGAGTCGCAGGGGCTGATCCCCGCCGACGGCGTCTACGCCGGCCGCTTCGTCACCGAGGGCCGCAGCTACCCGGCCGCGATCTCGGTCGGCAGCAACCCGACCTTCGTCGGCGTGCCGCCCAAGCAGGTCGAGGCCTACCTGCTGGACGAGACGATCGACCTCTACGACCGCGTCGTCGACGTGGCCTTCGTCTCGCGCATCCGCGGCCAGGTGGCCTACGAGGGCGTCGAGCCGCTGATCCGGCAGATGAACGACGACGTCGAGAAGGTCCGCACGATCCTCGGCGCGGAGCGACCGGCCGGCTGACGCTCCCGGACTCGGCGGGGCGGCTCCGGCGGTCCTAGCAGTGGCCGGAGCGGCGCACCAGCGGGAGAGCGCCCAGGGGCGGCGGCGTACCGTGGCTCGCATGAGCGAATCCTCACCCGCCCCGTCGCGCCCCTCGGACCCGTCGCGCCCTCTGGCGCTCGTCACCGGAGCGACCGGCTACATCGGCGGCCGCCTCACCCCGCGCCTGCTCGAGGCCGGCTACCGGGTCCGCGTGCTGGTCCGCGACCCGCGGAAGCTCGCCGAGGTCCCGTGGGCCGAGGAGGTCGAGGTGGCGCAGGGCGATCTCAGCGACCCGGAGTCGCTGGCGGCCGCGTTCGAGGGCGTCGACGTCCTCTACTACCTCGTGCACTCGATGGGCTCGGGCGCCGACCACGCGCGCTTCGAGCAGGTGGAGAGCCGCGCCGCCATGAACGTCGCCGAGGCCGCGCTCGCGGCCGGTGTCGACCGGATCGTCTACCTCGGCGGCCTGCACCCGGACGTCGAGAAGCTCTCGCCGCACCTGCGCTCGCGGGCCGAGGTCGGCCGCATCCTGATGGCCTCCGGCGTGCCGACGATCGCGCTGCAGGCCGGCGTCATCATCGGCTCCGGCTCGACCTCGTTCGAGATGGTCCGCCACCTCACCGACGTCCTGCCCTACATGCCCGCCCCGCAGTGGGTCCGCAACTTCATCCAGCCGATCGCCGTGCGCGACGTGCTGCACTACCTGCTCGGGGCCGCCGCCCTCGAGGACGCGACGCTGAACCGCACCTTCGACATCGGCGGGCCGGACGTCCTCCGCTACGGCCAGATGATGAACGGCTACGCGGTCGAGGCGGGGCTCGCGCAGCGGCCGATCGCGTCGCTGCCGGTGTTCACGCCGTGGCTCGCCTCGCAGTGGGTCAACCTGGTGACGCCCATCCCGCGCTCGCTCGCGGTGCCGATCATCGCCTCGCTGCAGTACGACTGCGTCGTGCGCGAGGACGACATCCGCGGGCTGATCCCGGACCCCGAGGGCGGGCTGACGCCGTACCGCCGCTCGGTCCGGCTCGCACTGGGCAAGATGCAGGCGGGCGAGATCGAGACCAGCTGGCAGAACGCCGAGGTCGTCGGCGCCCCCAGCGACCCGCTGCCGAGCGACCCGGAGTGGGCCGGCCACACGGTCTACGTCGACCTCAAGGTGCGCCGGACGGACGCCGACCCGGCGAAGCTCTGGCGGGTCATCGAGGGCATCGGCGGCACCAACGGCTGGTACTCGTTCCCGCTGGCCTGGGCGATCCGCGGCTGGATGGACAAGCTCGTCGGGGGAGTGGGCCTGCAGCGCGGGCGCCGCGACTCCGAGCGGCTGCACGCGGGCGACGCCCTGGACTTCTGGCGCGTCGAGGCGATCGAGCGGCCGAAGCTGCTCCGCCTGCGCGCGGAGATGAAGGTGCCCGGCGGTGCCTGGCTGGAGATGCGCGCGGAGCCCGGCGAGGACGGCGGATCCGTGTACACCCAGCGTGCCGTGTTCTTCCCGCAGGGGCTCGGCGGGCGGCTCTACTGGTTCGCCGTGCTGCCCTTCCACGGCGTGATCTTCAACGGGATGGCCAACCGCATCACGGCCACCGCGACCGACCTCGCCGACGCCGGCGAGGAGCGCTCCCCTGGTGGGCGCGGGGCGCAGCGGTGACAATGGAGGGGTCCGCGGGCGGCGACGCCGCCTCGGACGCGAACGAGAGGAGCACGATGAGCGAACGATCGGACACGGACGCGGGGCGCGATCTCCAGCTGGGAAAGGTCGCCTTCATCGGCGACAGCATCATCCAGGGCGGGTCCTGGGACGAGTGGTTGACTGCGTCGACGGTCGTCGACGAGGGCATCGGCGGAGCGACCAGCGACGACGTCGTCGAGCGGCTGCCCGAGCTCGTCGAGGCGGCGCCCGACACGGTGGTGCTGCTCGTCGGGACGAACGACCTGGCCTACCACCGCACGACCGAGCACATCGTGCGCAACATCGAGACCATCGTCGCGACCTTCCGCCGCGACCTCCCCGACGTGCGGATCCTGGTGACCTCGATCCTGCCGCGCGCCCGCGAGTTCGGCGCGCAGATCCGCGAGGTCAACCGTCACCTCTGGCAGTTCGCGCCCACGGCGCACGCCGGCTACCTGGACCTCTGGCCGGTGCTCGCCGGCGAGGACGGCGCCCTGCTCGAGCAGTACTCGCCCGACGGCCTGCACCTCAACGAGGCCGGCTACGGCGCCTGGCGCGAGGCCCTCGGCCCGGCCCTCGACTCCGTGCTGCGGATGCCGCCGCGCACCCGGCCGATCACGCTGCCGTACGACGAGTTCGCGCGGCCGAAGACGGCGTAGCGCCTCACCGCCGAGCAGCTCTGCGGAGCCGGAGGGAGCCGTGACCGAGGGGTCCGGCTCCCTTCGTCGTTCCACGGCGCTCGGGAGAGTGCGCGGCGGGGCACGGCTCTTCGGGGATCGATCAGCGGTTCTTGCCCGGGGCATAGGCGGCGACGGCACTGTCGATCGTGCACCCGGCCGGGTGCGCACGAGAGCCGGAGGCGCAGCATGAGCAGCACGATCGAGAACCAGGCACCGGGGACGGCGGAGTGGCCGCCGCCGACGGCGGGGACTGCGGCACCGAGCGCGTCGGAGCCCGCGCAGCCGCGTCAGCCGCTCTGGCGACGGCGCCGCGTCCGCTGGATCGCGCTCGCCGTCCTCGCCGGTCTGCTGCTGCTGGGCGGCGGCTTCGGGATCGGCTACGCCGTCGGGAACTCGGTCGGGTCGTCCGCCGTTGGCGGATTCGACCCGTCGCAGCGGGGCGGGATGCCGGACGGCGGCTTCCCCGGCGGTGGTGGTCCCGGGTCGTTCGGCGGCCAGGGGAGCGGCACCGGGACGGACTCCGGGACCGGGTCGGACACCGGCACCGGTGCCGCGAGCGGGACGGCGAGCTAGGCGAGCACCCGAAGGAAGACCGGACATCTACTCGGGGTGTGCGGGGGCGCGGATGGCGGTATTCCCATTGCATCCCCTCGTTTTATTCACTGCTCGGCCCTCCTGGCCGATGGAGTACGACCTGCGACCCGACGTGATCGAGGTCGAAGGCGTCGCCTACATCGCTGAGGGCAGCCAGCTCGGTTACTTGCGCGAGGGCGTCTCGACCGCGATCGGCTGGCGCGAGTGAGGGTCGTCGGCTACCTGCGGGTCTCGACTGTCGGGCAGGAGTACGGCATCGAGGCTCAGCGCGCAGCGATCGCCGCCACAGCCGAGCAGCGCTGGTGGGACGTCGAATGGATCGAGGACGCTGGCCGGTCCGGGAAGGACATCAACCGGCCTGGCATCACCCGTGCCCTGTCGATCCTCCGAGCCGGCGAGGCCGAGGCTCTCGTCGTGTCGAAGCTCGACCGGCTCAGCCGAAGCCTTGCCGACTTCGCTCGGCTACTCGAGACGGCAGGGAAGCAGGGGTGGGGAGTGGTGGCGATCGACCTCGGCATCGACACCACCACCCCGACCGGCGAGCTGGTCGCGAACATCATGGCCGCTGTCTCCCGCTGGGAACGGCAGATGATCGGCGTCCGCACGAGGGAAGGGCTGGCCGTCGCGAAGGCGAAGGGCAAGCGCCTCGGCTCACCTGTCCTGACGAGCCCTGAGACCGCCGCTCGGATCATCGAGGAGCGCCGAGGCGGCGCAACCCTGGCAGCGATCGCCGAGGGCTTGAACAGGGACTCAGTGCCGCGCGCCGGGGGAGGGGCGAAGTGGTATCCGAGTAGCGTGAGCAAGGTGGCGCGGCGAACAGTGGGTTAGACCATGCACTTAGCTACGGCTTCGTGAAAAAGCTGCCCTGTTGAGGTCGACCCTTCTCGTCGAACCACGTCAGCTCGAAATGGATCCCTCCTTCGATGCCACCAGCTGTGAGGGAGCCGGAGAAGTATCCATCGCTCTCCCCAGATAAGTCGACGAAGTGCGCTCCGTCTTCATGGATGAAGTCGGAGTCGCCGGTGACGTGCACCTCTCGAGCGACGCTTCGCGCGACCATGTTTCGTATCTTGAAGGTTCCGGTCCAATCCTCCGAGATAGTCCATCTGGGCCTCGGAAGGGGAAGTGCCCGCACTTCTCTCTCGAGGTCAGCTCTGGCGCTCGCGAGTTGCTCTTCCAATTCCGCCCGGCCGACCGCGGCTTCCTCTTTGCCCTGTTCATAACCTGCCTTCTGGGCAAGGTCACGCACGTCTTCGATGGCGGCGACGCGCTCCTGAGCCTCGGCCAGCCGCTGTCTGACTGCCGACAGCTCATCGAGGATCTGCTTCCGCTTGGCAGCGCCTTCCGCGACGCCCTGGTCGTAGCCAGCCCGCCCAGCTAGGTCTGAGACTTCCGCTTGTGCTCGGCGGTAAGCGTCATCGATAGCAGCCTGCGCATTGGCCTCTGCAGCTTCGACGTTCCGCCTCCCGGTCTCCAGTGCTTCCTCATACTGCCTCGTCCATGCCCTATCTGCGGCTTCGAGACGGGCGGTCGCTACCTTTTCTGCTCCGGTTCGACCAGCTGTGTGTGCACGTCTGAAGCGTTCAGCATCTCGGACACGTACGCGGGCCCACGTGGTCAAGTACGGAACCGGTATCTTTCGCCACAATTTCGCCACACCAGCCGATACCGGTGCGCGCCAGCGCGGCACCCTCGAGACGACGAACGTGATCAGCGCAAGAGCGGCCGCGACGATGAGGCCACCGACGACGTTCGAGCCGAGCTGCGTCTCGGACCATCGCCAGAAGTCGTCCCAAGTCACGGGCTGAGTGTACCGGCATGGCACACGCACAGACCGGTGGCGCTGTTGCTCGTGTTCCGCCATGCTCGGAAGATGCCTGACCTTCGATTCCGTATCGCGTCCATCACAGCGGCTGCTGGTCAAGAGGCGATCCTGCCGCAAACGGGTGTCACCTGCATCGTCGGAGGCAATAACGCGGGCAAGTCGCGATTGCTTCGCGATATCGTGACGTCAATAAGTGGATCTAGTTCAAACTTTGAAGACGTGGTGACCCTCTCAAATCTTGAGCTCAGCAAGGACACTTTTTCGGAGAGTGAGCTCCGGGCGTGGCTCGAAGGGCGCTTCGGACCCGCTGACGCGAGGGGCGAAATTCCCTCGTGGGGTCCTAGCACGACTAGTCTCAATATCGTTCTGGCGATGGCGGCGATGGGGAATATCACCAATCTCGCAAACTACTTCCTGAGATACGTTGCGGCCTCAGAATCTGTGAGTTTTGCCAGCGGTGAGTATATGCCAATGGGAGGGGATTGGGGGCCCTTCTCTATGATGTATAAAGACGGCTCCATTGTCGAGCAACTATCCGAACTGAGTCAAACATATTTCGGTGATGGTCTGACTTACGACCGAGTGAATCTGAATCCTCGTCTGCGATTTGGTCTTGTCGATCACAGTATCGAAGTCCCCCGTATCGATAACCCGACTCGGGAATATAGCGAGGCTGTGCTAGCGCTTCCGCCCCTTGGATCCCAAGGTGACGGAATCAAGGCCTTTGCGGGTATTGCTCTCCGCCTGATAACCGATCCTGCACAGGTGTTTCTTTTTGATGAGCCTGAGACATTTCTTCATCCTGCGCAGGCGCGCGCGCTTGGTGCCTGGATTGCTCGGATCGCACGTGAGCGAGATTTGCAAATCATCCTGTCGACGCACGATAAGGATCTCGTCCTAGGAATCATGGAGGAATCACGCGCGACGGCCGCGTCGTTCGTTCGTATCTCGCGCCCTACTGATGTATCGAGCTTCGCGACGCTTGACGCTACCGAAGTGGAGGAGGCGTGGAGCGATCCGACTCTTCGCTACTCGAACGTGCTTGACGGTTTGTTCCACCAGACGGTGGTGGTCTGCGAGGGGGACGCAGATTGCCGTTTCTTCTCCGCGGCTCTTGACGAGCACGCGGCACGACTTGGACGACGGTACGGAGCTTCCGAGGTGATGTTTATTCCAACAGGGGGGAAGCAGAATCTCCAAAAGCCCGTCAAGGCTCTTCGTAGTCTAGATGTTCAGGTGAAAGTGATTGCGGATTTTGATCTAATACAGGAGCGATCAGAAGTTCGCGCGCTGGTTGAGGCAGTCGGAGCGAACTGGACCGAATCACTGCAGACGAACTTCGGCGTATTTCGTGGCTGGCTCCGACGCAACATCAGCGATTGGGAAATCGTGAAACATGGAGGGGTGTCTACCATCCGCGACGCAGTGGCGACCCGCGCAGCCAACGAGTTCCTCAGTGAGCTAGAGGCGCTTGGGATCCACGTCCTTCGTATCGGAGAGATGGAGGACTTCGACCACACGCTCGATGTGCCAAAGGCGGCACCTTGGGTCTCGGCCGCGATCGAGAATGACGTCCATGCCACGAACCGAGACGTGCAAGATCTCATGACGCGGATGTTCCCCTGGGTTGCGAAGGCGCAGGTCAGCTGACGATTACGACGCGCTGGCCCATCAGCGCATCTCGGTGATCGAGCTTTCGCTCCGCGAACGACTCCACCGTCTCGCCTGAGCGCTGGCGCACGTAGCTGCCCATGCCCTTCGGGAACTCGTGCACCTCGACGCGCTGAATCAGCACGCGTAGGAAGTTCCGGCGGCGCTCCGGGGACCAACTGCGCCAGTCGAGGCCGTCCGCGAGTGCGTCCGTCATGATCGAGGTTCCGAGGAGCGCGTCGATCTGCCTCGTCGTCTCGTCCGTCTCCACGCGCACACGTTCGACATGCTGCGCGTGCTCACGCTCGGACAGCGCGCCGCGGATGAAGAGGTCGTCCGCTCGGCTCTTCTGATCGCGCAGGTCGTCGCGGTGCGCTTCGAGCTGGGCGATCTTCGCGTCGTCGGCAGGGTCCTGCTCTGCGAGTCGCGTGCGCAGGCGCGGGTTCTTCTCGTCGAGCGACTTCATCACCACGTCGAAGACGTACGTCTCCAGATCGTCGTGGCCGATCACCATGCTTCCGCAGGCGCCGTCACCGTTGACGATCTTCGTGCACTTCAGCGCTGGGCGTCCGTGCTGCATCGTCGTGATCAGGCGCTTCCCGCACCGACCGCACACGCTCAGCCCACCTGCCATCGAGTACTTGCTTCCCTTCACGCCGGGGGAGTTGGTGTTCTTTCGCGAAGGGCCGCCGAACAGGGAGGCGAGACGCGCGGAGTTCGTGCAATCGAGGATCGGCTCGCGATGTCTTGGACCTCCCGCTCGTGGAGGAAGAGTGACTGCCCGTCGAACCGTGGCTCGGCTTCGCGCCGCGGCCGGGACGGCGAGCTAGCCGAGCGCCTCGCGGAAGGCGGCGAGGGCGTCGTCCGAGAAGAGCACGAAGCGGACCTCGTCGAGGGTGCCCAGGCCGTCCTCGGCGGCGGCGAGCCGGACGGAGTCGACGGCGATGCGCGCCGCGCTCGCCATCGGCCAGCCGTAGACGCCGGCGGAGATGGCGGGGAACGCGACGGTGCGGGCGCCGAGGGAGCGGGCGACGCGGATCGACTCGGTGTAGGCGGAGGCGAGGACGGCCGAGCGGTCGTCGCTCCGCGAGTAGACGGGGCCGACGGTGTGCACGACCCAGCGGGCGGGCAGGCGGCCGGCGGTGGTCGCGACCGCGGAGCCGGCGGGGAGTCCGTCGCGCAGGTCGCCCGCCCGGAGGCGCCGGCACTCCTCGAGGATCTCGGGGCCGCCCGCGCGGTGGATCGCTCCGTCGACCCCGCCGCCGCCGAGCAGCGACGAATTGGCGGCGTTGACGATCACGTCGACCTGCTCGCGGGTGATGTCGCCGCGGACGGCGGTGAGCGCGGTCACGAGCGGTTGTTCGAGAGTTCGAAGATCTTCACGAGCTCGGTGATAGCGGCCTCGCGCGCGTCGCCGCCCTCGTCGAACATCGCGGTGACGTGGGTGCGCAGGTGGTTCTCGACGATCAGCTTGTTCAGCGAGCCGAGCGACTTCTGGATGGCGAGTGACTGCGTGACGATGTCGACGCAGTAGTCCTCGTTCTCGATGGCCTTCTCGAGGCCGCGCATCTGGCCCGCCAGGATGCGGGCGCGGTGCAGGGAGCGCTTCTTCAGATCCTCGATCACCCGCACAGTTTACGCCGGAGCGCCGATACCCGGCGGGGGTATCCGCCCGCGAGACGACGCACACTGTGATCCGTGAACGCGTCGGCACCCGTTTCGCGTCGTCTCGATCGGGGTGCGGAGGTCGAGTGGACCCGCGCTGGGCTGTGCCGGCCTGTCCGGACCCGATTCGCGTCCGTTCGCTCACGAGCGGGGCCGCGAGCCGTTGAGTCGACGCTCGATGGGGTCTGCGGGCGCACTCGCGCCCCGTACGGGTCGATTCGCACGGAGCGAGGAGGCCGAACGGACAGCTGCTGGGGCCCGAGGGTGGGTCGGGACCCGATCCGGGTCTGTTGGTGACGGCGCGGGGGCGTGGCTCCGCGAGTGGACGCGGACTGGTGCCCGTGCGCGGGCGTGCGCCCGGTCCGGGTCGGTTCGCGCGAGGGGCGGGAGCCGAACGGGCCCGTGCAGGCTTCCACAGCGGAGCGGTCGGGACCGCCCCGTACGATCGACGGGTGAACGCTAAGAAGTCCGGCCCCCCGCGCGGCGGCACGACCGCCCGCTACCCGTCCCGCTCGAGCGCGCGGATGGCGCTGGCGCCGGGGATCCTCGAGGCGATCATCCTGCTCGCGGGGCTCGCGCTGGTCGGCGGCGACGCCTACGACTTCGTGCGCTACCCGGTGGCGATCCTCGCGGCCGTCATCGGCTGGTTCGCCATCCAGGCGAAGGCCTACTACTGGCTGATCGGGCTCGCGCCGATCGTCGTGCTCTGGAACCCGGTCTTCCCGTTCTCGTTCCCGGACGCCGTCTGGTCCTCGCTGCACCTCGCCGCGGTCGGCGTGGTCGTCGCCGCGGGCCTGATCATCCGGGTGCGCGTCGCCGAGTGATCCCGGGACCGCTGAACGCGCCCGGAGGCGCGGGGTGCGGCCGATCCGGCGCTGAGGAGTAGACTCGACGCGCACCCGCACGCCGGGGATGCTGCGACCGGGTCTCAGACCCGTTGCTCGGAGCTCTCGACGGCCACCGGGCGCATCGGTGCCCGTCTCGTCCCAGGCGTGACGCGGCCAGTGCAACACCCGCAGTGCAGGCAAGACACGCACAGCACGCAAGACACGCACAGTGCAATGCGACGGTAGAGCGCGGGAACCCCTCCTCCGCCCCCGTCCACGTCGAGGAGGAGCATGGCTCGCAGCGGCCAGCGTCAGTCCGGTCAGTCGCGTCGTTCGACGAGCGCGAGCCCGGGAACTCGGCCCCGATCGCGCCCGCGCGGCGTCGACAACTCCGGGATCATCCCGATCCTCGCCCGTCGCGTGCGCGAGGTCGAGGCGAAGGCCCAGACCGGCAAGGTCGGGCCCACCAATCGCACGAAGTTCCTCGTCATCGCCCTGCTGATGCGCGAGGAGCGCAAGCGGGTGAAGAGCGACACCGAGCTGAGCGACTCGCAGCGCGCGGAGGAGATGAAGCGCCTCGACGGCATCGCGACGATCCTCGCGAAGACCGCCGCACGCGACACCAGCCTGATCGCCCTGCTCGAGTCGGAGGCCGGCATCACCGCGGCCGCGCAGAAGCTGCGCCGCGACTGGCTGCTGGAGGCCGGCGCCGAGCTGAGCCCCGACGAGCTGCTGATCGTGACCGAGCCGGAGCCCAAGCCGGAGGTGCCGGTCAACCAGGTCGTGCCGCCGTCGGTGCGCGCCCGCCAGCTCGCCAACCCCTTCCTCCCGCCGGACTTCTCGATCGCCAGCGCGCCCACCCCCGCCCGCCGCCGCCTCGACGACTGGGAGCTGCTCGGTCCGCTCTTCAAGGCGTTCGAGTACGGCGCCGGCGGCCGCGCCGCCAGCATGGAGCTGCCCGAGCCGCCGAAGATCGACCGGGTGACGCCGCGCGGGCGCGACCTGATGCCGCACCAGGCCCGCTTCATCGAGGGCGCGCGCGAGGGGCACCGCAGCTTCCTGCTCGCCGACGAGCCGGGCCTCGGCAAGACGGCGCAGAGCCTGCTCGCCGCGTCCGTCACCGGCTCCTACCCGCTGCTGGCCGTCGTGCCCAACGTCGTCAAGATGAACTGGGCGCGCGAGGTCGAGCGCTGGACGCCGCAGCGCCGCGCCACCGTCATCCACGGCGACGGCGGCACGCTCGACGCCTTCGCCGACGTCGTGATCGTCAACTACGACATCCTCGACCGGCACATCGGCTGGCTCGGCAGCCTCGGCTTCCGCGGCATGGTCGTCGACGAGGCGCACTTCATCAAGAACCTCCGCTCGCAGCGCTCGCAGAGCGTGCTGGCGCTGGCCGCGAAGATCCGCGAGACGACGCCGGGCCACGACCCGCTGATGATCGCCCTCACGGGAACGCCGCTGATCAACGACGTGGACGACTTCCGCGCGATCTGGCGCTTCCTCGGCTGGATCGACGAGACCAAGCCCGGGCCCGAGCTGATGAGCCTGCTCGAGGACACCGGGCTCACCCCCGCGGACACCGGCTTCTACCCGGAGGCGCGCGAGGCGGTCATCGACCTCGGCATCGTCCGGCGGAAGAAGATCGACGTCGCCGCGGACCTGCCCTCGAAGCGGATCGTCGACCTGCCGGTCGAGCTGGACGACGACCTCGGCCGCTCGATCCAGAAGGCGGAGCGCGAGCTCGGCGCCCGGATGCTGCAGCGCTACAAGGCCGTCACCGCGTCGATCACGCACGAGCTCGACGACGACGAGCGCGAGCGCTTCGTCCGCATCGTCGCGCAGAGCGAGCTCGAGGAGTCGAAGTCGGCCAAGACCGGCGAGAACGTCTTCACGATGGTGCGCCGGATCGGCCAGGCCAAGGCGGCGCTCGCCGCCGACTACGCCTCGCAGCTGGCCCGCTCGGTCGGCAAGGTGGTCTTCTTCGCCAAGCACATCGACGTGATGGACCAGGCGGAGGAGACCTTCGAGAAGCGCGATCTCACCTCGGTCTCGATCCGCGGCGACCAGACCGCGACGTTCCGCCAGGCGCAGATCGACGCGTTCAACGAGGACCCCGACGTCTCGGTCGCGGTCTGCTCGCTCACCGCGGCGGGCGTCGGCGTCAACCTGCAGGCGTCGTCCAACGTCGTCCTGGCCGAGCTGTCCTGGACCTCGGCCGAGCAGACGCAGGCGATCGACCGCGTGCACCGCATCGGCCAGGAGGAGCCGGTCACGGCCTGGCGCATCATCGCGGCGCACACGATCGACGCCAAGATCGCCGAGCTGATCGACGCGAAGGCCGGCCTCGCCGCCCGCGCCCTCGACGGCGCGGACGCCGAGGTCGCCTCGGCCGACACGGTTCAGCTGGACGCGCTCATGCACGTCCTCCGCGAGGCGATCGGCTGAGCGGAGCCGCGAAGAAGTCACGCTCGAAGAGGCTCGAGCGCAGGAACGCGTCGCCCATGGCGGCGCGTTCCGTGTTCGTGCCGCGGGCGGCGGCCGCCTCGGTGATAGCGATCGCGCGCTCGGTCGCGACGGCGAAGGCAGGATCCGCGTAGGTGACGAGCCAGTCCGCGTAGGGGTGCCCGGGCCGGTTCGCCGCGGCGAGGCGCTCGCCGATGTCCGCGTAGAGCCAGAAGCACGGCAGCAGCGCGGCGACGATCTCGCCGTAGCTCCCTCTCGTGCCGACCGCGAGCAGGTGGTCGACGTAGCCGCGGGTGACGGGGGAGGCCGTCGCGGTGCGCTCGCCGAGGCGGTCGCGGTGCAGCTGCGCCTCCGCCGCCAGAGCCGAGGCCGAGGACTCCGCCCAGAAGACCTGCTCGGCGGTGCTCGGCGCCCGCTGCGCGGCGACCGCGAGGACGCGGGCGTACTCGGTGAGGTAGAGCGCGTCCTGCTCGAGGTACCACTCGAAGTCGCCGCGGTCGAGGGAGCCGTCGCCGAGCGCCGTGACGAACGGCAGGGCGTCGATCTCGGCGCGGAGCTGCTCCGTCTCGGTCCACATCCGCTCGCAGAACGCCGGGGCGCGCAGGCGGTGGAAGTGGTCGATCGGACCGTTGCCCTCGCCGACACGGAGCGCGTCGGCGCCGCGGAGGGCGCCGTTCAGCCAGTCCTTCGCCTCGGTCAGCGCCTGGGCGAGTGCATCAGGAGTCGCCTCGCCACCGGCGAGGAGCGTCGCCATCGCGGAGGAGAGCGAGCAGCCGGTGCCGTGGGTGTTGCGGGTGGCGACGCGCTCGCCCGGCACCTCGCGCACGCCGCCGTCCGGAGTGACGATCGCGTCCGGCGTCGCCGGGCCGTCGAGATGCCCGCCCTTCACCAGGACCGCGGTGGAGAGATCCCGGGCCACGGAGCGGGCCTGCTCGAGCGCGGCGGACCAGTCGGCGGCCGGCTCCGCTCCGGCGAGCACGGCCAGCTCGGGGAGGTTGGGCGTGACCAGGCCGGCACGGCGGACGAGCGCGCGGACCGCCTCCTCCGCCTCGGGGTCGAGCAGGCGGTGACCGCTGGTCGCGACCATCACCGGGTCGACGACGACGAGCGGCGGGTGCACGGCGTCGAGCCAGTCGGCGATGACCGCGCCCAGCTCGGCGTTCGCGATCATGCCGATCTTCACGGCGTCGATCTCGACGTCGTCGCTGACCGCGTCGAGCTGCTCGCGGAGGAAGGCGGCGGGCGGCAGGTGGATCGAGCGCACGCCGCGGGTGTTCTGCGCGACGAGGGCGGTGACCACGGCCATCCCGTAGCCGCCGAGCGCGCCGATCGACTTGAGGTCGGCCTGGATGCCGGCGCCGCCGGTCGGGTCGGTGCCGGCGATGCTGAGGACGCGGGGGATCGGGCGGGGCTGCGGGAGCGCGGCGCTCATCGGTCCCACTCCGCCCGGAAGGCGCGGGCCGCGGACTCCGGATCGTCGGCCGCGCAGATCGCGGAGACGATCGCGAGACCGGCCGCGCCGGCGCGGCGCAGGGTCGCGGCGTCGCCGGCCGTGACGCCGCCGATGGCGACGCAGGGGAGCGGCGTCGAGGCGGCGAGGGCGGCGAAGCCGTCGATGCCGAGCGGGACCGGGTGGTCGGGCTTGGTCGCCGTCGCCCGGATCACGCCGACGCCGAGGTAGTCCACGGTGCCGGCGGGCAGGGCGTGCGCGGCGGCGAGGTGGGCCGGGGTGTTCGCCGTCAGCCCGATCACCGCGCCGGCGCCGAGGATGCGGCGCGCGGCGAGGACCGGGAGATCGGACTGGCCGACGTGCACGCCGTCGACGCGGGCTCCGGCCAGGCGGGCGGCGAGGACGACGTCGACGCGGTCGTCGACCAGCAGGGTCGTGCGCTCGTCGAGGACGGCGGCGACGGCGCAGGTGAGGGCGACGAGCTCGGCGGCGGTCGCCTCGTGGTCGCGGACCTGGACGACGCGGACGCCGCCGGCGACGGCCGCGGCGACGACGGCCGGGACTCCGCGCGGACCGCAGAGGCGGGTGTCGGTGACGAGCTGGAGCGAGAGGTCGATCATGCGATCCGCGCTCCGCTCTCGACCTCGTCGGCGGTGAGTGCGGCGAGAGCGTCCAGGAGGCCGACCGCGAACGAGCCGGGGCCGGCGGCGGTGACGGCGGCCTGCTCGGCGGCGAGGCCCCAGACCACGGAGGCGGCGACCGCAGCTCCGAGCGGGTCGGAGCCGCCGGCGCCGAGGAAGGCGGCCATCACGGCGCCCAGCGCGCAGCCGCCGCCGGTGACGCGGGTGAGCAGCGGGTGCCCGCCGGTGACGCGGACGACGCGCTCGCCGTCGGTGACGACGTCGACGGCTCCCGACACCGCGACGACCGACCCCCACCTCTGAGCGAGCGCGACCGCGGCGTCGAGCGCCTCCTCCGGGCCGTCGACGGCGTCGACTCCGCGACCACCCGCGCCGAGGCCGGCGAGGGCGAGGATCTCGGAGGCGTTGCCGCGGATGATCGCGGGTCGCGCCTCGAGTAGCTCCGCCGCGAGCGCGGTGCGCACCGGCAGCGGGCCGACGGCGACCGGGTCGAGCACCCAGGGGGTGCCGGCCGCGCTCGCCGCCGCGACGGCCTCGCGGGCGCCGTCCCGCTGCTCCGCGTGCGGGGTGCCGAGGTTCACCAGCGTCGCGGAGGCGATGCCGGCGAAGACGCCGGCCTCGCCGGGCAGATCGCACATCGCGGGGCTCGCGCCGAGCGCCAGCAGGCTGTTGGCGGTGAAGCCGGTGACCACCGCGTTGGTGATGCACTGGACGAGCGGCGCGGTGCGGCGCAGCTCGCTGAGGTCTCGGGCGACGGCCGCGCCGTCGAGGAGGGTCGGGTGGGCAGGCGTGCGAATGCTCATTCGCGACATCCCTTCGCTAGTACGAACTAGATCAGGTTCGACGGGTCTCATCTCAGCCCTGGTGGGCACCCCGTGTCACTGCCGACGACCCTAGCGGGTCGCTCCGTCACGCCGTGAGGATCCTGCTGTCTCCGCGGTCGCTGACGACGACCTTCAGCCCGGTCGGCAGCCGCTCGCGCATCGCGTCGACGTGGCTGATCAGGCCGATGGTGCGCCCGCCCGAGCGCAGCGCGTCGAGCGTGCCGAGCGCCGTCTCCAGGGTCTCGGCGTCGAGCGAGCCGAAGCCCTCGTCGATGAACATCGTCTCGAGCGAGACGCCGCCGGACTGCATCGTGACCACGTCGGCCAGGCCGAGGGCGAGGGCGAGCGAGGCGAGGAACGTCTCGCCGCCGGAGAGCGACGCGGGCTGCCGGCGGGCGCCGGTGAAGGCGTCGAGCACGTCGATCCCGAGCCCGGAGGCGGCGCCGCGATAGGCGAGCGAGTCGTCGTGCACGAGCGCGTAGCGGCCGCTGGTCATCGCGTTCAGCCGCAGGTTCGCGGCGGCCACGATCTCCTCCAGCCGCCCGGCGAGGGCGAACGCCTCGAGGTCCATCCGGCGGGTGTTCTGCCCGCGGCCGTCGATCGTCTCGGCGAGGGCGCGGAGCTCCTCGTGCCGGCGCAGGCGCTCGTCGAGAGTCGCCAGTCGCTCCTCGGCGCGGCCCGACAGCTCGGCGAGCCGGGCGGCGCGGTGCTCGAGCACCGAGTGCCGCGAGCGGGCCTCGTCGCGGCGGGCGGAGGCGGCGCGCGCGTCCTCCTCCGCGGCGGCGAGGTCGACGGGGGCCGTCGGCAGGCCGGCGAGCTCGGGGTCGGCCAGCACCGAGTCGACGGCGCTGCGGCGGCGCTCGTGCTCGGCCACCACGGCCTCGGCGCGGGCGCGCTCGCCCGAGGTGAGGGCGGCGGACTCGGCGTCGTCGGCGCTCGCGAAGCCGCGGTCGGCGACCACCTCGGCGAGCTGGACGTCGGCGCTCTCGGCGGCCTCGCGGCGGGCGGTCGCCGCGTCCTCGGCCTCGACGAGCGCGTCGGCCAGGCGGCGCTGCGCGGTGAGGGCCGCGACGCGGTCGGCGATGCTGGTGGCACCGTCGCGGTGGGCGTCGATCCGCTCGCGCAGGAGGCGCAGCGCCTCGGCGGCGAGGGCGGCGTCGGAGCTGAGGCGCTGGTGCTCGGCGCGGGCGGTCTCGAGGGCGGCCGCGAGATCCTCGCTCCGGACACGGAGGTCCGACCGCTCGCGCCGCAGCTCCTCGAGTCGCGTCGTGGCACTCCGGGACGCAGTGAGCCGCGCCTCGGCATCGGCGCGGGCGGCCTGGAGTCCCTCGGCGGTCGTGCTGCCGGCCCGCTCCTCGAGGGCCGCCAGGGCGAGCGCGCCGGTGCTCTCTGCCTCGCGCGCGGCGTCCATCGCTGCGGCGGCGCGCTCGACGGCGGTGCGCGCCTTCTCGATCTCGCCGGTGCCGACGGGAGGCAGATCGCCGTGCTCGGCGGGGCGCGGGTGCTCGCAGGAGCCGCAGACGGGGCAGGGGTCGCCGGGGACGAGCGCTCCGGCCAGTTCGCCGGCGAAGCCCGCGAAGCGGCGGGCGACCAGCTCGGTGTGCTCAGCGGCACGGACGCCGTGCGCCCGGGCCGCCTCGGCGTGGGCGGAGCGGAGGCGATCGAGCGCGGTCGCGGCGCTCGCGCGCTCGGCGGCGGCGCGGATCCGGCGCTCGAGCGCGGCCAGCTCCTCGGTGCGGGCCGGCAGCGCCGACGCGTCCGGCGCGAGCGCGTCCTCCTCCGCGGAGAGCGCGTCGAGAAGGGCGGGCAGCGCTCGCAGGTCGCGATCGAGGACGGCCAGCGCGGCGGTGGACCGCTCGCGTGCGGTGACGGTCCGCTCGGCGCGGCGGACCGCCTCGGGCAGGCCGCGCTCGTCGGCCAGCGCATCGGTCAGCGCGCCGAGCGTGCCGGCGAGGCGCTCCGCGGCCCGGGTGGCGGCGGCCCGGTCCGCGGGCTCGTCGAAAGCGGCCGTGAAGGCGGCGGCGGCGCTGTCGCGGCTCCGGTCGGCGGTGGCGGACCTGTCGGCAGCCGAGCGAGCGCCCTTCAGCAGCGGCAGCACGCCCTCTGCTCGTCGGGCCCGCTCGATCCGCTCGCGCTGCTGGACCACCAGCGATTCGGCGACCGCCAGCTCCTCCGCCTCGATCAGCGCGGTCCGGCGGCGGTCCTGCGCGCGCTTCACCTGACGCGTCTCGTCCCGGGCGGTCTCGGCCGCGCGGCTCGCGGCGTCGGCCTCCGCCACCTCGTCGCGGGCGAGCGCGAGGGGAGCGTCGAGCCGGGTCACCAGGGCGCGGAACCACTCCGCATCGGGCGGTGTCGGCGCCGTCTCCTCGTCACCGGTGAGCCGGACGGCCTCGTCGGCCAGCGCCGTCACGGCCGCGCGCTCCTCCTCGAGCGCCGCTCCGCTCTCCTGCCGCTGCTCGACGAGCCGCCGGCGGAGCAGGTCGTAGCGCTCCGTCGCGAAGAGGGTGCGCAGCAGCCGCTGCCGGTCGTCGTTCTTGGCGAGCAGGAACTCGTGGAAGCGGTTCTGCGCGAGCAGGATGACCTGGAGGAACTGGTCCTTCGTCAGGCCGACGATCCGGCCGATGTCCGTCCCCGTCTCCCGCGCGCTGGAGGAGAGCCCCCGCCACTCGCCGTCGACGTGCTCGAGCAGCGCGACCTTCGCCGCCTGCCGGGTGGTGCCGCCGCCGCGCTTGGCCGGCCGCTCGTACTCCGGCGAGCGGCGCACCCGGTAGAGCCGGCCGGCCGCCTCGAAGTCGAGCTCGGCGAACGTCTCGTCCTCGGGGGCGCTGTGGTCGCTGCGCAGGCGCGAGGCCGTGCCGTCGAAGCGCGGCACCGAGCCGTAGAGCGCGAAGCTGATCGCGTCGAGGATCGTCGACTTGCCGGCGCCGGTGCGCCCGGCGATCAGGTAGATCCCGACGTCCTCCAGGCGGTCGAAGTCGATCTCCTGCTCCGCGCGGAAGGGGCCGAGACCGGCGAAGGAGAGGCGGCGGATCCTCACCGCAGCGCCTCGGCGTCGACCTGCGCCAGCGCGTCGAGCGCGAGCGCGCGCTCGGTCTCGCTCGCGCCGTGTCCGCCGCGGACGTGCGCGAGGAAGTCGTCGATCACCTCGACGTCGCTGCGCCCGCGGATCCGCTCGGCGTAGCGCCGCTCGTCGACCGCCGCGTGCGGGGGCCGGTGCTCGAGCGTCGCGCAGCCGGGGAAGCGGGACTGCAGCCGCGCCATCGCGTCGAGCGGGCGGACCTCGTCCGTCAGCACCGCCGAGACCCAGTCCGGCTCGTACTCGGCGAGCGACGGGTCGCTCAGCAGCTCGTCCAGCCGTCCCTCGATCACGCTGAGCCGCCGCGGCACGGGCAGCGCCGACCAGGACACCTCGCCGAGCCCGTCGGCGCCGAGCTCGACCAGCCAGCCGCCGCGCGGCTTCGACGCCTCGCCGAACGAGTAGTGCAGCGGAGCGCCGGAGTACCGCACGTTCGGCAGCAGCTCCGCGCGCCCGTGGATGTGCCCGAGCGCCGCGTAGTCGGCCGCGGCGAAGTGGTCGACCGAGACGTAGTCGATCCCGCCGGCCGTGATGTCGCGCTCGACCGTGCCGGCCGGGGCGCCGACGGCGAAGCAGTGCGCGAGCACCACCCAGCGCCGCCCGGCCGCCTCGGCGTGCGCGCGGATGCGGCGCATCGCGAAGGCGAGGACGTCCTCGTGCCGGCGGAGCGACTCCTCCGGGTGCCGGTGCCGGTAGAGCGCGGGCTCGAGGTAGGGGATGCCGTAGACGCCGACCTCGAGCCCGCTCCCGTCGCGGAGGACGACCGGCTCGGCGTAGGCCTCGGGATCGGTGAGCACGTGCACGCCGGAGCCGCGCAGCAGCCCGGCCTGGAAGCCCAGCCGGGCGGGGGAGTCGTGGTTGCCGCTGGTCAGCACGACCTCGGCGCCGGCCGCGCGGATCGCCTCGAGCGTGCGGGTGAGCAGGGTGTAGTGCTCGGCCGCCGGCACCGCGGAGTCGAAGACGTCGCCCGCGATCAGGACGACGTCGACCGCCTCGGAGCACACCGTCTCGACCAGCGCGTCGAGCACGACGCCGAGCGCGGCGACGCTCGAGTGGCCGTGGAAGGTGCGGCCGATGTGCCAGTCGGAGGTGTGCAGGAGCTTCACGACCGTCCTTTCGCGGGGTCTGCGGGTGTGCGGTGGCGCTCCCTGTCGTGCCCCTCCAGGCTACTGAGCGGCTCCGACACCGGACGCCGCCCGAGCCGTCGGCGCCGGACACCTCCCGTTCACCCGCGGGTGCAGAATGGGTCGTCGGTCGATCGAAGGAGGCCCCGCGTGAAGCTGCCCCGAGTGCCCTCGACCCTCCTCGGTCTCGGCTCGCGCACCCGCGCCGCCGCCGAGGACACCAGCCCGATCGAGCGGATCCGCCCCGAGGAGGAGCCGGTCCGCCGGAGCACCGTCGACAACGCGATCTACCAGGACGGTCGGCGCGTCGTCTCGCCGCACAGCATCCCGGAGGCGCTCGCCGCCCTGCAGAAGCTGCCGGACGCGATGGCCTGGATCGGCCTCTACCGTCCGACCGAGGCCGAGCTGGCGGCCCTCGAGGACGAGTTCTCGATGCACCCGCTCGCGATCGAGGACGCGATCAGCGCGCACCAGCGGCCCAAGCTCGAGCGCTACGGCAGCGACATGTTCGTGGTGCTGCGGGCCGCGAGCTACGCGGACCAGCGCGAGGAGGTCGACTTCGGCGAGCTCCACCTCTTCGTCGGGCCGAACTTCGTCGTCACCGTCCGCCACTCCGAGAAGCCCGACCTCTCCCTGGTCCGGCGCCGGATGGAGGCCGACCCCGAGCTGCTGCGCAAGGGCCCGGTGGCGGTTCTCTACGCGATCCTCGACGCGGTCGTCGACCAGTACGCCCCGGTCGTCGCCGGCCTCGAGAACGACATCGACGAGATCGAGGCGCAGGTCTTCGAGGGGGACCCCGCGGTGTCCCGGCGCATCTACGAGCTGTCCCAGGAGGTGCTCGACTTCCAGCGGGCGACCCGTCCGCTGACCGGCATGCTCGGCCGGCTGGTCACCGACTTCGACGTCTTCCGCGAGGACGTCGAGTTGCGCCGCTACCTCCGCGACGTCGCCGACCACGTCGCTGTGGTCGACGAGCGCGTCGAGGGCTTCCGGACGACCCTCCGCGAGATCCTCGCGGTGAACGCCACGCTGGTCGCGCAGCGCCAGAACGAGGACATGAAGAAGCTCGCGGAGGCGGGCAACCAGCAGAACGACGAGGTCAAGCGGATCTCCGCCTGGGCCGCCATCTTCTTCGCGCCGACCATGATCTCCAGCGTCTACGGCATGAACTTCGACGCGATGCCCGAGCTGCACCTCGCCTGGGGCTACCCGGCGGTGCTCGGGCTGATGGTCGCCTCGAGCGTGGTCCTGCACCGGCTGTTCAAGCGCTGGGGCTGGCTCTGAGCCGCGGCCGACGGCCGCGCGCGCTGTCAACACCCTGACGGGTCCGGCCGCCCCGCGTAGCGTCGGTCCGAGCCGCCCTCCGCGGCCCGAGTGCAGGGAGACCCGATGAAGCGAATCGATGTGCCGGCGATCGAGCGGACCTCGCTCTGGCGGCAGGACGCCGCTCCGATCCCGGGCGACGCGTTCGTGCCGGGCGCGCACTACGACGACGTGATCGTCGGTGCCGGCCTCTCGGGGCTGGTGACGGCGCTCCTGCTCCAGCGCGGCGGCCGCCGCGTCCTCGTCCTCGAGGCCCGCGAGGTCGGCGCGGTCGCGACCGGCAGCAGCACCGCCAAGCTCAGCCTCCTGCAGGGGACGCACCTCTCGAGGATCGCGGCCCGCAACACCCCCGCGGTCACCCGGGCCTACGTCGCCGCCAACCTCGCGGGCTTCACCTGGCTCGTCGACTACCTCCGCGAGGCCGGCGTGCCCGTGCAGCGCCGCACCGCCTACAGCTACGCGCAGACCCCCGACGGGGTGGACGCGGTGCTGCGCGAGCACGAGACGGCCCGCCGCTTCGGCCTGGCCACCCGCCTCGTCGGCTCGCTCGACACGCCCTTCCCGAGCACCGCCGCGGTGGCGCTCGACGACCAGGCGGAGTTCGATCCGATGGCGGTGCTGACGGCGCTCGCCGCCGACTTCCGGGCCGCGGGCGGCGTGCTCGTGCAGGGCGTCCGCGCGCTCGGGCTGAGCGCCTCCTCGCCCGTGCGCGTGCGGACCAGCGCCGGGGACGTGACCGGCGAGCGGGCGTACCTGCTCACCGGCACGCCGATCCTGGACCGCGGGCTCTACTTCGCCAAGCAGGTCGCCCTGCGCTCCTACGCGGTGGCCTTCCGCGGTGCCGAGACGATCCCGGACGGCATGTACCTCTCCGTCGACGGGCCCTCGCGCTCGATCCGCGACGTGGAGCGGGACGGGGAGCGGCTGCTGCTGATCGGCGGCAACGGCCACGTGGTCGGCCGGCGCGCGCGGACGCAGGAGAGCGTCGACGACCTGATCGCCTGGACCCGCCGCTCCTTCCCCGGTGCCGAGCCGATCGCGCAGTGGAGCGCGCAGGACTACGAGGCGTTTCACCGGGTGCCGTTCGTCGGCTGGCTGCCGCGGGGTCGTGGGCGGATCTTCTTCTCCTCCGGCTACGACAAGTGGGGGATGACCAACGCGGTGCAGGCGGCGCTGACGCTCGTCGGCGACTCGAGGGGCGAGACGCCGCCGTGGGCGAAGGTCCTGCACCGCCGCCCGACGCTGCCCCGGGTGATGGCGGAGGGGGCCGGAGCGCTCGCCGCGGTCGGCGCCTGGTACGCCCGCGGCTACTGGTCGGCCCTGCGCGCGCCGCGCTCGGTGGATGTGGTGCCGGAGGAGGGGCACGGCGCGCTCGCCCGCGACGGCCTGCAGCCCGTGGCCGTCTCGACGGTCGAGGGCCGCCGCTGCGCGGTCTCGGCGGTCTGCCCGCACCTGGGCGGCGTCGTCACCTGGAACGACGCCGAGCGCAGCTGGGACTGCCCCCTGCACGGCTCGCGCTTCGCGGCCGACGGGTCGGTGCTGGAGGGGCCGGCAGTCACGCCGCTCGCGCCGGTGCGCTGACGACCTGCGGCGCTGACGACCTGCGGCGCCGGTCGCCCGGTAGGGTCGGCGCATGGGGGACACACTGCACATCCGACGACCGATCGCGTCTCGACTCGTGGCGACCGCTCTCGGCCTGGCCGTCGCTGCCGTCGCGCTGGCGGGCTGCACGAGCGGGGGCGGCGCTGAGGCGCAGACCCCGGCGCCGACCGTCACGGTGACGGTCGAGCCGACGGCCCGCGGCACCGTCCCGGGCGAGCAGGACACCAGCGTGTCCTACGTCTGCGGCCGCTACAGCTCGCTGCTCAGCATCGGCTGGACCATGCAGTGGTTCCACGACCGCGGCGACGTCTCGGACGAGGCGTACCAGGTGTTCCTCGAGCGGCAGGCCTTCCAGCTCCAGACGGTGCGGATGCAGAACCCGGAGCCGGACGAGACCGGCGTCTCCGCCGCGTCCTCCGGCATCCGGACCTACCTGCAGGACGCCCAGGCGGCCGCCGGCCGATGGACGTACGACCCGTCCTCACCGGAGTGGAGCACCCTGCAGTCCGACCTCGGGGTCGGCTGCGCCGCCGCCGGCTCGACCCTCGCCTCCTACGCCGAGCCCGAGATGGGCGGCTGAGCCGCCGGCCCGAGAGCACCTGCCGATCGAGCAGCCCGCGCTGCGCGCCACCCAAGTTAGTCGAGCAGCCCGCGTTGCGGGCCGCCCCTGTTGATCGAGGCGCCCGCGGAGCGGCCCCCTCATGCTGATCGAGTAGCCCGCGGAGCGGCCCCTCATGCTGATCGAGTAGCCCGCGGAGCGGGCGTATCGAGATCCGCTGTCGCCGGGAGTGCGGGTGATGGTGGGTCTCCTAGGAAAACATGGTGACCTCAGGCCGCGGCTCGTGGTGTGAGTTGGACGTCGTAGCCGAGGGATTTCAGCTGGTTGAGGGCCTTGTT